>VGLU01000006.1 GCA_016882195.1 Thermoproteota archaeon
ACCCTTGCGGGTAGGGTATCCGTTCACTAGACGTGCACCGATCTGGCGGTGTAGTGCTGTATCGGCTCCGCCGTCGCCTAGCATATGGATCGGTAGAGGGTTCGTGGATTGAAGGCTAATAGAAAAAGAAGCGTGCGATTCATCCGCACCCTTGCGGGTGCGGTATTCTCGCAGCTTTTAATAAAATGAATGTCAGAGAAGGGTGCCTTCCTTCATGGCAACGAAGCGGTTACCCTTCGCATCCGTCACCTCGACGGTCGGCTTGGATATCAGGAAGTCCATGTGAGTCGCCGAATTGTTCGTTCCGCCCGGGTAGTCCGTGTTATGACCAAACGCCACGTGGACGGTACTCCCCACCTTCTCTGCCTCTAGAAAGTTTGCGGAGAGGCGGGCCTTCTTGTTGAGGCCGAACGCGAACTCACCCACGTACCTTGCCATCCCGTCCACGCTCAGCGCAGACTCGATCCTCTTAAGCAGGTTCTTGTCGGAGCACTCGAAACGTACGGCTCTCCCGTCCTTGGCGGCAATCCTCACCGGGGAGGATATCGGCCCGATGCCACCCACCGCGAGGTCACAGACGAGCGTCCCGTTGAGGGACGTCTCCACAGGGCCGACTATGACCTCGCCTGTCGGTAGGTTGCCCCACTTGTAGGTCTTCCAGTCGAACCTGGTGTCTGTGAAGAACTCCCTGCCGGCTACACTGAAGGAGATGTCTGTGCCGTTTGGGCTAGTAACACGTATGTCCTTCGCCCCGACCAACTTCGCCATCAACCTCTGGGCGGAGGACTGGATCCCTCGGTGCTCCTCGGCGGAGAGGGCGAGGGCGCCCTCGGTGAGCATGTCCAAGGTGATGCCAGGGCAGTGGCCCAGCCTGTACTTTCTACAGCGGTGGATGAGATCAGTTATCCTCACGCGGAAGGGGGTCTCCCTCTCGCTCTCCCTGAATATTGTCACGAAGAGGTCAGATGAGCCTGTGGCGACGACGTCAGATACCTCCGGCGGGATCTCGCGGCGCACATCTTTGCCTGGTCTTAGGATGACCAACCGGGTCCAGAGCCCGAGGTCCAGAGCCCCTTCCGCAAAAGCATCCCCAACTGGAAGGGATGGCTCGTCCACTATGATGGCTACCCTCTCATTTGGGATGGCTTCCAGCACATACTTTAGGGCGTTCTTGGTGGCCACAGAAGCTTGCATATATCTCACTGTTTTATAGCTACGATGGAGTTAAAAAGGTAAGTGATCCACGAAGACGCTCCGTATCTGCAAGATCTGATGGTTCCTACGCCCATACGGTGCCCCCGATCAGCAGAGAGATTATGACCGCGACTATTATTAGACCGAGCGTCTCCAATAAGGTGAAACGCCAGTGCACCTTAGTCTTCCGCGATCGATAACGAGTCAAGAAAATTCCGACGACCACACCAACGAAGCTCAAAGATATGATGATGTTGAAGGGGGGCGGCAACACCAGGTAGAACATTATCGGTATGCTACCAGAGAGAAATGTTGTTAGCCCGCAGATGGTGGCGGAGATGAGGTTGGATCGACCTATCGCCCTGCTCAATACGAGAAATAAGTTCTTGATCAACATCAGCGATGTGTCTCGCTCCTCTTTGTCAGGGATTGTGTGCAAACCATATTCCATCAGGGTTCTCAGATTGATTAGGTCTGCAATATCCTCTGTCTTTCCGCCCAGTATGAAGCTGGAGAAGTTGGTTACGGACACAGCGGCGAGGGTCAGGAATGCCGCGAAGAGCGTGGCTGGCGTGCCCAACCCTGCGAAGATTGCGGAGGTGATGACTATTAAGCTAGTGATCGAACCGTCTGTCAGACCCGCAACAACCTCTATGATGGGCTCCTCCTTGAAGAGCAGGCTCTTGAATTCCTTGCGGAGTTTGGCACCCTTCTCCGTCAATAGAACCTTGTCGCCCTCAAGGGTGAGGAGCCCCTCGCCCACCAGTTCGTTAATAGACTCGTCGAGGTCGCTCTTTTCAACACATGGATAACACCCCAGAAACTTTTGGATGCGACCCGCGAGCTTTTCCTTCTCGCACACGCATGACCTGCCAAAGTTTATCAGCAGTATTACTCTTAATATGTCATGCAGTTCGCTCAGTCGGAATGCCAACGCTTGGATGCCTCACGGAAGATTAGTGAAATAAATCTTTAAACTTTTGGTTAATCGGCATTGTTAGGTCATGGACAATATAGATTGGTGCTCCGGACGGGATTTGAACCCGTGTCACTGGCTTTCTCTGCGGGAAGCTCGAGAGGCCAATATACTTGACCGGACTATACTACCGGAGCCCGTCATACTTCGACTGAGATAGGCAATTAAAGTTTTCGCATGTCTGTCTAAGGATGCCATTACCATCAAGAAGCACTCGGGCACCATAGAAATGATTATAGGACGCTCAAAGGTCGTCTATCTACGGGGTAACAAGAGGGCGAGGCTACGGCTCATACCGTGACGGATGAGGGACATATGACGGCCCAGTTTAAATCCTCTATGAGCACAGAGTCCATGCTAAGTCTCCCGAGCGAGGAACTGTTATCACTTCTAGAGACCTCAGAGGAGGGTCTGACTGTAGAGGAGGCTCAGAGGCGCCTAGAGACATACGGACTGAACGAACTCGCCAAGAGGAAGAGGAGGACCTCCCTTCTCCAGTTCATATTACATTTCAGTAGCCCCTTGGTTTTGATACTTCTTATTGCAGGCCTGATCGCGGCCTTCTTTGGGGAGGTGGTGACTGCGACCATAATCTTCACCATAATTTTCATGAGCACCATTCTCGACTTCTATCAGGAGTCCAAGGCAGAGAACGCCGCCAGGAAGCTGAAGGAGCAGGTCACGACCACGGCAACGGTTGTAAGGAACGGGCGCAGACAGGAGGTGAAGCTCTACCAGATCGTCCCCGGCGACATAATCAACCTCTCAGCTGGAGACATAGTGCCAGCAGACGCAAGGGTTCTAACTGCAAAGGACCTGTTCCTCAACCAGTCCGCACTGACAGGCGAGTCCTTTCCGGTGGAGAAGTCGGCTGAGCCGCCGCAGACCAAGGGTGGATCGATTGGAGAGTGGAGAAACTGCTTGCTCCTTGGGACCTCGGTCGTTAGCGGGACCGGGACCGCCGTGGTGTTAAAGACGGGTAATGCCACCGAATATGGCAAGATTGCCAAAAAGCTTGTTGCGAAGGGCCCTGAGACGGAGTTCGAGAGGGGGATCCACAGGTTCGGATACCTGATAATGGAGACCACCTTTGTACTCGTGATATTCGTCTTCTTCATAAATGCCCTCTTCAAGCGAGGCGTGCTCGAGTCGTTGCTCTTTGCCTTGGCGCTTGCGGTGGGCTTGACCCCTGAGCTCCTTCCAATGATTTTGTCCGTGAACCTCTCCAAGGGCGCCATGGCTATGTCCAAGAAGGGTGTCATCGTGAAGCGGCTTGCCGCGATCCAGAACTTCGGAAGCATGGACACCCTCTGCACCGACAAGACGGGCACCCTGACGGAGAACAAGATAAAGCTCATCTTGCACGTGGACTTCGAGGGAAATGACGACGAGAAGGTGCTCCTTTACTCTTATCTCAACAGCCACTACCAGACCGGCCTGAAGAGCCCACTCGATGAGGCGATACTCGGGTACAGGGACGTAGTAATACAGGGATACCAGAAGATAGACGAGGTTCCGTTCGACTTCACGCGGAGGAGGGTATCAGTCGTCGTTAATCAGGGAAATGAACTCTTCGTCATATCGAAGGGAGCGCCAGAAGAGGTGGTAAAGGTCTGCAGCTTCATTGAGCAGGGAGGAAGAGTCCTCGATCTTAGCCCTGCCCACCGGGACGCCATCAACCAGAAGTATTATGATCTTAGCGCCGAGGGCTTTCGTGTCTTAGGCGTCTCCTACAAGAAATCCCACGAGCAGAAGCACACATATTCCATAAGCGACGAGGCGGAGATGGTCTTCTTGGGCTTCGTTGCATTTCTTGATCCGCCAAAGGAGACCGCAAGGGAGTCCCTGCAGCTGCTGGGCAAGGCCGGGGTTGAGCTGAAGGTCCTCACGGGCGATAACGAGCTTGTCACCAAGATGACCTGCCAGCAGCTCGGATTCGAGGTCAAGGGCGTAGCCCTCGGGAAGGACGTAGCGCAGATGGACGACGATGCGCTGGAGAGGGTTGTCGAGGATACCAACGTATTCGCCAGGGTATCGCCGGCCCAGAAGGACAGGATAATGAACGCGCTGAAGAAGAACGGCCATGTGGTGGGTTTCCTGGGTGACGGCATCAACGATGCGCCCTCCCTGAAGACGGCAGATGTAAGCATCTCCGTGGATAATGCGGTTGATGTCGCCAAAGAGACGGCTGACATCATCCTTCTACGCAAGAGCCTGAGGGTTCTGAATGACGGCGTTCTGGAGGGAAGGAAGACCTTCGGCAATACTATGAAATACATCCTCATGGGGACCAGCTCGAACTTTGGAAACATGTTCAGTGTGGCGGGAGCGTCCTTCTTCCTCCCGTTTCTGCCCATGCTCCCTATTCAGATACTGCTGAACAACCTCCTCTACGATCTCTCCGAGTCTACCATAACCACCGACAACGTGGATGAGGAGTACGCGGAGAAGCCGAAGAGGTGGGACATATCCCTGATCAGAAGGATGATGCTCTACATAGGGCCGATAAGCTCCATCTTTGACTTCCTGACCTTCTTCATAATGCTTTACGTATTCAACGCAGCGGTACCACTCTTCCAGACCGCCTGGTTTATGGAGTCCCTATGCACTCAGACGCTGGTGGTTTTCATAATAAGGACGAGACGGTCGCCCTTTTACAGGAGCAGGCCGAGCAGGCTCCTGACCTTCAGTAGCCTCTGCGTTACGGCCCTCGCGATAATCATACCCTTCACGCCGCTGGGCGAGCTCTTTGGATTTGTGGAGCCGCCGCTCTCATTCTTCGCGGTGCTGGCCGGACTGATCGCCGCGTACCTCATAATAGTCGAGGTGGTCAAGAGGTGGTTCTACCGGCGGTACGTTTACCATGCGTGAGGGCTCAATTCCCGTTTAACCTTGGTAGCCTGAAGGAGAGAGCTGCAGCCAATAGGGCCAAGAATGCAGCAAAGACATAGATCATCTGGGGGGCTATGTCGATTATGTAGCCCCCGACGGTAACGCTTACGATGCCGCTCAGCATCCCGATCGAGAGGAGGAGACCGTAGGAGGTGCCTATAATCTTGCCGGAGGTCGCCTGACTCATCAGGAAATACAGGGCGGGATACAGCCCCACCGAGACCAAGCCGACGAGCGCGACCATCAGGGTCGCCAGGAGAACGGGGTAGGTTGGGTACATCATCAACAACACCGCGGCGGTCGAGGCGAAGAGGAGGAAGGTTACCCTCCTGCCGCCGTACCTGTCCAGGAGCCTGCCGCTGATTATTCCTCCCACTATGCCAGCCCCGATGAAGAGTGCGGTTATGGCGTCTGCGGTGGTTATGTCGATTCCTTGTATGAAGAAGAGCGTCGGGAGATAGGTGTTCAGGACCCGCACGACCGCGCCGAGGAGGGCGAAGAGGATCATGATCAGGATCGCCTCCCTCTTTCTAAGAACGGAGAAGTCACGCGAGGAGGGAGGTGCCTGTGCGGAAGATCCCTCCTCTTTGAGCATGAACGACGAGAGGAGGAAGGCGACGATTCCCATGACGCCCCAGACCATGAAGGTTGCCCGCCATCCCCCGATGATGGCAATCGGACCCGCGGTAAGGAATGCAAGGAGGATGCCGATATCGCCGGAGCTGACCTGCAGACCAAGGGCGGCCCCGCTGTTGCTGTTCCTCACGATCTTAGAGGTGTAGGCGTAGCCAACAGGGTGGTAGAAGCTGCCGCCTATCCCGAGCAGAAACATCGACGGGATGAAGAGCCAGGGCACAAGAGCCACCAGCAGCGATCCAACGGCCACCAAGAGCATTCCCGACCTGAGAAGGAGGGCGCTCGACATCCTGTCAGATACTCTACCAATTGGAGTTTGGAAGACGCCAAGGCAGAACGGTATTATGGCGCTAATGAAGCCCGCGGTGCTGAAGGAGAAGCCGTATTCCAACACGATCAGGGGTAGCACCGATGGGAGCAGGAAGGTGGTGCCGTCGTTCATAAGGTGAAGCATCAGGTTGGCATGGTAACGCAGGTCCATCTTCAAGCACAACACTCCGTTAGAATGCAGACATATAAAATAATCTATATTTTGAGAGATCATTATCTTTATAGGGAGTCTGCGGTGGCGGATATCTGTAGACCCGCAGAATGGATTAAGATTAACAGGTGCATGCCATGCCCGTAGAAGGCTGGAAGAGATATCTTGAGTTCCTGGACGACAGCCCATACTCGATGCAGCTCCTCACCTCAAATCTGGCACCCAAGAGCCCGATAGAGAGGGTGCAGGCCTTCAGGATCGATAGGCTGAACTATACCCTCTTCCCGTTCCAGCAGAAGATCCTCAACAGGGTCGGCGGAGATGCGCTCATCGTCGGGCTGCCCACGGGGCTCGGGAAGACCTACCTGGCGGGGGCTTTCATAGCGCGGGAGTCTGCCCTTAACCCCTGCAGGATACTCTTCCTGACCCCCTCTGTGCCGCTCGGGGTCCAGCAGACTCTCTTCGCCCGGCGCATGCTGAACCTGAAGGACGCCTACTTCATATCTGGGAGCATCCCGCCGGAGAGGAGGAGGGCGCTGAACGTCTGGAATGCAGGCTTCGCGGTCACCACCCCTCAAACATTCTACAACGACATTCTGTCTCGATTCGCTTCCAAGATCGATAGCGCCAAGAGGGAGGGGGACCCGATAGGGTATCTGGCGCAAATCTTCAGGGAGAAGGGGTTCACCTTCCCCTACAGCCTCGTCATAGCTGACGAGTGCCACGGGTACATTGGGGAGACCGATGGCTACTCCATCCTCCTGGCGGCTAAGGCGTGCGGGAGCCAGATCTTGGCGTTAAGTGCCACCCCCCAGCTACACGCGCCCGGGCGCCTCCAAGAGCTGAAGAAGGTCTTCGGACAGATCGAGGTCTTCTCGGTCGAGGAGCCGGAGATAAAGGTGCATATGCCCGAACGCGTCATCGCCCTCGTCAGCGTCTTCGCGCCCCCCAAGCTCCTTGCTGTGTATTACCAGCTCGACAAGGTGATCCGCGTCTATCGGGACAGGGTAAAGAAGGCGTACGGATCCCAGCACCTTAGGGGCTACTGCAGGAATAGGAGTCACTGGCTATGCGTCTGCCTGCTGGCGTTGAGGATCATGAAGTCGAGGATCGTGGAGGACGGGGCGAGCAGCGTGCTCAACTATGGTATATGGAAGCTCAGGGAACTGAGGCAACCCGTGGCGGAGCTGGGCGGAAAGAGCATCTATGACACTTACAGGGAGATTCTGAGGGGCGGATTCAACCACAAGATCACGGCAACAATGAACATTCTGAGAAGAAGGGAGTTCGAGAAGGCCATCGTGTTCGTCGAGTCGGTTGAGGCGGCCAAGCAGATTGGGGTCATGCTTCAGAAGGATTACGGCGTGGAGAGGGTGGCGGTCCTTGTGGGCAAGGGCGGAATGACTATGGAGCAGCAGGCCTCGGCCCTCCTCCAGTTCAGGGATAAGGCAGGCATTTTGGTCTGCACGAGCATCGGCGAGGAGGGGCTCGATGTGCCAGTCGCGGACATAGAGGTATGGATGGACCCGCCGGGCAACCCGAAGAAGTGGATCCAGAGGTTCGGGAGGATACTGCGCCAGTCGGGCGGGAAGAAGGTGGCAAAGACCTACGCGCTCGTGAGTGTGAAGACACACGAGAGGAACAAGCTGCTTGGGACAAAGAGGAGGGTAGAGGGGATCTACGGATTCACGCAGAACTTGGTTGAGGAGGAACCCCCCAAGGCGCCGGCTAAGGGTCAGAGAACCTTGAGTCACTTTATGGGAGGGGGTTAGCAACAGCTACAAGAAAATGTATATAAAAATATACATTCCTAGAAACGGTAATGAAAAGTCTGCATTATGATACAAACATCGACGGATACCCATTGGGCGGAAGAGGTATGGCATAGTTGCGAAAAAGGTGGCGGAAAGGGAAAGGCTTGAACAGGAGGGTTACATTGTTGTTGATTTGGGGGAGATTGCAGCGCCGTTATGATAAAATGGGACGTGGTTGATGCGCTTGCCTGTCGAGTTTGAGTTCGAGATGTACGGGGAGAATGAGGTGAGGATGCAACACTTCACGGGGCACGTTGCCGGGATTGTTTTTCAGATTCGCCCCTCTCTCCAGATCTTTACAACACCCATCCCAGCGGTCCTGCCTCCTCTTACATTGCTGTATTCTGCGAAAGTCAACAGTGAGTCTGGCGTACTTCTCATCTCCCAAGATGTAACTCACCCAACCCACGAATCCTGCCCTCGTCGTCCATATCAACGATTACTCCCACCGCCTGCCCCAACTGTATTTCAGCAGGCTGTAAAATTTTAGCTTAATGATTGCGTTCGAGAGGAAGGCGTTCGATCCTTACCCGGCTATGGCGCCCCGGTCTTTCCGCCTTGCATTTTTAAGCTCTTTCTGTCTGTTGCCGATGCCCGAATAACCTTATATAGGTGGCATGTCTCATGTATGATGGTGAATGTAACATGAAAGTGGTGCAAACGGAGCTCAACGATGCAGAGTACCGCATCCTTCTGGAGTACGCCAGGAGAAGCGGGTGCACGATAAAGGAGGCCCTGCGGGAGGCCGCGCTGAAGCTGACCATATCAGATTCCGTTGACCCAAACGATCCGGTATTCTCCGAGCCCCCCTCGGCTAAAAGGACTGGGAAGCAGGAGAGGACCTCTGCGGAGCACGACAAGGTCCTTTACGGTGAGGTGCGTTGATCTTCGTGGACACTGGGGCCTGGTACGCCCTCGAGGACGAGGACGACGAGAACCACAGGGTAGCGCTCAGCTTCAAGGAAGACCTGAGGAAAGGGCGCCATGGCTCGCTGCTGACGACCGACTATGTCCTCAACGAAGCCATAACGCTTCTGAGGCTGAGGAAGGGTGCTGAACCCTCTTCGGCATTCGCAAAGAAGGCGCTCGGCAGCAGAAGCGTCACGGTCGTCTGGATCGACAGGGGCCTCTTCGATGCCGCACTGAGCCTGATGGAGGAGAGGCGTGACAAGAGGTGGAGCCTCACCGACTGCACGAGTTTTGCGGTGATGAGCCAGCTCAGAGTGAAAGAGGTATTTGCGTTCGACAAGAACTTCGAGCAGGCTGGGTTTGTGACGTTACCATAACGCCTCGGCCCAGCTCTTCGTGCCCTCCCCCGTTCATTGGCAGCAAAAGGTGGTGGACCGGACGGGATTTGAACCCGTGGCCTCCCGCACTTTGGTGCGGTGGCTGCTCGCCCGCAATGCCAAGCGGGCGCTCTGCCAGTCTGAGCTACCGGCCCTCAGACCATTAGACAAAATACTCTTTTAAAAAGTTATTCTCGCATCACTGCTTCGCTGGCATGGCACCCTCTATCTTTTGGAGCATGGCTTCAACGGCGCCCTTTATCTTTTCCCATTCAGCCTTTCTGTTTATCTCGAACTTGTGCTTCCTCTTCCACGTGCCTTGGCTGTAGGTCCAAAGGTAGAGTGCAACGCTTTTTCTTCCGTAGGCTTCGGTGAGAACGACCGCCGACCACCACTTCGATGACTTGGAGATCGTTACGTGATCCAATACCCTATAGAACTCTGAGAGAGGAAGCTTCTCCTCAGACAATTCGATAACTCTCCAATCAGTCTCTCATCTTTGGAGTCTTTCCGTAACCGCAGGCACTGCAGAATTTCTTGCGCACGTTGAAGCTACGGCGGCCGCATCGCCTGCAGGAGATGTGGGTTATGCCCCTGCTTCTGCGACCGAACGAGGTTGTGCCCTTCATCTCGTTCACCTCGGGGATGGAGAGACGATTACTACGTTGTCGCCCCTAACGATGATCGTTCCAAGCTTCTTCGGTTCCTTGTCCGGTATAAGCTCCTCTGCGTTCTCAAGGACCAGGTTCAGGTGCTGGTCGAAGCTCTTCATCATGCCGCGCACCTCTCTGCTGCCCTTTAGCTTTACGAGAACGAAGGAGCCCAAGGATTCGCTCAGTATTTCTGTTGCGCCAGAATCGCTCATATTCATTCCTGCCGTAAAGGTTAATTAGCAATCTCGGTTTATGAGAGACGTTATTTAAGTTTATCGGAGACCGCAAAATTGCTCATAAAGAAGAGGCACCCGCTCAGTTCGAAGGATTTGAAGAGCCTTTTGGAGGAGGCGAAGCATGTCTGCCCCAGCCTCGTTGACCATATCAACAAGAAGAAGGAGATAGAGCTTGTCGAGGTGGCAAGTGGGGAGAGGATCTACCTCCAGGATGGAAAGCCCATACTCGTAGGGCTTGAGAGGAGCGTCATGCCCTCGCTGGCGATGTCTCAAGCCCTCCTCGACGCGATCCCGAAGGTCGTTGTGGACATGGGGGCAGTACCGTTCGTGGTGAACGGGGCGGACGTCATGGCCCCGGGGATCAGGTCTGTAGATGATAACGTGAAGGTGGGGGATGTCGTCCTTGTCGTTGACGAGAAGTACTCCAAGGGGCTGGCGGTGGGGATCCTGATAATGGACAGGGAGGAGATCCTTCAGAGAAGGAAGGGCAAGGCAATAAAGAACGTTCACCACGTCGGGGATGATGTCTGGAACTGGACCAGATCGGTCTGATGGCTAATAATGTTCTCTGGCAGAGAAGGGCTACTTTACCCTAAGCCTGTCCCCGACGCTCGGCGCCACGGCATCGACCCTAAAGAACCGCCTGACAGAGTCCGCCATCCCCACGCACTTCGACTCCTCACCGTGTACGATTATTACCTGCTTGGGGCGGGGTGAGATGTTGTTCACGAACCTCAGGAGCTGCTTCCGGTCGCTGTGGCCCGAGAAGCCGTCCACCGGCTTGACATCCATCTTGACCTGCACGACGCCTATCTTCCCCACGGAGTCGCTTATCGGTATCTCCCTTAGGCCACGGAGGATGGATCTGCCCAATGTGCCCTCAATTTGGTAGTTCACGAAGATCATTGTGTTGTTGGGGTTCGGAGCAAGAAGCTTGAAGTACTCTACCGCGGGACCGCCCGTGAGCATGCCGGAGGTGGCCATTATCACACAGGGTGCCCCCTCGGCGATATCGGGCCTCGCACTCTTGTCGTCCACGCTCACGAAGTGCTCGGAGAGGAAGGGGTTCTCCCCCTTGTGGAATATCCTGTTCTTAATCTCCCGCGCCAGCTCCTCCGGGTAGGCGGTGTGGATGGCCGTGACCTCCTGGAGCATGCCCTCCACGTATATCGGGATCTGCGGGATCGAGCCGAACTTTATGGCCTCGTCAAGTACGAGCATTATCTCCTGCGCCCTGCCCACGGCGAGGATGGGTATCAGGACCTTCCCTCCCCGGTGGATGGTGGCCCTCACGCAGTCCAAGAACTGCCGCTCGGTCTCCTCCCGCGTCGGGACGACATCGTTGGGGGCGCCGTAGGTGCTCTCCATGATAAGGGTCTCGGCCCTCGGGAAGGATGATGTTGCCGGCTCGAGGAGACGCGTCCTGGCATACTTGAAGTCGCCCGTGTAGACGATGTTGTGCAGCCCCTCTCCCACGTGGAGGTGAACCATGGCGGAGCCCAGAATGTGCCCGGCGTTGTGCAGCGTCAGGCGTATGTCGGGAGAGATGTCCGTCACCTCGCCGTACTCCAAGGTGATGGTGTTTAGGAGCTCCCTCTTGACCTCCTTCAGGCCGTAGGGTGTGGGCTTGCCCTCCTTCACGGCAACGTCCAGGTAGTCGAGCTGCAGGAGGGTCATCAGGCTCTTGGTCGGTTTTGTGCAGTAGACCGGCCCACCGTACCCGTACTTGAAGAGGAGCGGGGCGAGTCCGCAGTGGTCAAGGTGTGCGTGGGTGATTATGACGGCATCCAGCTCCTGGACGTCGAACTCTGCCAGATCCAGCCTTGGGAACTCGTCGAACGGGTACTGCGCGCCTGGCCTGACGCCGCAGTCTATCAGAACCTTGCTGTCAAGCGTCTGGACGAGTATGGCCTGCCTCCCCACCTCCCTGAAGCCCCCGAGGGCTGAGATGGTTATCCAGCCGTTTTTGTATACGTTGGGGCGGTGGATCCGCCTCCCGACCCTTCTGAGGAAGTCGAGGCGGTAGTCGCGCTCCTTGTTCAGGTGATATAGGCTCTGCTCGATGATCCTCGACTTCAGGGGGGGCGAACGGACTATCGTGGACCGCCAGCCGGTGGACGAGGCTATGTCCCTCAGGGTCGATCCGCCCTTGCCTATGACGAGACCGGGCTTCTTGGCAAGGATGGTCACCTCGCCCGTGCCCTCGTCGAAGTTCATCTCGGTTATCTCTGCATCCTTGGGTATGATCTCCTCGATAATCTTCTTGGCCTCACCCGTATTCTTCCTTGCGCTGGGATCGGCCCTAATTATCACCCGTTTCTTGATCTCGCGGACTATCCGCTTTATGGGCTCGCTGTTCTCCAGCAGGACGTTCGGGTTATCAGCGTAGATTATTATGGCGGGGCCCTCGAACTCGACCTTGGTGAGCCTTGCCTCCGCAGGTATCTCCCGTGCTATGATCCTCCGGATCTCACCGAATGTGTCTACAGTACCTGAAGTTGCCATCAACAACGCCTTTCCATTCTTTTAGAGGTTTGATCACGTTAGAAGTTTGGATATCTCCTCGTCGGTAAGCTCCCTGATGCCCTCCCTTCGCAGGGTGATAACGTCGATCCCCTCGCCGCTCCCCGGGTCACGCTCCATCGCCGACTTGACGGCCTTGGCGATGACGGGCAGGGCCTCGGAGACGGACGGGTTCTTCTTCAGTGTTGCCTCGAGAGCCCCCACCGCGTAGGGGGAGCCCGAGCCCGTTGAGACGAACTTCTCCTCTGTCAGGGTACCGAACCAGTCGAGGACATAGATCCTTGGTCCGGTCTCGTCGACCCCGGCTACTATAAACTGAACTATGTAGGGGTAGTAGCGGGAACTGAACAGCACGTTCGAGGTGAACGTGGCCAGGGTCTTGGTTGATACAGGTCCACGGTTTGAGAGCTTCAGCAGGTTTACCTGAGACTTGAGGAAGTCCATTATTATCTGGGCATCCGCAACTAGACCTGCGATCGTCGCGGCCTTATTATCGTCAAGGATGAATAGCTTCCTTCCCCTCTTGTGCGCAACGTAAAGACCGGAGGTCACGCGCCTGTCCGCTGCCAGAACTACGCCGTCTCTGCACACTACTCCAACGGTGGTTGTTCCCTTCTTCAGTTTCTCGTATAATGCCGCTTTGTCATTGATGTCCTGTGGCAACAATGCCAGTGCCTCCGCAATAGTAAAGAATGAGCGAAGTCAATTGTAATGACAAATATCCATATATTTAAGGCTGACGTAGAAAAGGGCGTAGAAAACTCACTTCCTTGGGATAGGGCGGTTCCAAAGGGCTGCAAATAGCGACAGTATATTTATAATGATGGTGGATAATGTCTATCGAGGCGTGTGGTAGAGGCGGTATATCATTATGTCCATCCACGCGATTAATTTACCAAGGTTCGTTATAGTCGGCTCCAATGTGCTGCCGAAGGTCAAGGAAGTCCTCATAAGGTTGAGCGTGAAGGGAGACGTGCTCCTCGTGAGCGGCGAGACCTACACCAAAGAGCCCGCTGAACTTGTTAAGGACAGTATAGAGGAACTCGGCCTGACCGTTCACACGATAGGCGTAAAGGACGCCTCAGAGGCCTCGGTCGGGGCCGTTGAGTGTAGAATAGAGGAGTCGGGGGCGTCCATGGTCATCAGCGTGGGAGGGGGGAAGACGATCGACATCGCCAAGCTCGCCTCCAACAAGCAGAACGTCCCCTTCATAAGCGTCCCGACCTCTGCGGCGCATGACGGGATTTCTTCTCCTGTAGCATCGGTCAAGACCAAGAACGGCTCGACCTCGATAATGGCCCAGCCGCCCATAGCCCTACTGGCGGACACGGACATCATAGTGAAGTCCCCGAGGCGGTATATCATAAGCGGTGTCGGGGACATAGTCGCGAAGTACACGGCCGTCAGGGACTGGGGGCTCGCCCACAGGCTGAGGGGGGAGTACTACGGGGAGTACTCGGCCTCGCTGGCGCTCATGTCGGCCGAACTGATAACCGAGAACATAGACCTCGTGGCGAGGGGGCTCGACGCCGGCATCCGCGTGGTCATTGAGGCGCTCATCAGTTGCGGCTACGCGATGTGTATAGCGGGGAGCAGCAGACCCTGCAGCGGCTCTGAGCACCTATTCGCACATGCCTTGGATAAGAACTGCGCCGGGAAGGCGCTCCACGGCGAGAGGTGCGGTGTGGGAACCATTATGATGATGTACCTCCACGGCGGGGACTGGAAGAACGTCAAGAACGTCCTCTCGAGGGTTGGTGCGCCCACGACCGCAAAGCAGCTGGGGCTGAAGGATCAGCAGCTCGTGGACGCGCTGACCATAGCCCACACCATAAGGCCCGAGAGATACACGATCCTTGGCGAGAAGGGAATCACTCCAGAGGCGGCTGAAGACCTGGCCAGGATAACCGGTGTAATAGATTGAAGAGGAGAGAAGCGACGAAGGAGAAGGCCGCGCGGACGAAAGGGGCGAACCCGTCGAGGGAGGTAGTGACCCTTGTCGGGGAGGGGCAGGCTTCAAAGGGATTCAGGTTCGTAGCCTCTCGGCCGCCGGATGTGTGCAGGAGCTGTAAGATTTTCATCGTATGCATGGGCAGGCTCGTGCCCGGCAGGGCATATGAGGTGGTCGAGGTGAAGGACAAGCAGCATTACTGCGCCCTTTACGAGGACAAGGTGAGGGTTGCCAAGGTAGTACAGTCGCCCATCGAGCTGCTGGTAAAACCGCAATACGCGGTCGAGGGCGCGACAGTTACCTTCGCCATCGAGGAGTGCACAGAGAAGAGCTGCCTCCTAGAGAATTTGTGCAGGCCGGAGGGCATCAAGAGGGGGGAGAAGATAAGGATAGAGAGGGTCTTGGAGGACGTCTCGGAGATGGCCCTCTGTGGGAGGAGGTACAGGAAGGCTACAGCCCTTGTGGTTGAGCCTTCTTAGACCTGTCGCCCTTTGTTTCGGTCTCAGCGACCGCTGATTCCTCAGCTTTTGCCTCTTCCTTGGCAGCCTGCACGGGGGCTTCGGCCTTCTGCTCCGCCGCAGGCTTCTCCTCAGCCGGTTTTACCTCTGGCTTTGCCGCCGGCTTCAGGATGTGGGACTCGATGAACTGCACCGTTGCAACCTCTGGCAGGTACCTCCCGATCTCCTTAGCCAGCCCCTTCTTGGCGAACTGGATGTCCTCAAGCGTGAAGGACTCCTCTGGCAGTTCGATGGTCACGAGGTTTCCGAGGTTTGAAATGATGAACTTGTCCTTCGAGATGTTGCGGATCCTTCTGTGGACCAGCTCGCGGATCCTCTCCACGGGATCGGATACGATCTTCCGGATGTATATCTTTGCAGAGAGGACCTTGCCCGCAAGCGGGTGGTTGTAGTCGATGGTGACCCTACCACTGCCGACGCTCCTTATGGTTGCGAGTGCGCCGCCGACCTCTATCCTCGCACCGGGCCTCGGGGTGACGCCCTGTCGCGTAAGCTCCCGGGCTGGGACTATCCTAACCTTTGTGCCATCCCTCTCGCCGAAAGCCTTCTGGGGGGCCATCTCCAGCTCCTTCTCCTGCCCCTCCTCGGCGCCAACGAGCGCCTCGTCCATGCCCTTGAGCATCCACCCCTGCCCAACCATGATGAGGTGGGGCTCGTAGACCTGCTCCGGGCTGTATGCGTTGGCGGCCTTTGCCTGATCCTCCATCGTTACGTCGAAGACCTCGTTACTGTCCTTGACCCTTAATACGTAATCTATGAGGACGAAATCTCCATTTTTTATAGGCATTAATGGTACACCACCCAATCGGAAGATTAACAATCTATGCTTCTTTAAAATCTTTTCCTTTAGGGGTATCATTCACGCAGACAGGAAAACTTCATTTTGCTGGGGCGGTAAGGGTATGCCAGAGCCAACAGATTGGTGATCGAACCTTGACAGGAGAGGTAGAGGTTAAGGCAAGAATTGAAAGCAGAGAAGAGCTGGCACGAACGATAAAGAGGATCGGCGGTAAATTCGTGAGGGAGGTGGTCCAAGAGGACCTTTACTTCACGCACCCCTGCAGGGACCTGAAGGAGAGGGACGAGGCCCTCAGGCTAAGGAGGGAGGGGAAGAATTACACGCTCACTTTCAAGGGGAGGAGGGTTGGGAAGGGCGCGAAGATTAGGGAGGAGTTGGAGGTCAGGGTGGGCGATTTTGACAGGACTGCCACGCTCCTCGAGAGGTTGGGATTCGAGAAGGCGTTCATTATAAAGAAAAGGAGGAAGGAGTTCGTGCTCGATGGGGTAACGATCGCTCTGGACTCCGTTGAGGGGTTGGGGGAGTTCGTCGAGGTAGAGGTTGTGACAACCGCCGGGAAGGGCAGAAGAGGTGGGCTTCAGAGGATGGAGTCCTTCAAGAACAGGCTCTTCAGTATGGCAGACGGGCTAGGAATACCGAGGGAACGCCTCACCACCGAGTCCTATTTGGAGTTGCTGACGTCCAAGAGCTCCTCCTCCAAGCCATTGAGGTAGTGCTCCAGGGCGGACATCCTGCCCTTGGCCATCTTCTTTGCGGTCTCCGTGTAGAGGAGCGCCTCAAGCTTGAGGAGCTTCTCCCTTATGTGCTGGGCCACCCTCCTGGCTGGGTAGCAGTGCTCCAGGTTGTACTGCACTGTCCTGTAGATACCCATGGCACCCATGGCGTCTAGACGGTCGGCGTCCGACAGAGCCTTGGCCTCTGTGGAGTTCGCCGCCCTGCCGGCTGAGAAGCTGTGGGCTGCTATCGCCTCGTTTACTCTTGCGCAGAACTCCGGGTCGAAGCCCATCAGTGGCAGGACCGTGTCTGCAAACTCTGCGCTCTCGAGGGCGTGGTCATTGCCCGCCCTCATGGTGTCGTGGAAGAGGGCGGCGACGTCCAGTATTATGGGGTCTGCTCCCTCGCTCCTTCCGATCCTCCTGCAGAGCAGACGGACCCTCTCCACATGCTCCCAGCCGTGGGATCCTACATCCTCGAACCCTGCGCGGCAGATCTCCTCCATCCTCTGGAGGTTGCGCCTGTAGCAGTCGCGTCTAGACCGTTCCAAGGGCGACATTGGCGTTCTCACCCTCAATCTCGACTAGGGCGTATCTCCCCCTAAAGGCAGGTCCAGGATTGAAGACCACGCTCCTACCTATCCTCTCCACCCCTGGAGCCTCGTGGATGTGTCCGCACTGGACCAGAAGGGGGGAGGACTTTAGGATAAGGTCCCTGAGCCTCTTGCTCCCGGCGTGGAGCCCTGTCCTCAGTCTGTCAACCACCTCGCCGCGCGGGGGGTTGTGGATAAGCAGCATCACGAGCCCGGTACAACCGCTTCCACGGCATTCGGATATGCTCCGAGCGACGTTCCCCACGATCTCGTCCTCGCTCACCTCGAAGGGGGTGCCGAATGGCGTAGGGGTAGCCCCTCCCGACCCGATAATGTTTATCCCTAAGAATGTGCCGCATTTTGACTCCAGGCACTTCCCGCCAACGTTCACCCCGTTGCGGAACTCTATGGGGTCGCAGTTGCCTAGGATGTAGCAGAATGGGATGCCTGTCTTTTCTATAAGGCGGAGGATGCGCGCAACATCCTCGCCACTTCCGAAGTTGGATACATCGCCCGAGACCGTTATGAGATCGACCTGCTTCTCCCTCAAAACAGAGTCCAGGATGCTTGTCAGCGAGGAGGCTTTGTCGTGTATGTCCGTTATAGCAAGTATTTTGAGAGCCGTAGGCACCACCACAAAGTTTTAAGACTACTAAGAGGTTATGATCCTTACTTTTTAAGGTGATCGATTTGTGCCTAGCCATCCCAGCCAAGGTGATCAAGTTAGACGGGGAGAGGGCAGAGGTTGAGATCGGCGGAATAAGGAAGGAGGCGTCCCTTGCCCTCGTGGCGGACCAGGGCGTGGGTATAGGGGATTACGTGCTCATCCACACGGGCTATGCGATAACGAAGATAGACGAAGTGGAGGCGGAGTCTATCCTCAAGACGTGGAGGCAGGTAATGGCTGCCGAGAAGGGAGAGTCGCTGTAGCGGGATGGGGTTTTTGCTCGCTCAGTTCAGGGATAGGGAGCTGGTGGGCAGAGTCGCCAGCGAGATCGCAGAGGCCTCAAGGGGGAAGAGGCTGAAGATAATGCACGTCTGCGGGACCCATGAGTGGACCATAACCCACTTTGGCATCAGGGACATGCTCCCCGAGAACGTTCAGATCGTGGCTGGACCTGGCTGCCCTGTGTGTGTCACGCCCGGGAACGAGATAGACGCCATCGCGGAACTGTCCATGATGAAGGGAATGGCGGTCACCACCTTCGGGGACGTGCTGAGGGTTCCGGGAAACAGGACATCACTCTCGGAGGCGAAGGCAAACGGGGGCGACGTTCGGGTCGTTTACAGCATAGCGGACTCCATAAGGATGGCTAAAGAGGAGAAGGGAAAGGAGGTCGTTCACTTCTCCATAGGGTTTGAGACCACCGCGCCCATGGCTGCCGTGGAGATAATCAGGGGGGCGCCGGAGAACTTCAGCATCTTCTCCGCTCACAAGCTGATACCCCCTGCCATGGATTTCCTGCTGAGGGCGGGCGTGAACCTGGACGGATTCATTTGCCCGGGCCACGTCTCGACCATAATAGGCGTAAGGCCCTACAGAGGTCTGGCTGCAAAGTACAGGAAGCCCATGGTCATCGCAGGGTTCGAGCCTCTGGATGTGGTGCTTGGCATCAGGAACATAGTGAGGCAGGTGGTAGCCGGTACCCATCTGGTGGGCAACGAGTACAAGAGGGCAGTGAGGGACGGCGGGAACGAGATAGCGCTACAGACCTTGGATAAGGCGTTTGAGGTCAGGGACGCCTACTGGAGGGGGGTAGGGAAGATTCCTGCATCTGGGATGTTACTGCGCAGGAAGTACAGAGGTTTCGATGCCGCGTTGAAGTTCGGCATAGAAGTGGGCAAGGAGGATCGCATGCCTGCTGGCTGCAGCTGCGGGGAGGTTCTGAAGGGCATGATGGCGCCAGAGGAGTGCCCGCTCTTCGGAAGGAGCTGCACACCGGAGCACCCAATCGGACCGTGCATGGTCAGCATAGAGGGGACGTGTGCCATAGTCTACAAGTTCAGAAGAAAAAAATAAAAATTACAAGTCGCTCAGGAGCGGAATGGCCGCCCGTAAGCCCTCTCCTAGGGTGCCAGGATAGCCGAGCTCGTGCAACGACCCCTCGACAGCAGATACCGTAGTGATCACTTCCCTCGGCGTCACTATGCCCATGTTACCGATCCTGAAGATGGCGTCCTTCAGGTTACCGAACCCGCCGGCCACCACCACGCCGTACTTCTTCCGCAGTTTCTCCCTCAAGTCCTTCGCGGAGATCTTCGGGGGCATATTTATTGCAAGGACCACGTTGGATCGGCTCCTCTCCTCGGCGAAGAATGAGAGGCCCATGCCCTTGAAGGCGGAGTAGTAGGCGCGGGCCGCCTTCTTGTGCCTGCCTATCCAAGCCTCCATGCCTGTCTCTAGGATCATCTGGAAGGCCTCGTCGAGCGCAAAGAAGAGGTTTACTGCGGGGGTGAATGGGGTCTCCTTCTTCTCGTCCCTGAACTTCCTGTACTTGATGAGGTCGAAGTACTCGGTTCTAGGCTTACTCCTCTCGATCACCCTCCATGCGTCCTTGCTGACAGATACAAGCGCGAGCCCAGGCGGCGTAGCCAGGCACTTCTGGCTTGCGGTGATGCACACGTCAACTTCCCACTTGCCCACCGGAAGGTCGTCACCGCCAAGAACGGATATGGCATCCACTATGAAGAGCGCCCCGTTCTCCTTTGCAACCTTGCCTATCTCGGGCAGGTCCCTGACGGTGGTGCCTGTGGAAGTCTCGTTGTAGATTACGGCGACCGCTTTCACGTCCTTCTCTCTTCGCAACGCCTCGCGGACCTGGTCTGTGGTCGGGGCACTGCCCGTCTCCACTTTCAGATCGACAACGTTTGCGCCGTACACCCTGAAGGCATCGGCCAGCCTCTCGCCGAAGGTCCCACCCACTGGGACCAGTATCTTCTCTCCCGGCAACAGGAGGTTGCTCGCGGCGCACTCAACGCCGCCCGTGCCAGAGGACGTGAGAACGAAGAGGTCGCTCTCAGTCTGGAATACCTTCTTGGCATTCTCAAGTAGGCGAGGATAAAGCTCATGAAACTCCGCCCCTCTGTGGTTTATCATGGGCTTGCACATGGCGGCGTATACCCTAGGCGGGACGTTTGTAGGCCCAGGGAGCATGATGAGCTGAGGCAGGCTCATAGATTTGCACCTCACCAAGATATCAAGGAGAGTTATTATATAGGTTTCGACGAGTGCAAGGTGGGTGTGAGCCTTGGTTCTGGTCACCCTCACGACCGATTTTGGGGGGCATTACCTCGGCATAATGAAGGGCGTGATAAAGAGCCGCTCGCCAGCCGCGGAGGTAGTTGAACTCTCCTCGGAGGTGGAGCCCTTCGACGTGAAGGGGGCGGCGTTCGTCCTCTACTCCTCCTACAGGTACTTCCCCCGCGGAACGATACATGTAGTGGTGGTGGACCCCGGCGTCGGGTCCGCAAGGAAGGCGATAGCCGTAAGGACAAAGAATTACACGTTTATCGGGCCGGACAACGGGGTCCTGATACCCGCCTCAAATGATGATGGGATAGTCGAGGTCAGGGAGATCACAAATAAAACCCTCCTCTTGAGGGAGATCTCCAGCACCTTCCATGGAAGGGATGTCTTTGCGCCTGTAGCTGCCTTCCTAGCGGGCGGCGGCAAACTGGAGGAGGTTGGAAAGAAGCTGGAGAGGTTTGAGAGGATCGAGTTCTTCAAGGAGATCGGCGGCGATGGGGCGGTAGCCTGCGAGGTTATATTCGTGGACAGGTTCGGCAACCTAACACTTAGCATAAAGAAGGGGGACGCAAAACTGGACGAGGTTGAGATAAAGGCGGGCGACAGGACTTACAGGGCGAGGCGGACTGGTACCTACGCCGACGGCGAAGGTCTTCTGCTCATCCTTGGTAGCGCTGGTTTCTACGAGTTGGCGGTAAAGAACGGCAGCGCATCGGAGCTGATCAGGGCACTGGTTGGCGACAGGATCACCATTAACAGAACATGATCCGCCAATGCTTCCTAAGTCGCTCATTTTTAAATATGCGACGGCCTAATGTTATTGTGGTAAAAATGAGGGGCTTGTTGATAGGCAGGTACCAACCCTTTCACAAGGGGCACTTAGAGGTCATCAAGAACATTCTCAAGGAGGTAGACGACCTCATAATTGGGATCGGCAGCGCCCAGGTAAGCCACACGCTGGACAACCCCTTCACCGCCGGGGAGAGGATGACCATGATCTCCAATGCACTGAAGGAGGAGGGCCTGGCTGAGCGGTGCTGCTACATCATCCCGATACCCGACGTCTGGAACAACGCGCTGTGGGTCAACCACGTGAAGTCGCTGACCCCCCACTTCGATGCGGCGTACACGGGGAATGTGTTGGCGCTACGGCTCCTGAGGGAGGGAGGGATAGATGCGAGGATTCAGCCCCTATTCGACAGGGCAAAGTACTCCGGGACGGAGATCCGGAGAAGGATGCTGAAGGGCGAGGACTGGGAGAGCCTCGTTCCCCCGGCGGTGGTCAAAGTGGTAAAGAGCATAAAGGGCGTTGAGAGGCTGAAGGACATAACCAAGAGCGATAAGATCACTTACCTCGAGCCAGGCGATGCCTCTCCATAATTCTTCCGTTGATGATCGTGACGCCTTCTTCTATGAGGCGCTTCTCCTTCCGGCTGGAGCCCTCCATGCTCCCACCGTAGCCGCCCACCGTCAGGTCTGACTTTACAACGCGGTGGCACGGCACCACATATGTAAGCGTGTGGTCGGCCATGATGCCTCCCACGGCCCTGGACGCACCTGGGCTGCCGGCTGCCGCCGCTACATCACCGTAGCTCACGACCTTGCCCTTTGGCACCTGCCTCACGAAGTCCAGAACACTATACTCAAAGTCCGATAGACCCTCATGGGCGATGCGTACCTTGGATCCGCCCTCGGTGCGCGCCTCTGCGACCCTTCTTGCAAGGCTTCGCCCCACATCGGTATCGACCTCGGAGGGGTCCGTGATGCCCCTCAGCCTCAGGAAACGGATGGCCATCCGCTTGGAATCCTCTTTGTTGTTTGTGAGTTCAGAGCTGGTAATGAACTCGCCAGCCTCGTTGTATGCGACCGTGATCCAGAGACCGTCCACCTGGAGTGAGGAGATCATTGCCTTGGTCAATTAAGGTCCCCCAATATGCTTAAATCAAATACCAAGATAAGTTTGATTGGTCCTATGTCTTTAGAGATCGATGGATCCTATGGCGAGGGGGGAGGTCAGGTCCTGCGGGGGGCGGTCGCGCTGTCCTGCCTCACTGGAAAGGCGGTAAAGGTTTTTAACATAAGGGGGAGGCGCCCCAAGCCAGGACTTCAGCCGCAGCACCTCATCAGCCTGCAGGCGGCGGCATCGGTCTCGGGGGCGGAGGTCAAGGGCTTGGATGTGGGCAGCGCAACCGTCACCTTCAGCCCCAAGACCATCAGAGGCGGGAAGTACACCCTCGACATAAAGACGGCCGGAAGTGTGACCCTCGTGATCCAGACGCTGCTCCCCATCCTCTCATTTGCCGGCGAGCCCGCCGAGGTGAGGATCATCGGTGGCACGGATGTGCCGTGGAGCCCGCCCATCGACTATATGAGGCACGTGGCGTTTCCAGCGCTGCGAGCCTTCGGTGTCGATGCGGGCCTTGACCTGAACAGGAGGGGGCACTACCCAAAGGGAGGGGGAGAGGTCGTGCTCAGGGTCGGTCCGGTCAGGACGATAGCACCTTTCAGGGTTCTGGAGCGGGGCCCCATTGAGGCGATAAGGGGCGTCTCCAACTGCACCAACCTGCCTGGGCACGTGGCTGCGAGGCAGGCATCCTCTGCCGCCAAGGTCCTCAGGGAGAAGGGGCACACCAACGTCAGGATAGCAGAGGAGCAGACCGCCGGCGAGGGACCTGGCAGCAACATAGTTCTCTGGGCAGAGATTGGAGGCGGCATCAGGATCGGCGCGGACGCGCTGGGGGCGAGGGAGAAGAGGGCGGAGGATGTGGGAAGGGAGGCTGCTGAGAGGCTGCTGGCTGAGCTGCAGACAGGGATGGCGGTCGACAGGCACCTCGGGGACATGATCATCCTCTACATGGCTCTCGCCAACGGCACCTCTGAGGCGAGCATCTCTGCGCTCACCATGCACTCTGAGACGATGATGTGGCTCTCCAAGGCTTTCCTTAATGTTGAGTGGCAGGTAAGAAAGGTAGAGGGCGATGCTGCGATCATAAAGGTCGATGGTGCAGGGCTGAAGAACGTACGAATTCAGGCTTAGACGCTTGGAGAATTTTGGACGCTGGCACGCCTCAACGCTCCCTCTACCTTTTTGAGCATCGTGCCGAGGCCATCACCCTTTGCGGCCGAGAGCCTGTCGCATGGACCAAATAGGGCCTCGGCCTCACTTACCTGAGATGGATTAGCCAGATCGATCTTGTTGAAGAATGTCAGGATCTCGCTGCCAGAGAAGGTTGCCCTGACGTCGTCGTAAAGGTGCTTTTGGCTGGCGATTGAGAAGCCGTTCGCCTCAGAGACGTCCACTATGAACGCTATCACGTTGGATAGGTGACCGAGCGCCGATATGGCCAACAGCTCGGTCTTGCTCCTCTCTGCCAGCGGCCTGTCCAGTATGCCCGGGGTGTCCACCATCTGTATTCGGGTGTTTCCGACGGTGACGTGACCTATTATGATCTCCCTCGTGGTGAAGGGATAGGACCGGATCTCTGGCTTGGCGGAGGAGACGGCCTTTACGATCGTGGACTTGCCCACGCCGGGGTAGCCCGCGAGGACCACCGTCGGAACGGACGGATCAGCGGTGGGCAGATCCTTCATCTTCTCCCTGAGGGTCGAGATGAGGGTCAGATCATCGCCGGCCTTCCTTATGATCGACGACGTCCTCCCGAAGCACGCCCTCCTTGCCCTAGCGGCGGCCCCCGGGTTCCGGGCATCCCTTAGCTGGAAGTGGGCGGCCTTGCCCGCCTCGTGGATTATCCTCGCGGCTCTGCTCAGCCGCCCGAGTGCAGCCTTTGCTGTGGCCTCGCCGACGAGGATCTCCAGCATCTCCCTGTAGAAGGGGTGGACGTTGTCGATGGTCGGCACGGACTTGACGAGGGACTCAAGATACGCCGCGGTTATCTTCTCGACCTCCCTTATCCTGGCAGCCTCCCTCTTCTTCGCCTTGATGATGGGGGGTAGCTTGCCCGGCAGTTCGATCTCAAGCCTCGTTGAGGCTAGGAAGGCCTTGTTGATTATCTCCTCTGCCGTCAGAACCGTTGGCATCCTCTCGAATGGCTGCTGCACCTTTCGCTCCCCTTACCTCTTCTGCCAGAGAGGAACGTTGCCTCTCCTTATTACCTTGACGCGGTGGTAGGGGATCACAACCTCCTCCCCGTCCTCCTCCATGATTATCGCCCTTGGAGCGATGTCCTTGATGGCAGCTCCTTTGATGGTCCTGACATCGCCGGGCGCCCCCCTGTGGACTATGACGATCTCGCAGTCGTCCAGTCCATGTCCAGAGGACCACCTGATCTTGTTAAGAACGTCCCTGATCGTGGGCATAAACATCCATCGGGTAAAAGTTTATTTAATTCGCCATTCAACCTTTGAATGTTAAGGAGGTTTTAAATGTTGCCTGGGGCGCAGATTGGATACCCGGAGATGGGTGCGACCACCGTCGGCATATCGTGCAAGGACGGGGTCGTTTTAGCTTCGGAGAAGAGGATCTCTTACGGATACACCATCATGAGCAAGGCGGGTAAGAAGGTATTTCTGGTTAACGGGAGGATAGGCATCGCCTTTGCCGGCCTTATCTCCGACGCGCAGGCCATTCTGAGGCGGCTCAGCGCGGAGGTAAGGCTCTACGAGCTGGACTATCACACGAAGATGACCGTCAAGTCGGCGGCCAAGCTTCTCTCCAACATTCTCTACTCCCAGAGGGGCTTCCCCGCATTCGCTGAGACGATCGTGGGCGGCGTGGACCAAGAGGGGCACAGGCTCTTCGTACTCGACCAGCTCGGCTCCTTGATCGAGGACAAGTTTGCGGCCCTCGGCACGGGCGGGGCTCTGGCGATAAGCGTCATCGAGCAGGAGTACAAGGACGAGATTACGGTGAAGGATGGAAAGGAGCTGGCGGTCAAGGCCGTCAAGGCGGCGATATCCAGGGACGTGGCCTCCGGGGACGGCGTTGACGTCGTCATCATCTCCAAGGAAGGGGCGAAGGAGGAGTTCTTCCCCGTGAAGTAGTGGCGGGTACTTTTGCCGGTTTCAGAACCCTTCAGGATCATGATGCCCCAAGGATACCACATAGTGGGCAGGCACTCCGCGGTGAAGACCTGCCTATGGGTCAAGAACTCCCTGACCAAGGGCAAGGTCTGCTACAAGGAGAAGTTCTACGGGATAAAGAGCCACAGGTGCCTGCAGATGAGCCCCGCGGTGGCCTACTGCGTAAACAGGTGCCTCTACTGCTGGCGGCTGATGCCTGGGGAGCGCGGGCTGAACTGGGAGGGGGAGCGTATGCCGGAGGAGGATGACCCGAGGGAGATAGCGGAGGGGGCACTGAAGGCGCACAGGAGGGCGCTCAACGGGTTCAAGGGCAACCCGCTGGTGCCGAGGGAGAGGTGGGAGGAGGCGATAAGGCCGAGGCACGTTGCCATAAGCCTGAGCGGTGAGCCGACCAACTACTCGAGGCTCGATGGGCTAATCGAGGAGTTCGGAAGGAGAGGGATGACGACGTTTCTGGTCACCAACGGCACGAACCCCGGGGTGCTGAAGAGGATAAGGGAGCCTACCCAGCTCTACGTCTCCCTGAGCGCACCCACGGAAGAGGCGTACAGGCGCGTATGCAGGCCCACGGCTGAAGGGAACTGGGTGAGGGTGATGGAGTCCCTCTCGCTGCTCGGCGGATTCAGCTGCCCGACTGTGATCAGGATTACGGCGGTGAAGGACCTGAACATGTTTGACCATGACGCCTACTCGAGGATAATATCCAAGAGCAACCCGACCTATGTGGAGGTCAAGGCTTACATGCACGTGGGCTTCTCAACCGGAAGGCTTGGATTCGAGAGTATGCCCAGCCATAGGGAGATCCTCGGCTTCGCCAGGGAGCTGGCGGAGAGGACCGGGTACGAGCTTGTGGATGATGTGCCCATTAGCAGGGTCGCGCTCCTCAGTCGAATAGGCAAGCCTAAAAATATCACTTGATTTCATGTAGAATTGGTGGGTCCTTTGGGGCTTGATAAGATCATGTCGGACGTTGACGCGGTGCTCAGGGCAAAGGACGGGAAGAGGGAGAAGGCCATCTCGTACTCTAGGGAGATAATAAGGAGATCTGGCAGCGCGATCCTGGCGATCCATAAGAAGGAGGAGAAGGGCGCCAAGGAGAACCTTGATGCCGCACGTAAGGTGCTTGAGTACTCGCTGGAGATCTGCAAGGAGCAGCCGGAGTACTACTTCACCGGACCCCTGCCGCAGGCATTTCAAGAGTTCGCGGAGGCCTCCGTCGTCCTGGCGCTGGTCAAGAGGCGGAGGGTTCCCTCTCCGCAGGAACTGAAGGTCCCCGTGGAGTCGTACATCACGGGGCTTGCCGACGCCGCGGGGGAGATGCGGAGGTACGCGCTTGACTCGCTCAGAAAGGACGAATTTGAGGAGGCTGAGAGGGCGCTCGAGGTGATGGACGAGGTCTACACCGCGCTGAAGAGTTTGGATTATCCGAGGGCGGTTGTCCCCAACCTCAAGAGGAAGGTGGACGTCATCAGGAGGCTGGTGGAGGAGACGAGGGGGGACGTTACTCTGGCCCATCAGGGACGGCTCATAAGAAGTCGCATTGACAGAGCTTTGAAGAAGGGGAGGAAGTAGAGGAGGGGAGGAGGCGGGTTTGCGTCTAAACATAAAGGACATACTTGCGAAGGCTGACAAGGATTTTGAGGCGGCGTGGAGGGAGACAGGGTCGCTCGTGGGAGGGAAGGGTGCCTTTGTCAAGGGCAGAAAAGGGGCGACACACGTCCTTGTGGAGGCGACGAACCTCCTCAGAGGCATATACCTCGATCTCGGCTTCGACGAGGTCGTCAACCCGATGGTAGTCGACGAGGCGGACATCTACAAGCAGTACGGCAACGAGGCACCGGCGATACTGGACAGGTGCTACTACCTGGCGGCACTGCCCAGACCGGACATAGGCATAGGCGCCAAGGAGATAGCCGCCATAAAGAGGCTGGGCGGACCCACGGACGAGAGGAGCCTCTCCAAGCTGAAGGAAACCTTTCACGACTACAAGAAGGGAAGGATAGAGGGCGACGACATGGTCGAGAGGATCGCCGATGCCTTGGGGGTCTCCGACGTCCTGGCGCTCAAGATACTGAACACGGCGTTTCCACAGCTCAGGGGGCTTGAGGCCGTCCCGACGAAGCTCTTGTTGAGGTCGCACATGACCAGCGCCTGGTTCCTGACCTGCGCGGCGGTGCAGCACAAGCTGGAGATGCCGATCAAGCTCTTCTCGGTGGCGCTGAGGGCGAGGAGGGAGCAGCAGGAGGACGCCTCGCACCTAAGGTTCCACCACGCGGCATCCTCGGTGATAATGGACGAGGAGGTCTCCATCGAGGATGGGAAGGCTGTTGTGCAGGAGATTCTGAAGAGGCTCGGATTCAAGGAGATCAAGATCGAGATGAAGAAGGTGACCGCCAAGTACTACGCCCCGGAGACGGAGCATGAGGTCTTCGCGAAGGTTGAGGGGAGCGGGTGGTTCGAGGTTGTGGACTTCGGGCTTTACGGACCCATCGCCCTTGCCAAGTACGGGATAGAGTACCCGGTGCTCAACATAGGCATGGGCGTTGAGAGGATAGCAGCGCTGCTTCACGGCTATTCGGATATCAGGGAGCTCGCCTACCCCCAGTTCTACGGCGAGTGGGTGATCTCGGATGCCGCCCTCGCCAAGCAGGTATCCTTCATCGAGGAGCCAAAGACCGAGGAGGGAAAGGCGGTGGAGAGGGCTATCGTCAAGACTCTAATGGAGAAGAGGGACGCGGACAGCCCGTGCGAGTTCGTGGCCTACGAGGGCAGGGTGGGGGGCAGGAAGGTAAAGGTGAAGGTCTTCGAGCCTGATCCGAACGTCAAGCTCGTTGGTCCAGCGGCCTTCAACGAGGTTGTGGTATTGAACACAAACGTCCTTGGCATTCCGGAGAAGGGAATGGAGAAGGTCGAGATCGTTAGGGAGGCAAGGGAGAGAGGGATCAGAACGGGGATAAGGTACCTGGACGCGGTCGCCAAGGCAGCCGCCTCAAGGATCGAGAGGGAGGGCAAGGCGGAGATCAGGGTGAGGATGGCAAAGCTGCCGAGCGACATCAACCTGAAGGTATCAGATGTTGGGATCAGGTTCGTCTCGAGCAGGCAGGGCAAGATAGACGTCAGGGGTCCGATCTTCATAGGGATCTATTCTGAGATCTGTTAACCTCCGATTTAGGGAGGGCCTGAGTATATTTGACCTGAAGAAGGCGAGGGCCGCGCAGGAACTCTTATCGAAGAAGGTGTTAGAGGAGCATACAGGCAGGGCTGTCAAGATGGTGTGCGGCATGGATGTCTCTTACCGCGGCGTGAGAGGAGCGGGTGCCGCGGTGGTGCTCTCCTACCCTGACCTTAAGATTCTCGAGAAGAAGGTCGCGTTTAGGTCCGTTGTAGTTCCTTACACCCCTACATTTTTGGCGTTCCGAGAGATGCCCTTCTTCACAGCCCTGATGCGCCGATTAGAGATGCGCCCCGACGTCTTCATGATCGATGGGCACGGGACATACCACCCGGTTTTTTGCGGATCAGCCTCCCACTTCGGGGTCGTCTTCAACGTGTCCACAATAGGTGTAGCCGGCGGACTGATGGGGCTGGAGGGCGAGGTAAAGGATGGAGGGACGATACTGCTGAAGGGAAGGAGGGTCGGGATGGCGATCAGGGATGGTAAAAGAGGAGTTTATGTGAGCGTGGGCCACAAGATGAGCCTTGACCTGGCCGCTAGCATCGTGAGAGGTTGCATCAGGGGGCACAGGAAGCCAGAGCCTTTATTTCTAGCCGATTCGATCTCTAGAGGGGCGATCAGGGGCGAGTTGCATGGACAGTGAGGCTTGGTTCGCGCTCCTCCAGCTGTTCAAGATGGGAGGGCACAAGAGGCAGATATTTTTGGGCACCAATGACTTCGGCAAGATGATCGGAACCTCGCAGCAGACGGCCTCCAGGAGGCTCTTGGAGCTCGTGAAGGAGGGGTACGTAACGAGGGAGCTGACGCCCAAGGGGCAGAACATCGCCATAACCGAGAAGGGGCTTGCGGCGCTGAGGGAGGTTTACCACGCCCTCAAGATGGGGCTCGAGGAGGCGGCTCACATCGTCTTCCTGAACGGCGTCGTCTTCACCGGCTTCGGGGAGGGGGCATACTACGTCACCAAGAGCGGCTACAAGGAGCAGTTCGTCGAGAAGCTGGGATTTCGCCCCTACCCTGGCACGCTGAACCTGAGGCTCAGGTCTATGGCGGATATCAAGGCAAGGAAGGAGTTGGAGGCACTCCCCGGGATGGTGATAAAGGGGTTCATGAACGGCGAGAGGAGCTACGGGGACGTCAAGTGCTTCAAGGTGCTCGTCAACGAGAAGGCAGACGGGTTTATAGTGATGATACACAGGACGCACTACGGGCAGGATGTGGTTGAGGTCGTGGCCGAGGGCTCGCTAAGGAAGAAACTCAGGCTCAAGGACGGGGATCTTGTCCAGCTGAAGGTTTTGCTTGCTTGAACTGTTTTTTGTTGGCGGAGTATATCAGACTCCTTATCATCGAGGAGCTCACGTCGCCGTACTTCTTCAGGCGGACGACCTTCCCTCTCCCGCCCTGCCTCGCGATCAGCTCGGCGATGTCCCCCTGGTCGTAGCCGAGGGCGATTATGTCCGGCTTCACCTTTTGAATTACCTTGGCGGTGTTGAGGTCCACCCCGCCGAGGATCGCCTTATCCACTGGCTTCAGCGCCTCCACGAGCGCCCTCCGGTGCTCCTCCTTCATGACGGGGAGCCGCCCTTTCCTCTTCAGGACGGTAGAGTCCCTGGCAACCACGACTATGAGTTCGGCGCCATCGCCGCCCAGCCTCTTGGCCTCCTCCAGATACTTGAAATGACCGTAGTGGAGCAGGTCGAAGACGCCGGCCGCCAGCACCCTCTTGCTCATATCAGTACGCCCCCGCCCTACTTGAATATCCACTCATATTTGAGCCACCCCATGTTCCTGCACGAGTCGATCAGGCCCTCACAGTAGGCGATACAGACGAGGGCGGTAATAAAGTCGCCCTTGCTCATGTAGTGCTTGCTGTCCTCGAGGTACTGCTTTGAGAGGGAGATGTTCTCCTCAAAGGCTTTCTTGAGTTCCACGTCCGCGGGCGGCTTTACCTCCATCTCCCTGAAGGCCCTCTCGGTGCCCTGTATGTACCTCTCCAGCTTCTTCTCGGCCTCCTCCTCTAAGATCATAGGTTCCTCTCCACCAGCTCTTTGTCCGCCCCCGCAAATAACACGAGGGCCTCTGCCTCCATGAAGTGCAGCCTGCCCGGCACTATTATCGCGTGGGGAGGATCGCCGAAGTCCACGGACAGGAGGTCCTGTGCCCTCCCAGCCTTCACGAACTGCTCAGGACCGCCGGCCCTAGCCACCCCTATGAGGAGGAGATCCTTGTTTATGATGCCTTCGCCGCGCCGGTGCTCCATCACCATCAGTAGCCGGATGCCTTCGCCGACGGACATGAAGTGCTTTTCTTCAGTTCTTAGGTCGAGGAAGAAGAGGGTGTGGAGCCCCGCAGCCCTGTTGAGCTTGAGCGTGTCGTACGGCACATCGGAGTACGGCATTGGGAAGGTTATGGTGCAGGACCTGCCGAACTTGTAGTTCTGGAGGCCCACTGCGCCTGGTGCGACCGATATTATGGAGGGGGCGTTGACCACCTCCACCGGTATCCCTTGCTTAACCGCCCTCATCCTGAGATCCACGTGGGTGGTAGCGACGAAGGGATCGCCCGCCACCAGCAGGGCAATGTCCTTCTTGGATGCCGAGGACAGGATCTCCTTCCCATCCTCCAAGTACTTGCGGTCGACGACCCTGACCTTTTTCCCAAGAAGTTTTTCAAGGGAGGCGATCTTGAGACCGGGAAGCATGTTGGTGTAGCCCTCCAGCAGAACCTCATCTGCCTCCTTGGCCCTCTCAAGACCGTAGATGCTTATGCCCTTCTCGTTGTAGAGGCCCAGACCTATGAAACTAAGGGATCCCAAACCAAACCCCAACAACTATTCAGCGTAACTCTTAAATTACTGTTTCTTGAACCAAAAAGGAGGAGGGCCTGTAGCTCAGTACGGTAGAGCGGCGGATGTGAAAACAGCCGAGGCTCTTAACCCGTTGGCCAAGGGTTCAAATCCCTTCAGGCCCGCCACCTTCTATTTTGCGGTCAATACTCCATCACCCCAAGGCTTTGAGGATCTGGCTCGCCAACGAGATGGACCGGCTGGGCGTCCCGGACAGGTTCATAGATGCCCTCCAGGGGAAGATGCCCCGATCGGTGCTGGCGAGACACTACACTGACTACTCTTTAGAGAACCTGAGGCAGATTTACGATAGGGCGGGGATGAAGGTCCTAAGTTTGACCGATGCGCTTAATTGAGGTTTTAAAATAGGCGTTAGTGGTGTATATGCCAAGATTTGTGTCAAGAATTATAACGTTCCTTATAATCTTAGTAATACTTTACGTAATTTTGATCGCCCTCGGATATTAGAAGAAGGTAAGGTTAGGGACATGCACGAGTTTTTCAAAACGCTAGGAGCCAGCGCATTTGTTGAGGCGATATTCGTTCCGAAAGAAGAGTCTATAAATGAATACATCATGAATGCTAGAACTAATTCTTTGTTGGAACCGAAATATGTTTGGGGCAGAAAAGAAAGGGTGCCAATGTTCATTGATGCGAAAAGACTAATGTTATATGGTGAGCCGGGCATGAGAAAGTGGGCCGGCGGATGGTACTTATTAGTTTGGGTCGTCTTGGGGTTTCTGGCGCTCTTAAGTGGGGTTATTTCAGGAAATGCTGTTACGATGATCGTTGGAACAGTTATAGTGTTTGCGGCTACGTTGGCTTATCCCACCTCCTACGTTGAGTGAACATAGAGTAAAGAAGGCTTTGGAAGTGATCCCATAAATGAGCGTATGTTGGGATTCAGTAGATTTTCCGGATAGTTTTAGAACTGCAATTATAAAAGGGATTAATATTATCAAAGAAAGTAAGTCACTTCAAGATGCCCTTGCCAACCTAGACGAATCGAAGGCATTGTGGGCATTAGTCCACCCCCTTGAAAACCATAAGGGCGGGGAAGACGACTGCCCAGAGGAAGAATAACAGAGCATCGATCATCGATCATCCCTTCCCCTTGAACTTGTCAGCACAGGCGGAGCAGTAGGTCACGAGCACTTCCTGCCCGTCTATTCCAGACCTTCCTAGCTTGGACATTCCTCATCGACCTCCTTTATTTCGCTTTTCGCTTCACGAAGTACTGTATATCAGGGTATCTAATATCGCTTTTCGAAATTCGTAAAGCATAACGAATAACTCATATTCATAGGTTAGATATTGAATATCGAAGTGCGAAAACATGGAAGCGCTAGAACAAACTGGTTCTATTCGAGTAATGCTTGTGCTCAAAAGAAAGGGTGCTCTAACACTTACTGGTCTAAAAAACGAAGTCGGATGCAGTCTAGCGGCTGTTTATAATGCCCTCCCTAAACTCAAGAGCGTCGGTCTAATTCAGGAGGATCTCGAGGACACGTTCCCCCGAAGGAGGCTGATCTCGCTCACCGGGAAGGGAAAGAGAGTGGCCGAGAAATTGGAGGAAATAGAGAGGATATTGTGAGGTGTTTTATACACCTGTTTCTTTGGCCACAAGCTTTATGCAGTTTGTGTTTGTAAAAACCTCCAGTCCGTCACCCACCTCGGCCGTTGTATTTTGCATATCGACCTTTAACTTTTTAGACCTTTGACAAATGCATTACTCGTTAATAAAAGGCCTCGCAGGTTTTACTCCAGCACGCCCAGCTCTTTCCTCAGCCTCTCGAACTTTTTTTCCTTGACCAGCGCCAGGACCGCCTCCACCGCCTCCCGGCACTCCTCCGCCGTCCTTGCCCCCTTCATCTTCAGCAGGACGAGCTCCAGGACGTCCTCGCACTCGCGCCAGCCCATCAGGATCCCTCCGTATGCCGCACATCGTCCCGCGTGACCTCGTCTACCAAGACCCCGTGCCTCTTCCTCAGGCGGATGGACGGCCCGGCCCAGGAGGGGCGCCACTTCCCGCACCCCAGAACCTGCACTTCACCTTACCGCCAGATACCTCTTCCCCAAGGTCCTTCAGTACCGGTCGCTTTGATGGCATGTCCCTTCCCTCGACTCCCTATTAGAAGAGGTGGGGCAAAAAAATATGCGAAATGATGGTTCCTGGAGGGGAGGTTGAAAAATGTTTCATAAGGGAATGTGGAGTGGTTTGGGGGGAGAGTTTCTTCAAGAAAGTTGAAGAAAAAAGTTTAAGCCCCTTCAGGCCCGCCACCTTTGATGCCCAAATCCTTAGTTCGTTTAAAAAAGGGGGGTCACTTCTCCTTCGTCAACTCGGTGAGCGTTGCCTGTAGCATATCGAATTCCCGCCCTATTGCTATCATAAGGTCGTATGAAGTGAACATTCCGACAAGCTCTGCCCCCTTTAAGACTGCAAGCCGCTTTATTTTGTGTTGTCGCATCAAAGAGGCAGCTTCCTCTAAACTACACTCGGGTGCACAGGCTACAATGGGCTTGGACATTATACTCCTGACTAAGGTCTTTGTCGGATCGTCCTTCTTTGAGATTACTCGTCTAATGACATCTCTCTCGGTAATTATACCCACGGGCACCTTGTTTTCCAGTACGACTAGGCTCCCTATGTTTTTCTCGGTCATAACACATGAGGTTTCGTAAATGGAGGCTTCAGGAGAGGTGGTGACCACATTTTGGGTCATGAATTCGCTGACCTTGGGCATACGGTTAAGCCCAAGATTATATTTCGATCAGCTGGCTAATAAAGCAAATGCTAATGCATTTGCCTAGCCTCTGATCAGCCTCTCAAAGGCCCTTACCCCTTCCCACAGCTCCTCCTCCTTTAACATCCCTTGGGGAGTCGGGATCTCGGTTATCCTCTTCGGGATCCTCAGGCGGTCGAAGGAGAACCCCTCCCTGAACTTGAAGGCATGCTTCTCCTTGAGTATCTCCTCTCCCTTCCTCCTCAGGTTCTCTGGGGCGAGGCTCTTCCCGAAGGCAGCGAAGCACCTGCTGACCATCTCTGGGGTGTAGACCCCTCTGGCAAAGAAGCAGACGACGAGGCTTGAGAGGACCTGCCTCCAAGCCTCCTCCTCGAAGATGAGACGCGCCGCCTCCGCTGGAGCTGGTCTCCTCCCCTCCGCATTCGTCTTCTGGTCGATGGAGTAGCCTGCGTTGTCGAGGTGGCTGTGCCTGGCGCCCACCAAGTGGCCGAGGTGCGAGGCCAGACCGGTGTGGTAGCCGGGCATCTCATTCCCGCCGAAGGCAAGCGCAAAATCCCTGCCGCCGTACTTGGAGGAGGCGTACTCGACCCCCCTCGCGAGGGCCTTATAGAACTCGTTCCTCTGGGAGACTATCCTCTCGGCCGCCTCCATGTACGCCTTGTAGTCGCCCCACCTGAGAGAGAGGCCGGCGGTCTCGGCCAGACCTATCAGCCCCCTCTCCATGGCCTCGGTTGCCCAGGAGAGGACGACGCCGGTGCTCATCGCGTCGAGGCCCAGCTCCTCCACCGTGTCCATAAGCTTGAGGTAGCCCTCCACCGACCTTATGTCGAGCATGGATCCGAGGGCGTAGATGGGCTCATAGTCGTAGGAGATCATCTTCGTCTTGTAGAAGTATGGCTCGGACTCGTAGGGTACCCTGAGCGCGGCTATGTGGATGCAGCTTACAGGGCAGTGAGCGCACGCGGTCCTCCTGCCCAGATACCTCTCCAGTATGGCCTCGCCGGAGAGGACCTCGGCGCCCCCGAATTGGGCGAGCTGGAGGTTCTTGGACGGAAGGGTCTTGGTCGCGTTGAGGGGGAGGACGTTCATGGGGGTTCCAAGTTCATGGTACTTCTTCATGAGTGGTGACTTCGTTAAGGTCTTGAAGAGCTCGTCGTAGAGCTCCCTGTAGAGCTTGGGGCTCTTGAAGGTCAGGCTGTCCCTGCCGGAGATCATTATTGCCTTGAGCCTCTTGCTGCCGAAGACGGCGCCGAGACCGAGCCTGCCGAAGTGCCTGTAGGTCTCTGTGATGACGCAGGCGTAGGAGACGAGTCTCTCCCCCGCCTTTCCTATCCTCATTATGGACCTGAGTCCGGCGCCGCCCTCGTTCTCCCTGATTATCCTGCCCACCGTGGAGCTTCCGGTCATCCCCCACAGGGTGGATGCGTCCCTTATCTTCACATCGCCATTCGTAATAGCAAGGTAGACGGGCCCCTCGCTCCTCCCTTTAATCACGATGGCACCGTAGCCAGCCATCCTTTGGGCCACGCCGAACCTTCCACCACCGTGGCTCTCGCCCAGGTTGCCGGTGAGGGGGGACTTGAACATGGCTATGGCTTTCGATCCCAGTGGGAAGACGCCGTCGAAGTATCCTACAGTAAATATGATCGGGTTCTCTGGACCGAGCGGATCCGCGCCGGTAGGGCACTCCTCCCCCAGCAGCCGGATGCCGACGCCTGCCCCGCCGAGAGACTCCTCGAAGAGCTCTGGTCTCTCCTTTGCCCAGTGCCTCCTCCTGCTGAGATCGATGTAGAGGATCTTGGAGAGCATGCCGGCATCCATCAGGTCTCCACCTCCTCGATCTCCTCGAGGCGTATCACCCCGTAGGGGCAGTAGGAGGCGCAGTACCCGCAGTGGACGCAGATGACCGGCTTGTCTATGGTTGTGTCCCACTGCACAGCCCCTACTATACAGCCCTTTACGCAGTTGCCGCAAGCGATGCACTTGGTGTAGTCGAGCAAAACTCCCCCATCCTTCCTCTTGGATATGGCGCCCGACGGGCAGACCTTGAAACACGGAGGGTCTTGGCAGGCCCTGCAGACCTTAACAATGAAGCCGTGCTCAACCCCGCCCACGGATTGGACGTGTATGGCTGACCTCGCGACACCAGCCTCGGCGAACCGCCTGTTGCAGGCAAACATGCAGGACTGGCAACCCACACAGAGGTCAACGTCTATAACGGATAACTTCTTGACCATTTGTGATTCAGCCCACGATTCGTTTTCTGCCTCAATACCCCTTGCATCACTATCCGCATGTTTACATCTTTTATAAGACTTTTCATAGGTCAGCTGATTTAGAGTAATTGCTATTAAGCGAGAAACAGCAATACCAATAGCCCTGCAGGGAAGCAGTAGATTGCAAAGAGGTAGAATCTCTCAGACAGCAATACTTTTTGAACGATCTTTATCGCGACGTAGCCTGAGACAGCGGCTATGGCAGCCCCAACAACGGCGTATAGCCCCAGATCAGAGAGAGCTAGCCCCTTATACTCAAGAACGGTCGCCCCGAGTATTGCCGGTATGGAAAGTAGGAAGGAGTACCTGAATGCCTCATCCTTGTTGACGCCGCTGAGCAGACCGGCCGAAATGGTCGATCCGCTCCTTGATATGCCGGGTGCTATGGCGATTCCCTGAAAGATGCCCATGATCAGCGAACTCAGCCAGCCAAGATTCTTCTGGCCTTTTCTCAGTTTCGAGGACAGGAGCAGGGCACCGGTTATTAGAAGGCCAACCCCAACGGCTCTTCCACTTGAGAAGAGGGACTCGAAGAATTGCAGAAATAGGAGACCAATGACCGCTGTGGGGATGGTTCCGATAATGATGTATATGAGCAGTTTGAAGTTGGCATCCTTCGTATTGAGGGTCAGTAGCGATCTCAGGATATTCGCGATGTCCCTCCAGAAGTATGTAATAACCGCTACCAATGTCCCGAGGTGCAGGAAAATGTCAAACACCACCGGAACTGACAGGCCCATTAGTGTCTGGGCTACTACGAGGTGACCAGAGCTGGAAATGGGCAGCCACTCTGTGAGTCCCTGCACCAGAGCTAGGACTATAGCCTGAAGCAAATCCATGATGTACACTACAGGGTTGGATTATTTAATAATGACTACGTGCGGCAGACTTGACTAGCAGCTGTGGACGACGAGGACGAGGCAGGGGGCGTTATTGACGACGGTGTTCGCAACGCTACCCATCAGGATCTCCCTTAGCCTGCTCTTCCCCTTCGCGCCTATGATTATGAGGTCTGTCTGATCGGTCTCCGCCTTCTTGACGATCCTCATGCCTGGGTTGCCCACAGAGAAGTCCATCTCCACCTTTGGTTTCAGGCCGCACGCCTCGGCCATCTGCCTGGCATCATCAAGGATCCTGGTACCCGCCTCCTCGAGTTGCTTTGAGGCCGCCGGGATACCGCCTATGTCCGAGGAGATGGGCATAGCGACGACGTGCAGGATGGTTACCTCCGCGCTGAAGGTCTTTGCGAAGCTACAGGCCCACTCGACCTCCTTCTTCATGTAGTCCGAGCCGTCGACGGGGAGGAGGATCTTCCTGATAACGTCCATACCTAATTTAAAGGGTAAAAGGAGGATTAAAACTTATGTGAAGTCCGTCAACGGGATAAGCGGGTCAACAATCTGCGGGTCATCGATGCCTTTTCTCAGGTCTTCCGCGCTTCGAAATGGCCTCGCCCTCAATAGGCCAGCCGCCCTCCTCGCGCCTATCCCCGGTATGGACTCCATCTCCCTCATGCTGAGGCTGTTGATCTTCAGGGGGAAGGGCAACGCGCTCACGGAACGTGGACCGTGGGACGTCACTACAGCATCCGTGAACACCCCTATGGGCATCGCCCTTGGAATGCCGACCAGTATGGGATACGAGCCTATCTGCCGTGACCAGGTCATGTTCCCCTCCGCCAGCTCAGTCCTGACACCCCGCAGGACCGTCCAGGTTGGCACGACCCTAGCCAGCATGGGCGCATCGACCTCCGACCGCATCCGCATCTTGTGCCTTATGAAGAGGGATCTGTGCTTTCTTACGAGGTGGTCGCCCACGGATGCCATCCTCGTGGAGGGCATGATCATCACCTGGCGCATGTTTATCCGCCTGACCAGGAGCCCCATCTCCAGCACCCTCTTCATGAACTCTAGGTTTGCATCGAGGGTGTGCTTTGTCTCACCCGGAAGACCGTAGACGAAGTTTATCCCTGGCAGGAGGTGGGGGAGCCCGTTCTCGCCCCTTTCTTGCCCTATGTCGTTTATCAGCGCAATTGCAAAGAGGGCACCTGCAGGGTACACCTTCAGGTTGTTCTTGCGAATCACTTGCTCGTCCACCGACTCCACACCCATCGCGGCCACATCGCCGGGCGTGTGGTACTTCACTATCTCCTTCAGTGCCTCCTCTGAGGCGTCTGGGTGGTTGAATATTGTTGCGGGGTTTACGTTGTCGATGTGCAGAACTTTCAGGGACGGCGCTGCCTTCCTCACGGAGGAGAGGAGCCTCCTGATGGCGCCGGGGTTGGGCTCTGGTGTCTCGTTGTTGTCCTCGGAGCCGTATATGAGCAGGTCGGGCTGCCTCCCGAGCCGGAAGTTCACAGCACCCGCAGAGGAGAGCGCCGCGACCTCCCTTGAGATGCCTGCCACGGACCGGTAGTCCGGCGTGCCGTGAAGGGGCTCCGTGCAGAAGGAGCAACCGCCCCTCAGGGACCTCGGGCAGCCCCGGAAGGTCTCGATCTCGCAGATCAGCCCGGCTGGATAGTAGGGGTGCTGTTGAATTATCCTCGCTCCCCGGGCGGCGAAGTCGTTGACGGCGTTCTCGCACGACCTTTCTGTATCCATCTCCGTTGAGGGGGCGAAGTTCCTCCTCAGCAAGTTATATATGACGATCTCAGGATCGCCTGGTATGACAAAGGTGTACAGGGACCCGAGACCCTTCGGTATGACTGTCATGCTACCACCGCCGTGACCGAAGCCGAACCGCACCGCCGGTCCGCATATGGCGGTGTGCTTTGATCGAAGGAGTTGCGGTAGAGAGAGGGCGTCCTTGACGGTCGCAGGCGCGCCTCCGAGGTACTTGCCGGGAACGGTGACGCCCGCAACGAACACAGAGAGGTCCGATGAGGAGGATAGGCGCTTCACCTTATCGGGATCGCGCCGAACCTCATCGATCGTCATGTAGAATACATCGGCGTGAGGATCGTGGCGCCACACAGCGCCAGCTATGTAACGCGGGTAGACATCAATGTAGGGCGGGACGCCGAGTCCTGCTGGTTCATCCGTGTAGCCGTCTATAAGCAGTACCATCAAGCCATGAGCCTCGTTGTCGTGTTTATTTCATTTCAGGTGCTCCCAGCCCCTGCTTGGGATCGGAGTTTCTTTTGAGTCCTTGATCAGAACCACCTTCTTTTCGGAGACGACTCCCCCGATCCTTATCAGATCGCCGCCAACACATCTTGCTGCCCCCAGAGCCCTTTCCCACGCGCCCTTTTTCACGGTGACGACGATCTCGTACTCCTCGCCACCGAATAGGGCAAGGTCCTCGGGGGAAAGCTCGTTAAGAGAGGCAAAATCCCTGGCAGGCTTGGATATTGGAAGGCTATCGATGACAAAGCCAACGTCGCTTGATCTTGCCAGCTCGTTTAAGGTGAAGGCCAGCCCGTCGCTGGAGTCCATGCTCGAGGTAACCAGCCCGGACTCCGCAAGGGCTATGCCGAGCTCAAGCCTCGCTCTGGGCTCATAGACGCTCCTGCAAAGGGTCTTTCTGAGCGGTTGGGGCGCCTTCATTCCTTTGAGCAGGATCTTGTGGGCAGCGGCGGTGTCCCCGAACGGACCGGTCACGGCGACGATATCGCCAGGGGAGGCACCAGACCGCTTCACGAGGTTAGATGAGAAGCCGACGGCAAAACCAGCCACGATCAGATCCCTCGCCTCGCCCACGTCCCCGCCAAGAACTGGGGCGCCGTACTCGAGGGCGGCGGCATTTATGCCAGCTACAAGGGAGCGCACGTTGCTCTGCTTGTAGTTCCTCGGGAGACCGAGCGAGAAGAGGAATGCAAACGGCCGCACGCCTTTGGCAGCCAGGTCGCTGATGTTAATAGTGACTGCCTTCATACCCATCTGGTGGTGGCGCATGCCCTTTGGGGCGTCGGTCCGCCTATTGAACATGTCCGTCTTGAGAATGAGGTGGCGGCCGTCCTCGAGCCTCACCGCGGAGGCGTCGTCCGAGGGCGGGAGGGCCATATCCTTTAGGCGCTGTGCACCTCCCTCCTCCCTTATTATTGACCAGATGAGGTCGATTACGCCCCTCTCGCCCAGCTGTGATACCTTCATATTCCGACGATCCTCAATGGTATTGGGGCTTTGAGGGATTTAGTATTTTTGGAGGCGGAAAAGGATTTATCTGTATTTTCTATTAGAACCAGTGATGCCCCAGTGGCTCAGCCCGGTAGAGCGACGGTTTCGTAAACCGTTGGTCAGGGGTTCAAACCCCCTCTGGGGCTCCATTCTGCATTGTAAACTAGATTGTTCGATCAGGCTTGAAGCATTTTGTTTTCTTTTAATATTCCAAGCGCCCTATCCAAGTATTCTTCCTTAACGAATATGTGGTCTGTTGAATAAGAAGAGACGACAAAAATGGGAATGTCTTCTCTTGAAAGAAGGCTTGAGATGTGGGAGAGGAACCCCGAAAGGTCAAAGGGAAGGTTAACATTGAAGGTTATTAATCTGAAAAATTTTTCCTCCGAGACGGATCTGAGATCGGTGCCCTCTCTTGCTATAGCGGTAACCTCATTTTTGTCCTTTATTATTGAGAAAATTCCTTGGGAGAATTTTGGAACCTCTTCCAGCTTTGCTATCACATACCTGTTTTCATCCACGGCGAACTTGATTTTTACTTTCTTTTTAAATTCTACAAACTTCACACAATCCACTTCCTTATGGTAATGCTTTTAGACGGATAGAAGCTCTACTGATGAAGCTTTTTGCCGCAGTTGTGGCAGAAGCTGACGTCTTTTAGATTCTTTTCTCCGCATTGCGGACAGACGACTGTTCTTCTGTTGGCCGATTCTCGAATGTTCGCTCTTGTGGTTTTGAAGGCTGCTTCCATCTCCTTCGCCGCTATCTGGAACGCCTTCTCCATCTCCTGTCCGGCTTTGTGGAACGCCTCCTTCCACTCGTCCACTGGGATCGAGACGCCTGCCTCTACGCCTTTTATTGTCCTAACGCCGCAGTAGGGGCAGAAGTATGCTTCCTCAGGAAGTTGCCTACCGCACCTAGTACAGAACCCCATAAACGCCACCGATTTCAGAGATGGGCGAGAACGATTTAAAGTTACCTTTGAACGATGCCGTCAGATCGCCTCAAATGAAGGGCGCCGATCTAAAGTCTCTTAAGTGCAGGTATTCAGATGAAGATGGCTACCGCGATCACGCTTGTCCATAAGCCGTCCTTATTGCCCTCGGCGGATTGAACTGTATGCATTGTCCTGATTATGTGGCCGCTTGCCTTGTAGATTTGTTCCCTCTCCTCCCACGCCTGATTTGGATCGAAGGGGATGCCGAGGGTCATTGCCAGCATGGTTGCCGCAAGGTCCTCGGCGTACTCCCCGGCGAGCTCCCCCTTCTCACCGAAGGCGTGGTGCTCGGCGAGGTAGCCGTATATGGTCCTGTCGTGGGGGATGGCAAGACCGATGGCAGCGGATACGAGCCTGTTCGGCTCGTTCGTCTCGTTTCTGGCCATGACGCAGAATATGATCTGGCCTGGGCTCAGCTGTTTGAGGCCATCCTCCTTGCTGATTATCTGACAGTTGGGAGGGAAGATGCTCGAGACGTATACTAAATTGAACTTCTCTATTCCGGCGTCCCTGAGTGCAAGCTCGAAGGAGGCCAGCCGCTCTTTGTGTACGCCGACCCCTTTTACGAAGAATATCTTTGTTGGAGTCATGGATCGAATTATGATATTACCGGGCGAAACAATTAAATCTTTTGGAGAAGGGTGCGTTTGCAAAAAAAGAACGGTTTTGCGGTTCGTGCGATTGATAACTGTTGTGACGTCCTCTCCACGGCTAAAGCCGGGAGCTTCCCGCTTCTTCACACAGGCTTGCCATCCTTCTTAAGGACGGTAGAGGCCCAGGCTCCATGGGCGTTTTCACCACCCCCCCACACCCCCACACCCCGTCCGGGGGCATAGCCCAGCCATAAGAGGCCGAGCCTCCTTATTATTTTAGCAGAGTTCTCGTCCCTTTGGAGGCCGACACCGCAGTTCGGGCACCTGTGTTCCCTCTCGCTCAGGTCTTTCGGGACCCACTCAAGGCAGTTGTGGCAGAGTTGCGTGGTGCCCCATGGGTCCACTGGGACGAACCACTTTCCCAGAAGATCGGCCTTGAACCTCACCTTCTGGACAAACGCCCCGAACGCGGCGTCCTGGAGGCTCTTTGCCAAGCAGTGGTTCCTTAACATATTATCGACGCCCAGCTTTTCAAGGACAACAACGTCGTTCTCCCTGAATAGGGATGCCATGGTTTTGTTCTGGTAGTCCTTTCTTTGGTTGAATACACGGCGGTGGAGCCTAGCAAGCCTCAGTGCGAGTTTCCTGAAGTTTTTTGAGTTAATTTTCGCCCTTGAAAGGACCCTCTGGAGTCTCTTTATCTTCTCCTCGCTCTTTCTGAGGTACCTCGGGCAATCTGTAAAGCGACCGTCGGAGAGCGTTAAAAACCTTATCAGACCGAGGTCGCCCCCTTTAATGTGGTCTTCAGGGATCCCTTCAATGGGCACCTTTGGCTGATCCGGCAGCCCGCAGACGAATATGGTGTACCATTCGCCGGCATCGTACTTGACGATTAGATTCTTGATCCTTCCCTCTAGTGGCCTGTGCATGAATACCCTGAGGGAGCCTACCTTTGATAGGTAAAACCTCTCCTTCTCAATAAGCTCCGTTTTGTTCTTCTTCTCAACGACCTCACCACACAGCCTGAACCCTGACTGAGGGTACGTGAGCGACCTGTACCTCCTCTCTTTCTTCCGCTTTGGGAACCTCGCCCTCCCCTTGAAGTAGTTCTTGAATGCCGTGTAAACTCTGGTGGCCACGTTCTGGACGACCTGGCTGTGTATCTCTTGAAGCCCCTCGTCCCTTTTGCATATGTCAAGGGCGGCCTGCCTTAATTCGTTCTCTGAGAGGCTGGCGTGCTTCTCCTTCCATGTGTTAATCTTCAGATCCCTCAGCTCATTGTACAGCGCGCAGAGCTTGGACAGGTGGCTCTTCAACGGCCTCCCCTGCCCTGGCTTGGGGTAGATCCTGTACCTGAATGCGGCGAGCACGCCGGCCACCACAATCACAATCAGGGAGAATATTTAAAGCCCATTCATTCCAGAGTTAAAACTCTGGGTTTTCTGGGCACGCCCTTATAAATTTGCGGGCTAAAGAGATTCTCGGTGATTGTTTGACCAAAGAAGATGAGATAGTAAATGAGCTGAAGAGCATACGAATGCTGTTGGAGCCAAAACCAGCACCGCCCGCACCCCCGCCGCCCAAGGGAATGATGAACGAGTTCAAGGCATTCATCGAAACATACAAGGTCATGGGAATGGCCGTCGCCTTCATCCTTGGTTTGTATATCGGCGCTCTGGTTCAGGCGCTGGTTAATGACCTGATAATGCCAATCATTCAATTCGCAACGCCGGGGGTGGTGTGGGAGGCAATATCGGTAGGCCCCTTCCGCGTCGGCCACTTCACAGGTAGCCTCATCACATTCCTGATAGTGGCATTCGTGATCTTCATAATGGTAAAGATGACACAGAGGATGGGCATCAAGTAAAACGGCACGCGACCGTAGCACCGGCTTTTTTCCCATTTTTTCATTTTAAAGCTTAATTATATGCTCAAGACCATTAATCAAGTGGTGAGGGTATGACTTCAGCCACCAGCAAGAGGAGGGCGGCCGAGGCGGCTCTGGCGGAGGTAAAGGACGGCCAGATCCTGGGATTAGGCACAGGTTCAACGGTTGCCATTTTCATCGAGTTGTTGGGTGAGAAGATCAAAAAGGAGGGGTGGAAGATCCTCGGCGTGCCCACATCGTACCAGTCGGCATACCTTGCGGCTGAGAACGGGATCCAGCTGACCACCCTCGACGAGCACCCGGTCCTGGACCTGGCGGTTGACGGGGCGGACGAGCTGGACAAGAGGCTGAATCTCATCAAGGGGGGCGGGGCAGCCCTGACGAGGGAGAAGATCGTGGACTCCTCCGCCAAGAGGTTTGTCGTTATAGCAGACGGGGCGAAGCTGGTAGAGAGGCTCGGCACAAAGACCCCGGTCCCGATAGAGGTGCTGCCGGTCGCGAGGAGGACCGTAGCAAAGAGGATCGGCCTACTGGGAGGGAAGCCCAAGCTGAGGGACGCTGGGGACAGGAAGGACGGACCCCTGATTACAGATAACGGGAACCTCATAATAGACGCGGACTTCGGGGCGATAGACGATCCCCAGGCTTTGGAGTTCGTGCTGAAGAGGATACCTGGGGTGGTTGAGGCGGGGCTGTTCATCAACCTGGCCCACACGGCGTATATCGGCAGCGAGAAGGGCGTGAAGAGGATAGACCGAAGGTATTAGACCGAGACCCGATTTTGCAACGCCCCTAAAGCGCCCGATGAGGATAATATATCTGTTGAGTTATTAGTTGCTGAGGCTTATGCCATACGATCCCGTAAGACTGGCGCACGAGATTGAGAGGGTTGTTGTCAAAGGCAACCTTAAAAAATACTATAGAACGGCGAGGGCTGGTAGATGGTACGGTGGCATCGCCACTGCTGACTGCTGCGGCTGCTGCTTAAGATGCGTGTTCTGCTGGAGCGGGGCGCCGAGAGATAGCCCTGAGTCAGTCGGGAGATTTTATTCGCCTCAACAGATATTCAACGGGCTGATGGCGTGTGCAAAAAGGTTTGGATACGGGCAAATAAGGGTAAGTGGCAACGAGCCCACGATAGGCAGGGAGCATCTTCTCGAGCTGCTTGAGTTGATCGACCAGACACGCTACAAATTCGTCCTAGAGTCTAACGGGATGTTGATAGATCCAGAATACGCGGAGCGGCTCTCCAAGTTTAAACGTGTTCACGTCAGGATCTCGGTCAAAGGGACAAACCGCGAGGAGTTCTCACTACTCACGGAGGCTGTGCCAGAGGCCTTCGACTTGCAGCTGAATGCGATACGAAATCTGCTGGATGCCGGTGTGTCTTGCCACCCTGCCGTTATGCTCTCCTTTAGCGCTGAGAATAATCTTGAGGTATTGAAGCGTCGGTTGCGAGAGATAAATGCGAGGCTGGTGAGTGGGGTGGAGGAAGAGTACGTTTTCCTTTATCCCCATGTTGTTAGGCGGTTGAATAAGGCTGGAATCGAGCCAAGAATAGCCTATAGCCCCGACAGGATACCTAGAGAGTTGGTTTAGTGGAGGTCAGAAAACGGCCAAATTAGCAATAGCGGTGTAGCGCTATGTTATTTGGACCAACATGAGTCCGTGGCTTGATGTCTGCTGTTCTATCCCTTTATGCCCACAACGATCTCTATAGGTAAACCAAATAGTTTTGCCCTCTCCCTATGCTCTACCTCAAAGCCGGCATCTCTTACAGATCGCTCGAGATAGATTGGTCTGCAATCCGCATACTTTGGAAATTTTTTATGAACCCACTCATATGATCTTAACATTCTAGAACCCCCATTTTCTTTCGACAGGCTTACAAAACAGATCCTTCCATTTGGTTTCATTACCCTTCTGATCTCTCCAAGAACTACTGGGATCTCGAGGGTGTCAAATAACTCGATGGTGAAGGAGGAGAACACGGCATCAAACTTATTATCTTCGTAGGGCAAATGAGTGGCGTCCCCACAGTATAACTCTGCCGTGAGTCCTGCCTCCTCCAGCCTCTTTTCTGTTATTTTGCACATCCCTGAAGAGATGTCCACACCATAGGCCTTTCCAGTTCTTCCGACCCTTTCGGCTATTTGTTTCAGGCCATGTCCTGTTCCAAAACCAACTTCCAAAGCCATCTCGCCCTCCTTGACATTTAGAAGTTTTAGTGCCGTATACCAGTATTTGCTCTCAAACGGCCTAGAAATGAGGTCATAAAATTTGCTGAGTCTATCATAACTTCTCTTTGCGTCCTCCTTGATCCTGCAGACTCTCAACACGTCCTCAGATCCGTTCCTATTTCCCAATTCCAAGGCCTCTTCTTATCGTCTCAGCCCAGTAGTATCTTTGCTTAGGGATTCCAAATCCCATTTCGTAGCGTTGGTGCCGGGGGCGGGATTCGAACCCGCGATTTCCGGATATCTCATCGGAAGAGCGCCTGGTCCATTTTTCAGATTATGAGTCCGGCGCTCTAGCCAGACTGAGCCACCCCGGCTTCGAAGATTTTTATAGCGATCGGATATTTAATCCTTCTTAACATTTGAAGAGACATGCCGGTCCTAAATCTTTAGAACCTCTTTGATATGGTCTACAATCACGCTTTTTCTGGCTGGGTTCAGTGATATGGCGCCTCCTCCTTTGTGCGGCAATACATAACCTTCATTGGCGAGCTCTTTGACGGCTTTTTTTATCATCCTCCCATTATTCTTAACCACATGGGAAAGTTTGTTGACGATCGTGTCTAATGGAAAGTAGTGGGCGCCCCATCTTCCGTGGCGCTCCAGCCAGTCCAGTATCAAAGCTCTGACTTCGGAGCCGGAGTAATCTCTTCTCATTCAGGTACACTAATGATACCTTTAAACGGTTAAAAATAAATACTTTTAGTCGCAAAACAGACTATGATGGAAATGGAGAAATGCGATTCGCTCTTAATCAGGGCCTTGGGCAACTCGCCCAAGCTAAGAATCCTAGACTATTTGCTAGATTACAAGCTGAACGACTTCACCAAGAAGGAGATCGTAGAGGCTTTAGGAATGAGCAAGCTCACATTTTACAAATATTTCGGAGACTTAGAAGAACTCGGGCTAGTCGCAACATCGAGGAAGATCGGAAGGGCAACATTGTATAAGATAAACTTGGACAACCCGATGGTAAAGATGCTCATCGAATACGAAACAGGGCTCTCCTTAGAGATAGCAGATCAAGAGGGGGATAAGATGAAGGAGTCGATAGCGACAAGACCTTCATATTGAATTGTTCTAAAATATTCTAGCCAGAGCATCAAAATAATGTCAGGTTTGGTGGAAGAGGACATAGATAAATTTTTAAATCATCCTCTGTTAAGAGAGTGCGAAAAGATGCCCCAGTAGCTCAGCCCGGTAGAGCGACGGTTTTGTAAACCGTTGGCCAAGGGTTCAAACCCCTTCTGGGGCTCCATTAATTATGATTCGATCTTTAAAAGGAACCTATAGTCTGTTCAAGTGTTTCTAAGATCCTCCGTATTTTTTTGTACGAAGGAATGATTAATAGGAACAATAGACATATCATAACTGCGAAAGTAATCAAGTCGGCTGTTGCTCCTTGAAAATACCCCTTGAAAACATTCCTGATTAAGACAGTGACATTGAGTAGCATTACTAAAGAAATGATGGAAATGATCAGTGTGTAGAAAATATTTTTGACGAGACTTCCAACCTTCTGCCTAGCAGCCTCATTGTAAGTAGATGCTAGCATCCTAGAAAATCGCTCAAGATCCCCTGTGGCCATTGCGACCTCAATTAATGAGAGAGCCAACATCAAGGTTATGATTAGTGCTCCAATTATTTCGAACAGCTGTTGAGGTATTGACAAGTAATAAAGAAGTTGAATTGCGAGAGTTCCTGTCATCACTATTACCATGATTGCAACAGTCTTCTTCAAAATAGCAAGTAAGACTTCCCTATAACGCCCCATCGAAAAGAGTTTTTTGAACGAAGCTATGAACCACGTGGTTACATTTTCTACTTTTTTCTGAGCCTCGTGAGGGATTATCGAGGCTAATTTTGTTGCCACCTTCTCATCATGTTCGATCAGTTTTGATGCCATAAATGCAGATATGATTACAACAAAAATAGCCGTAGTAAATATGTTTTGATCCACAATGCCGTAATTGTATGCTTCCCTAGCTACTATGAACGCTAATTCGCTTATGGGGATCATAAAGATCCCCATCTTTAACGCTTCTCTCAACGTATTCCCGCTGAACCACGCAGCCGAAGTGGAGGATATGAATTTTATTGATATAATGATAAGTGCAAGAAGCAATATCGTAATGATACTGGCGTAATCTGTGATTTTAGGGGTAGACATTCCAATAGAAGTAAAGAAGACTATCGCAAAAAGATCTCTCAGCGGCTTCATATTTGTAGTAATTTCTTCCGATGCTGTTGAAGAAGAGACTATAAGTCCTGCTAAAAAGGAACCCAATGCAAAGGATACGCCTAAAATTGAACCCAACCAACCATATCCCAACGCAATAGCCAAAGTTATTATGATGCTTATTTCCGTCTCCTTGGTTTTATTCACGAAATTCAAAATTTTTGGAAGAACCAAGACTCCGATTACCAGCATTACAAGAACCATAAGGACAACTTCAGATATTGATAACATTGCTTCTAGAAAATTAAATTGCCCGAGTTGGGAGAAAGCAGGTATGAGCGATATTCCACATATTACTACGAAGTCTTCAATGGTAGCAACAATAAAGATTATGATGGAAGACCGCTGATTCAATATTCCCTTTCCCTCAAGGAATTTGAATGCCATTACTGTGCTCGTATTCACCGCTATTAAAAACAACACGACTATTGTTAATGGTCGCATGCCTGCCGATAACCCGACAAGGGTCGAAAGGATCATTATGAATAATAATTCAAGACCTGAAATTAGCAGTATATTTTGCCCATAGCGCTTTAGAAGCCCCAATTTTGCTGTTAATCCGATTTGAAAGGATATGAGGGCTATTCCTATCTCGCTGAATAGCTTAACCGTATCAGAATTTGGATCGACAAGACTAAGCCCAGGACCTATTACTAGACCTGCGATTATATATCCTGCTATAGGAGCGAACCCTAGTTTTCTTAGAGGGACTGCTATCGCAACGGCTAGAAGAAGAAGCAGAATAAATGTTAGGATGACGTCCATTTTTTTATCAAACCGTTTTCCAAAAACAAACATCTTTAATAAAGTTTTTCAAAGCGAAAAATGCTGAATGCAGATGTTTCCGCAGTTTAATAACTATCATACTATTCTTTCATCATTAGATATTGATCGATATGTTCTTAGATACTACCCAATATTGTAGCAAAATTATTTTTGTAACTTTCACTTCTCTAACGGTTTTTGAATCTTTCGGGTGAATTAACTTAAACCCGTTGGCCAAGGGTTCAAACCCCTTCTGGGGCTCCACGAACATTCTTTGAGTTGATTACCCCGGCTTGAGCATACGGTCTTGAAACTCGGAACGGGCCGATGTTGCCCCACATCATAGCAAAAAGCTGGAAGAGATAGACGGTTGATTCGATGGTTGAATGCCACCAATGCGTTCGGCACTTACCATAAGAGACCATAGATGTTAACTGGATATGGTAGCGAAGCATTGAAACGATCGGTCGTATGAAAACCATATTATTTGCAGTAGCCCTCGGTTTAGTTCTTCAATTTTTGCGTTCCTTTGAACTATCCTTTTTTCGTATTTTCTTAATCCCGCGCAACGTGTCATCATTCCATAAGAATTTTAGCCTTGGACGCCCATCGTGGATCCCTTTCTGCAGTATGTAGCCGACGATGAGGGGGAGTATAATCGTAGCCTCACCATAAACGGTGGATCTATGCGCTTTAGTTGAGACTTTGCCCCACGATTTTGCTTCGTCCAGAGTGCTTCCAGAAAGGCCGCCCCATTGAGGAGAGGCTGTGGTGATTTGAAATGCGTAGGTATGCCCCTTGGTATAGTCGAACATGATCGCGGCGTCATTTATGTAGTTCTTTGGAACGCCCCCTCCTACGTATATGGCCCCAGTCTTCTTTGATGTCAGTACTATTTGCCCTATTTCGTAGTTATCTTTTATAGTGTCTATCATTACCGGCGAAACTTTATTCGCCTTTGCACTCCTGTAATGAAGCACAGCACCTATGCCTACCGAACTATCGGCAATCGCAGGACAGTATACGGGGACATCGTACCTGTATGCGTTGTAGAGGACGGAGTGTTCGTCATTGAGGGTTGATCCGAGTTTATAGAAGAACTCCCTAGTTGAGTATCTCTTTGGTTCCAAAGTATTGCAAAAATTCGCTATGTATTCGTCGCATTCAACGAAGCCAATTTCGTCCACGTAGGTATCATATATGCGGTTTATGTAAAGGGCGTGCAGCTTTGAGTCGTCTGCATAGGGAGACCCTCTGGAGTGGGCATAGCCCTTTGCGGCATAGTAATCTTGGTAAAGAATTGCACCGGTTGAGACGACGACATCAACTAAGCCCTCGGAGATCATATCGCTAAGAACTTTCCTAAGACCGCCTGCGATAAGAGCCCCAGAAATACCGAGCATCACGGTGGGCCTATCCTTGTCTAACAGCATGCTTTCATAGACTTTGGCGCACTCTGCCAACTTTCTTGACTGAAGCCCACATTGACCCCAAGAGTCGACCAAGTCTTTTAGTGTAGTCACTTCTGTAATATTGACTGGTCGTATTTTTTCTCGCAATAAGGAGGCTCGTTTCTTTTCGTTCTTAATGGAACTATTCTTGAACAGGTGTATACTTTTATTCTTGTTTTTGCTGTACACATTATCCCACCTCTTGAGCCGGCATCCTGGGAAAGCAGCGGGGAAGTTGATGGTTTACCCCGATAGTGGGTTGCCTGTACTACCACCGTCGTCTGTGGCAGGCATGACGACACGCGCAGGTGCGGATGTATGCAAGTGCGACTATGTTTCCCAGTATGCGTTATAATTTTGGAACAATCATCATTTATAAGGGTTATCATCAGTTACAAGTTTCAAACTTCTTCTGCGGCACCGGGTTCTCAATAAGCGCTTTTACAGCTAGAAAAATATTAGCAAGAGTCCGTGTATAATATAAATCATGCGCGGTCTCTTGAAAACGCTAACTATTGGTTTCGTCGCAGTTAATGTTATCACATTCGCCCTCGCCTACCTATTTCCAGTGGGTAAAGGGCTCGTGGATACGTTCTCCCTGATCCTCTTCTTCGAGAGCGCGATGATAATGGTTTTTGGAGGGTTGCTCGGGACGTTCCTAGGGAGGATCATATTCTACACCCCTTTCGGATATTTTAAGGCAAGGGACACAACAGGAAAGGATGAGTCGGACGAAAAACGGACCGATGCCGGCATCCCCTTAGTTGTGCTGGGCATTATCCTAATAGCAGAATCAGTTCTACTAGCCGCTCTTTCAATATAGTCCTGAGTATAATCGGAGACGCAAGAGTCAATATAATGGATAGTTGTAGATTACATACTCGTAAATGCGCCCCCTGCCATCGCCCTTGCAGGAGATCTGCCTCGCCGCCAAAGTCTTAAGGATGTTACCACGGTCGATGTATTCCTTGTACAAATCATCGATGAGTGGATTGTATGAGTTGCTTAAGAGGAGTTTGCAGCCCCTTTTGTCGAGGGTTTTAAACGTTTCAGCCAACTTGCGTTGGTCTTCCTCTGTGAACGAGCTTGGGGTGTACTGGGTGAACCACGATGTCGCGCTTACGGGTTGATAGGGGGGATCGAGGTAGACAAAGTCGTTTTCTTTGGCGGCCGCGACGGCAAGGTCGTAGCCACAACACCTCAGCGTTATCCTGCTGTCGCTCAATGCCTTGCTGACTTTCCGTATGTTCCCCTCGTCGTATATTCGAGGGTTCTCGTACCTCCCCCAAGGGACGTTGAACTCGCCATCTGAATTTACCCGATAGAGCCCGTTGTAACAGGTCTTGTTGAGGTACAGCAGGAGGGCCGCCTTCGCCACGTCCCCATCCAAACCGGTTCTCAGCCGGATCTTGTTGAACTTTGGCCTAGCGACCTCGTAGTAGAACTCCTTCTCGCTGGCGTGTTCCTGTAGCAACTCCAGCTCGGTCAGCAGGGCCTCCGTGTTGTCCCTTATCGCCACGTAGCAGTTCATGAGATCCTTATTGGCGTCGGAGAGGATTGCCCTCCGGATTCTCCCCATGGAATAGAGCTTAAAGAACAACGCACCCCCGCCCAAGAAGGGCTCATAATATGTGCCAAAGGTCTGAGGGGCGCATTTGATCAGCACGTTCAGGAGTTGCGACTTTCCGCCCGCCCATTTTATGAAGGGGGAAGGACCAATAGGCACTTGAACCACACTTTCTAATCAGAAATACTACTATAAGAGTATTTGACACTGCGCTCAGACAAAATCTTCTGCAAGATCAATCACGCACCTAATAATAATTGTTAACCTAAAATTTAAATATGGTTAACTATGATGAGTACGTCAACGTGGCTAACATGGCAGAGGCTGTCAGAGGATTCAGTAGGGCAAGGAATCTGGCTTTGTCAGCCGTCTTTGCAGCGATGACTGCGGCGGGCGGGCTGATATCCATCCCGTTCTTCCCGGTCCCGCTCACGCTGCAGACATTCTTCGTGTACCTGAGCGTCCTCACCCTCCGCAGGTCGGCGGCTCTGAGCCAGATAATTTACCTGGTGATGGGTCTCGTGGGCCTGCCGGTCTTCGCCAGGGGCATGTCCGGCTACGCTGTGCTTGTGGGGCCTACTGGCGGATTCCTGTTCGGCTTTCTGGTCGGCACGTTCTGCTCAGGTTTTCTGCTCGACAGAATGAAGGGGCGGCGCTATGCAGGTGTACTCTCGCTGCTTCTTTGCGCCGTTATTGTATTTGGGCTCGGGTGGGTCTGGCTGGCGTACTGGCTGAATTGGGACTTCGTCATGGCGCTCTGGCTTGGGGTTCTGCCCTTTCTCCCGGGCGATGCGGTAAAGGCGGTCCTTGCGCTGGCAGTGGGCAAGAGGATCAGGTTAAGTTAATTTGCCCCCCACACAACAAAAACACTAGTCATTCGAGGTGTGTATGATGAAAGCTGCAAGAAACTTCTTGGAGATGATAGGGAATACCCCTGTCTTGAGGCTGACCAAGGTCATCCCGTCCGACGTGAAGGCCGAGATCTGGGGCAAGTGCGAGTTCACGAACCCCAGCGGGAGCGTCAAGGACAGGATAGCCGTGTGCATGATCAGGGCGGCGGAGAGTAAGGGCCTGAGGAGGAGCCAGACCCTGCTCATACCCACCACGGGGAACACCGGCATCGCCTTCGCGTCGGTGGGGGCGTACATGGGCTACAAGGTTGCAATTGTGATGCCGGAGGGGATGAGCGAGGAGAGGAAGAAGATCATGAGATCCTACGGTGCGGAGATAATGTTCACCCCTGGCTCCGAGAGCGACGCGGATAAGTCCATGAACCTGGCGGTGAGGCTGGCCAAGGAGCAGCCGGAGAGGTACCACCTATTCGATCAGTGGGACGACGAGGCGAACGTGCAGGCGCACTACGAGACCACCGGTAAGGAGGTATTGGAGCAGATAGGCAAGGTAGACCTCATCGTTGCGGGGATAGGAACCGGCGGGACGCTGGTAGGAACGGCGAAGAGGCTGAAGGAGGCGAACCCCAAGACCATTGCAATTGCCATGGAGCCCAAGGAGTGCCCGTTCTTCGCAGAAGGCACATCGGGTTCGCACGAGATAGAGGGAATAGGCGACGGCTTCATCCCCAACATAGTGAAAAGGTACAGGCACCTCATAGATGGCTCCGCGCTCGTGAGCAGCAAGGACGCCATCAGCTGGGCAAAGAGGCTCGCCAGGGAGGAGGGGCTCTTCGTCGGGATCTCCTCTGGCGCCAACGTCCTGGCGGCGATAAATATGGCGAGGAAGTACGAGCTCGGCGAGGGTACAAAGGTCCTGACTTTCCTCGTGGACTACGGGGCGAGGTACCTGAGTACCAGGCTAGTCGCGCCTTAGTATTCTTTCGAACTGCTCAGGGATGGGCTCTATGGTGGGAACCCTCCTGGCCTCTTTCTCTATCACGCTAGTGTCCTTGAGCCCGCTTCCGGTCACTGGAACAACGACGCGGTCGGTCTTTTCGATTGCGCCGCTGTCTAGGAGGCTCATCACTGCTGCGAAGCCAGCCACCCCGCTTGGCTCCCCGAAGATGCCCTCCCTTGAGGCGAGGAGCCTCTGTGCCTTTAATATCAGCTTGTCGGGCACCGCCACGCACGTGCCGTCCGTCTCCCTTACCGCCTGTAAGGCCGCATCCCCGTCCCAGGGGTAGGGATCCGAGAGCCCTGTAGCCACGGTATTGGGCCTCTCCCACGGCGATATGTCGTGCCCAGCCCTTCCAGCGACGTATGCCCTGACTATGGGGGCGTTACCGGTGCTCTGGACCACCACAAGCCGGGGCATGGAGGCGGTAAGCCCCAGCTCCTTGAAGTCCCTGAAGCCCTTCCAGAGCCCGGCCATCAGGCAGCCTGAGCCCGAGGGGACGAGGACCCAGTCGGGCACCCTCCAGCCCAGTTGCTCGACCATCTCGTAGGCCATGGTCTTGGGCCCCTCCACCTGGTACGGGTTGAAGGGACCGAAGGAGGGGCAGGGGTACCAGTTGAACTTGTCCATGGTTGCGAGCATCATCTTCACCGTCGGGTCCTCCCTGCCTAGACCCTTTACCTTGACAACCCTCGCGCCGTAGTTTATGAGCTGAGATATCTTGCTGGGGGATGCGAACTCCAAGACGAAGGCTGTGCATTCCAGACCGGCTGCGGCGGAGTGTGCAGCGAGGGCAGCGGCTGCGTTGCCCGATGATGCGGTAACGGTACAGGTGTACCCCAGCTCCACAGCCTTGGCAACGCCCACGACCATGCTCCTGTCCTTGAATGACCCGGTGGGGCCCCTGGTCTCGTCCTTGACGAAGAGCTTTGTGGAGTTCAGGGACTCGCCGAGCCTCTGTGCCTTTATGAGAGGGGCACTCCCGCCCTCGAGCTTGGGGGCGTGGGACTCCTCGGCGGGCAGGAGCTCGCGGTACTTCCAGATGCCGCCGCGCCGCTCCTCAAGTATGCTTCTGCTGAGGACCTCCTTTATTTTTTCATAGTCGTAGATGATGTCGAGCCTTCCGTAGTCCCTCTTGGGGCAGAGAAGGAGCCCCTCGGAGGGGGAATGCTCCTCCTCGCACTTTGAACATTTAAGGAGTTTTATGTGTGTCATATTCGTTTAGCCGTGGTTCAGCTTCTTCCTCAGCCAGATCTTTGAGAGGGCCTCGAAGTTGGGGATGGTCCTCTTGAGTATTGGCAGGTAGGCGTCTATCTCGTCCTTGGTCATGTACTGAAATTGGTACTCCCCGTCGTAGGTGGACGGCGCGCCCTCCCTCTTGATGAACTCGATGTGCATGAAGTGGTCGCCCGCCTTTATGGTGATGGGGTGCCTGTCGTTGCTCAGGTTCACTATCTCCAGCGCCAGGCGGCCGCAGAAGCCGCTGTGCACCTTCGCGGCGTTCAGGAAGGAGAGGCCCATCCTGCCGTACCTGCTCTTTGCCGTCAGGTAGGCCACGCAGTCGGGCGGCGTGAACACGATCTCCTTGGAGATCACGTTCTGGTGCTCGAGGTACTGGAGAGTCGTGTCCTCGCCCACCGTCAGAATGTAGCCGTCCCCGTCAAGCTGGGATTCCTGGAACGGAGTAAGTATTCTGTATTTCTTATTCATCTCAATGAGCCGATCTTTACCTAAAACGCACATGGAAACCACTTAACTCATTTTGGGGACATCTATTTTTAAGCTTAACCGAACAATTATAGAGGTGTTTGGGCAGAGCGGAGGGTAACAGCCATGCTTACGGAGGAAGAGGTGGATAAGCTGCTGAGGGCGGGCAAGATAGTCAGGGCGGTGAGGGAAATGGTCCCTGCCTTCGTATTCGAGGGCGCCATGGTGTCCGAGATCTGCGAGAGGGTGGAGAGCGAGATAAGGAGGCTAGGCGGAGAGCCAGCGTTCCCGTGCAACGTAGGCATAAACAGCGTCGGCGCGCACTACACGTCGCCGCCGGACGACACCACCGTGGTGCCGGCTGAGGCGCTGGTCAAGATCGATCTAGGGGCGCACATCGACGGGTACGTCGCCGACTCTGCCATAACGATTTCTGTGGACTCTGAGTACGAGGACATGATAAGGGTCGCCGAGGAGGGCCTGGAGAGGGCCTTGCAAGTTGTAACTGTTGGAGGTAGGATCTCGGACGTGGGATCTGTCGTGGAGAAGACGATAAGATCAAGGGGGTTCAAGCCCATAAGCAACCTCACCGGGCACCAGATATCCCGGTACACCATCCACGCAGGGGTGAGCATCCCCAACGTGAGCGCCATAGAAGTGGGTGGAGGTGGCAGGTTCCAGCAGTGGTCCGTATATGCCATCGAGCCCTTCGTGACGCTGTCCGTAGCGGCTGGGGAGGTAAGGAACGGGCCTCTGGGGAACATACTGCACATAGTGAAGCTGAAGGGCCCCAAGGACGCTGAGAGCCGCAGGTTCTTTGACGAGCTCTATAAGAGGTACAAGACCCTGCCCTTCGCGAGGAGGTGGGCCTCCAAGATAGACGGGTACGGATTGGCAAAGTTTCTGGAGGCGGAGAGGACGCTCTACGAGTACCCCGTGCTGGTGGAGGCGACGGGGAAGACCATAGCCCAGGCTGAGCACACGATAATGACTACGGATAAAGAGGTAATAGTCACCACGTGAGACCTTGGTCGGTTATTGTTTTAGTCCATGTTCCAGATCTTCCAGCCGCGGAAGCTTGTCCTTCAGCCTGCTCTCGGCGACGGTTGCAGCCTCCTTGAGGATCTTATCGGCCTCCTCGGTGTTGGACGCCATCAGGGAGGTGTCTCCGAATATTTTTGAGAAGGAGACCATGGTCTCGGACATTATGTTGGAGAGCTCGCCTACAGCGGTGCTGGAGGCGGGCAGGAAGTCGGCAAGCGTCCCCTTGACATTCTTCAGTATCTGGTTGATGGGAGCCATAGCCGCGGCGATGTCGCCGAAGTCCTTCGCCACCTCGATCTTCGTGTAGGCCTTCTCGAGGGCGTACTTTCCGAACTGAGTCTTGCCCTCCACCTTCCTCAGCTCGGCAAGCTCGTTCGCCAGGGAGGTTGCCCTTGCGGTATCGTGATCCTCGTAGGCCTTTACCAGCGCCTGATAGAGGTTCTTGTCCTTCGTCTCAAGCCTGTCGGAGATCCTGTCGAGCGACTGGATCTCTTGCGATAGCTTCCTCTTCGCAAGCTCGAGCCGCTGCCTCAGGGGCTCCGGTGGGACCACCTGCTCCCTTATCTTTTCGGGAACGGATCGCTTCTCTTCCGGCTGCCACTTCTTGGTGAGGTCTTCTGGCATTAGGCATCCACAAATAATAGCTGGGATTTATAGTAATATTAAACTTGCTGGTGAAGGGTATGGATGCCCAGACCGTATTAAAGGGTGTAAGGAGCGCGCTGGGGGAGGACTCCTGGACGGCGCTTGCTGAGATCAGCAGGGACGACGGCCCGGAGAACCCGTTCAAGGTGCTCATAGGCACGATCCTCTCCCACAGGACGAGGGACGAGAGGACGGCGGAGGCCACGGAGAGGCTCTTCAGGAGGTTCCGGAGCGCCGAGGAGCTGGCGAAGGCTCGGCAGGAGGAGGTGATGGCGCTGATAAGGGGGGTCGGCTTCTACCGCGTCAAGAGCCCTAGGATTATAGAGGTCGCGAGGATCATAAAGGAGCGGTACGGCGGGAGGGTCCCCGACACCCTCGAGGAGCTGCTGAAGCTGCCATCGGTCGGGAGAAAGACCGCCAACTGTGTGCTGGTCTACGGCTTCAGGAAGGAGGCGATTCCGGTGGACACACACGTCCACAGGATAGCCAACAGGCTGGGCATAGTCCATACGGAGGAGACCGAGGAGACCGAGGCGGGACTGAGGGGGTTCTTCCCCAAGGAGGACTGGATAGAGATAAACGACCTATTCGTGAGGTTCGGAAAGACCGTCTGCAAACCGGTGGGACCAAGGTGCAGGATATGCCCGCTGAGAGAGGGCTGCGAGTACTATGAAAAGGTTGTAAAAATTAAGAAATGATAACAAAAAGAAACGTTATTACTCTTTAACCTCGATGGCCTGTTTCGCGCACTGAGCCACACATGCCATGCAGAGTATGCAGTCCTGCTCCCTTACGACCACCGCCTTGTCATTCTTCAGCTCGAAGACGCTGGTTGGACAGATGGACACGCAGACGGCGTCGCCGTCACACTTCTCGAGATCGACCTTAACAGTGACCATTTTGATTACCTAACCCAAAAGGTTCATAGAGGTTTTTAATAAAGTTTTCCTGAAGTAAGCTTTTTTATTTGCTCTTGTGCGCCAGCCCCTCGAGAACCTCAAGATCCTCTTCCGTAAGATCCATGTTGTGGAGCTTAATTAGAGCAGATCTCTTCCTTGTCTCGAATATGCCCTTTTCTAGTGCCCAATAGACCGCCCTGCCGCCAACGATAGAGAAAGAGAGCTCGCCCCGCTTTACCAGGGCGCCGACATCCACGGCTAGCTGATCTAGGTCCTCCTTGTATCCCAACCTCTTGAGTTTCTCTAGGAGAATATCCATGGGAATGGCGGAAGACTCGTCGCGAGGGAGCGACTTCACAATTAGGTTGAACCGGTGACCGCTCCTCCTTATGAACTCCTCAGACGGTTTGGCCATACGCATCAGTTTATAATACACCGATCTGTATAAAAAATGGTTCGGGGATCCCGGACAGGGATCCGTTTTGGCTCAGTACTCGTCGCAGAGTCTCTGGAAGAAGCTCTGTTCGTGGCCGCAGGAGGGGCATTTCAGTGGTGCTTCCTTGCCTGTATGGACGTAGCCGCACTTTCTGCAGACCCAGGTGACCTCTTTGTCCCTCTTGAAGAATTCGCCCTTCTCCGCCAGTTCCAGCAGTTTTTTGTAGCGCGCCTCGTGGTGAGCCTCCACCGACCCGATCGCCCTTAACCTTGCGGCTATCTCGTCGAGGCCCTCCTCCTCTGCCACCTTGGCAAATTCAGGATACATCTCGGTGGTCTCGTAGTGCTCGCCTGCTATTGCCGCCTTCAGGTTCTCTGCAGTTTTGCCGAGCGTCAGCGGGGCCGCGGCCTCCACCCTCAGCTCCTCTTCCTTGCCCTTGAGCCTCTGGATGAACTTGAACTCCGTCTCTGCGTGCTCCTTCTCGTTCACCGCGGTCTCCTCGAAGATGGCTGCTATGGCCTCGTAACCCTCCTTCCTTGCAACGCTCGCGTAGAATGTGTACCTGTTTCTTGCCTGGCTCTCGCCTATGAAGGCCTTTATAAGGTTCTCTAGGGTTTTCATAGCCCTCCTTCTCAGCCCGACATTATATAAAGATTATAGTGAAGGCTCCAGAAAAAAGGCCGTTGCCGCTGCACAGAAAAGACTACTGAATTCTTTTACCTGCGTTGGGGCCGGACTTCACGTCGTAGATCTCTTCGACTTTCACCAAGACTATCGCCTTTGCGGGAAGGTTGGGGTTCGCCGCCTTGACATCAGCCTTTATTTTCTCGTACAGCGGTCCAGAAGGCTCGATCCTTGCCTTCCCCTTTATCTGATACGCTTCCTTGGTGACGAGTTTGCCCTCCTTCTCCTCCATGTCCCAGAAGGAAACGGTAACCTGCGGGTTCTCCTCAAGGTTCTTTCTGGTTTTCAGGAAGTAGTTGTCAACGAGAATCAGGGTTTCCTCGTCCAAGATGCGAACGTTGGTCATGGGAACGGCGTTCGGCACGCCTGCCTTTGAGGCGGTCCCGGCAACGAGTCTCCGGCTTTTAAGCGCCATGTTTAGAGTAGCCTTTACATTGTCAGAGATCTTCATCAAGATACACCTGATTATCGTTATTGATCTGATTTAATTTAACCTTTGTCAAAAAGTTCATAGCGAAATCAGGTGGTTCGCTTTACTATTCGCAAGGCCAGAAGGGTAATCCACCTTGAAGGCTCCTCCTTTTGCCCAAAGTCAAA
>VGLU01000007.1 GCA_016882195.1 Thermoproteota archaeon
CACCTGGTAGCCAGAGTTGATGAGGGCGTCGTATGCAGACTTGAGAGACCCCACTGGAGACACCTGTGAAAAAGTAGGTTGGAGGTCTCTCTTATCGCTTTTTGAGCCTTTCCTAAGACCCTTTTTTAGGAAAACCTTAATGAAAGAAGCGGGATAACAGGATTTGAGGGTCCCAGAGATGGATTATAGAAGGTTGCAGATGAGCAAGGGCGGGTCCTTCCTTCTCTCGCTGCCAAAAGAGTGGGTCTTGAAGAACGGACTGGAGGGAGGGGCAGTCCTAAGGTTGGTGGAGGGGGAGGGTGGAGCCCTTACAATAAAGGCAGAGGGTGTGGCGGAGGCTGAGAAGGGCGTTACCGCCGTGATAAGGGAGCCGGAGGGGTTAGAGCGGCAGATCAGGGCGAACTATCTCGCCGGAACGGACACAATGGTTATTGACCTCGGGAGGAGGATGACACCTGCCATGAGGGAGCAGGTGAAGACTGCCATACACAAGCTGATAGGCCTAGAGATAGTGGAGGAGGAGGCGAACAGCATGACCATCCAGTGCCTCCTTCAGCCAACGTCGATGCCCGTAAAGAGCACGCTTAAGAGGGCGTACGTCCTGGCCGCGGGCATGCACAAGGAGGCGGAACAGGCGCTCGTTAATGGGGACATCGAGCTGGCGGAGGCTGTTAGTAGAAGGGACGACGAGGTGGACAGGCTCTACTTCTTGATGGTGAGGCAGCTGAGGCTCGCCCTTCGAAATCTAAGCGTCGCGGAGAAGCTCGGGGTTGGACCCGCAGAGTGCCTCGACCTGAGGATGGCGGCAAAGTACGTGGAGACCATTGCAGACTACTCTGGGGCGGTTGCGGATTCGGTGCCGAGGCTGAGCCGAAAGGAGGTTGGCAGGGACATCATGGAGGCGCTCTCCGAGTTGAGCGGGGAGGCGTACAGGATCCACGAGGAGGCGGCGCAGGCACTATTCAAGCAGGACGTCAAGCTAGCTGAGGGCGTTATGATGAAGAGCACCAAGCTAACGGAGGGGCTGGTCTCGGTCGACGAACTTCTGATGAGCAGGCAGCCCAGGATGGCCGCTCTGCTGGACTCCATAGCCATGTACTTCTACCAGATAGGGTCGCACGGGATAGACCTGGCAGAGCTTGTGAGCGGGGCAAAGGTCTAGTTTTGAGGGAAGGCAGGGCAGAACAGAAAAAGGGATAAGCGACGCAAGGTTACGGTAGAGTTCGGAAGGGGTTTTGACTTATGAGGGAGTTGGGAAGACACTTCGTGTTCGAGATGTTCGGCTGCGACAGGAAGGCGCTTAACGATCTGAGGGCGATCGAGGATGCCATGGAGAAGGGGGCGGTGGACGCGGGGGCGACGGTCGTCGGCAAGGTCTTTCACAAGTTTGCCCCACAAGGGGTAACGGGCGTCGTCATAATAGCGGAGTCCCACCTCTCGATCCACACTTGGCCCGAACTGGGCTACGCCGCGGTGGACGTCTTCACGTGCAACACCGCCACGGATCCCATGAAGGCATACGACAGGATCGCCGATCTGCTAAAGCCCAAGTCTTCCTCGATAATGGAGCTGAAGCGCGGGCTTCTAACGGAGGGTAAGGATTGAGCCTCGGCTGGAAGTGGTTTGTGGAGTATCAGACGCCGCACAGCGCGCACATGCACGGCATAAAGAGGACGCTCCACAGCAGGAGGACGAAGCTCCAGCAGATCGATATCGTGGAGACACACGAGTACGGGAGGATGCTGGTGCTCGACGGCAAGGTCCAGTCCACGGTGAGGGACGAGTACATCTACCACGAGTCTCTGGTCCATCCGGTTATGTTTGCGCACCTAAACCCGAGGGACGTACTGATAATAGGTGGTGGCGAGGGCGGGACGCTGAGGGAGGTCCTGAGGCATCCCGGCGTAAGGAGGGCAGTGATGGTGGACATCGACGCAGGGGTTATCGAAAGCTCCAAGAAGTACATGCCGGAGCTCTCCGCAGGCGCCTTCGAGGATAAGAGGACGGAGCTTGTTATTGAGGACGGAAGGAAGTATGTTGAGGACTGCGGAAGAAAGTTCGACGTAATAATTATGGACGTTACAGATCCATTAGAGGACAGACCGGGGCAACTGCTCTATACTAGAGAGTTCTACGAGGCGGCGCACAATATCCTGAGGGAGAACGGGATATTGGTTACGCAAGCCACATCCACTTATTATAGCACTTACTGCTTCGCGACTATTTACAGGACAATAGGGAAGGTCTTTGGTAAGGCTGGAGGGTACCACGTATGGGTGCCGGCGTACGACTCGATGTGGGGGTTCGCCTACGGGACGAAGGGACCGGACCCAAAAGAGATGCAGGTAGAGCGTTTGGGGAAGGAGATTAAAAAGAAGGGGGTGAAGGGGCTCAGGTATTACAGCGGCGAGATCCATGGTTCACTCTTTACGCTCCCCAAGGAAGTTGTGAAGAGTATGAAAGAAAAGGGCGAGATCGCCACGGATTCGAAGCCGACTTTTATGCCCATATAAAAACATTTAGATAGCTACTTGACATAATCTTCTTGAGCCGGGGTGGCTGAGTGGTTAAGGCGCCGGCCTTGAGATGATAAACGGGAGAGCCGGTTCCTCTTCGGGGGAGCAAGGGTTCAAATCCCTTCCCCGGCGCCATGTTGTATCATAATTTGCAAGGTTAAGGATGTCAATCATTTATTAACTCGTTAGGGGATATATACCAGGGAAAAAACTATGGTTTCAGCATGCGTCTTGATCTCTTGCGAGCCTGGGAAGTTCCCGGAAATTGCCAAGAAGATCAAGGAGATAAAGGGCGTAGCGAGGGCTTTCTCCGCCAGTGGCAGGTGGGACGTGATCGCCGAGGTTGAAGTGGCGGATGTGAAGACTTTGACGAGGGTTGCACTCAGCATAAATGGCCTGTCCGGTGTAAAGGCGACGGAGACGCTTGTGGAGTCTGTGCTTTAGGAGGGAGGAATATGCATGCATGTGTTTTAATTAGGGCCATGCCCGGCAAGGTAGCGGAGTCGCTTAAAGATGTTAAGAAAATTAAGGGCGTCGTCAAGGCCTTCCCGGTATTCGGAAGATACGACGTCGTCGCCTTCGCCCAGGCACCAGACTTCAACTCGGTGATGAAGATCTCAAAGCAAATCAACGCAATAAGGGGTATAAGAGGTACAGAGACTGCTATTGAAGGATAAGCTCCAAATCTCCTTTTTTTCTCTTTCAGTAATGAACATGCTTGGAGAATTCGTTAGTTTTTCTGAGTTTCTTCGCAGATTCTCTGTCGGCGAAGGCAAATGCTCCAGAACTTTTGGAAAAAGAACTCTCAATAAGGGCAAGGAAAAGGGAGTATGGAATCATGTGCATAGCCTCGCAGGAGGGATACATCCCCATCGAAAAGGAAGTTAAGATGACGAGAAGGCTGCTCGAGATAATTTTGAGGTATAGGTTTCCCGTTCATAACGGAACAAAATCAACACTGATACTGAGAGACCTAGACCTCTTGAAAGAGATCGACAGGAGCGCAATTTTGCCGGAGGATTTAAGACAAAAACTGGGGCGTGGCGTGATAATCTCATTCTCCTTCTCAACTTTGGATGAGGGATTGGCAAAGATCTTCGAGACGAAAGCACCAACGCCAAGGGAGAGATTGGAGACGATGAGGGAATGCAAAAGGGAAGGGTTTCTAGTTGGGGCGAACCTTATTCCCGTTCTGCCCTTCTTGTCAGATTCTGATGAGCGACTTGAAGAGATGATTAAGGCTGCAAAAGGTTATGGAGCCGACTTTGTCCTAGTTGGCAGTTTAACCTTATATGGTGAGGGAAAGGAACTTTTCTACAGGATGTTAGAGAGGCATTTTCCGGAGTTTGTGCCAAGATATAAGAGTTTATTTGGAATTTTTTTGCACCACCAAGGGAATATCAAAGGGAACTAGAAGCGAGGGCAAAGAGGGCATGTGAAAAATACGGAATAAGACATGGGATTTTGCAATCATGATATTGAATTATTTATGATAGCAGATGTACGTTCCCTATCCTAACGTTCTCTAAGTGCTTCTTTGCTGCCTTTTGGCAGTCTATTGCTTGCCTTCGGCTAGTTGTTGGCAGATCGTGCACGACGTAGCACGAGTAGAACGCCAGCAGAGTATAAGGAATATTGGGGTCTATTTCGCTTACGAATTTGGCTATGTTCTCAACCTCTTCAACATCTATGTAGCCAGGGACGAGGAGCGTACTGGCGGAGAGCACGGGCAGTTCTGATCGTTTTTTATAGAATTTCTCGCCTATCATCCTGAAGTTGGCTAATGTCGGCTTGTTCGAGACCCCGCATAGGGCAATGTTGAGGTTTTCTCCCCAAGTCTTCAGATCAAATTTTATGTTGCCCCCGCTCTCCAAGGCATACTCTGCGGCCCTCTCCGCCAGTTTCGGGTTCATGTAGCCATTGGTCTCCCAGCAGATGCGGAGGATGCGCCTCTCGGTCTTTGCCCTCTCCAAGGCGAGGCGGCTCACCTCAAGGCTGTGCGGCATCTGGGGCGAGGGGTCGCCGCCGAAGAAGCAGACGCAGGAGACGCGCCTATCATCAGCCTTGGAGGCTAAAGCCTCGGTACTAAAAACTGGTTTATGCAACACGGACAGGTTGCGGTAGCGCCAGTTCTGGCAGAAGAGGCAGTCATAACTGCAGGCGCCATAGAAGACAGCCAGATTTGAATGGCCACGCTCCGCCTCTGGCTTGTAAGCGTATTTGGGATAGCCGCTTCCGGTACAGCCGGGGCAGAACCACCAAGACACGCAGTTGGTTGGCAGGCCGTCATAATACCACTCCAAGACACCCTTGTCGGTGGTTCCACCATGACGAATAAGGCGTCCCCCAACATTCCAAACAAGACCGCAGAAACCACTTTTGTCCGTACCAATTAGACAGTTGTTGGCGCAGACTTCACAGGGCAATCCGTCTGAGTCCCTGGGCGGATCGGGAGGCAGACCGAAGCCGGCACGACTCTTCGCATGCACCTGTCTTGTAACTTCAAGGGCCTTTTCAGGCACCTCCCTTATGCACCTTAAACAGACGCCAAGCCCGTCCGAGATTGTGGGGGCGCTCCCGCCGCAGATTAGACATTTCCCCATAAGCCGATCGCAATAAAGATTAACAGCCTGTAGGATATAACTCTTCCAAGCCGCCAGCGCCTGTAACCTCAGATGGCTTAAGGAAATCAGTTAAATGCAAGTTTAAAAATCCAGCTTAAATTACCGAAGGCGCATCTCAAAAAAGCCTTCTGCCATTTGACATAATGTAATTGTGACTACGTCGAGTTACATTAACTATTTATCTGTAGGCGAATTGATGATTCGTGGAGGGTATTTGTGTGGAGATTAAATTGCAGAAAACTGAACCAATGCAGGCGGCTGTCGTTGGTCATGTTGGGCCGTACAGTGAAGTTGGCAAACTCTATGAAGAGATCGCAAAGTGGTTGATACAAAAAGGGCTGAAGATTGCAGGTCCTCCCTTTGGGTGGTTTTATGACAGCCCCGCAGAGGTCTCGGCGCACAAGTTGAGAAGCGAGGTGGGATTTCCCTTCAAGGGCGAGGCAAAACCAGAAGGCAATATAAAAATCAGGAAAATCCCTGCACAGGAGGTGCTCTACATAATACACAAAGGTCCATACAGGGAGGTAGGATCTGCTTACACAGCATTGTTCCAACATGCTCAGGAAAAGGGCTACATCCCCCTAATGTGCCCAATGGAAATCTACCTAAACGACCCAGCCATGGTTCAAGAAACAGAACTACTAACAGAATTACAACTGCCAATAAGGAAAAAATGAATAGCTTCCATCTTTTTATGCAGGCAACGTTGACCGAGAATTTAAACCAAGGCTTAACTATTTCCCGGCACCACCGGGCATAATAGCTTTTATCCGAAATTTGCCATAAATTAAGCGAGTGGTATGCCCGCCAGAAGTATCACCGCCGTGGTTATCTTACTATTCTTAGTGGTCTTCGTATCGCAGGCACAGCTGGTGCTCGGAGACGTGTATCTTGGGCAGCCCACCGAGAGGCACGCGGTGATATGCAATACCGGGAACGACTTCCCTGATTATTATCTGGAGGAAGTTGATTCCTTCCCCGCGCAGTCGATCCAGGCCTATCTGGCATTGAAGAAGTTAGGTTACCAAGACGACCAGATAACGCTGATGGTGTATCACACGAATGATGACCTTGTTGACGTTGACGGGGATAATAATAATGACCTCGGCAAGGCTGTAATTGATTATGAAAACAGTGCAGTTACTAAGGAGAATTTGAGAACTGAGCTTATGAGGATGGCAAGTACTGCGGGCGGCGATTCTGAGGTCGTGATATATATCGTGGGGCACGGCGGTTATGCCGAGGGGAATGTCGTCTTCGCCTTTGAGGAGGGCACCCATGTCTCTTATGAGGAGCTGATAAGCTGGTTGGAAGGGCTGAGGTCCAACAGGGTCGTACTGCTCTTGGACTTCTGCTACAGCGGAGGTTTTTTGGGGTCCAAATTCCCCTTTACTGGAACCTATATCACCTCAGCCAGTGACGGTAACGTTGCATTATTCTATTGGAATTGGGTCAATTTGACTGCTGCGGATAAGGCAATATTTGGCGCCTCTGGGTCGGTGTTTTTCCATCCTTTTTGGAATAAGGTTGCGGAGGGGAGAAGTTTAAGGGAGGCTTATGACTATGCGAGGGCGCAACTCCTACGCTGGGCGGATATCGACCCCACCATGTACAGGGACTTTAGGGTTGCCAGGGACGTGGTCAAGCGCCAGCAGCCCCTCATGTACGTGAAGGAGGCGGGCGTTATTGATCTCGCGCCGATAGTTGGTGCCTTATCCACGGCGGTGGCAGTATTGATAGTTGCGGTTGCTGTGTTTTACGCCGCGGTCCTAGTCTTTGCGTTGAGGAGGCAGACTAAAGGACAGATCTCATCCTACGGAGTAGCCACTCCCGGTCCAGGGCCATCAGGAGCGGGGCGAGCCTCGGTCCCCTCTCAGAGCCGAGGAGGATCCTGTACATCACGCTGAAGGCCTCTCCGATCTCCATTCCGAGCGATCTGGCGGTGTTGAATATCTCGTTCTGGAGGTCGCCCTCCGGAAGGCCCCTCTCAAGCAGGGCGATTACTGCGGTGATAAAGGACCTCTCGGCCTCGGTCTTGGGCTTGTAAGACGGTGCCTCGGTGGATATCTGGAACTTCAGGCTCTGCGGTGCATAGGAAGCCACCCAGTTCTTTGCCATGGATAGGCGCTTCTTCAGATCACCAAGTTCACCATCTTTGAGGGTTTTCTTGCCCGATAGCTTGGAGAGGTACTCCACGGACTTTGAAAGCACCTTCTTTTGACCGAAGAGGGCCTCGAGCTGGACCATGTAGACGCAGAACCGATAGGGGAGGCGGGCTGGCAGTTCCTTCGGCGGAGTGCCAACGGCGCAGATCTCGTAGAGGTCGTGGAGGTACTCTCTGCTCTCGTTCCCCGAGGGCTCCTCAACGCCAAAGTAGATCCGCTCGATCCTGTCGAAGTTGTCGACGATGTCCGGGATCCTGTCCGGGAGAAACGCGATGTGGCGCATAGGATCAACGCTCAGGATCATGTACCTGAGGGGTTCCGGCGGCGCGATCCTCAGCCACCCCACTGGAGTAAATGTAATGCCCTTGTGGGTCTTCATGGCATGCGCCCCGAGAGTCAGCCACTCGTAGGGAACGCGGAGGGGTCCGCGGTAACCGAAGATCCTCGAGCAGACCTCCAGACCCATGTCGTAGGCACCGTCCTTTACGCAGTGGTCCTTGCCGGCGGGCTCGCACGTCACCTTGAAGACCGCCCACTTCGCTGCCCAGTCAACCCGCCAGCTGAGCTTGAGCCTCGTATCGGCTATCTTGCCTTCACCCTCGTAGCCGCAGCTCGTGCAGGTGTAGTCTACCTCGTCCTTGCTGAGGTCCCAAGAGGTGACCCTGTTCGGCGCCACCTCCTTCCTCTTGGAGGCGAGCTTGCCGCACCTGCTGCAGATGACCATCACGGGGTTCCAGTCGTCCGTGCTGATCTCATCGTCCTCTTGGATGTACCTCTTCCTGATCTCCCTCAGATCGTCCAAGCGGCGGAGAACCGTCCTGATGGTGTCCTTCATCTCCTTCTGCTGGTAGAGCTCGTGGGAGTAGATGATGTTGGGCGAGAGCCCCAGCCTCTGCTGGCAGCCCACGAACTCCTCGGCGAAGTGGACGGCGTAGCTCTCGTGGCACCCGAAGGGGTCCGGCACATCCGACAATGGTTTACCTATGTGCTCCTCAAAGCCCTTTGGGACCTCAAGACCGGCGGGCACGGACTTTATGGGATCGTAAGAGTCTATGATGAAGTTGAAGGTAGAGTCCACGCCCCGCCTCCTCAGCTCCCTCTGGATGGCGCTGCAGATGAACTGCTCGCGCTCGGCGCCGATGTGGATGGGGCCGGATGGGGTCTTTCCCGTATGGATCACTATGCGGTCGTCCTTTCTGGCTAGGATCTCGTCGGCTATCCCCCTTATCCAGTGCCCCTCAGCCATTTTAACACCTCATATTAGATTAGGGAGGCGAACCGCCTCCTGACAGCGTCGCAACCGCCCTCCTTCTTGGCGAGTATTATCTGGAAGGGCGAGACATCCTTGGGGAGCGTCAGGACCTCTTTGGCTAGGCACTCCCTTATTATGTCCTTTGCTGCGAAGAACGCCTTGTCGTTGATCTCGGCGTCGGTTCTGTCCGCCATGTGTACCAGTAGCGCCTCTATCGTCCTTGGCTCTATTGGGCTCCCATCCCCGTGGTGAGCAACCACGGCGTGGATGACGTCAAGCGGGAACTTTCTGGTGTAGAGCTCCCCTGTGATGAGGGAGAGGTGGTCGAGCCTCTCGCCGAGCTTCGAACGGCCGTACTTTCCGGGGTATATCTCTGTGTAGGTGATGTACTTGAAGAGGTCGTGGAGGAGCGAGGCCGCGATTACCACGTCCCGGTCCGCCCTTACCCCGTAGATCTCCTCCAGTATATCGGAGAGGTTGAGTGCGAGTTTGGTCATGGCCACTGTATGGATTATGAGCCCCTTCTCGTAGGAGTGGTGCCTCCTCTTGCTGGCCGGCGAGTCCTTGAACCCGGTGGACTTGTCGGGAGCCTCGAGCATGGACAGTCTCGGTTCCTTGATTAAAGAGATTACCTTCTCCCTGAGATTTTGGTCCTTGATATCGTTGGCGATCTTCAACAGGGCGTCTTCCTTCATGAACAGTACCCGCTTAAATGGAATGGGTCAGGGAAGTATTTAAATGTAAAATGGAGGGCGGTACATTTTTAAAAGTAAGCGTGATAAGAGTTAGTGCGAGCGGGGATTCCCAAGCCAGGTCAAAGGGGTAGGACTGAGTGGTTGTGGGCGAGAGCCTGCCGCCCAGTAAGCTCCTATGTCGAAGGACTTCGTGGGTTCGAATCCCACTCCCCGCACCAAACTTTTTGGGAAAAAGTTCCATCAAAAAACCATCAGCCCCGAGTTTGGATGTTCCAATTACGGTAAATTTTCTTACCGTAATTTTGATTTTACGGTAATCCAGGACTTTAGGGAGTTCTGCCTGTTCGAGAGGAGGCTGGCCAGGGGCTCGTCAGACCATTATTCCAACACTGTTTCAAGGCTGCTCGCCTTCACCAAGAGAGGTGCAAATGAGGTCACGGTGAAGGATATCCGGCAATTCCTGTCATTATACAGAAATAACTGGTCTTATGCGAACCAGCTCAAGGCCCTGAAGCTCTTCTTCAGAGAGTACCTTAAGAAAGACCTTATGGACGGCTTCGTATTCTCCCCAAGACAGTTCAATTTCAACCGATACTTGCCCAAGAAAGAGGACTTTCGGACTTTCTTTGAAACCCTTGAAAAAATAGACGATAAGGCCCTGTTCCTCTTCTTCGCCTCTAGTGGACTTAGGCGGAATGAGGTTCTCAATTTACAGATAACCGATATCGATCTTGAAAAAGGGATTTGCTACCCTAACCACCAATCGCAAACCAAAAGCGCAATCTACGGATTCTTCAACAATGAGACTAAGAAATACCTCAAAGAGTGACTAAGTTGTAAGAGCGTCAGATCTCTAAGAGTATTCGCTATATCCTCAGAAAGAAGGCACATGCCTTTCAAACATGCAAGATTGAGGACCAGACTTGAGATAGCCCCCAAGGTGCTACGGTTCTGGTTCGCCAACGAGATGGCTCGCCTAGGAGTCCCGGACAGGTTCATAGACGCATTTCAGGGGAGGATTCTGCGCTCTCTTGGCGAGACACTACACTGACTACTCGTTAGAGAACCTGAGGCAGACATACGATAGGGCTAGGCCGAAGGCCTTAAGTTTGACCAATGCGCTTATTTGAGGGTTTAAAGATAGGAGTTAGTGGTGCATATGCCAAGATTTGTGTCAAGAATTATAACGTTCCTCATCATCTTAGTAATATTCTACATAATTTTAATCGCCCTCGGATATTAAAAAAGGTAAGGCTAAAGCATTGCAAGCTTGAGCCCTGCGAACAAAACCGATATTAAATGAGGCGCGAAGATTTTATAGCGGTAATGCAATGTCGAGACGTAGTTTTTTCCTGTTCGTAGCCATCTTCAGTGCGCTTTTCATCGCCACTTCCTTCTACGGTGTTGTAAAGCCTTCCATCTCAGAGATAAGGGTAGTCGAATACGGCCTTCCTGCACCGTGGCTGAGCGTAACGACGTCATTAGTCAGCAACGCCTTCTGCGTCAGTGCTTTCTGCATTCCTGAAACTCATTTTAGTGTGATCTGGGCAGGCCTGATAATAGACGTCTTTTCCTGCGGCATAGTTGCCCTTGCTCTTGCATTTATGATAGGAAGAGTGGCGCGAACGAGTCGAAAGTGAGGGAAGGGGTTATCGGTTCTGAAAAGAAACTCCCAGGCTTGCATCCTAAACCAAGCTCAATCATAATCAGCGACCCCGTCCTTACCCTCTACACCATTTCTTGACTGTGCATAGCTATTGGGGTTGGGGCGGTAAGATCCGCGCGATCTAACTATTAATCAGATTGCTATAACCTAAAATTAGATATCAGAGAACAAAAAATGGAATTATGAGCTTCGCTCCTTCTTTTCTTCCTTCTTCTCTGTAACAGCTTCCTTTGCTCCCTTTCCAAAGGCCTTTGCCACTCCAAAGCCCTTCTTGAGCCCCTTTCCAACGACCTCTCCTGTCTTTTCAGCAGCCTCTTCAGCCTTACCTTTTTCTTCCTTGGATTCGCCTGACAAAATGGAAGCTCCTAAAAACAGTACGGGCAATTTAATATGAAAAATTAACCAAAGAAACTTAGGATATGTTACAGCTGGTTTCCTAAAAACTCTTTTTTTATAAGCGATTGTTGAGACCTTTATCCCCCATTCAATGGTGCCCACACACTAATGGTTCAAATTCTCATGGGTGCAAAATAAATCTGGTTCTTATCCCTTTTTCTAAATTTTGAAGGAAAAACTTTTGCATCACTCAACGACATAGTATGGACCGGCTGGGCGTCCCGGACAGGTTCATAGACGCATTTCAGGGGAGGATTCGTGGAGGTAGTTAGAAGGTCTAAAAACGCCTGATCATGCGATACTACTTATGATTAACCTAATGAGTTCGAGTCCCACTCCCTGCACCATAAATTTTACTCTCAATATTGAAGTTGCATTTATGCCCATAGACTCGATGGCAACTAACGTTGGTATTAAAAAACTATTTAGCATCATGCCTCCAAGTTATAACCATGCCTGATGAAGAGGGACTCCGTCTAGTTACCTATTGTGGCTTGTACTGCGGTCTGTGCGCCCAGTACAGCCGGATCCCGAAGCAGGCACAGCAGTTAAGGCAGACGCTTCATGAGGAGGGCTTCGACGATTTCTATCAGTACGAGCCGGATATGGAGGATGTCTATCCAGTCTTCTCGCAATTCCTGCATAAACTGGCGGAGCTCGAGTGCACCTGCAGGACGGGCAAGGGCGGCCCGCCGGATTGCAAGATAAGAGAGTGCGCCAAGCAGAGAAACATCAAGGTCTGCCCGCTGTGCAAGGAATATCCATGCCAGCACATCATCTCGCTTGCGGAGCGCTACCCCCTGCTCATCCAAGATGGAAGGCGGATGCAGAAGGTAGGGGTGAGGAGATGGGTGAGGGAGCAGGAGGATAGGGCGAGACGCGGTTTCGTCTATTCAGACATCCGGTCGCCTATATGAGAGTTTGCGCATGTTCGAGGTAATAGACCATAAGCATTGGCTCTTAATAAAAATAGAGACGGAGCAAGATTTCAATGATGCCCAGCAGCTACTCATGGTCAAATCACGCTGCGTTGAATGGACAAGGCAGATCCTGACCTGATCGGGATGGCAATGTTAATATGATAGTTGTATGGTTTATGTGATTCAGGCAGGAATCAAGAGTCTGAAAAGAGTCTCGTTCTTGTCATCAAAAAATAAGGAGGCGAAACGAGAATGGCATATCGCGAGATGCATAAGGCAGTTTGCGCAGACTGCGGCAAGGAATGCGAGGTCCCGTTCAAGCCGGACGGAACAAGACCAGTCTACTGCCGCGAGTGTTTTGCTAAGAGAAGGCCGCCCCGCAGGTATTAGGCGTAGTATCTAGCAGAGTTCGAGAAATTTAGTAATTTTTTTATCATTTTTTTTGACCTTTACGTTAGTTTAAAAGGGAACCGAGATTATTGGATCTTGGGGGCCTGCGCTTGAGGATAAATACCCTTGAGGAGACCGTGAAGGAGATCCTTGACGGCTACAACAGGAAGCCCAAGGGCTGGCATATCGCGTCAGACTTCAGAGGGAACTCTCTAGTCCTGGGTCCCGGCAGAGGCTACAGGCTGAAGCTCATGATGATCAACCCTCAGGAGAGCCTGGGCGTGGGTGTAAGGATTGACGACGTTGGGGAGCTGAGGCGATCCATGGGGGAGGGGGCATCCAGCGGCTTCAGGCCTCTCAACATCGACATTGCCAAGGAGGTATTTTCAGTCCTGTCCAGCGCGGAGGAGGTAAAAAAACAGGAGGTCATCAGGAGGGTCCTCGATATTGATCCCGTACCCACCTGGGAGTTACAGGGCAACAACCTGGGGGCGGTGATGGGCGGCCCGTTCATAGCACACCCAGACCTCAGGGCGATATCTAGGAAGCAGTCAGAGCTGGACGAGAGGCTCGCCGCCGAATTAGATAAACTATTCAGGTTAAAGCACCCGATGCGGGCCTCGATATACAGGTAGGCAGCCTCGGTCAAAAGGTTTAATTTTTCTGCGGACATTCTATAGTCGGTGAGGGCTTTGGAGAAGATACTGCTCTACAAGGCGGAGTCGTGCACAAGGTGCCCCATCGCCAAGTTCATCCTCAACAGGGTGTTATCGACGAGGGGGCTGAGCTACTCCGAGACGGTGGAGGAGAGGGACACCGAGAGGGACAGCGACGCCATGGCCGAACTCCTCATGCTGGACTCGGTCAACACGCCCGTTCTTGTTGCCGGAGACGTTGTCCTGAGGGAGGAGGAGGCGCTGAAAGAGAGGCTTGTCAGAGAGGCTGTCGAGAGGTGGGCCTCCAGCAAGGGTCTTTAGAATGTAAAAAGTAAAGATTTTAGAGGCTAAATGACGGGGGTAGGGCGGTGTCTTGTTGGAAAGGGGTGGAGAGACGATGAGGTGCAAGAACTGCGAGAAGTGGTATGGGGCAGAGGACGACGACTACGGCCCCTGCAGCATAAAGCACGCCAGAGGGGACAGGAAGTACATCACGTACGGGGAGCACAGGTGCGACGAGATCTATAAGGATCTGCCAGAGTCAACTGCCCACGTCTGAAGAGCGCGGGCTTCCTTACGACGGAGTAGTGATGATTGATGGATTTCAGGCCTGCCGGCCCAAAGGATTACGACGAACTGGTTGCTTTGACAGGTCAGGAGGACTGGAACTACAGGCCCGAGGACTTTGATCTCATGGAGAGGACCGGATGCGCGAGGACCTTGGTTGCCACCAACGACAGGATCTTGGGCATGATAACGGTTCTGGACTACGGGGAGATCGGGTGGATCTCCAACGTCCTCGTGGAAAGGGAGATGAGGGGGAGGGGCATCGGCAGGGACCTCATAAACGCCGGTATCCAGCACCTGGAGGCGAAGAGGACGGTGGCCCTCTTCTCCACACAGGAGGCAAAGGCGTTCTACCTGAGGGAGGGATTCAAGTTCGACAGGGACTTTTACTTCGTCAGGTATGTGGGGGGCGTGAAAGGGGCTGCCAAGGACTTCCGGTGGCTGGATAATGCCTTCGAGATGGATCGGGAGTGCTTCGGGTACAGGAGGGCGAGGCTACTAAGGACGCTGATGGGAGCGGGGAGGGCGCTAGCGCCACTTCGGGGGAGGGGGTTCGCGTTGCTGAGGCATGATCCCAAGGAGGCGGCAGTTGGACCGGTGGTTGCTGACGACAGGGGCGCCGGACTGAGGCTGCTTTACGCCGCCTTCAACGCCCTCGGAGTAGGGTGCACTGCGGTCCTGCCCGACGCCGGCATTGATGGCGTCGAGGAGATATTCCCAGTAAGCAGGGCATATTTAGGGGAGAAACCTCCTACGGATTATGGCAGGGTCTTCGCCTTCGCAGGGCTCGAGTTCGGGTGACCGTATGCTTATCTATAATTCCAGAAGCCAGACGAAAGAGGAGCTCATAACGCAGGAGCCGAACAAGGTAAGGGCATACGTGTGCGGACCGACCGTCTACGATTACTGCCACATAGGGCATGCCAGGACCTACGTAAACTTCGACGTTCTGAGGAGGTACCTCGAGGCCCAAGGGTACGAGGTCTTGCACGTCCAGAACTTTACGGACGTTGACGACAAGATAACGATGAGGGCGAGGGAGGAGGGTGTCGAGCCCATGGAGCTTGCGGATCGCTTCATAGCAAAGTGCTTCCAGGACATAGACGCGCTGAACATTAAGAGGGCAACCAAGTACACGAGGGCTTCAGAATACGTCCCAAAGATCATCAAGATCACGCAGAGGCTCCTTGAGAAGGGCTGTGCATACAGGGCAGGCGATGCCATATACTTCGATGTGGAGAGGGCAGGAGGGTTTGGGGAGCTGGTCAAGGACCTGAAGGGTGCGGTTGTGGACATGCTGGAGGCCGGAGCCAAGAGGGGGCCCTTCGATTTTGTCCTATGGAGGGAGGCGAGGGAGGGGGAGGAGTCCTACAGCAGTCCGTGGGGAATGGGTCGACCAGGCTGGCACACCGAATGCGTTGCCATGTCCATGGACAACCTCGGCGAGGTTCTTGACATCCACTGGGGAGGAAGGGACCTGATATACCCCCACCACGAGTGCGAGGCGCTGATGGCAAAGGCCCTGACGGGCAAGACCTTTGTGAGGTACTGGATGCACAACGACTTCATCCTCCTGGGAGGGGAGAAGATGTCCAAGTCCACCGGCAGGACGGTTCTCATACGCGATGTCCTTAAGAGGCATCCCGGAGAGGTTCTCAGGACCCTTCTCCTCTCCAAGAATTACAGGGAGCAGCTGGAGTTCTCTGAGGAGGAACTGGAGGACTCCAAGGAGAGGTACGATAGGATGAGGATGGCCGCGCGGGAGGCGAGGAGGGCAGGACCAACCAATGAAATTAGCCCCTGCGTCAAGGACTATGTGGACATGTTTTTTGGTGCAATGGACGATAATTTGGAGACCGGGCAGGCTCTGGCTGCCGTGGAAAACATGTCGCTGGAGCTGCTGAGCAGTTACTCGGAGAAGGACTTTGCCGGCGCCTCGCGTATCTTCGACGCCGTTGAGAACATCCTAGGAATAAAACTGGGTCACTCGATGTCCACCCAATAGCTCCCGTTCGTGGTGTGCTCCTTCTTCCAGATGGGTATCTCGTGCTTCGCCCTCGTCACGGCCAGTCTCAGTGTCTCCAAGGCAACGTTGCTCCTCTCCGTGGCTATCACGACGTAGAGAACCTCCTCGCCGGGCGAGAATGTTCCGTACCTGTGGCATATGGCGGCCTCCAGGACGCCGTTGAGGAGGGTTAGGGTCCTTGCCATGTTCTCGATGGACCTGCGTGCGGCCTCCTCGAAGACCTCGTACTCCAGGCGGTCCACCTTCTTGCCTTCATGGGTTCTGCCGCGCACGATGCCGGTGAAGGTGACTATAGAGCCGCAGTTCTTATCCTTGACGGACCCCCTCACCTCGGCTATAAGCCTAACGAGGTCTATGGGATCATCCTTCTTCAGAAGCATGCCTATTGGCATAGGTACCACGATCATGTAGTCCCAGCGGGTATTAAAAAAGCTGTGTCGAATCGGCCGAGTTACGTCCAGAACCTCAGGCGCCACCTCGAAGACCTTTGGGAGGGCCTCTCGAATGCCGCCGGCGCCACGTAAAGGTATATTTTGTGCCCCTCGAAACTCTCAACCTTGGCGGGATTCCAGCCTTCCATGCCGAAGTCGTGGCTCACTATTCTGGTCCCTGGCCTGACCTCCTCCTCGAACTTGAACCTTAGCCTGTCGTTGGCGGTGCCGGTGAGGTAAATGAAGATGACGGTTGCCTCGGAGAGGTCTGCATCCATGAGGTCCCCCTTCACCAGCATCACCCGATCCTGGAGGTTGAGCGACTCGAGGCGCTCGTGGGCACTTTTGATGAGATCCTCGCGCAGCTCGTACCCTATCGCCATCCTCGCGCCGAAGTCCTTGACCGCTGACAGCAGCACCCGACCGTCCCCGGAGCCCAGGTCCATCACCACATCGGAGGGGCCGACGCGGGCAAGCTCGAGCATCCTGCGAACGACCTTAGGCGGCGTGACCAGGAACGGGAGGCAGCCCCAGAAGAACTCCCTCTCGCCGCCTCCCGACGAGAGCCTTAGAGCACTTGAGGGTAGATTCATTTGGTCCAACACCCAGCGGCTCCCACCCACCATTATTGGAGTATAATATATTATATGCCTTGGCGTGATCATTACTGCGCCGATCACCCTGCGGAGGTCATCGCTGTGTCGCTCGAGAGGGTCGCCAAGGAGATCCGGTACAGGAGGGACCTTCTGGAACTTTTGGTCAAGGCCTACGGCGATAGAACTCTGAGGGTGCTGGAGGCGGTGAGAAGGTCCCCAAAGGAGTACGCGGTAAGGGTGAACACCCTCAGGACCGACGCCGAGGAGGTTATGGAGCACCTCTACCGGATGGGCGTGGTTTGCAGGAGGTCGGAGGTTTTGGAGGAGGCGGTCCTCATCGAGGTGCAGGGCCCCTTCACGGTGGAAAGAATGGGCAAGCAGGTCGTGGCGGAGAAGGGCGCCGCGGAGAGCGTGATGATGGGGAGCAAGCTCTACGCCCCCGGCATCCTAAGGACTGATAATTATAGGGTCGGGGGACCGGTTTACATAACGGACATTTACGACCACGTTGTAGGCAGGGGCATCGCCCTAATCCCACCGAAGGTGGACGATAAAAAGGGCAGGGGGCTTGCCGTTGACACCAGTGAGACGGTGTACAGACTGCCGCCATTCAGGGAGGGCGAGCTTTACAACAAGGGGATGATAAGGGAGCAGAGCCTGCCGGCAATGATCACGTCGAGGGTCCTGGAGCCGCAGGGGGGCGAGACCATAGTGGACATGTGCGCAGCTCCTGGAGGAAAGGCCCTGCACATGGCGCAGCTGATGGGGGACAAAGGAACCATATACGCCTTCGACCACTCGGACAAGAGGCTTAATGCGCTGAGGGGGGACGCGGAACGCCTCGGTGTGCACAGTATTAGGGTATTCTGCGCCGACGCGAGGTACCTGGACAGGGACTTCCCCACGTTGAAGGCTGACAGGGTCCTTGTCGACCCTCCGTGCTCGGCGCTGGGGGTAAGACCGAAGCTGTACGAGGATGCAACGGTGGAGGAGGTGTTGGGCTGTGCCAGGTATCAGAGGCAGTTCCTTAGGGTCGCGAGCGCCATCGTGAAGGGTGGAGGGACCGTGGTCTACTCCACCTGCACACTCACCACCGAGGAGAACGAGGATGTGGTCAGGTTTGCTGTGGAGGAGCTTGGTCTGGAGCTGGAGGATCAAAGGATCAGGGTGGGCGAGCCGGGCTTTGGCGACCCAATCTTCAGGAGGGCACAGAGGTTCAGCCCGGATCTCTTGGAGATGCCGGGATACTTCATAGCCAAGTTTAGGAGGAGTGGTGGGAGTCAGGCTTGACGAAGGTTGGTATAGGGATCATTCCTACAAGCGGCCTCCCTCGGGCTGACCTGGATTTCGCCCTGGGCGTGTATATGAGACGTTTCAAGGATTATGCCCACACGAGGGTGTCGGATAAGAAACTAAACCTAGAGGAATTTCCATATAGAACGACTGCTTTTGGAAGACAGTATCTGGCAGATGCCCTCCTCCAGGCGGGGCTCCAACAAAGGGAGGGGGGCATAGCTGTTGTATTAACATCGGCCGACATCTATACTGGCGGGACCAACTACATCTTCGGCTTGGCCACACTCGGGTCAGCCCTGGTATCATCGGCAAGGATAGACCCGGTTTTTTGGAAGGGGATCCAAGAGATCTTTCGCTATACAAGCGAGGGAAGACCGTTCTTCGAAAGGCAGTACGCGAAGGTCCTCGTTCACGAGCTGGGTCACGCCATCGGTCTGCCGCATTGTGAGGACTGGGATTGCGCCATGCGTTACTCCAACTCTCCCATGGAGCTTTACAGAAAGGGAGAGGACTACTGCGATGTGTGCCATGGGAGGTTTCACTCGAACATGCGAGAGGTGTAGGGAGGTGCTCGCCGTAGGACCTTCGCATCTCAGGTTCTTTTCAAGCATTGGTTATCTGCTTCTTGCTGTAGACCTTCCGTTTTAGGGTATGTCCGCAGACCTGGCAGATGTTGGACTTGAAGGACTGCTTGTAGGTTGCTCCGCAGGCGGGACAGTAAAGGAACCACCAGAACTCCTGCGAGATGCCCTTTGTCATCATTGGCTTGAAGCCTATATTGAGTTGGGTGCAGACATTCTGCAGGCTGTAGTCGTCGCTGATCACTGTGGGATCTGCGCCCTCGTCCTTGAGCTCCAGCGCCAGGGCTACGACCTCCAAGTCGGTCTCGGAGAGGACGGAGATGTCTCCACTCGAGCCCGCGCGTGTCCGCGCGACCTCTTTGAAGAATTCCTTGGGGGCGCGAACCTTCAGGCGTCCTGAGGATACGGAGAGGTCGGTTATGGTCTTGGTCTTCCTCCCGAGGAGCTCTGACATGACGCGGGGGGTGATGTAGTGGTCGCCGTCCACAAGCTGGGGGTTGAAGCCGTATATTATAGCAGAGGAGTCCAGGACAAAGGTCGGACGCTTTTCCACGGGCATTGTCAGACCTCTAGGCCCAGCTTTATCTTTTCTCTTATGCGTTTGTAGAACTCTGGCGGATTGACCTTGACGAATACCGCAGACTTTTCCGACCTCTCTACGAGGACTGGAACGTCGTGGTCCACGGGTATAGTGGTCTGCCCGTCAAGCACAACAATGCCGGGGGCGGCATCAGGGGATGTCCTTACCTCGATGCTGCTTGAGGACGGGAATATGATGGGCCTCAGCCCTGCGGAGAGCGGGCATATGAAGATGACCTCCATGACGTCCAGCCGTGGATCGATGATAGGCCCTCCAGCCGAAAGGGCGTATGCGGTGGATCCCGTTGTCGTCGAGATGATTACCCCATCTGCCTTCCCCCGGTGCAACGGTGCCCCGTCCTTTAAGACTGAGAGGGAGAGGATCCTTGATGGCTTTGAGGTCGTTACGAGAACCTCATTAAGTACGTCCGGGAGGTTCAGGTCCTTGTACTTTACTCTCAGCTTGGTCTTGTGCTCCAGATAGAACCTGCCGGAGAGGACCCTTTCCAATGCATCCCTCACCGTCTCGGGCGTGGTCTCGCAGAGGAATCCCAGCGCACCAACCTTCACCCCTAAGATCGGGGTCTCGCCGACCTTCTGTGCGGTGCGCATGACCGTGCCGTCTCCCCCCACTGCCAGAACGAGGTCTACTGCCATTTTTTCTATCGGAGTTGGCCTCCTCCCGGCCATGTGGGCTAGATCGCCGGTATAGAGGACCTCAACCCCCTTTGATTTCAAGAACTTTCCGCTGTCCAGAGACACCCTGGAGGCTTCTGGGGAGTTTAATTTTGCAACCACTCCAACGCGAGATATCTTCAAGAGTAGCCCACCATGTTCCTGAAAACCGAGTTATACGCTTCAATATATCTCCCTTTGTTTTAAATAATTACTTATCGCTTCATCGTGGAGGGTGCGTAGGTGATGTGGCGCCTCGTAGGCGTGCCCCTTCAAAAAGCAAGCTACGTCGACCATTTGCTGATAAGATTTATTTACCTAATCCTGTTTACAGTCTTGAAAGGATGGATAAGCGATGTCAACCAAACCAGTGGAGATCGGCGACCTGAAGGAGGGCAGCTTTGTGGTTATAGACAACGTGCCATGCAGGGTCGTCTCGATGGACAAGTCAAAGACGGGCAAGCACGGATCTGCCAAGGCCAGGGTTGTGGCGATAGGCATCTTTGACGGCGTAAAGAGGAACATTATGGCACCGGCGGACCAGAGGGTCGACGTGCCGATCGTGGAGAAGAAGTCGGCTCAGGTGATCGCGATCATGCCGGATACGATCCAGTTGATGGATCTTGGGACCTATGAGACCTTCGAGATTAGAAGGCCGAAGGAGGAAGAGATCGCCGCAAAGCTGGCATCGGGCGTAGAGGTCGAGTACTGGGACATCCTCAACGAGAAGCACATAGTAAGGGTCAAGTGACGACTATTAAGAGCCCATTCCAGATTTTTATTTCATGATAGAATTTTAGGGAGCATGCCCAGATTCTCTTCTGATTGGGTGTGTTAGATGGTCCTGGACAGCCTGAGCGGCTCCATTAGCAACGCCATCAAGAAGCTCCTCAAGGCTCCTGTGGTGGACGAGAAGGTCGTCAAGGAGCTGGTGAGGGACATCCAGAGGGCCCTCCTTCAGTCGGACGTGAATGTCAAGCTGGTCTTTGAGCTCTCCAAGAACATCGAGAGTAAGATCCTCGAGGAGGAGCTGCCGCCAGGGATAACGAGGAGGGAGCTGGCCGTCAAGGCCGTTTATGATGAGCTGACGGCGTTATTGGGCGGTGAGAAGGCGCACCCACCAAAATATGCAAAGGGCAAGACGACCGTGGTCATGCTGGTGGGGATACAGGGATCGGGAAAGACCACCACCGCCTCCAAGCTGACGTGGTACTTCAAGAGGCAGGGGTTCTCGGTGGGGCTTGTGTGCGCGGATAACTTCAGGGCCGGGGCATACGACCAGCTGAGCCAGCTCGCGGGGAAGGCCGGGGCCGAGTTCTACGGCGAGAGGGACAACAAGAGCTCCGTTGAGATCGCCAGGAACGGCATGAGGAAGTTCAAGGAGAAGGGAATTGAGCTGATTCTGGTCGACACTGCCGGAAGGCACAAGAACGAGAGCGACCTGATGGATGAGATGCGCCAGATAGCCGAGGCTATCAACCCCGACGAGATAATGCTTGTGCTGGACGGCACCATAGGGCAGCAGGCCATGCAGCAGGCGGAGGCGTTCAACCAGTCGACGAGGATAGGTACCATATTCCTGACCAAGCTTGACGGCTCTGCGAGGGGAGGAGGTGCGCTCTCGGCGGTCGCTGCCACCAAGGCGCCCATAAGGTTCATAGGAACCGGGGAGGGGATCGAGGAGGTAGAGGTGTTCAACCCGCCCAGGTTCGTGGGAAGGCTGCTGGGCATGGGGGACATCGAGGCGCTTGTGGAGAAGGTAAAGGAGCTGCAGATCGCCGCCCCGAGCAAGGAGACCGTGAGCGCCATGGTCTCGGGGAGGTTCACGCTCAAGGACCTCTACGCGCAGATGCAGACGATCAGAAAGATGGGCCCCTTCAGCAAGATCCTCCAGTCGTTGCCAGGACTCGGGATGAGCCTACCGAAGGAGGCGATGGACGTTACAGAGGAGAGGATGAAGAGGTGGATGGTCATAATGCAGTCCATGACGGAGGAGGAGCTGACGGAGCCACACATAATAGACGGGTCGAGGGCCAGGAGGATAGCCAGGGGCTCCGGGACCAAGCCCAAGGACCTTAAGGAACTTCTGGACCAGTACAAGATGAGCAAGAAGTACATAAAGCAGATAGTTACGAAGCAGAAGAGGCTTCCGGGAATCAAGGGCAGGTCCTTCACGAGGTAGGGTCCTTGCGAGAGATCGTACTCTTAACACCCTCGTCTTCACTCTCTTCGGAAGAGGGCGGAATAGTAACGAGGTTTGTTGTGGGGGCTTTGCTCCTCTCGCATGGCGCCAGGACGGACGTGAGGGTTATCGTCTTCTTTGATGGTGAGAAGTGCGTCAACTTTGAGGGCAACAGTATGAGAAACGTCAGACCGGATGAGCAGTCCCTCTCAGGCATCCTCAGGGCAGGGCTGAAGAGACTCGGGGGCGCAGGATCAGGGAGGGTGATGCAGGGGATAAACGCCTACTCGAAGCCATTTGAGGAGTACATAAAGGAGGCGAGGCACACCAAACTCTTCTACGGGGGCGCCGGTGGGAAGGTTACCAATTTCAGTTCGGACTTCGTTGCGGTCTTCCAGTACCCGACCATGAGCAGGCAGAGGGAAGATGAGCTGCGCAGGCATGGGTTCTCGTCCGTGCGTCTCTCCGAGAGGACGTTATCCCCCGACCAAGCGGTCATCATACTCAACAACATAGTTGATAAAAGGGCGACCGCCAGTCATAGGCACTAGAACAGAAGATCACTTTTAAGTAGGGTCGTTCCTTCCCTTCTTAGGGCGCTTCGTTGGGTGGTAACGTTGCTCTTGGACGACGTCAAGAAGATTCTGTCAAAATACCCCCTTTGCGACAACTGCCTAGGTAGACAGTTCGGGGGGCTCGCCAGGGGTGTCACCAACAAGGAGAGGGGGTACGCCCTTAAGCTGGCTCTGACGCTTGAGGCGCACATGGTCTCGAGGAGGGGGGACAGCAAGGGCGAGGCGCTTCTCAAGATTCTCGCATCCAATGGGGGGCACATGCCCGCCGCCAACGTTGTGGGCGGGGAGGTAAAAAAGAAGCACTGCTACCTCTGCGGGGACATGCTGGCGGAGATTCAGGGGTACGCCAAAGAGGTGGCAAAGAGCCTTGGAGAGTACAACTTCAACAACTTTCTGATTGGAGTGAAGATCGCTGGAGAGGTCGCGGAGAGGGAGGACAGGCTCAGGTCTGAGTTCGCCATAGAATACGGCGAGTCCCTGAAGATGGAGTGCAGCAGGGAGATAGGCAAGGAGGTCTCGAGGCTTACCGGCAAGGAGGTCGAGTTCAACAGACCAGACATCGTGGTGACCGTGGACCTTCCGGATCCCAAGATACACGTGAGATCCATGCCACTCTACATCCTGGGCAGGTACAGGAAGATGGTCAGAGGCATCCCACAGTCGAGGTGGGACTGTGTCCACTGCGGAGGCAAGGGCTGTGAGGTCTGCCACGGTACAGGAAAGATCTACCCCGTCTCGGTGGAGGAGATCATAACGGGGCCGGTATTGGCTGCCACTAGCGGGATCTCCACCAAGTTCCATGGTGCTGGGAGGGAGGACGTGGACGCCATAGTCACCGGAAATGGCAGACCCTTCGTTGTGGAGGTGAAGGAGGCCAAGAACAGGAACCCGGACCTGAAGGCGTTGGAGGCCACCATCAATGAGAGCGGAGAGGGAAGGGTAGAGGTAACGAAGCTGATGTTCTCGGACAAGAAGACCGTCAGGAGCCTGAAGGAGAGGGCGAAGATCGCCGAGAAGACCTACAGGGCGTTGGTGGAGACCGACAGCAAGATCACTAAGAGGGACCTGGCGAGGCTAGAGAAAAGCTTTAATGGATGTCTTATAAATCAATACACTCCTAAAAGGGTACTGCATCGGCGCGCCGATAAACTGAGGCTCAAGAGGGTATACGAGATGCTGGCAAGGAAGATCGGTGATAAAAGGATAGAGCTGGTGGTTCGTTGCCAGGGCGGGCTCTACGTGAAGGAGCTCATATCTGGCGATGAGGGAAGGACGAAGCCAAGCGTCTCGGATGCCCTAGGTTTTGGCGCACGGTGCATAGAGCTGGATGTAACTTCCGTAAATGAGGCGACTGAGAGATGAAGCATTCGGTTGGGTATAGAAGCAGAACGAGGTCTCTGCTCAGCAAGAGGTCCAGGGAGGCGGGGCTCTCCCCGATAAACAGGATACTCAGGGACTACGCCGAGGGGGAGAAGGTGACCGTGAAGATCGACCCCTCCACCCTGAAGGGCATGCCGCACAGGAGGTTCCAAGGCAGAACCGGCGTTGTGGTCGGCAAGAGGGGCAGGGCGTACGTTGTAAAGATGTACATGGGCGGATATGAGAAGACAATAATAACAAGACCCGAACATATACGTCCTCTAGAGGGGCAGTAGATGCCAAGGGAGATTGTTAAAGAGGAGGAGGTAACCCTCCCCCAGGTCAAGAAGTTATTGGAGCAGAGGCAGAAGGAGGGGGAGCTCAGCTACCTGCAGAGGCTGACCTTTGACTACACGGTAAAGTTCTCCAAGCTGAGCGCCGAGAAGGCCGAAGGACTGCTGAAGAGGCTGAAGGAGGATGGGATCTCCCCCTCGGTGGCGTCCCAGATTGTGAACATAATGCCGACCAGCGTGGATGAGCTGAGGGCCGTCTTCGCGGGGGAGAGCAAGCCTGTTCTTCCCTCGGAGCTTGAGAAGATTCTGAGCGTAGTGAACTCCTTCAGAGAATAAGAATTTTTAACCTAACTTAATATAGTGTATTCCATCTAATTTAGAGCGGTGGAGCCCATGATGCCTGAAAACAGGGAGCCCCAGAGGAAGTTTGAGGAGTTCGCCTACGTGCTGGAGAACCTGCAATACGGGCATCCAAGGGACACTAGGCCGCTCTACAAGAGGGAGCCTGTGGTTCAGGCGGTGGGCGAGGACTTCTTCACGCTGCTGGAGCTCATACCCGTCCCAGGGGCGCCCCTCCAGGCCGGGGAGAGGATCGCCATAGGGAAGTGGGGGAGGGACAAGATAGACCACGTTAAGAGAAGGATAGACTACGAGGACTTGACGCAGAATGCCAAGGACGAGCTCCAGATTGTTGTGGAGGATCTGGTCAGCAAGAACGAGGGCAGGTTTGTCTTCTTCTTCAACAACTCTGGACCGGTCACCACGAGGATGCACTCGCTGGAACTGCTGCCGGGCATCGGCAAGAAGGCGATGTGGCAGATACTGGAGGAGAGGAAGAGGGGGCCCTTCACGAGTCTTGCGGATATACAGAGCAGGACCCACATAGCAGACCCAAAGAAGATAATAGTGAAGAGGATCTTCGTGGAGATAAGGAACGAGGACAAGTACTACATCTTCTGCAAACCTCCGGTAAAGAAGGAGATCTGATGGTTGAGCGGGCAAGGTCTTCTCGACAAAACCCTCCGAATACTTGAAGAGTACGGCATAAGACCCAGCCGGAGGCTGGGGCAGTGCTATGTTATTGACCCAGAGCTGATGGCTTGCATCCTGGATGCTGCCAAGATAGAGCCAGAGGATGTCGTCCTAGAGATCGGTGCAGGGACGGGCACCCTCACGGCAAGACTGGCGGAGGTCGCGAAGAGAGTGATAGCTGTCGAGAAGGACGGCAACGCCGCAAGGGCTCTGCGAGATCTATTCTCGGGAAGAAGTAACGTCGAAGTTGTTAACGACGACATCCTTCTCATGGATCTGCCCTGCGTCGACAGGATTGTCTCCAACCTCCCCTACTCCATCTCGACGCCCATCACCTTCAAGCTTCTCCTTTATGGGGATTTTGGGTCGGCGGTGCTGACCTACCAGAAGGAGGTTGCTGACAGGTTGGTGGCTAGACCGGGGGGAAGAGACTACTCCAGACTGAGCGTGACGGCGTCACTCCTAGCAGAAATAGAGAAGGTCAGGAACTTTCCACCCGATTCGTTCTATCCCAAACCTATGGTCGAGAGCACCGTCGTGGTCGTGAGGAGGAAGGGCAGGGGGGAGTTTGACTGGAGGTTCTTAGACGGCACCTTGAAGACGCTCTTCTCTCAGCGCAGGAGGACTTTAAGGAAGGCGATGGCGACCTATTCCAAGATAAAAAAGGTGGAGTTTGAGGACATAGCAAAGGTCATTGATGAGGGGCTGATGGATACACGCGTCTTTGAGATCCAGCCCTCAGATTTTGTGCGGATCAGCGAGAGCCTGAAGAAGGTGAGCGGGGCGCCCGCCTAGGATTGTTCCTAAGGGGGTGGCGCTGACCGAACATGAGATGGAGGGCGTCAGATGAGCAGACTGAGGGTCGATGGGAAGGACGTGGTCGTGTTCCAGGGAGTCTACCCTCCATCAGAGGACACCTTTCTGTTGATTGACGCCTTGAGGTCAGGGGCGGCGGGCGGGGCACTGGAGCTCTGCTGTGGTACAGGGGCCGTAGGGTTGAGCATCGCGGATAAATTGGACTCAATAACGGCGCTGGACATAAACCCGATTGCGGTCAAGAATGCGCGACAGAACTACATGAACAACGGCCTCTCAGGGAGGCTAGACGCCGTCGTGGGTGACCTATTTTCCCCGCTGAAGAAGCAGAGCTTCGATCTGATATTTATGAACCCACCTTATCTGCTCGACGAGGAGGGAGGGCCGGAGGATCTCTCTTGGAGCGGCGGTGAGGGAGGGAGGAGAATAATTGACAGATTTATTGAGGGTTTGGGAGGGTTTCTGGGGGAGGAGGGGAGGGCCCTCTTCGTGCAATCAACACTGAATGGCATTGATGAGAGCCTTGATATGATCAATGGAGAGGGTATGGTTGGAAGGGTCGTCAGTAAGGTGAATTTTCAGTTCGAGGGTCTGGTGGTAATCGAGGTTAGGCACCGTCCCCCTCAGAAAGACTAAAATACCAATGTCATTATCTCCATCTGGAAGCAGACGGAGGGAGGGAGATGCCAGAGCGACCGGCTAGCTGCTACCGACGCTTCGATACGCCACCGTACACTAGGAAGGAGTACATTAGAGGAGTTCCAGGATCCAAGATAACAAAGTTTGATTTCGGCAACACCAAGGGAGACTTCCCTGTGAAGTTGACGTTGGTTCCCCTAGAGGCAGGGCAGATCAGGCACAATGCCCTTGAGGCGGCGAGGGTCATCGCCACGAAGCACCTCTCAGCCGTGCTGGGCGAGACCGGCTATCACCTTAAGGTCAGGGTGTATCCTCACCAGGTATTGAGGGAGAACAAGATGATGGCCTTCGCGGGCGCGGACCGTCTTCAGGACGGCATGAGAAAGTCCTTCGGGAAACCGGCCGGGACTGCCGCAAGGCTCAGGTTCTTGCAGCCCATAATGGATGTGTATGTGCCGGCCGACAAGAAAGAGGTCGCGAAGACGGCCCTGAAGCTGGTCATGGCTAAGGTGCCCATGCCGACTAGGATACTGGAAGAGAGTAACGCGTGCTTACGATGATTTCTTCCATATTTTTCATGTACGCAGTTATGGGTGGCAACCGGCAGATTTCAGGATCACGGACCATATGCTGAGAATCATGCAGAACGCTACCAGATACGGCAGACATATTTGGCGGGATTCTGAAATTGAGGGTTAGCGACTTGACGGGCCGGCGGTGTCTCCTTTGAGTTCGTATGAATATGATTTAGAGGTGGAGAGGGTCGTCAAGGAGGTCAAGTCCAGAGGTGCGAGACGTGTGTTGATTCAAGCCCCTGACGGGATCAAACAGTACCTCAAGGACCTCCATGAGAGGTTGGTCAGGGAGGGCATCGCCGTCGTCTTGTCTGCAGACCCTTGTTACGGCGGTTGCGACCTAGCGGATGAGGAGGCAGCATTTATGGGAGCCGAACTCCTGATACATGTAGGGCACCTCAAGTTCATCGATGCTGAGGAGAAGATCCCTACGATATACCTGCCCGCGAAACACCTCACGAAAATGAGCGTCCTGTCAGCAAAGACGGCAGAGTTCCTCAAGGCAAAGGGGATTAAGAGGGCTGGGTTGGTTGCAAATGCCCAGCATCAGGGATACCTTCAAGATTTCAAGAGGGCGCTCTCCAAGGTGGGAATAGAGGCTGCCGTGGACGAGGCAACAGGCGGACTGATCCTTGGCTGCAGAGTGGCGGCGGCTAAGAATATAGAGGATGGCGTGGACGCAGTGGTCTACATAGGCGGAGGCAACTTCCACGCCCTTGGCGTTGCGCTCGCCCTTGAGAGAAAGGTTTACATAGCCGACCCCTACCGCAATGAGGTTCGCGATGTTGAGGGACTCAAGAAGAAGGTCCTGGCGAGGCGGTGGTGGTCCATTGCGGAGGCGGCAAAAGCCAAGGCGTTCGGCATCATATTAGTCACGAAGCTTGGCCAATTAAACAGGGAGGCGGCCATGCGCCTAAAGGGCGCGCTTGAAGAGCGAGGAAGAGAGGTCGTGCTCATCGCGGCGGACGACGTCAATTGGGAGAGGATGGCAGCATTCCCCTTCATTGAGGCGTTCATTGTGACCGGCTGTCCTAGGATCACATTGGACAACCAGGAGAGCTTTGGTAAGCCAGTCCTCAATGAGGAGGACGCCTACGACCTGCTGAAGAGGGTGTAGGAGGTTGATCAGGTCAAAGAGCGAGCTGGAGATACTCCTCGAGAGGATAGAGGGATTCAGATCTCCAAAGCTCCAGCTGGAACAGTACAGGCTCCCGGCGCCCGTGGCGGCAGAGATCCTTTGGTACATCGGGCTGCGCCACAAAGACCTTGAGAACCTCATAGTGGCGGATCTAGGGTGCGGAACAGGCATGCTCACGGCTGGAGCGGCGCTCATGGGGGCGGATTACACAATCGGGGTGGACTTGGATGCTGACGCTCTCAGCGACGCAAAGAGGTGGATCAGGAGGCTCCATCTCAAGGGCAGGGTGGACTTTTTGAGGGGCGCCGTGGAGGAGCTGTGTTTGAGGGCGGATGTTGTTATCCAAAATCCCCCCTTCGGCGTCAGGAAGAGGGAGGCGGACAGGATCTTCTTGAGGGCAGGGCTCAGGACCGCGCAGACGGTCTACTCTTTACATAAAGGGGGGGATGATGTCCGCAGGTTTATGAGGGGATTTGTGAAGGAGTGCGGAGGCAAGATCGATGAGGTCCTTCCGTTAAAGATAAAACTACCCCCTACATACCAGTTCCATAAAAGGAAGTTTCACGTGTTTGATGTTGATCTTTATAGAGTTGTGAGGGGAACGGAATGAACAAAGAGAAGAAAGCAGTGGCGGTGCCCGGCGAGCAGTTGGGGGTTGAGGAGGAGTACATGCCCGGGGCTGGTGTTTATCTAGAGGATGGCAAGCTTTATTCCAGCACTGTGGGCACTCTTGACATAGACACAAAGAACAGGAGGATCGGGATCAGAGCCGGAAACATAGTCGCCATTCCCGAGGTCGGTGATATCGTGGAGGGGGTGGTTATCAGCCCTCTGAAGGAGGACTCTGCCATGATAAAGATAATCGCGATAAGGGGGAAGAAGAATCTAACCGGAACCTTCACTGGGATCCTTCATGTGTCCCAAGCGGCGAAGAGTTATGTCAACACCATATATGATGTGCTGAACCTGAGCGACAGGATTCTTGCAAAGGTGGTCACCTCTTGGACCCCCTACCAGCTTTCCACGGCCGATGACGATCTGGGGGTAATCTATGCCACCTGTACGAAGTGTGGCGAGGAACTGGTGCTGAAGAGGGGGAGGCTGTTCTGTAACAGGGACAAGATTTTTGAGAGGAAAAAGGTATCCCGTTTATACCTGCTGAGGGAGGAGTAGAGATGGTAATTAAGATTCTTAAAGAGGAGAAGGATAGGTTAGAGATTGAGATTTCAAATGAGGATCATACGATCGGAAACCTCTTACGGACGGCATTATTGGCGGACAAGCACGTAAAGTATGCAGGGTATCAGATCGTCCATCCTCTGACGGGGGGCATAAGGCTGGTGGTCCAGACCGAGGGAGGGACCAAGCCGAGGGAGGCGCTCGTAAAGGCGCTCTCAAAGATCGAGACGGAGACCAAAGAGTTTCGTGACAAGTTCAAAAAGGCCCTTTAGCAGAGGAAGGAAAAGTGGATGACGGACAGAAGGGCAGGATGAGGAGCATTCTGAGAGACAAGGATCTCGCCCGCTTAGGGGACTCTTTTGTAAATTTGATCTACTCCACGGCGAAGACCAAGGCCAGCGGGAAACCTGTTGGAGAGAAGGTGCCGGACAGGGTTCTCTCACAGGCACTCGAGATCGCAAAACTGCCAGTTCAAATGAGGCTGACCCACGGAGAGAGGGGAGACGCCGTAGAGGCCGTGCTGGCTTATGCTTGGATGCACAACCTGCTACCCCTAGAGGAGGCCGTGACGATTCTTTATACAACGATCTCCGGGGCGGAGTACGAGAGCAGATCGTTGGAGAGGGAGATCTCCGCGAAGGCCTTTTCAAGGCTCATCAGGGTAGCAGTTGACAGGATAGAGGGAGCAGACTGTGGGTAGAGGACGCCTGAAAAGAGAGGCAAGGGTCGCCTATATCGAGGCAATACCCAGAGGGCGCGTATTCCTGATAGCCATAGTCTTTAGAGGATGTTGGATTGACGGCATAATGATAAGAGGGGGCTACGAGGCCGTTGGGGAGTTAGAGGCCTGGCTCGCTGGCTCGGATTACTTCGAGGAGCTGTCAGGAATAGCTCTTGGTCTCGAGATGATGAATGTTCTTGGCGGTGCAGGAGTAAGAGACGTGGAGAGGTGGGCAGAGGGCAAGGGCAAGATGGTACTACCCCTTGGCGCCAGGAATAGACAACAAGCACAGGTCATAATTGATGGTTTGAAACAGGCCCTTTGAGTAGAAAGGTTAAAATCGCCCAACTGATTTTGAGAGGCGGGGAATGGATCTTGGAGTACTGCCCTAAATGTGGAAGAATACTCAAAGAGGATCGGAAAAGGAAGCTATTAATTTGTACGGGGAAAATCAGCAAAGACAGAAACTGCGATTATGAAAAGGCGTCGAGCGGAAAGGATGGCCAGCGATTTGTGGAGAACTTCAGCAGAAATAGAGAAACCGTCATAGTCAGGGACGGCGACAGGGCAAAGGAGGCTACGCTGCCAGTAACGAAGGCAGAGTGTCGGAGGTGCGGGAACATGCGGGCGTATTACTGGATGATGCAGACGAGGGGCGCGGACGAGCCGTCAACCAGGTTCTACAGGTGCACCAAATGCAACCTCACTTGGAGAGAGTACGAATAGGGCAGTAGATTTTAAGTATCCCGACATAATATAGAGTTTAGCCGCGGAGGAGGTTTTGTGTTTAAAGCAGTACTTGCAGACAGCAGGATTTGGAAGAATGTGATAGATTCTATCTCCACACTTGTGGAGGAGGGCGTGTTCATTGCCGACCCCTCAGGCATAAGGCTGAGGGCGATGGATCCCTCGAGGGTAGCCATGGTGGACATGGAACTTCCCAAGGCCGCCTTCGAGTCGTACGACTGTGCCCAGGAGATGCCCATCGGGGTAAATTTCGATGACATGAAGAACATCATGAAGAGGACCGGCTCCAATGAGAAGCTGGAGCTGGAGAAGCTGGATGAAGAGGCAAGGCTGAAGATAAGGTTCAAGGGCAAGTCATCCAGAACCTTCTCGTTGCCACTTTTGGACCTGGGCAAGGAGGAGCTCTCAGCGCCCAGAATATCCTTCAATGCAACCTTGAAGATCCCTGCCAACACCTTGATGGAGGCTATAAAGGACGCAGAGGTGGTAAGCGACTTCGTTAAGATTACGGCCGAGGACAATCAGATGAAGATCGCCGCCAGCGGAGACAGAGGGGAGGTGGACGTCGTAATAACAAAAGAGAGCGGCGAGTTACTATCGGTAGAACAAAAGGAGGGCGCCCACGCACTCTACAGCCTGACGTACCTTAGCAAGATGATGGCGGCCTCCTCGCTGTCCGAGATCGCTGTGCTGATGTTCTCGACGGATATGCCAATGAGGCTTGATTTCAACCCCTCAAGCGGCGGGAAGATCGTCTACTATCTTGCCCCAAGAATGGAGGCGGAGTGACGGGGGCTCCTAAAGGAATCTCCTTCACTACTGTTAATACCATCTTCTCCCACCTTTTTATTGGATGAGGGAAATGCTGACAAGAGAGGATCTGGCCAAGTACCCCTTTCTCAGGAAGGCATCCTCTTTTATAGAAGGGTACGGGCTGACCCTCAGGGACTTGGCGGCTCCCGAGTATTCAGGCATAGTAAGGAGGGCCGTCGAGAGGGTGAGAGACAGCATAGAGGGAAGGAGGATCGTGACGGATTGGAAGGACCCCGAGACGGAGATCTTGGCGTACCCTCTGGCCCTGGCTTTTGCATACGGTCTGAAGGCAGGGTGGGTGATAAGAAGGTTTGCAACCGCCGAGTCAAAGAGGTGCTATGAACTGCTGAAGATGGAGGACGGCCAGAGGTTGATAGAGGTGGCCGAGGACGGCTTTGGCTGGAGGTTGGAACAAAATGACGTGAATGTGGAGGGCAGGAGGTTTGACTTCGCGCTGGGGGTCACGGAGTACCTTGAGGTCGCGCCGCAGTTTCACTCTGCCAACTGGAAGCTCGTAAACAGGTACCTCCTCAGGGGGAGGGTCCACCTCAAGCAGAGTGAGGTTGCCAGGCTCCTATCAGAGTCCGTCAAGAATAAGATAGTAAAGAGGGCTGCGGCGGAGGAGGTCAGGAGGTTTGAGGTTCCCGAGGCCTTCGGTCTCTACCTTGAGGAGGTCAGGAGGTTGGTGGAGAAGAAGGGGAGGTTCTATGACGAGGAGGCGCCAGTCGGGCTGGTAGAGGAGGCCAAACCTCCTTGTATAATGGCAATAATCAGCGATCTGGCAGCAGGCAAGAGCCTCTCGCATATGGCTAGGTTCACGATCACGACATTCATGATTAATGTTGGAGAGAACGTGGACAACGTTTTGAAACTCTTCAGAAGTGTTGCAGATTTTGATGAAGGAAAGGCCAGATACCAGATTGAGCACATAGCGGGCAGGATAGGATCGAGGACGAAATACGCGCCGCCAAAATGCGATGTGCTCAGGTCTTTTGGATTGTGCGTTGGGGTGAATGCGCTCTGCGAGAGGGTTAGGCACCCATTGCAGTACTACAAGATAAGGGCGCGGGAGATCGCTAGAGGGGCGGTAAGGGCGAGGGGGGGCAGGAAGGTTGCATAGTATTGTTGTAGACGAGTTCAGGAACTACTACAGCCAGCTGGGATCCAAGGACCTGGAGGTGACTGATCTGGCGTGCAGGGAACTTGCGTTCCTCCAGTTTGGGGAGCAGATGATGATAAGGCATACGCGGTTCTTGGACGAGGTCTCGCTGAGGGATCACCTGATACACAAAACGCCCGCACACCTGTACTACTCCTCTGCCTACTATAAGGAGCCTCAGGCACCAGACATGAACAGGAAGGGGTGGCTTGGAGCGGATCTCGTATTTGATGTTGATGCGGATCACATACCCACGACGTGCAAAGCCGACCATGACAGGTGGAGGTGCCTCGAGTGCGGCTCAGAGGGCGCAGGTTTTCCGCCCGAGAGCTGCCTGAGCTGCGGAAGGAAGAGGATCGAGACGACCACCTGGGTCTGTGAGAAATGTCTGGACGTTACAAAAAATGAGGTTCTCAAACTCCTTGACGAGTACCTCATACCAGACTTTGGGATATCCCTGAATGATGTTGAGATCTGCTTCTCGGGCCACAGGGGCTACCACCTACACGTCCTCACGGAGAGTTTGAGGGGGCTTGCCAGCGACGGCAGAAGGGAGATCGCAGACTATGTCAGGGGGATAGGACTGGATCAAAGACTCCACGGTTTTATGGTCTTGAACAGGAATGGCCCCTTGATCGGTCCAGACATCAGGGACGGCGGTTGGCGGGGCAGAATTGCCAGGTCCATTTACGCATACATAAGCAGGTGTAACGTTGAGGATTTGAGGGCTGTCGTAGGCTCTGGGAGCGCAGCGGATACGATCTGCCGAAACAAGGACAGGATCTTGGGCGGGATAACAAAGTCACCCCCGTCGTGGGTCGGGTTGAGGGGAGTCGGAATCGAGAGGCTCAACAGGATAGCAGGGGCATCAATAAAGGACATCCTGTGCAACATCGACGAGAGGGTCACCTTGGACACAAAGAGGCTGATAAGGTATCCGAATAGCCTCCATGGAAAATCCGGGCTAAAGGCCAGCAGGATCACGTACAATGACCTTGAGAAGTTTGACCCCCTGAGGGATGCGGTCGCGTTTAAAGATGGAGAAATAAAAGTATATGTAAGGGAGGCTCCACGAGTTAGGATAGGGAATCATGAAATCGGACCCCTGAAGAATGTAGAGGTGGTAGTGCCCAAGGCCTTGGGCATTTATCTCATATGCAAAGGGGCGGCGGAACCTAGGTCGTGATCTTATGTACAAGAGGATTCTGGAGTTCTGGCTGAACGAGAAGGAGTCGAGGGAGCTCCAGAGACCACCACCGGGCTTTAAAGACGACGTGAAGAGATACATGGAGGATCTTGCCCGCATGGAGAATGGCGTACCCTCCAAGCTGAGGTTGGCTGAGGCAGAGAGGGCAAAACGCATAATTAACGAGATCGCGGTCCTGAGGAAGGAGAAGATCTGCAGGACCGCCGTGGCTGGGACCCTGTCTGACGACATGTTGTTTGATGATGAGATGGGGCTATTCAGGCCCCTCAAGGAGCCGGAGAAGGTAACGGACGACAGTGCGAAAAAGATATTAGTTAGGGTGCTCCGAGATGTTCCATCGTTCGTAGGGACAGATTTAAAAACGTATGGCCCCTACAAGACCGAAGACATCGTGCTGCTACCGGCACAAAATGCGGAGGCCCTCATAAAGAGGGGGGTAGCAACAGAGATACAAAGGAGGATATAGGGAAAATGAAGGCTCCAAAGGAGATAAACACGTACTGTCCTAAGTGTAAGGCTTACACCGTTCACAGCGTCACGCTTTACAAGAAGGGTAAGGAGAGGGGTCTTGCAGAGGGTACTAGGAGGTACGAGCGCAAGAAGAAGGGATACGGCAGCTCGAGAAAGCCTGTTCAAAAACGAACAGCCAAGACCACCAAGAAGATGAGCCTGAAGCTGAAGTGCAAGAAGTGCGGCTACCAAAACCAGAGAAGGGGTCTAAGGCTTAAGAAGCTAGAGATAGTCTGAGGTGAGCTTATTGAAGAGAAAGGAGATGCTAACGCCCGTGCCAAGAAGCAAGTTCTTCAGGGTGCAGTGCCCAGAGTGCGGCAATGAGCAGACCGTCTTCTCCAACGTGGCTTCGGTCGTTAAATGCACGATCTGCGGCAAGGATCTGGCGCTGCCAACCGGCGGGAAGACCAAGATCCTTTCGGACAACGTCAAGGAGATAAGTTAGCCGCCTTTTTTCAAAGGATCAGCCAATTTTTGGCACAATAACCTTTACCATTTTTGATGAACCCAATATACTTATAACCCATTTCCTATTTATCCATCACAAAAGACCGTCGTGGTCAAGGGGTCATATTCATAAAGGGTTGGAGGGGCGCAGATGGTTTTGAGAAGGAAGGATTATCCAGAGATAGGAGAATACGTGATAGCCACGGCAGTTAAGCTGCAGGAGCACGGTGTATACGTCAATCTTGATGAGTTTGAGAAGAACGGATACATCCCCATAGGTGAGATAGCATCCACATGGGTAAAGAACATCAAGGATTTCGTTAAGGAAGGGCAGAAACTTGTCCTTAAGGTAATCAGGATAGATGACAGGAAGGGTCATATCGATTTATCCTTGAGGAAGGTCACTGAGAGGGAGAAGAAGGAAAAACTGATACAGTGGAAGAAGTCGAAGAGGGCGGAGAAGCTCCTGGAGGGTGCCGCAAAGTCCCTAAACAAGGATTATGCCGAGGCGGTAAAGAGCGTAGGAATGCCCTTGGAGGACTATTTTGGGGATCTGTACGCAGCTCTAGAGGCTGTGGCTACCAGAGGGCCCGACGCCCTAAAGCCGGCAGGGACGCCTGAGAGCTGGTCCAAGGCAATTTACGAGACCGCCAAGGATCACATAGAGACGCCGGCGGTCCAGGTAACAGGGATAATTCAACTCAACTCCCCCAAACCGAGAGGGGTAGAGGAGATAAAGAGGGCCCTTCTGGAGGGCAAGAAGGCAACCCCTAAGAACGGCGGGAGTGTGGAGATTACGTACCTCGGTGCGCCACGTTACAGGATAGAGGTAACGGCAAAGGACTACAAGATCGCCGAGGAGACCATGAAGGAAACGGCCGACAGGATAATCTCGAAAATAACTTCTGCCGGCGGATCCGGATCATTCGTAAGGTGATGCTATTTGAGGGGAATGATCAGGAAGTGCGTGGCGTGCGGAGAGTACACTTTGAAAAGAGACGCCTGCCCCTACTGCGGCGGAACCCTAAGGACCCCACACCCAGCAAAGTTCTCGCCGGAGGACAAGTACAGCAGGTTCAGGCTCGCCCTCAAGTTGAGGGAGAAGGCTGCAAGCTGAACCGCTACAATTTTTAATCGTCACAGTGTCAAGTAGATAATGTATTTTTCGTTGGATAATACCGCTTGAGAGATTTAGGCAGGGTAGTTGATCTTATAGACCAATACCCAGAGATTGCTTGATGAGTAGACCAGTTGGAAGTGTTGGGGTGCTGTAATGTTTATTTGAAGAGTGCTGCTGTAGCCATCAATGAACGGGTAGAAGAGCAGCTGGTACAGTGTGGTGTTTGAGGCTTTTGGACCTGCGGGCAGCGGATAGTTGATGGTGCCGCTGCTCGTGCTTAATGGGACGCCGCTGATGTAGTCTGAGGAGTTGTAACCGGCTATCGCCATCATGGCTGTGGACTTCTCGAAGTCTCCGATGGTTGTCCACGGAGGCAACGCTATCAACGGGTTCTGAGAGACTATGATCCAAGGTTCGTAGACGACCACGTAGTCCACCTTCATGGTTTTGAATACGTCGAGGGCATACGTCTCATCATTGAGGAAGGCCTGGGCAACGAGCTCTATCTGGGTTCCGTTGGTGGTGGAGTTGTCATCGATTACGGACCTGTTTGCCATCACGTTTATCCAGTACCCATAGTCCCACCAGCATCCTACAATGGCGTCCTGAGGCAGGTTATCCCTCATCCAGGCCAGCGCCTCCATCCAATCTGGGATCTCAGTGGCATAGCCGCTTGAGGCGGAAACGATCATAGCGGGTCGATTAGCCGACCTCAGGTTATATATCAACGGAACCATGGCGACTATGACGATCGCTATTATTAGAATGCCGTAACCTTTGCCCAACAAGGTGGCACGGCTCTTCTTATCAGGCTGTTGTCTTACGACTAAGGAGACGTTGCTTAGTATTGTAGTTAATGCGAAGCCACCTAGTATGCCAATAGCAGGGGCAACAACTGCCATTAGACGGATATAAGTCCCGGCGCCGTAAAGTGCGGCGAGGGCGAATAGCACCATGAATAGATCCTTGTATTTCAGCCGTTTCAGCGCATAATACAGGCCCACAGGTGCAAGAATAATTAGTATGTGGTAATTAATGAAGAAGTTGGTCCATACGGCAGGGAACTGCTCTCCCACAGTCCCTATTATGGGGGTCCCTGCGCGGGACAGAGGGTTGACGAAGGTGAGGAACTTGCCCGTGATGGGACCAAATGCACCACCGAGGGTTAGACCACCAAAGACTACGATTATGCCGAGAACTGCGCCGATGGAGAGTTTTTTCCTTTTTACAGGATCCTGTACATATTGAGCGAAAGACATCACCAAGCAGATCATGAACGCTATTATGGGAAGGGCAGTTGAGGGAGAGATTGCACTGTAAAGCCCGTAGTTCGGTGTCACTGCCAAGGTAAATATGGTGATGGCGGAGACAACAGTGAAGGATATGGAGAGTTGTCTGCTCCATCTACCGATGAGGGTCATAATAATAACGAACATGGCGAAAAGATTTAGCGGGTATAAGTACGCCCCCCAAGCCATTGTCATATACGCCAGACCGAGACCAGAGATGATGGAGTATGGGACAGTCCTGGTCTTGAGAGACTTTATGAAGAAGAGGATTGAGATCAACATCCCCAACATGCCGACAGACTCCGTATCAAAGAAGCCCAGCGAGGTCCTTTGAATGGCTGTCGGGTCAACGGCGAAGATGAATGCAGAGAGCAGCCCAACACCCCGGTTAACCAACTCCCTCCCGAGTGCAAAGATCAGGACGACCATTATGGCTCCGGCAAAGACGGGATAGAAAACCGCGACATCAAAAAGCTGGACGTTGAGTCCTATAAAACTTAGAAACAGGTAGATGGCGGCACCCGTAAATGGCACGCCCATTTGGGCCTCATACGGCACGCTTGATCCCCAAGGCGCCCACCTCGTGGGATCGAACCAGGTGTACCATGCATTGAAACCGTTTTCAACTATGTACTTGGCGCTTTTATACTGGAAGTAGGGGTCAAATTCATCAAGGTAAATCCCCCATTGCATTGGGAGCAGACGGATAGCAACCGCCAGCAGGACTATTGTGAACAGGGTCGCGTAGACCAGCAGGTTCATATTCGCGATCCTCAGGCCTTTTAGTGAGTCTGGGACCTTCAGGTTCATCGAAACTACCTCTACAAGACAAACTCCTCTCTGAAGAGAAACATTTAAACTCTATGGTTAAGGCATAATGCTTAATATTGAAGATTGAGTAGATGCCCTTTAACCTGAGGCTGAAGATGATGCCGTTCGTCGGTGGGATGCCCAAGGATTACAACAGCAAAGTCGTCGAGGAGGAGGCCTTCAAGTTCTGGCAGAGCGAGGGGGTACTGGAGAAGGTCAGGGCACGCGGAGGCAAGAAGAAGTTCTATTTTCTGGACGGCCCTCCCTACGTAACGAACCCAATTCATGTCGGCACGGCATGGAATAAGACGCTCAAGGATGCGTACATCAGATACTTCAGGATGAATGGCTATGACGTGAGGGATCAGCCTGGATTTGATATGCACGGACTGCCCATAGAGGTGATGGTTGAGAAGAGGCTGGGGATCAAGTCAAAGAAGGAGATCGAGACCCTGGGGATAGAGAAATTCATCGGGGCCTGCAAGAGCTTCGCCATAGATAACCTGAAGATCGCCACCGACCAGTTCAAGAACCTTGGGGTCTGGATGGACTGGGAGGCCCCTTACAGGACGCTTGATGATTATTACATCGAGTCAGTATGGTGGCTGATAAAGAGGGCCGAGAAGAGGAGGTTGCTCGGCAAAGGGAAGAAGATCGTTCACTGGTGCCCCAGATGCGAGACGGTGCTGGCTGGGTATGAGGCAACGGACGAGTACAGGGATGTGGAGGAGGAGTCCATTTACGTCAAGTTCAGGCTCGAGGGGAGGGGGAACGAGTACATAATGATATGGACGACGACCCCCTGGACACTGCCTGCCAACGTCGCGGTGATGGTTCACCCGGACTTTACCTACGCGAGGGTCAGGGCAGGGAAGGAGACCTACATAGTTGCGGAGGGGAGGGCGGAGGTGGTCTTTAAGGATCTTGGCGCCGCTTACGAGGTCGTTGAGACCTTTCCGGGTACAGACCTGAAGGGGTTGAGGTACGTTCCGCCTCTGCTGGAGGAGGTGCCCAAACAGAAGGAGCTCCAGCCGGCGCATGTGGTCGTGCTGAGCGAACAGTATGTGACCCTTGAGGAGGGCACCGGGTGCGTCCACACCGCCCCCGGGCACGGGGAGGAGGACCATGAGGTAGGAGGACTTTACGGGTTGCCTGACTTCTGCCCGGTGGACGAGGGTGGGCGCTTCACCGAGGATGGGGGCAAATACGCTGGTAAAGACGTCAGGGAGGCGAACGACACCATAACCCAGGATCTGAGGAGAAAAGGCCTACTCTTCAAGACGGAGGTGACCGTGCATAGGTACCCCCACTGCTGGAGGTGCAAGACCCCACTGATACTGAGGATAGCCTCGCAATGGTTCATAAAGGTCACAGAACTCAAGGAACTCCTGCTGGAGGAGAACGAGAGGGTTGGCTGGGTGCCAGAGTGGGCAGGGAGGGCAAGGTTCGGGAACTGGATAAAGAACGCAAAGGACTGGGTCATCTCCAGACAGAGGTACTGGGGGATCCCGCTGCCCATCTGGGTCTGTGAGAGGTGCGGCAGGTACGAAGTTATTGGATCGGCATCCGAGCTGAAGGAGAGGGCGGTCTCAGGACTCAAAGGGTTGGAGCTTCACAGACCTTGGGTCGACTACGTGAGGATAGGATGTGGTTGCGGCGGCATGATGGATAGAGTTAGTGATGTGGCTGACGTCTGGATGGACTCTGGATCGGCCTCATTCGCGGCGCTGCACTACCCGTCCGACGAGAGGGCATACCGGTACTGGTGGCCCGTGGATATGGTGCTGGAGGGGCACGATCAGACGAGGGGATGGTTCTACACGCTCATGGTTTGCGGAATTATTGCGTTTAATGCCGCCCCCTACAGGCGAGTGCTGATGCACGGGTTCACCATTGATCAGGAGGGGAGGGCCATGCACAAGTCCTTGGGGAATGTGGTCTATCCTGAGGAGGTCATCGAGAAGTTCGGCAGGGACACCCTGAGGTGGTACGAACTCGGCTGCACCACCTGGGAGGACCTGAAGTTCACCTGGAAGTCGGTGGAGGAGACATCAAGATTTGTGGGCATCCTGTGGAGCACCTACTACTTCGCGAGCCTCTACATGAGCCTTGACAAGTTTTCGCCGGAGAAATATCCGCTGGAGAGCCTGACCGGCGCGCTCAGACCCGAGGACAGGTGGATACTCTCAAGATTTGAGAGGGTGGTTAAGAGCGTAACGGAGACCATGAGCGGACTCAAGGTCTTTGAGGGCGTGAGGGATCTGGAGGACTTCATGAGGGAGGAGCTGAGCAGGTGGTACGTGAGGCTCATCAGGAAGAGGACTTGGTCGGAGGCGGAGGACCCCGACAAGATGGCGGTATACGCCACGCTCTACCACGTTCTACTGAATTACCTGAAGATGGCCGCTCCAATCATCCCATTCGCCACAGAGAAGATCTACAGAGGCATGTTCCGGGGGCTACCAGGAATGCCCGAGAGCGTGCATATGCTGGGCTGGCCGAGGCCAGAGAGCAGGTGGCTGGACGAGGAGATCGAGGGGGATATGGAGATAGTAAAAGAACTGATAGAGGCGTCGTACAGCGCCAGACAGTCGGTCCGGATAAAGATCAGGCAGCCGCTCCTCAGGCTGAGGGTGGTTTCGGATGACGAGAAGGTAAGGCAGGCAGTCTCTAGGCTGAGAGGCGTCGTCTTGGAACAGACGAACGTGAAGGAGGTCGAGGTCATAACGGCGAAGGAGGAGAAGGAGATGAAGGGGGTGCTCCTTTCGGCCAATCGCTCTGTTTTGGGACCCATATTCAGGAGTAAGAGCGGGAGGCTCGCGGAGCTGATAACGGCTATTGATAGCAAGTCGCTCCTCGAGTCCTTCAAGCAGGGGCGACCCTTCATCGTGGAACTCGACGGGGAGAGGATCGAGCTGAAGAAGGAGTACGTCACGATCCAGGAAAAACTTCCGGAGAACTTCAAGGGGGCACAATCGCGGCATGGTATGGTGTACGTGGACACGACAAAGAGTAAAGAGTTGATCTCCGAGGGGCTCATGCGGGACATGATAAGAAGGGTTCAGGAGATGAGGAAGAGGGCGGACCTGAAGGTCGACGCGTACATAAAGGTCGCAATATCGGCCCCAACTGAGGAGAGTAAGGAACTCCTAGTCAGCAGATCGAGGGACATAGCGGTCGAGGTGAGGGCAAAGGAGATCACGATAACCACCAAGAAGGGCATCAAGCTCGGCCTCAAGGAAGAATGGGAGGTTGAGGGGGAGAGGTTCGTAATAGGGATCGAGGAGCTGTGATCTCTTTAAGATAAAGGGTGCGGATGTTGAGAAAAGTCGGCCTCATGATAAACCCAATAGCGGGAATGGGAGGGGCGGTTGGGTTAAAGGGAACCGACGGGACCGAGATCGTTAAAAGAGCCCGTGCGCTAGGCGCAGAGAAGGTATCGGCGGACAGGGCCAAGGCATTTTTGAGATCCTTTGGGGCGCTGTCGAACACCATAGAGTTCCTCACGTGCCCGGGCGAGATGGGGGAGGGGGTGTTTCGAGAGCTCAAGATACCTTGCAGGGTGATTCCCGGAAGGACCAGGGAGACCTCGGCAGAGGACACCAAGTCAGCCGCCAAGTTCATGCAGAAGTCCGGCGTTGCGATCATAGCATTTTGCGGCGGAGACGGCACCGCGAGGGACATCCTTGATGCGGTCGAGCAGAGGGTACCGGTGATAGGCATCCCCTCAGGGGTCAAGATGCACAGCGGGGTCTTTGCCGTGAACCCCAAGGCTGCCGCGGAGATCGTGACGAAGTTTCTGTGGGACGAGCTGCCACTCGAGCAGGCAGAGGTCGCCGACGTGGACGAGGAGGCGTTCAGGGAGGGAAGGTTGTCCGCCAGACTATACGGTTATTTAATTACACCATATGAGCCGACCGGCATTCAGGGGATGAAGGTGCCTACGCCCATAACGGACGAGGTCGGTGAGAATAGAAGGGCCATAGCCAAGTGGGTGGTTGAGAACATGGAAGACGGAGTCCTCTACATACTCGGTCCTGGAAGCACGGTAAAAACGATCAACGATGCCCTCAATATAGGAGGGATGCTTCTGGGTGTTGATCTGGTGCTTGATAAAAAGATGCTGCACAGCGATGTCAACGAAGGAGAGATACTTGAGGCAATCTCGAAGAGACCGGCACGCGTCGTTGTCTCCCCAATTGGTAGGCAGGGGTTCATATTCGGGCGCGGAAACCAGCAGATAAGCAGCAGAATTTTGAAGAAGTTGGGTAAGGAGGCGGTGATGATTGTGTCAACGCGTGAGAAGCTCGAAGGGATCGGGGTTCTGAGGGTGGACACCGGTGACCCTGATGCAGACGCCCTCTTCAGGGGGACCATGAGGGTTCTAATAGACTATGGCATGTTCAGGGCTATGAAGGTCGAGAGTTAGAGCTGCTTCTTTACCACCTCGGCATATGCCTCAGGGGTGAGCAGGGAGTCGCCACCGCCCTTTACGCTGACCTTGACCAACCATCCCTCGCCGTACGGATCTTTGTTTATGAGTTCGGGTTTCTCCGAGAGGGCGTCGTTCACCTCGACCACCGTGCAGTCCACCGGCGCGTATACCTCTGCCACCGCCTTGATCGACTCCAGACTGCAGAGGGTCGCCCCTTTCTTAAAGGACTGCCCAACCTTGGGGAGTTCGACATAAACCAGGTCGTGGAGGGTTCTCTGCGCGTAATCGGATATCCCCACCCGGGGGGACCTCTCCTGCAGGTTTATCCATTCATGGGTTGGGGCATAGCGAAGGCCGGCCTTTATGACGTTGTCACCCACTTTGATAGTCGCGGGCATATGAAATCAACCTAAGGGATTCTATAGATCAGGATATTTAACCTTTTACGACCCTATGGAACTTTGTAGGTCGTCGTCAAACCGTGATCTCGACGCCATCCGTTATGGGTTACTTCTGGAATAGCCTTAGGAGGCCCTTTCGTTCCTCGGTGTTCACGGATATCATGAGGCTTTGGGGATCGAAGTTGAGGGGTGTGGAACATTTCGGGCACTTCGAGTCGTGCTTATCGAGGATCTCCCTCGGCGAAATAAGTTCTGGATCCTCGTAAAGAACAGACTTACATTGACGGCACATGATTTTTACCGGCAAACAGGTCACCCAAATTCACATTGGCGAACATTTCACCCAGCAGGTTGAGCCCCTTCTTGGTCAGGGACTCACGCCAGATCTCGGTGGCAAATACCAAATAACACTCGGTGGCTTTTAAAGAATTCTCGCCGGCGAGGGTTTGGGACTGGTTGACCAGCCCCTCTATGAGGGATGAGGATTGTTTGGTGTCTGAGAGGATGCAGAGGGCAGTCCCCCGAGAGCCTAAAACCTCCCACGACTCCTTTAGGTTAAATGCGATGCTTATCCTCCCCCTCCAGCTGCCTGCCAGGAAGAGGGATAGCCCGATGAGTATCAGTAGGTCGGATGTGGGGTAGAGGGTCGCAGAGAAGAGGAGCCTGTCCACGGCGTATATGATGGCGGAGAATCCCGTGATGAAGATGCCCAGCACACCAATGGAGGCCCTCTTGAGATCCGGATCCGTCCATATCCTACTGACAAACGCCACATCGTAGAAAAGGGAGAGGGCGAGCAGCAGAAACCTCGCCTTTACTGCTTTGAGCGAGAGCGAGATCACAGGATTTAATATTTTGGGAGGGGTAATAAGTTTTGAGCCGACTTATGCCCCACCAGCTGATTATCTGCGAGAAGCCCGGCGCCGCTTGGAAGATCGCCTATGCCTTGGGCGGAGGGAGGGCCAAGAGGAGGTCAGTGAAGGGGGTGCCCATATACAGATTCGAGAGGGGCGGGAGGGAGGTGACCGTCGTTCCTGCCCTAGGGCACCTCTATGCGGTGAGCCAACAAAGTGTCGGTTGGAGCTTCCCCGTCTTCAACCTGGGCTGGGTGCCCATTTATGAGGTGAGCAGGAAGCGGGGCAGGAGGATGCGCGTTTGGATAGAGGTAATATCCAGACTTGCCGAGGATGCGGATTCGTTCGTGAGCGCCTGCGATTTCGATACGGAGGGCAGCCTTATAGCGTATATGATCCTAAAGCATGCCTGCGGCGGGGCGGACGCAAAGGCAGGAAGAATGAAGTTTTCCACGCTGACAAGAACCGATCTTGTGGCGGCATACGACAACATGATGGGCAGGTTGGACCTCGAGAGGATAGGCGCCGGCAAGACGAGGCATGAGCTCGACTGGATCTTCGGCGTTAACGTGTCGAGGGCGCTGATGGACTCTCTCAGCAGGAGCAGCGGAAAGTTCGAGGTGCTCAGTGCCGGAAGGGTGCAGAGCCCCACGCTTTACATCCTGTACAGAAGGGAGGTTGCAGTAAACCTGCACGTGCCGGATCCGTTCTGGACTATCGGAGCGGAGGTCGGCATTAAGGGCAGGCTCTTCCCGGCCGCGTATGAGCTGAAGGCAATCCTCTCGCGCGGCGATGCCGAGGGTGTGGCAGACAGGTGCGATGGTCGCACGGGGACGGTAAAGGACATTAAGAGTGGAAAGAAAGTGATCCCCCCGCCGCCGCCGTTTGATCTGGGAGGGCTGCAGAGCGAGGCTTACAGGCTCTTCGGCTACACACCCTCGAAGACGCAGAGGGTAGCCGAGAGGCTTTACCTGAACGCGCTCATCTCGTATCCTAGAACGTCCAGCCAGAAGCTCCCACGCTCCCTTGACTTTGAGGGACTGATACGCAATCTGGGTAGAAATCCCAATTATAGAGAGCTTGCGGATGAACTCCTTTCGTCCGGGAGGCCGCTCAGACCGAGGGAGGGGAGCAAGATGGATCCAGCCCACCCCGCCATCCACCCCACTGGAAACGTATTTGGCGGAGGGCATGACAGGGACGAGTTCAGGGTGTACGACCTGATAGTCAAGAGGTTTCTTGCCACGTTCGGGGAGTGGGCGTCCAAGAAGATAACGGAGATAATAATAGTCTGCGGAGAAGGGGATCTCTTCAAGGTGAGGGGGGAGAACGTGGTGGAGGCGGGCTGGATGAGGTACTACCACCCCTACGCCTCGCTGAGGGACTCCAGCATCCCCGAGGTAGCCGTCGGCGAGGAGGTCGAGATGGGGAGGGTATGGGTCGAGGACAGGTTCACGAGCCCGCCGCCGAGGTTTAACCCTAGCAGTATCCTGAGATGTATGGAACGGAACGGACTTGGCACCAAGGCCACTAGGGCAGAGATCCTTGACACAATGTACAGGCGCGGCTACATACAGGGGTTAAAGATCGGCGTAACGGATCTTGGTTTCGCGGTGGTCTCTATACTGAAGAGGTTCTTCCCGGAGCTGATATCGGTAGAGCTGACGAGGAGGATGGAGGGCGAGATGGAGGGGCTTGAGGCCGGCACCAAGAGGATAGACGAGGTCGTGACGAGGGCAATTGACGAGGTTAAGCCAGTATTCGAGAAGATAATATCCGAGTACGATAGGGTCGGGGAAGAGCTCGTCAAGGTGATGGACCTTCTGAGGGAGGGCAGGAGGACTCTGGGCAAGTGCCCTGGCTGCAGGGAGGGCAACCTGGTAGTAATATACTCAAGGAAGACCGGGAAGAGGTTCGTGGGCTGTACCAACTACTCCAACGGCTGCAGGTTCTCTCTCCCGCTCCCGCAGAGGGGAAGGATCACACCGGCAGGGAGGGTCTGCAGAGCGTGCGGATATCCGATAGTTGAGGTTAGGGGTTTGAGCGCGAGGGTATGGAGGTTGTGCATAAATGACAGGTGCCCTTCGAAGGAGAAAAGAGAGCAGGTGTGAAATCTGCGGCAGGGCCAGTGATGGCGAGCTGTGCCACTACCACAGGGAGGCGAGCAGAAGGCTGATCAAGCATTACGGAGTGTGGAGAGAGAGAACTCGCTTGGATTGGAGAGGGTACCTGGACGAGATCTGCCGCAACGAGTTGGCGGGTGCCTGGATCAGGGAGGTCGCGGGGTTCATGATAAAGAAGGGAGAGGTGCCTACAGAGCTGAAAGGGCAGAGTACATAGACGCCTTCCGTTTCTCCATCAGCCGGGAGATCTCCGACAGCCTTTCTTCAGCAGCGGCGAAGGAGCGCTTCCTTACGGCGATCATCCGTCTGACCTCTTTAAAGGCAGGGCCGCCTGTGGTCGACCTGATGTTGACGTTCTTGGTCGGGTCGACGGCAAGTTTGATCGGCTCAGGCTTTACCCTTACTCCAGCCTTCTTGAAGATCGTGTCCGCAAGGCGTTCGGGTTTCTGCTCGGACAGGGACGAGGAGGAGGCGTACAGCTCGCGCACAATCTCGCCGACCACCTGGTGCGCCCTTCTGAAGGGCAGACCGCCCTCCCTGACGAGCGCATCAGCCAATTCAGTAGCCACCGAGAAGCCCTTCCTTACGACCTCCTTGAGCCGATCCTCGTTGAACCTCACCTTTACCACGAGATCGGCCAATACCCTCAGGGAGAGGGAGGACGACTCGCAGGCGCGCCAGAGGTGCGGCGTCACCTCCTGCATATCAAGATTGTAGGTCAAGGGGAGGGACTTCATTATTGTCAGCATTGAGGTCAGTTCGCCAAGGACGTCGCCGCACCTTGCCCGGAGAACCTCGGCCGTAACGGGGTTCTTCTTCTGCGGCATTATGCTGCTCGTGGAGGAGTGGTCGTCTGGTAGCTCGATGTAGCCGAACTCCTGGGATGCCCATACCACGATCTCCTCGGCGAACCGGCTGACATCCACCATAAGGATGGAGAGTGAGGAGACCGCCTCTAATGCAAAGTCCCTGGATGCGACCCCGTCAAGGGTATTCTCGACGAGCCCGTCAAAGCCCAGATATTCGGCTAGGAGACGCCTGTCTAGCTTGTATCCAGTCCCAGCCAGTGCTGCTGATCCCATGGGAGACAGATTGACTCTAGAGTAGCATGCAAGCAGCCTGTCCAGATCCCTATTGAGCATATCAAAGTAAGCAAGGAGGTAATGTGCGACGGTTATGGGTTGTGCGTGCTGCAGGTGCGTGAAGCCAGGCATGACCACCTCAACGTTGGAGGATGCCTTCTCGAGCAAGACCTTCTGGAGCTTTATGAGGTTCAAGCAGATCTCGATCAGGAACTCCCTGAGGCGCATGCGGAGCGCGGTGGCGACCTGATCGTTCCTGCTCTTGCCGGTGTGGATCTTTCCGCCGACATCAGCCCCTACTCTTTTGATAACTGCATCCTCAACGACCATGTGAACGTCCTCCATCTTGGGCGGGATAGACTTGATCTTGCCCAACATCTCCTTCAGCGCCACAGCGAGCGACCCTCCCTCAGCTTTGGAGATGATCCCGCCCTTCACAAGCGCCAGGACATGGGCGAGGTTTATCTCCACCACGTCGTCGGCTATATACACGTCGTGCCCCGAGGACGACGTGAACTTGGCTACATCCTCTGTAAGGTCTCCGGCGAGGCGGCCCCCACGTGTCAGTTTCAAGGTATGCACCACTACTGCTACTTCTTCTTGGACATCTTGGACATTACCTTTCTGGAGACGACTGTCTGGAGACCCCAGAGCGGTACGAAGCCGTTGGAGAGCGTCTGATCAAAAGTGGAGGAGGAGTCGTAGGTTGCCGTCTTGAAGTCGTAGACCGAGTAGGGGGACTCCCTTCCAACGACTATCATGGAGCCCTTGTACAGCTTTACCTTTACCTTTCCGTCCATGCGCTCGCTCGTCTTGTCAATGAAGGCGTCCAGGTCCTCCCTTAGCGGGTCGTCCCAGAGCCCAGCGTAGACCATGAACGACCACTGCTCGTCCACGAGCCTCTTGAAGGTCAGTTCCCTCCGGTTGAGGATCAGCTTCTCCAGGTCCTTGTGTGCCTCGAGTATCGTGACGGCGGCTGGGCACTCGTAGGTCTCCCGCGACTTTATCCCCACTATCCTGTCCTCCATGTGGTCGATTCTTCCGACGCCGTTCTCCCCCGCGACCCTGTTGACGTGCTCGATGAGGGATACCGGGTCGAGCTTCTTCCCGTCGATCGCCACGGGCGCGCCGCCCTTGAAGGTGATCTCCATGACGGTGGGCTTCTTCGGCGCCTCCTCTGGCGACATAGTCCACTCCCAGACGTCATCCTCGGGGGCGTTCCACGGGTTCTCCAGGGGACCGCTCTCTATGGACCTTCCCCATAGGTTTTGGTCTATGCTGTACTTCTTGGCAGCCTTGGAGACCGGTATGCCGTGCTTGTTGGCGTACTCCACCTCCTGGTCCCTGCTCATCCCCCAGTTCCTCGTGGGTGCCAGGACCGTGAGGTTTGGATCCAGAGCCTTCGTGGAGGTCTCAATGCGCAGTTGGTCGTTCCCCTTGCCTGTGCAGCCGTGGGCCACCGCGTCGGCACCCTCCTTGTGCGCGACCTCCACCAGCTTCTTTGCTATTAGGGGTCTGCCGAGAGAGGTGGATATCGGGTACTTGCCCTCGTATAGACCGTTTGCCTTTATTGAGGGGAAGATGTAGTTTTTGGCGAACTCGTCCTTGGCGTCTATGGTGTAGTGATTCTCCGCGCCGACCTTCAGCGCCTTCTCACCTATGAACTTGAAGTCCTCGCCTTGACCGAGGTCTACCGTGCAGGTAACGATCTTAGCGTGATACTTGTCGCCCAGCCACTTTATGGCAACCGATGTGTCAAGACCGCCAGAGTATGCGAGGACAATCTTCTTTATTGAGGACATTTAAAACCACCCATTTAGGTTTCCTTATTTTTTTGCAGAAAAATAGATGATTATTGTCCTCTAATAAGGATTTCCTTCATAATAGTGAATTAAAGCTTTAAAAAAGTAAGGAATCCAAACCCTGAGGTTGGGGCATCCTAAACTGTGCCTGTCTCGACCTGGCAATTGAGCCGAGTCGTCTCCACGGTCACCGGCGCCTCTTGCTCCTCTGCGCCTCTATCTCACGCATTACGTCCTCTTCTGTCAGGGGACCGAACTTCCTGTTCCTCTCCTCTATGATCTGGCTTATGCGCGCCCATTCGTCCCGGATGTCCGGCAGGCGGATCCTCCTCATGATCACCGTGTCCCCCTCGCCGTAGACCAAGAGTTTTGTCCTTGGCGCCAACCGCAGTCTCTTGCGTATGGACTGGGGTATGACGACCTGCCCCTTGGGGCTCACGGTTGTGATCTCCGGTTCAGCCGTCTGCATCACCCTCTCAGTAAAATAGTTTTACTTTCATACTAATAAATGCGACTGGTGAGGGGCGGGCCAGCCGCGGGCGCCATGGGCTCTCTGCTGCCGTCGCAGGATGCTCTCCTTGTTTGTCAGTTGTTAAGTCTGGAGCCTCAGCCCCTCATACGCCCTCTTATTTAATATCAGCATGGGTCCGGGCGGGTGTAGTCGCCGAAGTAGCCGTACGCTCTCGCCCTGCAGCCCCCGCAGACGTACTTGTACTCGCAGGGCGGTAAATCGTTCATTTCACGTAGGCTTGAGGTGGACCAGGAGGATTTGAACCCTCGTCCAGTGGAGGTGGTGCCCGCAGTCTCGAATTTTTACATTCCTGAAAGGCAAATGAAAGGGCATGGCATTAAAAACGCAATTCTTTTAAAGTTCTGGCTCTGACCTCCGTTATCGTCTTGAAATGGGGATCTTCGGTGACCACATAGTCGGCTCCGTGAAGAAAAGCTGTGGCTGCGATAATGCAGTCGCCCCAAGGTATGTCTTCTTTATACTTGAGTCTGAAGACGCCGGCCTGCTTAGCGATATCGGACGTGATTTCGATTACGCTAAGTCCGGAATTGATGATTTCGGCATAGACCCTTTCGGCGACGTCTCTGCCCGCCATCTTCTGGGATATCGCATAAAACTCTCCCAAGACAATTGTGGGGATCAGTCCTTTGTTGCCGATCTTCCTGCACTGGGTGAGGATGAGCCGCGTCTTTGTCGAGGCATCATCTTTTGAAAAATAGTGCAGTACGAAGAAATTAGTGTCCAAGACCACCTTCATTGGCAAGACCTTCAGCGGAATGATTCCTTTCTGCCTTTCATGAGATCCGCAATGATCTCGCGGGCATTGCCGAACTTTGCCAAGGAGCCGGCGGAATCGCTGATATCCGGTACCGGTTCAATGACTAGACCCGCGTCGGTCTCCTTGAATACCACGGTAGAACCCTCTCTCAACCGGTACCTTCTCCTGTAATGCGCGGGGATTGTTGTTTGCCCCTTTTTGGTGATCTTAGAGCAGTACATTAACGTCTCCCTTACGAATATAGAAGTATTACATAGATAAAAGTATTACGTTATCAATAAGTGACCGGAAGGTCCGGGAAGTTCTCGAGTTCCTTCAGCCTCTCCTTAAGCTGCCCCTTAACCTTGGAATTCGATGATTTCAGGAATCTCTCGGCCCTCTTATTGAGGAAGACCCTAAACTTCATCGAGAGGCTTCAACTCGTCAAGCTTCTTGTTAATCTTATCGATCTTCACGAGGACCGGTTCCTTCAAAAGGCTCACCATAAAAAATAGGCACATCCTCCCTTAAAAAAGGGATACAATTTATAGTCGATTTCTGATAGCCATCAAGAAATTTTTACCGATCAGCCACAACGGCTTCGCTATTTCCAACTGTGATCTATGCTGGAACTCGTATCTCCTCATATGCACTTTTATTTAGTATGCAGCCGAGGTCCGGGCGGGTGTAGTCGCCGAAGTAGCCGTACGCTCTCGCCCTGCAGCCCCCGCAGACGTACTTGTACTCGCAGACGCCGCAGTGCGCCTTGAGAGACCCCCTGTCCCGTAGCTCGCGGAACTCCTTGAGGTTGACCCAGAGTTTGCTTGGATCATCCTTCAGTATGTTGCCAACCACAAGGGGGAAGAACACGCAGGGGGTTATGTCGCCGTTGGTGTTCATGGCTACGTAGAACCTGCCGGCGCCGCAGCCGCCGATGAAGTCGGACAGGGAGTGGAGCTGACCCGGGACCTCGCTGTTTGAGAAGTGTGCGGGTATGATGTTGCAGGACATCCCCTCCGTCTGAAGGGCGACACGGGCAAATTGAGGTGCAGTTGAGAGGACGTTTACCTTGCTACTCTTGAGCCGCCCCCACATGGATTTTAGCAGATCCTCTCTCTCCTCGGGAGTCAGATCGTTGGCCTCTATGAGCCTTCCCCGACCGGTCGGGACGAAGTTGTACATCATGAACCACTTGACGCCCAGATTCTCGCAGAGATCGATGATCTGGGGCACCTCAGCCAAGTTGAGCTTAGTGACGGTTGTGGCAATATTGACGAAGAACCCTTCTGCGACCGCATTCTTTATTCCCTGAACAGTCCTCTCGAACATGCCCTTGACGCCGCGGAAGTTGTCGTGGGTCTCGGGCCTTGCCCCGTCCAGGCTGATCTGGAGGTACTCCACGCCTGCCGCCCTGAGCTCCTTGCACGTCTCCTCGGTGAGCATGGCGCCGTTTGTCGCGATGGCTACATAGATGCCGCGGTCTGTGGCGTACCTCGCCAGCTCCAAGATGTCCAGCCTCACCAGCGGCTCGCCACCGGAGAATGCCAGAACCACCACGCCCCACTTTGCGAGCTTGTCGATGCAGACCTTTGCCTCGGCGGTGCTCATTTCGCGATGATTCGGACCACCGGCGTTTGCATAGCAGTGCCTGCAGCGGAGGTTGCAACTGGAGGTAATGTTCCAGACTACCTGAAACGGTGCGCTGGGAACGAAAGGCTTTGCAACCCCGAAGTAGGCAAGCCCCTTTATGACGCTGGCGAGACCCTTTCTCCAGTACGGATCCTTGAACCTTTCATGGATCTCCTCCATGCTGGCACCGAAGGTCCTACCACCAAGGCTCAGCAGCGTGGCGAGGGACTTCTCCGCAAGCTTGCAACGCACGCAGGCGTTGTTCCTTATGCCGAGGTAAAGTTCAAGCGCGACCTCGACGCGAGGCTTGCCGTCCTTCTTGCAGTTTGACGCAAGGTCCTTCAGGATGGAACGGGCTCCGGGGGCCTCGACGATCATCTTGAACAGCTGTATTGTGGACTTTGCCTCCAATGCCCAGACCCCCGAAAATCCCCGCAAAGACCAAAATTTACACTCACGACGTGGATTTAAGGTTTGTTCCTAAACCCACACAACTGATTGGTAGTGTGCTTCTGTTGCATTAGGTGGGTCAGTTTATTCCTTGGCGAGGATTATTGGTCTAATCTATAGGCAACTAAACCAACTATGCCGATTAGAACAACCAGTACGACAACAGTAATGGTAAAGGTAGTTTTGCTTATTTTTTCCCAGCTTTTTTATCGATATTGCTCATCCGCCGCCCGCCCCCATTAAACGGTTTGCACTGATTATTTACAGGTATTATAGGGTTTAGGTTTGGGGTTAAAATTTAATCCCCCTCGTGTTCATCATTTGCGATAACTTATTTGTATAACTTGTTTTCAAATTAATGCAACTTCGAATGGAAAGGTCAGGGGTAAGGAGGTGACAGAATGACCGTTTTTTTGGTAGACTCATATGTTATAAAGCCAGATAAACTAAGCGAGTTCACGGCATTCCTCAAGAAATACACTGAACGGTTAAAAAAGCGTCCAGACCTGACTAAGGAGGTAAAATCGCACAAAATATTCAGTCTCATGCTTGGTGGAAAGGGGTGCGAGTACGTTGAAATGTGGGAGTTTGAGAACCTGGCGGAGTTTGAAAAGTTTTTCAACAGAATAATGCAAGACAAAGAATTCACGACGACACTTAATTTAGAGTCTGCGAGGCTTATAGTGCCCGCTTCAGAATCGATAGAAATATGGAGCTCTGTCCCATAAACCAAGCACGCGCGCCTTCCAATTTTTTTCTTGTTCACTCATGGGGTTTGGGATTAAATTTTATTGAGGACGGTCGGATAGAACTCTGCATCGGATGTTAGAGTCTTAAATCGTCGGATAATAGGATTACGGAACCCATTTTAGCGGCACAATATCGGCTTCAGTCAGTTTATGTTTTTCTGAACAGGCCTTGATCAGATCTCTACTTGTTTGTGCATGACCTATCTCGGCATAAGCCAATCTTATTATGGTACCAGCATCTCTTGCTACCTCAACGGCGGGTAGAAGGTCTTTATCGCCCGCCACCAAGATGATCTTTTTTATTTTTTCGGAGCATGCCAATGATACCAATCTAACGGATATCTTAACATCGACTAGCTTTTGTACAGGAACATAAAATTGCGTGCCGCATTTTGGGCATTTTGCCCATTTCGGCCTCACGTCCCCAAGTTCAACTCTGATGCGTTCGGCATATTGCATTGCGGTTATGAAACCTTTCTTCTTTGAATGTCTTTCCATTTCCTCTGGGGTCTTACTTGGGCTGACGTAGGGCAATGCATCAAAGTAATAGGTCATATAATGCTCTTCAGCCTCTCAAGAGAACTTTCGGCAGCCGCCGGATATCGATCTGTTCGATTCCGTATTCCTTTGCAACATGTTGCAAATACATGCTATCAACAAGAATTGCGGTCGAAACTGGCATTTTTAACAATTGAGCCGCCCAAAATAGAAAACCATCACCATATTTTGGTGATGGGATCTGTAAACATCTAGTATACCCACTATACCCCAAAATATATAAAAATTACGACCGATGGACGACCTTTGCCCGCAGAATAAGATTGAAATTATTTATTTATTTGATGAATGACCCGCATTTTAAAATAATGTTTTCCCTTTTTTTAAAGAGGCTCGATGACTATCTCCCCATCGTCAAAAATCGTTTGGTTAGATCATTTTTCTAAGCTTACCTTTCTTTTTTTGAAAAAGTGAAGGTCATATCTTGATAATATATCTCTTCCTAGCAAGTTGAAGAGCACCATTGCGCGTTCCCGTTCTTCTGGAAGTTCACTTTTATGCCTTAAGAATGAAATTTCATCCAGGTTTTCCACGCACAGTGAGCCATCGTCACATGTAAAGACGAGAGCCGCATTATTTGCAATGCGTGTTTCACAGTTACCTCCAACGCCTGTGGCAATTCCTCTACGTAACCTATTCCAATTAATATGAAAGGTTTCGACTGCCAAATCAGATATTGTTGTGAAGGATGCGCCTGTGTCTATAACAAATGGAATTACTTCATTGATGTGAAGATATCCAATGATGAGTCTTGCGGAAACAAATCCCGTATTGCCCCGAATGAAACCAGTTATCCGCATATGCCTTTCATCGCTTAATATAAAGCATTTAGAACACTGAAGAAGGAAGAAGTAGTCTGGGACGCTTTTTTGTTATGTAGCTAATCGCAGCAACTTTACGGTAAGGCTTGTCTTTTAGTTTGACGAGAAGCTCTGGCAAGGTGTTGGCAGATTCCACAATTCTTCCATTGTGCGCTGCAACAAATTTGCTCCCATATTCTTTCCTTATTTTATCGTATTGCGACGTTAACCATGCCATGTTCTTTTGGTTGGTGATAATACTTTTACGCACTTCGTTCTTACTGTCCTCTGACTTCATTATCTGTCTGATTATCTGTTTTGTGGTTGACATCTTCATCAACAAATTCGCTATATTTCGATATAAACTAGGAAGACATTCATATTAAAGATTTCTGATTGCCATCGGGGCGCAATATAAAAGCAACGGCTTCGCTATTTCTAACTGTAATCGAAGCCAGAACTCGCATTTCTTCATGCTGGCGTTTGCTCAGTATGCAACTGGGGTCCGGGCGCGTGCAGTCACTAAGGCTTATTGAGAATGGTTGGATAGAACCTCTTCAGCGCCGCGACGACCGCTCCCGAGAGGACCGCGTTGGCGACGATCGAGGCGGTTATCGCCGGGATCATGGCGACCCAGACCATCGCGATGTTGGAGAGCAGGGGCGGGAGACCCACCGGGGAAAACCAGGGGGCGGCGGAGGTGATCTTGGAGAAGAGCAGGGATGCGCCCGGTAGGGAGAGGTCGACGGACACGGCTGTTCCCAGCACGAGGGCGATCATGCCGGAGGTGAAGAGGTACCTTGAGACCTGGCCTATGACGACCGCGACCACGGCGTTTATTTTCTTTGAAAGCCAGAGGGTGAAGAGCGCCATGATGCCGTCGCCTATGCCGGCTGGGAACTCAAGGAGGGCCTGACCGGTCCAGAGGGAGACGCCGAGCCCCTTTATTATCCCCACTATGAAGGCGACAGCGCCGGGGGTCGTGACGCCTGCTATGGAGACCGGGGTCGAGCCCAGGTTCGGGTTGCCGAGCGGGAAGGAGACCCTTATGGTGCTGAGGACTATGGAGAGGGCGCCCAGGATCGCGGTGTAGACAAGCAGTATTGAGCGTCTCTGGGAGCCGGCCTTCACGGTTTCACTCCCTCGAGAGGGCTGCGAGCCGCTCCCTGATGTACAGGATGGTCTCCGAGAGGTTCCTGCGGTTGTCGAACCTGCCCAAAATGAGTTTGAGCTCCGCCTTTTCGAGCCTTTTGAGGTCCTCCACGGCTGCCAGGATGTTTGGAAGCGCCCTAACGATGTTGTCCACGATGGTGATGTCGGCGGTCTGGGCGGTCCTCGAGAGCGGGTTCAGGTCGATGGCTATCACGAACTTGCCGGTCCTCTTTAATGAAAGAGTTCTGTCGCCGTCCTCCAGCGGGACGAGGACCACGTCGGCGGAGTATATGCCCCGGGGGTCGACCTTCCGCCTCTCGCTGAAGAGCTCCGGTATCCTGGCACTGGCGGACCTGCCGACTCCCAGTACTTTTTTGGCGCCCGCCTTAATCAGGATCGACTTTACAGCCTCCTCCCGGCGCCTGCTCCTGTAGAAGAGGTTGACCTCGAGGTCGGCGGGCACGGACTTTGAAAGACGGACGAGGAGGTCTGGAACGAGCGCTGCCGCATTGCCGTTAACGGAGATCACCGGGTGCTCCGCGAGTAAAAGGGAGGCGGCGGCTGCCCTGGCTGCGAAAAGAGCGGGAGGGATGGTCTTTTCTCCTAAGAGGTAGTCGAAGGCCTCGCCCCTGCCATGGGCTATGAGACCCGCCTTTGCCACCACGCCTTTTTCTTCTCCTTTTATTAGTTCTTCCCTCTTTTTCAAGGAATCCGCCCTCGGATGAATCCTCGGTATTTTTAATCGGATACCCATCAGCAGGCACCTCTCGATGATATTTCTGAAAGGATGACCGTTAGATTCTTGGCAGAATCGTGGATGACGGGAGGCAGTTCTTCGCCCAGCTTGGATGCACCGGGGAGCAGACGCCTTACGACTTTTTTGAGATCGTCTTTTGGAACCACGCCGAAGACCACCCCCTTCTTCGCTGAGGGCGAGGGTATGCCGGCTGACTCGAAAAGCTTGATTACCCTGCGGACATGATCGTCGGCTATCCCGACCCCGTCCCAGAAGATCCTGGATTGGCGCATAAAGTTATCGATGGTGGGAGATGACAAGAAAGAGCAAAATGCGTCGTTCCCCAAGGGGTTTATTTTCTTGACGTACTTTTCTTCGGTGATCATCCTGCTCGTCGGGAAGGGGAAAACGGGGGAGGTTATGACGATGTGATCGGGCGGGAACGGAAGACGCTTTACCTCGCCAATGCCGGGGGCGCCGGGCTTTGACCTGACTACGAGACCGCCCACCAGTTGCGCGGACACGTCCCCCAGACCGGTAAGGTTCTCGACCTCGGCTGCGTGCGCTATTTGACCCGCCTCCTCGTCGGATAGGTTCAGGTCCAGGGCTTCGTTGAGGGCAATGGCAAGGCTGAGGGCAGAGGCACCGCTGACGCCGTAGCCGTAGTTTGCCGGGAGGTTTGAGGACTGCTTGGCGGTGACCCTCATCGGTTTGCCGGACAGCAGGCGCTTCAGCACGGACTCGCAGGTCGGGAAGGAATTGAGGGGCACGTTGTTCGACTCCATCGCCAGCTCGGTCCTGTCGCTTTCGACGGCGGTTACCTCGGTGATTACACCCTCCTTGAGGCA
>VGLU01000008.1 GCA_016882195.1 Thermoproteota archaeon
ACAACAAGCCGAAGAGTCCGCTCTTCGGAAGAGAGGTCGCAAGGGAGGTAACCGTGGTGGAGGTCCCTCCAATTTATGTTTATGGCTTCAGGGCATACGTCAAGTCACCGAAGGGCCTCAAGACGCTGGGAGAGGTTCTCTCAAAGTCGCTTCCCAAATACGCGGAGAGGGCGGTGACGGTTCCGAAGGACTATGATCCCACCAAGGCGCAGGCACTTATTGAGGCGAACCTCCAGAATATCGCAGAGTTGAGGGTGCTGGCATTGACCCAGCCGGACAAGACCGGCGTGGACAAGAAGACCCCCGAGGTCCTCGAGATAAAGGTGGGCGGGGACGGCGTCAAGGCAGCCTACGACTACATTAAGGGCATCATGGGTAAGGAGATAAAGGCAAAGGACTTCTTTACAGAGGGCCAGATATTGGATGCGACAGCCGTAACCAAGGGCAAGGGCTTCGCCGGCGCTGTTAAGAGGTTTGGGGTGAAGATCCTGCCCAACTGGCACAAGCACAGGAAGGGACACAGGGTCGTGGGTGCCATCAGCCCATCAAAGCCGCACATGATGTTTACGATACCGAGACCGGGCAAGATGGGCTTCCATCAGAGGACCGAGTACAACAAGCTGATCCTAAAGGTCGGCGAGAACCCGGCAGAGATAAACGTCGCTGGTGGATTTCTCCACTACGGCCCCGTAAAGGGCGACCATGTCCTTGTGAGCGGCACCCTTCCAGGACCCACAAAGAGGCTTGTCAGGTTCAGGTATCCTGTGAGGGCCAGGGTGCCTAAGGTCGAGCCGCCAAAGGTTGTGGCCATAAGCCTGGCATCAAAACAAGGGGTGTAGTGAATGCCAGCCCAGATAACCGAGAAGAGGACCGTGCCCGTCTACTCCTTAGACGGCGGCGTGAAGGAACAAGTCCCGCTTCCAACAGTCTTCACACAAGAGATCAGGCGTGACCTGATCCAAAGGGCTGTAATCTCTTCTCTAACCGCAAGGATCCAGCCAAAGAGCCGGGACCCCATGGCTGGAAAGCGGACCAGCGCTGAGAGCTTAGGCGTGGGCCTCGACCTGGCCAGAGTTCCCCGCGTAAAGGGTGGAGGACCGGCAGCCTTCGTCCCCAACGTGATAGGCGGAAGGCGCGCATTTCCTGAGCGGCTTGAGAAGATATACCACGAGAGGATAAACGAGAAGGAGCGCCTGCTCGCCCTGAGGTCGGCTATAGCTGCCACCGGCGTAAAGGACATGGTGGTGGGCAGGGGCCACGTCGTGCAGGAGGGGCTGACCATTCCCATCGTCGTGTCCGACGAAATAAAGAACCTCAAGAAGGCCTCAGAGTTCCGAGATTTCCTCAAGAAGATCTCCCTCTGGGACGACGCCGTCCGCGCCAAGGAGGGCATAAAGGAGAGATCCGGAAAGGGGAAGTACCGCGGCAGGCGCTGGATAAGACCAAAATTCATCCTACTGGTCGCCGACAAGCTAAACCCGCCGGTCAGGCTGGCTGCTAGGAACTTTCCGGGCTTGGACTTCGCTGAGGTCGGCTCGCTGAACGTTGAGAGGCTTGCGCCGGGAGGTCATCCCGGAAGGCTCACCGTCTGGACAGAATCTGCCTTCAAGAGGCTTGATGAACTATTCAGCTGAATGGTGAATTGAAATGGAACCCCGCGATCTGATAATAAGGCCCGTCTCATCAGAGTCTGCCCTTGAGAGGGTGGAGAAGGAGAACAAGCTCACCTTCATAGTCAGCATCAAGGCAAATAAGAACGATATCAAGCACGCCATCGAGAAGCTCTACGCCGTCAAGGTAAAATCCGTCAACACGAACATTAACACCTCGGGCGAGAAGAGGGCCATCGTGGCGCTCGAGAAGGAGTTCAGCGCCACGGAGCTGGCAACAAAGATAGGTTTACTGTAGGTGACATAAAATGGGAAAGAGACAGGTTCTACAGAGAAGAGGTCGTGGAGGGTCCGTCTTCAAGGCTCCATCATGGAACAGGATAGGAAGAGTAAGGTACCATCCGATCCTCCCAGAAGAGAAGACCTCCTCTTTAGAGTTCGTAATTAAGGACATAGTTCATGATCCTGGCAGGGGCGCACCAGTAGCGATCGTGAGGAACAGCTCCGGCGTAACCTCATTGATGGTCGCTCCAGAGGGCGCCTTCGTGGGACAGAAGATAGCCTTCGGAGCCGGGGCATTCTCAGACGTGGGAAACGTCCTCCCGCTCATGAGCATCCCTGAAGGGACGCTGATATGCAACATCGAGGGTAGACCGAGCGACGGCGGCAAGTACGTAAGGTCCGCAGGCGGATACGCGACTCTCGTGTCCCACTCTGCCGGCAACGTCTTGGTCCAGTTCCCGTCTGGACTGGTGAAGCCCTTCGACAGCATGTGCAGGGCCACTGTGGGCATAGTTGCCTCTGGAGGGATCGTCGAGAAGCCCCTGCTCAAAGCCGGCGCCAACTACCACAAGTTCAAGGCAAGGTCCGTGAAGTACCCGAGGGTAAGAGGAAAGGCCATGAGCGCCTACGCCCATCCGCACGGAGGCGGCAGCCACCCGACGGGTGGTCGACCCGTTAGCAGGAATGCTCCTCCGGGACAGAAGGTGGGGGTAATCGCCTCAAGGAGAACCGGAAGGAGAAAGAAGTGATCTAGCTAATTTGGAGGAATGGATATGTCAAGAGAGTTCACGTACCGCGGATATACCATCTCGCAACTGATGGGAATGCCCATGGATGAGTTCATAAGGCTCCTCCCGAGCAGGCAGAGGAGGTCTCTACTGAGAGGTCTTACCCCTGAGCAGAGGTCGCTCTTCGAGAGGATAAGGAAGGCCAAGACCTCCAGTTCGAAGGGCAAGAAGATCGTCATAAGGACGCACTGCAGGGACATGATAATCCTTCCGGAGATGGTCGGTTTGACCATATCCGTGCACAACGGCAAGGAGTTCACGCCGGTGGAGATCCTTCCCGAGATGATAGGGCGGTACCTTGGCGAGTTCGCAATCACCTGTGGCAAGGTGACCCATGGTGCCCCAGGCCTTAAGGCGACAAGGAGCTCCATGTTCGTACCCTTAAAATAAACCCTTTTTTTATCCTCTTCTCTTTCTGTAAAAAACCTTTTATAGCCCTCCCAAGTTGTAAACTTGCGATTCAATGAGTCATGGTAAACTGGATGTGTGGGTAATGCCTGAATGGGGATATTCAACGGTAGAGGTGGACCCTGACAGAATGGCAAGGGCGAGTGGACGAGATCTACACATCTCGCCTAAAGAAGCCAGGGAGATCTGTAATGCCATAAGGCACATGCGATTGGACGACGCCATCTCATATTTGGAGCGCGTAACTCAGAAGAAGGAGGGCGTTCCTTACAGGAGGTTCAAGAAGAACGTCCCACACCATTCCGAGATCGCCGCCAGGTTCGGAATTCCCTCAGGCAGGTACCCTGTGAAGGCATCATCCGAGATCCTCAACGTCCTGAAGAACGCGAAGGCCAATGCCGAGAACAAGGGGCTGGATACCGAGAGCCTGCGGATACGCCACGCCTGCGCACAGGCTGCCATGCGGATGAAGAACTACATACAGAGGGCGTTCGGCAGATCCACGCCGTATTATCACCCGCTCACCCACGTCGAGATAGTCGTAGAGGAGGTTGGCGCATGAGCGTCATGAAATTTTTCATCAATAAGGCATCAAAGAACATGATCATTGATAATTACCTAAGGAATGAGCTGAAGCGTGCAGGATACGCGGGGGTGGAGTTCCAGAAGACGCCTCTTGGAAACAGGGTCGTGATCTACGCAGAGAGACCGGGAATGGTGATAGGCAGGCAGGGCGCCACCATCCGGGAGCTCGCTCACATCATAGAGACCAAGTACGGCTTGGAGAACCCCCAGATAGCGGTGATCCCGGTACAGAGCCCCGAGCTCAACGCCAGAATAATGGCGAGCAGGGTTGCCTCCGCCTTGGAGAGGGGCATCCACTTCAGAAGGGCGGCATTCATAGCCCTCAGGCAGATAATGGAGGCCGGCGCAAGGGGCGCCGAGATCGTCATCCGCGGCAAGCTTTCTACCGAGAGGTCGCGCTACGAGAAGTTCAAATCCGGGGCCATACTGAAGGCCGGCCAGCCTAGGAAGTACGCCGTGGATATCGCCGTCACCCACGTCCTGCTGAAACCGGGCGCATTCGGGATAAAGGTGAGCATCTACCTCCCAGTGAAGACCATAGACGACATCAGCGTTGTGGAGGTTGCGCCGAAGGCAGCGGAGTGATGAACGATGGCGATCATTAGAATTGACGAGATAAGAAAGATGGGCATGGATGAACGGAGCAAGAAGCTCTCCGAGCTCAAAACCGAACTGTCAAAGATGATGGCCATGAAAGCCATGGGCGGGTCCCTCGAGAACCCCGCCAGAATACGGCTGCTCAGGAAGACCATCGCAAGATTCCATACTGTGAGCAGGGAGGAGGAGCTGGGGATCCGAAGAGCCGAGAAGGCTGAGGGGGAGAAGAAGGCGAAGACGAAGGCGAAGGCGAAAAGAGAGAAAGCCGAGAAGGAAGAGGGTGACGAGGAATGAAGGTAAACGTCTCAAACTTATTGTATCACAACTTGGTGGGTCTGGAGGTACGGGTGGCGTTCTCCACCGACCCCACCCAGATAGGCGTTGAGGGAAGGGTTATCGACGAGACCACAAAGACGCTACTTATCTCGACAACAGATGGTGATAAAATGATACCGAAACAGAACTCAAAATTTGCCTTCTATATTCCACACGAGGTTTCCGTGGAGGGTAATGCGATACTCCTCAGTCCTGAGGAGCGCCTGAAGAGGCTGCAGAGGAGGAGACACTGAATGCCACAGGCATCCAAAGAGACCAAAACCAGTTCATGTGACGACGAGAACTGCCCGTTCCACGGCTCTCTCTCAATCAGAGGGACGACCCTCACGGGCAAGGTGGTCAGCGACAAGATGCACAAGAACGTCGTCGTCCAGATAGATTTCCTACAGCACTTCCCGAAGTATAAGAGGTACGGCAGGAAGAGGTCAAAGATACACGCCCACAACCCCCCGTGCATCGGGGCCGCGAAGGGCGACAACGTGAAGATCACCGAGTGCAGGCCCCTGAGCAAGACGGTCTCGTTCGTGGTCGTCAGGAAGACTGGCGGTGTCTGAGCATGGCGAAGAGAGGGAAGGGTCTAGGCGGAGGAATCACATACCGCCCGGGGATAAGCGCAGGCCTCCACCACGAATCGATACTGACCTGTGCCGACAACAGTGGGGCTAAGTTCGTCATGATCATAGGCGTACCCAGCGCAAAGAGCAGGATACGAAGGCTTGCAAGCGCAGCGGTGGGCGACAAGGTCATAGTATCCGTCAAGCAGGGCACGCCCGAGACGAGGCGCCAGATCTTCCACGCCGTCATAGTCCGGCAGAGGAAGCCATTCAGAAGGGCTGACGGAACCTGGGTACAGTTTGAGGATAATGCAGGCGTAATAGTCACCGAGGAAGGAGAGTGCAAGGGAACAGAGATCAGGGGGCCGGTGGCAAAGGAGGCTGCTGAGAGGTGGCCTAAGGTCGCGGGCCTCTCATCAATGATAATGTGAGGTGCTATGGTTGACCAGCATTAAACCAAAAGTCCAGAGAAAGATAATTTCGTCCCTTGGCAAGAGGGCGGCGATGATGCGCGCTCCGCTATCAAAGGACTTGCGCTCGCAGTACGGCTTCAAGACCGCCTCGTTGAGGAAGGGCGATACCGTACTCGTCGCAAGGGGCGATTACACAGGTCATGAGGGCAAGGTCAGTTCCCTGGTCCTATCGAGGATGAGGATGACCATTGAGGGCGTGAGCATGAAGAAGATGGACGGAACCAACAAGCCCGTGTACATATCGCCGTCCAAGGTGACCATCACAAAGTTGGACCTCTCCGACAAGAGAAGGAAGCGACTCTTCGAATCGAGATCTAAAAAATAGGAGGAAATCTTCTTGAAAAGACATCTAAAGACCTATCCTGCTCCGCGGTTCTGGCCTATAATGATAAAGGAACACGAGTTCACCATACGCCCGGCTTCTGGCCCTCACCCAATCTCCTGGGCCATACCCTTGGGGATCCTGCTCAGAGACGTCCTCAAGTACGCGAAGACCCTGGGCGAGGTCAAGAGGGTCCTCGCAGAGGGCAAAGTGCTGATAGACGGCAAAGTGAGGACCGACCACAAGTTTCCAGTGGGCCTGATGGACGTGGTGTACCTGAAGCCCGCCAACGAGTATTACAGAATTCTCCCCAACAGCGTCAACAGGTTGGCTCTGGTAAAGATCACGCCAGAGGAGGCCGCCTTCAAACTGGTCAGGCTGACCGGTAAGCGGATTCTAAGAGGCAACAGAGTTCAGCTGAACCTCCACGACGGGAGGTCATCCGTAGTAAAGGTCGAGGATCCATTCAACATCCAAGTGGGGTACAGGATCTTCGACGTCCTAAAGATCTCCATCCCAGACGGTCAGGTGATGGACTCCATACCCCTGGAGCCGGATGCCTTCGTCTCAATAATAGGTGGGACGAACATCGGAAGGTATGGAACCCTGAAGGAGACCCCTGACACAAGGGGCCCCAACAGCCTTGCAAAGGTAATGATCGGCGATGTGGAGAATACCGTTACGCTTAAGTATCTATTCCCGATAGGTAAGGGGAGTCCAATCATAAATATCAGCGGAGATGTGGCGTAGAATGTCCGAGGGTGCTAAGGCCGCCCCGAGCGGCCAATTGAACCCCATGCAGAAAATAAGGATAGGCAAAGTAGTTGTGAACATGGGTATAGGAGAGGGCGGAGAGAAGCTAGAGAAGGCAATGACAGTTCTCAAGTCCCTCACTGGGGCTAAGCCTTGTCCCAGAAAGGCAAAGAGGGCAATAAGGGACTTTGGCGTCAGAAAAGGGGAGAACATCGGCTGCGCTGTGACACTGAGGGACCAAGCAATTGATGACTTCTTGAGACGCGCCTTCGACTCGAGGAAGAATAAGATCAAGGAGAGCTGTTTCGACGACTACGGCAACGTCTCCTTTGGCATAACCGAGCATATCAATATACCCGGCACGAAGTACGACCCCTCCCTCGGCATATTCGGCATGAACGTCTGCATTGTGCTCGAGAGGCCGGGGTACAGGGTCGCTCGAAGGATGGGGCGTCCGGGCAAGATCGGTCGCGAACAGAGGGTAAGGAAGGAGGAGGCTATCTCCTTCCTAAAGGAGCGCTACGGAATCAAATTGGAGACGGAGAGTTAGAGACATGGGAAAATATCGTCGCCCTAAAGAGAGGAAGTTCGGAAAGGGCAGCAGGCGTTGCAAACGTTGCGGCTCAAAGGGCAGCACCATCATCAGGAGATACGGTCTCAACCTCTGCAGGCAGTGCTTCCGCGAGACCGCGGAGACGCTCGGCTTCAAGAAGTATCTGTAGGGGGTGGAGAAGATGTGGGTTCAGGATCCTCTTGCAAATGTGCTCGCCAACATAATGAATAGCGAGGAGAGGGGCAGGAGCGAGTGCATAGTCACACCGGCCCCCAAGCTCATAGCCAACGTCCTCAGGGTCCTCCAGAAGTCAGGCTATGTGGGCGAGTTTGAGTTCATAGACGATGGAAGGCTTGGAAAGCTGAGGATCCAGCTCTTGGGCAGGGTCAACAAATGCGGCGTGATCAAGCCTTACTATTCGGTCTCTTACAAGGAATTGGAGGAGTGGGCGCACCAGTACCTCCCTGCCAAGGATATCGGTCTCCTAATCCTGACGACCTCCAAGGGAATACTCACGCATAAGGAAGCCATTGCCAACAAAGTGGGCGGGAGACTGATGGCCTACGTCTATTAGGGGGAAGGGCGATGTCTGCTTACGCTTCTGAATCAATCAAAATCCCAGAGGGCATCGAGGTCTCCGTGGAAGGAATGTTGGTCACGGTCTCTGGTCCGAAGGGCAAGATATCAAGGGACTTTGCCCACTCAAGGCTGAAACTCTCAAAGAGGGGCGGCGAGATACTCTTAGAGTCCCCCAGCAAAGGGAAGCGCCTCAACGCAACGGTTGGTACTATAGCGTCGCACATCCGGAACATGTTCAAGGGAGTGACCGAGGGTCACGTCTATAACATGAGGGTCATCTACGCCCACTTCCCCATAACCGTGAAAGTTGCCGGAAAGGATGTCCTGATCGAGAACTTCATGGGCGAGAGGTCGAAGAGGGTTGCCAAGATCGTGGGTAACGTCAAGGTCACCGTTCAAGGTGACGAGCTAATCCTAGAGGGGATAGACAAGGAAGAGGTAGGTCAGACCGCCGCGAACATCCATATGGCCACTCATGTGAAGAAGATGGACCCGCGGGTCTTCCAGGACGGCGTCTATCTCGCGGAGAGGAGGTAATTCCATGGCAAAGCGTTCACTCAAGAAGTTCAGCAAGTCCCTCAAGCTTAGGGAGAAGATCTCATCCGAAAGGCCAACGTTCAAGAGGTCGGAGACCCACAGGTTCCCGCGTCTCGGCGATAAATGGAGGAGCAGCAAAGGCATACGATCCAAGATGCGCCTCAAGAAGATGAGCAGGGCTGCTATCGTCGAGACAGGATACAGAGGACCGGTACTTACGAGAGGTCTGCACCCGACCGGGAAGCACGAGGTCATTGTTTACAGGGTCGAAGACCTGACGGTTGTGAACTCTGATCTGGACGTCGTGAGGATCGCGGGAACAGTTGGGACGAGGAAACGCCTCGAGATCCTCCGGAAGGCGAAGGAGCTAGAGCTTCACGTCATCAACAGGCGCCCTTCAGAGAAGGAAGAGAGGAGAGAGGAAGCGAAAGAAAAGGAGAAGGAAAAGAAGGAGAAAGAGGCTCCAAAAGAAGCCGAGAAGGAGGAGAAGGAAGCCGAGGTAAAAGAAGAGGAGGAGTGGTCGGCAGAGAAGGAAGAGGCTCAAATCGAAGAGGAGGAGGAGCGCAGATGAGCCTAAAGATTCAGAAGAGGATCGCATCAGACGTACTAAACGTCGGAGAGAGCAGGGTGTGGATGGACCCGGAGCGCTTCGAGGACATCAGCATCGCAATCACACGCGATGACATACGCGCCCTCATAAATGAAGGCGCCATAAAGGCCCGCCCCGAGACCGGGGTGAGCAGGGGAAGGTACAGGCATGCTCACCTGCAGAAAAGGAAGGGGCTAAGAAAGGGACCGGGAACACGTAAAGGTCCCGTCACCGGGGACGAGTGGATCAACAGAATCCGCTCCATAAGGGAGTTCCTCCGCCTGCTTCGCAGGAGGAAGATAATCACGCCCGCCGTGTACAGGGCGCTCTACCTTAAGGCAAAGGGCGGTGCGTTCCACGACAAGAGGCAACTCAAGACTTACATCGAGGAGCACAACTTGGCGAGGAGGTAAAAAAGTTGGCCAAAGGCACTATCTACAAGGTTACCTTCCGAAGAAGGCGGGAGGGTAGGACGGACTATCATCAGAGAAAGAAACTGATCTCAAGCCGAAAGCTTAGGTTAGTCGTAAGGAAGACGATAAAGCACATCAACCTTCAGCTGGTGGAGGCAAAGATTGAGGGCGATCGGGTCTTGGCTCACGCCAGTACCTCGGAGTTGAAGAAGTATGGCTGGAAGGTTGGAACGGGCAACCTCCCAGCAGCCTACCTTGCGGGCTTTCTATTGGGAAGGCGAGCCGTCGGCAGGGGGCTCAAGTCTGCAATCCTGGACCTCAATGGGTACGTGATAACCAAGGAGAACCGGCTTCTGGCTGCACTTAAGGGCGCGATCGACGCCGGGCTTGAGGTTCCGCACGACGAGGAGGTCCTGCCTAAGGATGAGCGTGTCAGCGGAGTCCACATCGCAAAGTACGCGGAGCATATCCAGAAGGAGGACCCCGCTAGGTATCAGAGTTACTTCTCCCAATACCTCTCGGGTGGAATCTCCCCAGAGAGGCTCGTGGAGCACTTTGAAGAGGTTAAGGGAGCTATCTCTAAGAGGGTGAAGTAGATTGGCATACCAACAGACTCAATGGGTACCGCGAACGACATTAGGTAAGCAGGTAATGGAAGGTAAGGTCACAAGCATAAAGGACGTCTTCGAGCAGAACATCCCGATCAAGGAACCGGAGATCGTGGACGCCCTGATCCCAGACATGAAACACGAGGTTCTCGACGTCAGCATAGTCCAGAAGCAGACCGACGCGGGCGAGATAACAAAGTTCAAGATCGGGGTCGTCGTAGGGAATGGCGACGGCTATATCGGTGTAGGCATCGGAAAGTCAAAGCAGATGCGATTCGCCATAGACAAGGCGGTGGCCGACGCAAAACTCAACCTCACCCCCGTGAGGAGGGGATGCGGGAACTGGGAGTGCCCCTGCGGTCAACCCCACAGCCTCCCCTTCACCGTAACCGGGAAGAGCGGGAGCGTAAGGGTGACCCTGATCCCTGCCCCAAAGGGCATCGGGCTCGTGGGCGGCGCCGTTGCGAAGACCCTCCTCACGTTCGCTGGCATAAAGGATGCTTGGGTCGTCTCCAGAGGCGAGACTAGGACGACGATCAACTTTGCCGGAGCGGTCTATGAGGCGCTTAAGAACACTTACAGGTTCAAACAATGAGGTGCGACCAATGAAACTCTATCTAGTCATCAGACTCAGAGGCAGGATGGGGATAGCCCCCGAGCTGCTGGATACGATGAATCGCCTCAACCTTCCGAGGAAGCACAACGCTGCACTGATCACCGACACCCCCTCCAACATCGGGATGCTGAACAAGGCGGTGGACTACATCACCTGGGGCGAGATAACCAAGGGGTCCCTCGTAGACCTCCTGAAGAAGAGAGGCCGTCTAGCTGGCGATGAGAGGATAACCAAGGAGTCCCTCAAGAAGGCAGGTATGGGAACCTTTGAGGCCCTCGCCGGTCGGATAATGGAGGAGGGCAAGGTCCCAGCACCGATAAAGAGGACGTTCAGGCTCACCCCCCCAAGCGGAGGGTTCAAGGGGCATGTCATGAGGCACATCGGTTCTGGCGGCGAGCTTGGATACAGGGGCTCTGCGATAAACGACCTCATCCAAAGGATGATCTGATCCTCCTGTTTTCTATCTGCTAACCAGAAAATTTTTCTGCCCCCGCCACTTTACCATATTTGGGTGGATCGCATGTCCTCAAGGAGACGGCCGTTCCGGTTTGATCCATTCTGGGATCTGGACCAAATAGACGAGATGATGGAGCGGTTCATGAACGAGGCATTCGACCAGGCGAAGGATAGGGAGGGCCCCATATTCTACGGCTTCTCGGTCTCCGTTGGACCGGACGGAAAGCCAATGATACAGGAGTTCGGGAACGTAAAGCCCGGACTGAAGGGACCGGAACTCAAGGAGGAGATAGAGCCGCTCGTGGACGTAGTGGACAGCAAGGACTCCCTTATGGTCTATGCAGAGCTCCCTGGCGTGGATAAGAAGGACATCCAACTCTCCGTTACCGACGAGAGCCTGACGATATCTGTGGAGAGGGAGAAGAGGCGGTACTACAAGGAGGTCTCCCTCCAGACCAAGGTCAAGCCCGACACCGCCAAGGCCAGCTACAAGAACGGCGTCCTGGAAGTTACCTTCGAAAAGGCAGTCAAACAATCCAAGAAGCAGATAAGAGTGGAATAGAACCGACCGGAAAAAGGTAAAAATATATTAGATAGCCGTCTTTTTGATAATCGCTAACCGTAGTGGTGTTTACAGATGGTAGTTCGAAGGGAGCGGAAGGTTCGTAGGCAGCGTGGATCTAGACTCTACGGCTGGGGTCAGGTCGGTCAGCACAGAAAGTCTGGATCTCGCGGGGGCTTTGGTAAAGCCGGTCTTCACAAGCATAAATGGAGCTGGACCACGAAGTACGGCTCGGATCACTTTGGCAAAGATGGCTTCGTCAGACCGACCGCAGTGACGCACGAGGTCAAGGCAATAAACGTTGGGGCGCTATCCTCGCTGATTCAAGGGAAGGTACTGAAGCAGGACGAGAAGGGAAGGGCGGTCTTAGACCTCTCCACGCTGGGCTATGACAAGGTTCTAGGCAGCGGAAAGATCGGCTTCTCTCTGGTTGTAAAGGCACCGCACATCACCGAACTCGCAAAGAAGAAGATCTCTGAAGCCGGTGGGGAGGCAGTCCTAGCAGAATGAGGTTGCCACTACCATGGTCCGCTTCTTGGATCTCATGGAGCCGGTAATAAAGTATCTGCCGGAGATCCCAAAACCTCAACGAAAGATCAGCCTCAAGGAGAAGGCGCTCTGGACGGGCCTCGCGCTCGCTATCTACCTAGTAATGGCCGAGATCCCCCTCTACGGGGTTCCCTTCTTCCAGCAGGGGTATGAGGAGTTCTTCTTCTACAGGGTCATATTCGCATCCAAGAAGGGCTCGCTGACGGAGCTCGGAATCGGGCCAATAGTCACCGCCGGCCTTATCATGCAGATTCTGGCGGGCTCAAAGCTCATCAACGTTGACATGACGAAGACCAAGGACAGAGGATTATTCACCGGCACACAGAAGGTTCTGGCGGTGGCAATGACCGCCTTCGAGGGCATCGCCTTCCTAATGGGAGGCGCCTATGGAACGCCTGACATGGCCACCGGGGCGCTGATTGTAGCACAGCTGGTGGTTGTGGGGGTGCTCATCCTGCTATTGGACGAGATGGTTCAGAAGGGCTGGGGTCTAGGCAGCGGCGTGAGCCTCTTCATCCTCGCTGGTGTATCCCAGCAGGTGGTCTGGCTCACCTTCTCGCCTGTGGGACCGCTCGCCGACGGCAAGTCCCTCGGTGCCATAATCGCCTTCTTCCAGACTGCACTCAGCGGAGAGAACATACTAGGCGTCTTCACGAGGTACCCCTACCCGGACATGACCGGCTTCATCACAATGATCATAGTCTTCTTGGTGGCGGTATATCTGGAGGGCATGAAGATAGAGATTCCCGTGGCATACGCGAAGTATGGAGGCATGAGGGCAAAGATCCCGCTGAAGTTCATGTACGTCTCGAACATACCCGTCATCCTAGCATCCGCCCTCTTTGCGAACTTCTTCCTCTTCGGCCAGGTGCTCTGGCAGAACATCAACCTCGCCAACGCCAATCCATGGGTTAACTGGTTCGCGATGTTCAACGCAACCTCCACAGGCAGGGAGCTGCTGCCCGGCTGCTTCCTTTACTACATCTCGCCGCCTAGGAGCATCACCACCGTCGCCCAGGATCCCGTCCACGCTCTCCTCTACACCCTGATCCTTGTCGCCTTCTCCGTCGCCTTCGCCAAGATCTGGGTCGAGGTATCTGGCATGAGCGCAAAGGCGCAGGCCGACCAGCTCGTGAAAGCAGGTCTCCAGATACCCGGCTTCAGGAGGTCGCCCGGGGTAATCGAGCAGATCCTGAACAGGTACATCCCGTCCCTCACCATAATAAGCGGCATCACCATAGGTCTCTTGGCCGGTTTAGCCGATATGTTGGGCGCGATCGGAAGCGGTATAGGCATACTCCTATCCGTAGGTATTATCTACCAGTACTACCAGATACTTGCAAAGGAGCAGCTGGCTGAGGCCTATCCAGGTCTCGGTAGGTTCCTTGGGCAGGAGTAATGACCGAGGAGTGATGACGTTGATAAAAAGACCCGCAAGGGCTGGAAAGCTGGTGATAGTGACAGGCGTGCCGGGCGTGGGCAAGACAACCGTCCTAACCTCGGCAATCACCCTCTGCAAAGAGCGCGGGGTGGACGTAAAGCACGTCAATTACGGGGACGTGATGTTTGAAGAGGCCACCGCCAAGGGGCTGGTCAAGGACAGGGACGAGATGCGGAGGCTCCCTCTCAAAGGACAGGTGGCCCTCCAGCTGAGCGCTGCAAAGAAGATACGATCCATCACCGAGAAGAGCAACGTGATAGTTGATACTCACATCTTCATAAGAACACCCGATGGCTACATGCCCGGAATACCTTCATGGGTGGCAGAGTCCCTTCTCCCCGACTCCATAGTCTTACTTGAGGCAGATCCCGAGTCCATATCTAAGAGGCGGATGAAGGACGTGGGGATACGAACCCGCGAGGACGACGAACCATCCAAGATAGATGAGCACCAACTGATGGGGAGGGGAGGGGCGGCTGCGATCTCGGTGCTAACCGGCTGCACGGTTGCGATAGCGGATAACAGAGAGGGCAGGCACATGGCTGCAGGAGCGGTCATTGCCGACCTCTTCAAGAGGTGAGGCTATTGGTGTTAGAGTTCTTCTCTCAGATTTACCTTGCAATTATTAACGGGCTCTCCTACGCGCTCGGTCCTGCAAAGGACTACCCTCTGGCGGCAGTTACGATCCTCCTGCTCTCCGTAGCGATGGCCATGATATCGGCCGTCGCCACGAGGACCCTTACCGACGTGGATATAATGAGGAGGAGGATGACCGAGGTAAGGGAGTGGCAGAGCGCGTATAGCAAGGCCGTTAGGGCGAAGGATCAGAAGGCGATCGATAGGCTAAAGAAGAAGGAGACCACGATCAAGAGGGCCCAGTCAGAGATGACGAAGAACCAGTTCAAACCCATGCTCCTGACCATAATACCCTTCTTCATATTCTACTACCTCTTCTACGCGGTATTCGGCTACAACCTAGTCACAGTCGCAATCTCCCCCATAACCCTGCCGTACATCGGGACGGACTTCAACTTCTGGGTCTGGTACCTCATCAGCTCCTTCAGCGTATCCACGTTAATCCAAAGGGTCTTCAACATCCCATCAGTCTCCGACTAGCGCCTCAAAACCCTTTTCTTTAGGAACGAGCAGAGATACCAGCAATACGGTGAGACAATTGGGTTCAAAGTCGCTGGTGAAGAAGATCCTCATCACAATAAGCGGACCCGCCGGATCAGGAAAGTCCCACTGTGCCTCCAGACTTGCCGAGCTATACGGAATACCCTGCCACTCTGCCGGCTCCATATTCAGAAAGATGGCGATGGAGAAGGGAGTTTCCCCTGAAGAATTCTCCAAGGTGGCGGATAAGGATCCAAAAATTGACAAGGAAATAGACCGTCGTACGTCCGAGCTGGCAAAGAGGGGCGGTTTGATCCTAGAGGGCAGGCTTGTCTCTTTCTTCTCCTCTTCCTCTGCGCGCAAGATAAGCTTCTACCTGACCGCCCCGTTCGAGGAGAGGGTAAAGCGGATAGCCGAGAGGGAGGGGATAAGCCTCAAGGAATCCGAGGCGAAGACCCGGACCCGCGAGGAGAGCGAGCGCCAGCGATACCTTGCCATCTACGGCCTGGACGTAAATGATCTATCACATTACGACTTCGTGATAAATACGGCGCTCTGGGACAAGGAAGCAACAGTCACCCTCCTAAAGACCATAGTGGGCACGTACCTCAAAACTCACGTGCAATAGGATCGAGAGGACTTACACAATATGGAAATCAAACTGCCCTGAGGGCAGGACTTCTCGCAAAGCATAAGATAGAGTGGATCGATGTAACTAATCTAGGAAACCTGAGATACTGGTGTTGTTTTTGCAGCCAAGAACGCCGTCTATCAAGGACAAGGAGCAGACGGACCCTGCACACGGCTGGACGCCTAGGTCTCGCCCTTTGAAAGAGTACCTAGAGACGGGTGTAATAAACCTGGACAAGCCGCCTGGTCCAAGCAGCCACGAGGTGGTGGCATGGGTCAAACGCCTCCTCGCTATAGACCGCGCCGGCCATGGCGGTACCCTGGATCCCAAGGTGAGCGGGGTCCTCCCGATAACCCTTGGCCGCTCCACCAGGATAATCTCCTTCATAATGAAGTCTGGCAAAGAGTACGCCTGTCTGATGGAGCTGCACGGCGATGTGGATGATGACCCGCTTGAGAAGGTGATCAAGGAGTTCGTTGGGCCCGTCTATCAGATGCCTCCCGTGAGGTCGTCCGTCAAGAGGGCGCTGAGGGTTCGCACAATCCACTCCATAAAGGTTCTTGAGAGGCAGGGGAGGTACGTTCTGATGAGGGTGGACTGCGAGGCAGGGACCTACATAAGGAAGCTCTGCCACGACATAGGCGAGGTTCTGGGCTGCGGCGCCCACATGCGGGAGCTCCGTAGGACCAAGGCCGGGCCGTTCAAGGAGGGCTCGGGCAGCATGAAGTTGCACGACCTCCTCGATGCCATAACCTTCTGGAAGGGGTCCGGCGACGAATCCCTGCTGAGGGAGGTCATAATCCCCATAGAGGAGGCGTTGTGGCAGTTCCCAAAGATCTTCGTGAGGGACTCCGCGGTCGATGCCATCTGCCACGGCGCGAATTTGGCCTCTCCTGGCGTTCTCAGGGTTGAGGGTGAGATAAAGGCTGGCGATACCATCTGCTTCATGACCATGAAGGGTGAGCTGATCGGGCTAGGGAGGGCCACGCTCTCCGGAGAGGAGATCCTGAAGTCAGATCATGGCATAGTGGCGAACACGGAGCGGACCGTCATGCAGCCGGGAACCTACCCGAAGGGCTGGTGAACTCCCTGCCGCCCCTAAACCGTGATGCACCTCCAGCACACTATTACTCTAGGGAACCACCTAAGGAGAGGCGGAGGTTCGTCCTCAGGCTGGACATCAGGGGTCATCGCATGGAGTTCGCGAGTTCGAGCGGGATCTTCTCCAAGGACAGGATAGACCTCGGCACCCTAGTGCTCCTGGAAAGCATGGTTCTTCCAGACGAGGGGGTAGTCCTCGATATGGGGTGCGGCTGCGGCGTGATAGGGATCACCATAGCAAAGATAAGGCCGAGGCTGAGGGTAACCATGGTTGATGTCAATCCGACTGCGGTAAAGCTTGCGAAGGAGAATATAGATACCAACGACGTTCAGAATGCTGAGGCCATTCACAGCGACCTCTACTCCGGTCTCGAGGGCAGGAGGTTCGACCTTATAATCTCCAACCCCCCACTGGCAGCAGGTTACAAGGTCATCTTTCCCCTCATAGAGGGTGCCAAGTCCCACCTCAAGAAGGGTGGCTGCCTGCAGCTGGTTCTCAGGAAGGGGGTCAATGCGATATCAAAAAAGATGAACGAGACCTTCGGTAACGTAGAACTTGTCTCGAGGAAGAGTGGCTACAAGGTCTTCAGGTCCTTGAACCAGAACGGTAAGCGACAAAGCCTCTCTGCAACCAATCGGTATATGGGAGGATACGGGAAGCAAGAGCAAAAGCAAAAAACAAAATAAGAGGTATTCAAAAAGCTAGACAGGGGGCTTTTGCCGAGGTGTCCTAGCCTGGTAGGGAGCAGACCAATCAAGGCTCATGCCTGGAAAACGGCTAGGTCCTGCGAGCCTGTGACTCGCAAGGGTCGCGGGGGTTCAAATCCCCCCCTCGGCGCCATCCTTACGACCCCTTAAACCACTCCTATTCGTGAGGTCTTACAAAAGAAATTCTTAAATACTATCATATTGTTCTTATTTTGCCTTAAAGTAGGAGATGTCTGTTGAGTTCGTCATATAGACACATAGTCAGAATAGTGGATGCGGATCTCAAGGGTGAGGACAAGGTAGCGTACGCCCTAACCAAGATTAGGGGCATAGGGATCAACACCTCGTTTGCCATCTTGAGGAGCTGCGGTGTGGATCCGGAGACTCGCGTTGGCCTCCTTCAGGACAGCGATATAAAGAGGATAGAGGAGGCGCTCACGACCATCCAAACCAAGTTCCCCCGCCACATGCTCAACCGAAGGAAAGATCCGTTCACCGGTCAGGATCACCACTTACTCGGCTCAGACCTTGTGGTCGGTATGAAGTCGGACATCGACCACATGAAGAAGATGAAGTGCTGGAAGGGCGTAAGACACTCACAGGGTCTCAAGGTTCGCGGCCAGTGCACGAGGACCACCGGAAGGTTTGGCGCTGCGGTCGGCGTTGCAAGGAAGGCGATCCTGCAGCAGCAACAGGCAGCGCAACAACAGGAAAAGAAGGAATGAGGCGTTCAGAATGGGAGATCCTAAGAAAAGCAGGAGGCGTTGGCAAGGACCGCGCCATCCATGGAAGAAGGACACTCTAGGCAAAGAACTGTCCCTGCTCGGCAAGTACGGACTTAGGAACAAGAGGGAACTCTGGTACGCTAATTCGATCGTCAAATCCTACAGAAACCAGGCAAGCGCAATCTTGGCGCTGGAGGAGAGCGAGAGAGCCGTAAAGGAGAAGGACCTTATCAAGAAACTCTCAAAATTGGGTCTCCTGAATGAGGACGCCGTTCTCGACAATGTCTTGGGTCTCAGCGTCGATGAGATCCTCGAGAGGCGCCTTCAGACGATCTTGTTAAAGCTAAACATTGCCAAGACCCCGTATCAGGCGAGGCAGTTGATAGTTCATGGGCACATCTCCATTAGCGATAGGTGTGTCTCCGCCCCTGGCTATCTCGTGAGCAGGGACGAGGAGTCCCAGATAAGGTGCGGAATAGCGATACCCGTGGAAGCGGAACCGATGGCAGAGAAGGGGGCATGATTAGATGTCAAGGCTCGATAAGGGCATGAAATGGGGCGTCGCCAACATCTACAGCTCGTATAACAACACAATCGTTCATATAACCGACCTGACGGGGGCCGAGACTGTGGCCTTCCAGTCAGGGGGGAGGATCGTAAAGTCCGACCGCGAGAAGCCCTCCCCCTACGCCGCCATGGTCTCCGCGACGAGGGCGGCGCAGGCTGCCTTGGAGAAGGGGATCAGCGGGATACACATCAGGGTCAGAGCACCGGGCGGTCACAAGAGCAAGACCCCTGGACCTGGCGCCCAGGCCGCAATCAGGGCCTTGGCAAGGGCTGGTATGATCATCGGCAGGATCGAGGACGTCACCCCCATCCCCCACGATACCACCAGAAGGCCCGGAGGCAGGAGGGGGAGAAGGGTCTAACCGCGAAAGCTTAAATACCCTTCCTCAGGTTTCAAAAACAATGCTTTTGGGGGTTCAAATTATCATGGATGTTGAGGTTCTCGGCACGACCAATGACCAGCTCAGACTTCTGGTGCGCGAGATCGAGCCCACGTTTATGAGTGCCATAAGGCGCATCATAATGGCTGAGGTTCCGATCCCTGCCATAGACAAGGTATACATCGCTGAGAACACAGGCGTCCTTTACGATGAGATGCTTGCCCATAGGCTGGGGCTGATCCCGCTCAAGGGCGGTGAGACGCTGACACTGCCCGAGAAATGCAGCTGCGATAAGAAGGGCTGCAACCTCTGCGAGTCCGTCCTCACTCTTGAGGTCGAGGCGAAGGAGGACAATTCCATTGTATACTCCGGGAGGCTAAAGGCAGAAGGGTCTGTCTTTCCTGCAAATAATGAGATCCCGATAGTCAAGCTCAACTCAGGCCAGAAGGTGGCCTTGGTGGCACACGCGAGGCTCGGACTGGGGAAGGAGCACGCCAAGTGGCAGCCTGTATCCGCATGCGTCGTGAAGTACGAGCCCGTGATATCCATAGACTCCAAAAAGTGCGAGCTGCGTGCCGTATGCGTCGAGGAGTGCCCCAAGAAGATACTGGCGGTGAAGGGCAAGAACCTTGCAGTGACCTCCATCTGGGACTGCTCGCTCTGCAAGGTCTGCGAGGAGGTCTGCCCGAACTCCGCTATAAGGGTGTCCTACAACGACAGGAACTCCGAGCTTATCGTGGAGACCACAGGCTCGCTCTCAACCGAGGAACTCGTATTAGCCGCCTGCGAGGTCCTGCTCCACAAATGTGAGGATCTGAAGAACTCCATTAAGGACTTACCGGAGGCGTCTTAAATGGTCAAGAGAACGCTTCCAACGAGCCCGAGGACAAGGCATATCATAAAATTACTGAGGAGAGCCTCGAGATCAAATAATGCAGATGTATGGAGATCCCTCTCCGACTCCCTCTCCGCGCCTTCTAGGAGGAGCGTGGCCATCAACTTGAGTAAGATCGACAAACTCACAAAGAAGGGGGACTTTGTGGCCGTCTCGGGGAAGGTGCTCGGCTTCGGTAACGTCTCAAAGAAGGTCGATGTGGCTGCCCTTTCCTTCAGCCAGACCGCAAAGGCCAAGATAGCCCAGTCGGGTGGCAGGGCGGTATCGCTGGAGGTACTCCTAAAACTGAACCCACGAGGTCGTGGCGTTAAGATACTGAGGTGAGGATGATGCCAGATACCGTATACATAGACGGGACCAACCTGAGGTTGGGAAGGGTTGCGACCGGCGTCGCAAAGCAGCTAATAAACGGCAACAGCGTGGTCATTGTCAATGTCGAGAAGATGGTGGTCTCAGGTAGCAGGGCATCCGTAATGAGCAAGTATGCGCGGTGGATGGAGCTGAAGACCTACAAGAATCCGGAGGAGGTTGGTCCGAAACAGCACCGCCCCCCGGACCGGCTGGTCTACTACGCCATAAGGAACATGCTGCCCAAGTCGCCATCCGGCAAGGACGCTCTGAAGAGACTCAAGGTCTACATCGGTGTTCCCGAAGACCTGAGGTCCAAGTCATTTCAGAGGATAGACGAGGCCGACGCAAAATATCTTAGGGGTTCCTATATGAGGATTGAAGACATCTCTAGAACCTTGGGGTGGGCTGTGTAATGGGTGAGAAGGTTGTTGCCGCCAGTGGTAAGAGGAAGACGGCGGTGGCGAGGGCCGTAGCCTTTAGCGGGAACGGCAAAGTCTTCATAAACAACATCCCGCTTGAATTATTCAAGCCTGAAGTGGCTAAGCTGAAGATCGCTGAGCCGATAGAGGTAGTCGGCCGCGACGTTGCGGACAAGGTAGATGTACACATCAGAGTGGCGGGTGGCGGAATCATGGGCCAGGCCGAGGCGACCAAGGTCGTAATCTCCAACGTGCTTTCCGCGTTCGGCGGGGAGGCCGTCCGCAGGAGGCTCCTGGCGTATGACAGGAGGATGCTCGTGGGCGACTCCAGAAGGACCGAACCGAAGAAGTTCGGTGGGCACAGCGCCAGGAGAAGGAAGCAGAAGTCCTACAGATGAGGTGCTCACATGATCATACCCGTGCGCTGCTTCACCTGCGGCAAGGTTGTCGCTGATAAATGGGAGGAGTTCAAGAAGGAGGTATCTAAGGGGGAGAACCCCGCAAAGGTTCTGGACTCTCTGGGCATTAAGAGGTACTGCTGCAGGCGGATGTTCCTCTCACACGTGGAACTGATCGACGAGTCCCTCAAGTTCCACGTCCACGGCAAGGAAGAAGGAAAAATATAAAAGAGGTATGGCGAATTCAACCTAATTACCATTAATGGTGTGGAACTCGATGGCTGCTCTTGAAACTGCCGACCTGCTCATCCCGCTCGAGGTATACCTGGCCGCCGGCATCCATATCGGCACGCACGTCAAGACCAACGACATGCGCCCGTTCATATACCGAGTCAGACCGGACGGGCTATACGTACTCGATGTGCGGAAGACGGACGACAGGATCAGGGTCGCATCGAAGTTCATATCCCGGTTCAAGGGGGATAAAATCTTCTCCGCCTCTGCTAGGCAGTACGGGTTCAAACCGGTCGAGAAGTTCTCCTCAATCATAGGCGGGAGGAGCCTCACCGGCAGGTTCATCCCAGGAACCTTCACCAACCCCAAGCTTCCCAACTATGCTGAGCCAGACCTGCTGATCGTCACGGATCCGAGGGCTGACTGGCAGGCCATCGTCGAGGCCGCGGAGGTGGGAATCCCCGTAATAGGGTTCTGCGACACCGACAACAGGTCGCAGCTGATAGACCTCGTTATTCCGATAAACAATAAGGGAAGGAAGTCGCTCGCCTTAGCCTACTGGCTACTCTCAAGGCAGATCCTCAGGGAGAGGGGTGAGTTGCCCCCAACGGCAGAGCTGCCAGCCTCCATAGAGGACTTCGAATCAAAGGTGCTTGTCGCTGAGGAGGAGTACGGAGGATACGATCTTGAGGGATAGATCCCCCTCTGTCGCAGGTACCTTCTACGAAGCCAGTCCATCCTCCATTAAAGACCAGCTAAGATGGTGCTTCCTTCACAAGGTAGGCCCGGGCGCCCTCCCTGAGAGAACCCCCTCAGGCAAGAGGAGCATCCTGACCGTGATCTCCCCCCATGCGGGCTACGTCTATTCCGGTCCGGTGGCGGCTCACGGCTACTATCAGCTCTCAAAGGAGCCCCCTCCAGACGTCGTGGTCCTTTTAGGGCCGAACCACACGGGCATGGGCGCCGGCATCTCTGTCTGGGGCGGGGAGGACTGGATCACCCCAATGGGAAGGGTCGCGGTGGATAAGCCTCTCGCAAAGTCCGTCTCCCAGACCTGCTCGGCTGAGCTGGACGATGAGGCCCACCTATATGAGCACTCCATAGAGGTGCAGCTGCCCTTCCTCCAGTACATCTACGAGGGGAACTTCAAGATCCTACCCATCTGCATGATGCTTCAGGACTACGGCACCTCCCTTGAACTGGGCAGATCTCTCGCTAAGGTTCTAGGGGACAGGTCAGCCCTCCTCATCGCGAGTACCGACTTCTCACACTACGAACCATACTCCGTGGCGTACAAGAAGGACGCAAAGGTTGGCGAGGCCATCCTCGCCATGGACGCACAAGGCGTCGGCGAGATCGTGATAAGAGAGGGAATAAGCATGTGCGGCCCAGGACCCGTGATGTCCACAATAGTCGCCGCTCAGGAGCTCGGGGCAAAGTCCTGCAGGAGGCTCTGCTACGCCACATCGGGCGACACCTCTGGGTCAAGGGGCGGGGTCGTAGGATACGGCTCCTTCGTCGTGACGCGCTGACGGGCACTAAACCGCCCAATAAGGATTAATGCACTGCCAGAGCAGATCTAGATGATCAGTATGGCGGATACCCTTCTGGCAATTCCCTTCTCAATCCCCATTCTGGGGGAGGCCTTCACAAGCCTCGGCAACCCGCTGATCGTCTCCACCCTCGACTTCTTCGTCCAGGTCGGTGTAACCAAGGAGGAATCAAAAGACCTTGATATTCCGCTCCACCCCCCCTCCCTGAGACATGCGATAGAAAGTTACCTGAAATCTAGGGGGATCAGCGGCAAATTCTCCATCTCATCGAACATAGAGGAGAAGACTGAGCGCGATTTTCTTGGCACAGCATCCCTCCTCTTCCTTTCAGGTATAGAGGATGCGGAATCGGCGGTTCCAGCCCTTCTCGGCCGGGTGAAAGGCAGATCCTTCATCACGCTTGCCAGGGCCCTGACCTCCATATCCGGCGGCTTCGTGGTCTGCAGAAGCGGGGAGGGGCTGATCTCTCTGGAGGGCGGGATAGACGCCTCCGTCCACCTAAGAATCCGGCATAAAGGGCGGGCGGTGCAGAGGGCACTGAACTCGTTCTCAGCGTCCTTCCCTGAGCTGGCGAGTCCGCTCTGGCACCTGCTCGGACACCTCGTCTTGGAGGGCGGCAAGGCCATCAGGGGGAATGACGCCCCCACGCTGGGCAACCTCATCTCCCTTGAGGGGGCGCTCGTCCATTCTATCGGGCTAACTAGTCTTAGGGATCTCAACAGGGTCGCCCGCCTACGGCCTTCCTATGGTGGCAAAACCATCTGCTCTGAGGTCTTTATGGGAGAACTTATATTGGCGCCGAAAGAGACTCTACCACTGACCTCTTACGATCGGTTCCGGTTCACCTCATCGGGGGTACGAGAAGTTGGTTAGAGCCGATTTCGTCATAAAGCTGGGAGGAAGCGCTATAACGAATAAGGACTCCCCGCTCTCCCCCAACATGGAGGTCATGGAACAAATAGCGAGAGAACTGGCAAAATTCGACCTGAAAGAGAAGAAAATTGTTCTGGTCTACGGGGGAGGATCCTTTGGTCACTTCATCGCTAAGAGGTATCTCTCAAAGGGTGCCGTCCTGAGCCCGAAGGGGTGCGCCGAGATCCGGGCGGCAATGCTCTCGCTTGCGAAGATAATTACCGACACGTTCCTCAAATATGACCTACCGATCTTCGTCATAAACCCGTCCAGCTGTTTCCTGCTCAAAGACGGCGAGATAGAGCCTAACAGCTCTTTCCTTATTCCCATCGAGCGTTCTCTCCAGACTGGTCTTCTGCCTGCCGTCGGGGGTGACGTGGTCCTCGACTCGGTAAATGGCGCCCGCATCCTCTCCGGTGACCGCATAGCCCGCCTCATCGCCAGAAGGCTGGAGGTCAAGGCCCTCATATTCGGGACAGACGTGGATGGCATCCTCACAGATAAGGGGCTACTGAGGAGGATCAAGAAGGGTGAAATAAAGCGCACTCTCGCCGTGCTCGGCGGCCGCCCCGGGGATGTTACAGGCGGGATCGCGGGGAAACTGAGAGAGATCGATAGTTACCTCTCTGAGGGTGGACGGCTCGCCATAGTGTTCAACATCACCCGCCCAGGTCTGCTGACCAAGATCCTGTCGGGTGATGAGGTCATAGGTACTTATATTGGATAAAACTCATAATCAGAGGGGGTACACTTGACTTCAGAAAGGAAGATGTCTCATCTGGAAATCTGCAGGGATCGGGAAGTTGGCTCAAAGGAGAAGTCCACCCACCTAGGCGATGTGGAACTCGTCCATAATGCCCTCCCCGAACTTGATTTTGAGGATATGGATCTCTCGGTCAGAGTCTTTGGGAAGACCCTCTCCGTACCAGTGGTCATCTCGGCCATGACCGGGGGCCACCCTGAGACCAAGAAGGTAAACGCGAACCTAGCCAAGGCCGCAAAGGATCTGGGGATCGGAATGTGCGTTGGTAGCCAGCGGGCTGCCCTAGAGAACCCGAGGCTGGAGGACAGCTTCCGTGTGGTAAGAAAGGTCTCAAGCGATATACTCGTCGTGGCCAACATGGGCGCCACCCAGCTCCTCTCTCCCAAAGTCGTGGATTCTGCTGAGAGGGCTATCGAGATGATCGATGCCGATGCCCTCGCGGTCCACCTCAATCCCCTGCAGGAGCTGGTGCAGCCCGGAGGGGATACCCGATACAAGGGAGTGCTGAGCGGCCTCTCGAGGCTCGCCGCCTCCATCAAAAAACCTATAATTGTTAAGGAGACCGGCTGCGGCATGTCTAGGGAGGCCGCAGAGAGGCTGGTTGGCGCCGGCGTATCCGCCATCGACGTTGCCGGGGCGGGCGGTACCAGCTGGGCTGCGGTTGAGTACTACAACGCAAAACTCCAAGGCGACAGTATGAAGGCAGAGGTCGCAGAGACGCTCTGGGACTGGGGCATACCCACTGCTATGAGCCTCTGTGAGGTCTCATCCCTCGGTTCAAAGGTCAAGATACTCGCCTCCGGAGGCATAGGGAGCGGTCTGGACATGGCCAGGTCAATAGCCCTCGGGGCAGACTTGGTGGGGGTGGCGCGCCCCCTCCTGATCCCGGCGTTTACAAGCCCTAAAGCTGTTGAGTCAAAGCTGAATCGCATGATCCGTGAGCTCAAAGTCGCCTCCCTGCTCACCGGTTCCCGAACCGTGAAGGAACTCAAGACGGCGCCAGTGTTTCTAAAGGGGGAGTTGCTGAACTGGGTGACCCAGAGGGGTCTCGGGGTGAGGAGTAACGCTAGAGGATGAGATGAAGAAAGTTGCCGCGCTCGTGGGCGAGGCGATCAAAAAGTCTCTGGCAGGTGACGGCAGCCAGCTCTACAAAGCAGCGATCCACCTGCCGATCCAGGGCGGCAAACGGATGCGACCCTTTCTGGTCGTGAAGTCCTGCGAGGCGGTGGGTGGAGAGGCGAAGGATGCCCTGCCGGCAGCAACAGCCGTTGAGCTGGTCCACAACTTTACCCTGATCCACGATGACATAATGGATCGCGACCTCCTTAGGAGGGGCGTCCCCACGGTCCATACGGTATGGGGCGTACCCATGGGCATACTGTCAGGGGACCTCCTCTTTGCCGAGGCATTCAACGTGCTCCTCTCAGGGGGAGTTGACTGTGAGAGGTTGAGAAGGTCGGCGGAGATCCTCGCCAAGGCCACGGTAGTCCTCTCGGAGGGGCAGAATATGGATATGGCATTCGAGTCTAGGATCGATGTCTCCGAAGCCGAGTACCTCGATATGATTTACAGGAAGACGGGCGCCCTCTTTCAGGCAAGCGCAGAGATGGGCGGGGTGATGGGTGGCGGCGACGAGCGCTCCATACGCCTCCTCGGCGAGTACGGCCGGAATATGGGGATTGGATTTCAGATATTCGACGACTACCTCGGCATGACATCCAAGGAGGAGGTTCTCGGGAAGTCGGTTGGAAACGACATCAGGGAGGGCAAGAAGACCCTGATAGTGATAATGGCCCTCGCAAGCCTGGCCAGAGGCCAACTGCTGAAGGTTCTGGGCAAGAAGACCGCCTCAGACTCCGAAATCGCCAAACTGCTCGAGTCTATGGGGCGGCACGGGGTGCTCGAATACGTTTACGGAAAGGCGGAGGCCTACATCAGTAAGGCAACAGTCGCCATCTCCAAACTTCCGTCATCCCCCGCAAGGGATGCCCTGATGGACCTTGCCAAGTATGCGATCTCTCGAAAGAAGTAGCAGCACGCTCTGTGCCGCCCTTCGGCTCCCAACTGATTGATATGATATCAATACCCATAAGAACTTGAATTCCGATACACAGATACGTCACTATAATGCAACGTTAAGCAGGGACGAGAGAGGCAATAATTATGGCCGATCGGGATCTGGAGCGAATTAGGGGCATACTCAAGAAATACGCCCTCTTAAACGCTCTAAAGTATGGTGGGAAGGCAAACCCCAAGGCTGTGGCTGGCAAGGTCTTCTCCGAGGATCCCACGGCAAAGGAGCACGCTGCGGAGGTCTTTCGTCTCGCGGACGAGGTCGTCTCCGAAATAAACTCCATGAGTGCCGATGCCCAAAAGTCCATGGCAAACTCTCTCGGTCTCTCGGTCACCAAGGAGAAGGTCAAGCAACCGGAGCGCCTCCTCCCTCCGCTGCCCAACTTGGGAAAGTACAAGAGGATTCATGTAAGGTTCGCCCCCAACCCTGACTCGGTCATCCACCTTGGGAATACCCGCGCCGCCCTGCTGAGCGACGAGTATGCCAAGACGTATCACGGTCTGTTCACCCTCAGGTTCGAGGACACCTCTCCCTCGGTCAAGCCACCCGTGCACGAGGCATACGAGGTCATAAAGGAGGATCTTAAGTGGCTCGAGATACACTGGGACGAAGAGATCGTCCAATCCGACAGGTTGCCAATCTACTACGAATATGCCCAGAAACTTCTCTCCATTGGGGGTGCCTACATCTGCACCTGCGCGCCCGAGTCCTTCAAGAGACGCACTCTGGATAGGCGGCCGTGCCCCTGCAGGGATCTACCGGCGGAGGAGCAGCTTCACCGTTGGGAGGGCATGCTCAGCGGCAAGATCAGGAAGGGGGGTGCGGTGATGCGGGTCAAGACCGATCTGAACCACCCCAACCCAGCCCTGAGGGACTGGCCAGCCATGCGCATCGACACCAAGCCCCACCCCTTGCAGGGCAAGAAGTTCAGGGTCTGGCCACTATACAACTTCGCCTCAGGCATCGACGACCACCTCACGGGCATCACCCACATCCTCCGCGGCAAGGAGCACGAGGTCAACATGCTAAGGCAGCTCTACATGTACCGGCACTTCGGATGGGATTATCCGGATGCCATCCACTACGGGCGTCTCAAGATTGAGGGGACTGTTCTCAGCAAGTCAAAGATACGCCAAGGCATCGAGGAGGGTCTCTATAAGGACTGGAGCGACCCGCGCCTCGGCACCATAGCCGCCCTTAGAAGGAGGGGGTTCCTGCCGGAGACCATCAGGCGCCTGATGCTGGAGGTCGGCGTTAAGCCCTCTGAGGCCATGATCAGCTGGGACAATCTGGATTCGATTAACAGGAAGATCCTAGATCCAATGGTGAAGCGCTTCGTCTTCATAGAAGACCCGGTTCCGTTCGAGTTAACCGGTCTCGACAGGGAGTTCTGCGCCAGGATACCCCTCCACCCCGACCACCACGAGTGGGGGAGCAGGGACTACGCCGTGGGACAAAAGAAGAACTCCGTCCTGCTCCAGTCCAAGGATGTGGCCACCCTCAAAAAAGGTTCGGTATTCCGCCTCATGAACCTCTTCAACGTCAAAGTCGTCGGTTCCAACAAGGGATGCCTACTGAGCGAGGACGTTGCCGAGGCCAAGATGCTGCGTGCGTCCATAGTGCAGTGGATCCCATCTGGAATTGGCGTTCCGCTCAGCGTGACTATGCCCGACGCTAAAGTTGTGGAGGGCGTTGCGGACCCAGCCGTAATGGAGGAGCCGCTTCCCAGCACCTTCCAATTCTACAGGTTTGGCTTCGTGAGGGTTTACCGCGAGGGCGATGGGATAATCGGCTATTACACCCACAATTGAACCAAAAAGCTCATAAATCCCTTTCTCCTCCTCTTAACGAAATGAACGATGAAGCAATCTGAGGGATTGTATATGTCAAAGAAAGCTATGTTTGTAAGGTTTGAAGTGACTCCAGATATAGTGGAGCGCGCCTACGAGACCGTGAAGCTTGCCACCGAGGACGGCAAGATAAGGAAAGGCGCAAACGAGTCTACAAAGGCCGTGGAACGAGGAATCGCGAGGCTCTTGGTGATCGCGCAGGACGTTGATCCGCCAGAGATCGTTGCACATCTACCTCTGCTCGCCGACGATAAGAAGATAGCATACGTCTACGTGGATTCAAAGAGCAAACTGGGCGAGTCAGCCGGTATAGATGTCCCAACATCCGCCGTGGCCGTTATTGAGGCAGGCAAGGGGAAGTCGCTCTTGGACGAGGTCATCTCCAAGGTTGCAGCGTTGAGGCTGAAGGGCGCACCTGAGGCGGCTAAAGAAGCACCAGCGAAACCAGAGGTCCCCAAGGAGGCTCCAAAAGAGGTTCCTAAGAAAGGGGCTCCCAAGAAGGAAGTTCCAAAGGAAGCCGAAGAGGCGCCTAAACCAAAGGAGAAGCCCAAGAAGAAGGCCCCAAAGAAGGCTGAGAAGGCTGAGAAAGGGGAAGCCTAATAATCCCCTCTTTTGGAGGTTTAGACGTTGAGCCACGAGACGAGCGAAGCCTCGCCCGCAGAAGTGATACAGATCGTAGGGCGCACAGGGGTGACTGGCGAGGTCATACAGGTTAGGGTGCGCGTTATGGATGGTAAGGACAAAGGGCGCATCCTCACCAGAAATGTCAAGGGGCCCGTCAGGATTGGTGACGTCTTGCTGCTCAGAGAGACCGAGCGCGAGGCGAAGAAGCTCATCCCAAGGTAAGGTGCTGGTGAACTACCCCTCCCTATCGGAAGGGGCTTCCAGCGTTCAGAGCAGGCTTTACGCCCATCCCCGCATCTGCTGGTCCGGGGGGTTCACCGCTCCCCCATCCCATACCTCTCATTAAGATATGGGCTATATTTACACAGGCGTTCAGGTCTCTGTTGTACCTCAGTCCGCAGTTGGGGCATGCGAACTCCCTCCCTTCTACCTAGGTAACATACCCGCATTTATGGCATGTCTGAGACGTATACATGGTTTCTTTCTTAGTTAGACATCTCACCGCTATGCCCTCTAAGTTCGCCTCATGCTCTACGTACATCTGGAGCCTCCTGAATGGAAGGCTGTGTAACCTTCTATTTAACTTCCTTGATTTGTTGAAGTTCTCCCGTATCCCATTCAGGTTCTCCATCACTATTACTGGTTTGGGGAACTGCCTGGCGTATTGTATCATCTGGTTCGCTATAATGTGCAGTTGCTGGTCGGCAAGCCCATTCTCCCTTCGTCCGATCTCTTTCACCTTTTTCAACAACTTCTTCCTCAGTAAATTCCTCCTGATGTGGCCGTAAAGCCCCCTGACCCTCTTTATCTCGGCCCCGGACCAGAACTGCCCCCTTAAAGGCTTTTCTGGGTTGTCCCTGGATACTGCCACCGCAACGGCAAGGTTCCTCTCACCCCTGTCTATGGAGATCACGGTCTCTGGCTCGTCTTCTAAAGCAACAGCCCTCTTTAGTACGAGGTGGGCATACCACTCCCCGTTCCGCCTTATCATCTCAACAGTTGTGAACTCCCACTCACCTTTAAAAGCCGACTCTATCCGTTGCCTCTGCCTCTCGCCGAAGACTAAAGGGAGCGATATTCTCTCTCTCCCGTTCAGGCTTAAAGTGAGCCAATATGGTGTTAAGGTATTGGTGGTTTTGGAGAACGTATAGCCCCTCTTATCAAAGCGTATAGATATCTTTTTCAGTCTCAGAACGCTACCCTTCTCTTTGTTCCCCTCAAAGGACTTCAGCGTTTCGATAGCCTTGTCCCTTGCCGTCTGGATCAGGGCGGTGTTGATGTTGAAGAGTTGCCTCGCCTTCTCATAGCCGTTGTCGTGGAGGTACTTCTTTGAGGCACTGTTAAAACGGAGGTGCCACTCAACCAGTCCAAAGTATTTATCGAGAACCCTGTTTAATGCCAGGACCTTACTCGGATTCGCCTTGAAGACCTTTCCTGCAACAGTCACTTGAACATCTTTCCACAAAGGGAACGTCCCTAATCATTTTTAGTATCCTAATATTTAATTTTACGCAATTCATCCCAGTCCTATCAGGCGGGGTCTTCTTGCGAGAGAAGATAAAAGTTTATAACTTCCAAAACTTTTACCTCTCTGGATTGGGGCGTTTAAGATGGTCAGAACCTACAAATGTTCATTCTGCAACCGTGACATGAATGTCGGCACCGGTCTCATGTACGTCAAGAACGACGGCACGATACTGAGGTTCTGCTCGAGCAAGTGCAGGAAGAACATGCTGGAGCTAAAGAGGGCTGCACGCCACCGCAAGTGGTCATCCAAGGTGCCCGCGAAATGATCGAAAGAACCTTTGTCATGTTAAAACCAGACACCGTGGTAAGGGGTCTGATGGGTGAAGTTCTATCCAGGCTTGAGGGAAAGGGCCTGAAGATAGTTGGAATGAGGCTCAGTCACATGTCCGAGGCACAGGCGAAGGCCCTCTATTCAGCGCACCAGGGTAAGCCGTTTTTCAACGACCTTATAAAATTCGTCAGATCCGCTCCAGTCGTGGTGATGGCAGTTGAGGGCGAGAGCGCAGTCTCAATCATCCGACTGTTGATAGGCTCCACCGATTCCAAAGAGGCCCTCCCCGGTACCGTGAGGGGCGACCTCTCATGCTCCAAGACTATGAACATAATACACGCCTCGGACTCGCTGGACAGCGCCCAGAGGGAGCTCGCCATCTTCTTCAAGGAATCCGATCTCGTGAAGTACTCCAGATTGGACGCGACTTGGGTTTACTAGCAGAACGGGCAGACCGGCACGCCCATCCACGTCTTTCAACCCCACACTTGGGTGACCGCCTGAGGACGCGCCGGTTGTGGACTATCAATTTTAAAAGGGGGAGCACATTTACGATCTCGGGTGATCTTCGATGCCAGTCCGTCAGCCGATCGTAACGGTTCTCGGACATGTGGATGTGGGCAAGACCCTCCTCTTGGATAAGATAAGAGGGACGGGCGTGATGTCGCGCGAGGTCGGGGCCATGACCCAGCACATCGGCGCGAGCTTCCTGCCCATAAGCACCGTTGAGAATTACTGCAGCACGGTCATCAAGGGGTTCCAGTCCAAGACCTCCCTGCCCGGTATACTGGTCATCGACACGCCGGGGCACGAGGTCTTCTCTAACCTCCGCGTGAGGGGCGGCTCTGTCTCAGACATTGCCATCCTAGTGATAGACATACTGGAGGGAGTGGAGAAGCAGACGGAGGAATGCATCGACATACTGAAGTCGCGGAAGACCCCCTTTGTGGTCGCCGCAAACAAGGTCGACAAGGTCCCAGGCTGGAGGTCTTATCCCAACAAGTCCTTCTTGGAGTCGTATAAACTCCAGCCCCCTGCTGTTCAGTCGAAGGCAGATGACAAGATTTACAGGATTGTGGGCGACCTCTCTAGGTTCGGCTTCTCCTCAGACCGTTTCGACCGGATACACGACTTCACAAAGTCCGTCGCCATAGTCCCGACGAGTGCCACGACCGGGGAGGGCATACCAGAGCTCCTCGCCCTGATCTGCGGGCTTGTCCAACAGTACCTCCTGAAGCGCCTCTCGGTGACCGACGGCCCCGGAAGGGGAGTGGTGCTGGAGTGCAAGGAGGAGCCAGGCCTCGGCACAACCATCGATGTCATCCTTTACGACGGGATCCTCAACAAAGGCGACCGGATAGTCATCGGCGGTTTCGAGGGACCGTTGACCACAAGGGTAAGGGCGCTGCTACTCCCCAAACCCCTAAACGAGATAAGAGATCCGGAGGACAAGTTCCAGTCGGTGGAGGACGTGGTCGCCGCCGCTGGCGTAAAGATCGTCGCCACAGGCCTCGAGGGGGCGGTGGGCGGCGCTCCAGTGGTTGTCGCCAACGATGACGCAGCGCTTGACGCAGCCTCAAAGAAGATAAAGGAGGAGATGTCTGAGCTCCGCTTCTCCACCGAGACCGAGGGGGTAATAGTCAAGGCGGATACCCTGGGCTCCCTGGAGGCCTTGGTAAAGTTCCTGAAGGACTCTGGCATTCCGGTGAGGGTCTCGGACATCGGTCCCATTGGCAGGCGTGAGCTCATAGAGGCTGGAATAGTCAAGAGGAGCAAGCCCGAACTGGCTACCATAGTCGGCTTCAACATCAAAACCACCCCTGATGCTGAGGTCGAGGCCAAGGATCGTGGCATACCCATCTTCACCAGCAACGTGATCTACCACATCGTGGACGACTTCAAGGCTTGGTCCGAGAGGACGGTCGCGGATATGCGCAGCAGGGAGTTCAGCCAGATAACTCTTCCAGGAGAGATCCGCATCATACCCGGGTGCGTATTCAGGAAGAAGGACCCGCCCATCTTCGGCGTCGAGATCCTGGTCGGAACAATAAAGCCGGACTACAAGATCATGAAGCAGGACGGGGAGATCTTGGGGGGCATCATGCAGATCCAAGACGGCGGTAAGACCATCCCGCAGGCAAAGAAGGGGGAGAAGATCGCCGTCTCGATCAAGGGGAATTTCACCGTCGGCAGGCAGGTTCAGGAGGGCGACACCCTCTTGGTCTCGATCCCTGACGAAGACATAATTCTCCTGAAGGAGAAGTACAGGAGCGAACTTGGCGAGGATGAGCTGGCGGTGATAGAGAAGGTCCTTCGTATACGATGGAAGGACTCCCTCCTTTAGGGTCCGCCATACGGCGCATTGACCTCCCGCATTTTGGCGAAAGGGATATAAACATTATTATACTTCGAACTCCTATCAACAACAAAAGTTTCTACGGTGATAGGGATTGGTGGAGTTCAAGGTCGTAATATCAAACCCCTCTGATGGAAAGTCAAAGACGGTTGCAGTGGCCGACGCCCAAGCACAGTCCCTAATTGGATTGCGGATAGGGGACTCGGTGAACGGGGAGGCCTTCGGCTTCTCCGGCCAAGAGCTGGTGATAACGGGCGGAAGCGACAAGAGCGGCACACCCATCAGGGGCGACATCCCCGGCGGCGGGAAGAGGCGGATTCTGCTCTCCGGAGCCCCCGGCTATCGCCCAAAGAAGAAGGGCGGTAGGAAGAGAAAGCTCGTAAGGGGTAACATGATCACCGAAGATATCGTTCAGATAAATGCCGTACTCAAGAAGGGTGAGGAGGCAGGGAAGAAGAGTGAGTGAGGAGAAGAGGCAGCCCGAGTGCAACATCGGTCTGACCGGTCATGTCGATCATGGCAAAACTACTCTGGTCGCCGCCTTAAGCGGGGTATGGGCTGCCCATCACAGCGAGGAACTGAAGAGAGGAATCACGATAAAATTAGGTTATGCCGATACGGTCTTCAGGAAATGTCCTAAATGCGCTCCGCCGGAGGCCTACACCACAAAAAAGACCTGTTCAATGCATGGCGTGGAGACAGAGTTCTTAAGAAAGGTCTCCTTTGTGGACGCCCCAGGTCATGAGAGCCTGATGGCGACGATGCTCTCGGGGGCGGCTCTGATGGATGGAGCCATACTCGTCATCTCCGCCGCTGAGGAGTGCCCACAGCCACAGACGAGGGAGCACCTGGTCGCGCTGGAGATTATAGGCGTAAAGAACATCGTGGTGGTTCAGAACAAGATCGACGCCGTCGACAGACAAAAGGCCACCGAGAATTATAAGCAGATCCTGGCCTTCACAAAGGAAACCATAGCAGAGGGTGCGCCCATAATCCCAGTCTCGTCCCTTCACGGCTCAAATATTGACTACCTTATCCAGATGCTCGAGGAGAGGATCAAGTCCCCCATAAGGGACCCTACAAAACCCGCTAGGATGTACGTGGCGAGGTCATTTGATGTAAATAAGCCGGGCACCACCCCTGAGAAGCTGAGGGGTGGCGTCCTGGGCGGGTCGCTTATTCAAGGTAAATTCAAGGTTGGCGATGAGGTGGAGATCCGTCCGGGAATAAAGATCGAGCAGGGCGGTAAGGTATCGTACGAGCCAATTTTAACGTACATATCGAGCCTCATGTCCGGCAGCATGGTGGTAGACGAGATCGGACCTGGAGGGCTGGTTGGGGTAGGCAGCACCCTCGATCCGGCCGTCACCAAGGCAGACAACCTTGTGGGCAGCGTGGTAGGCAAGCCGAGCACCCTTCCGCCCACGAGGACCGAGCTGCACCTCAAGGTCTCGCTCCTCGATAGGGTCGTGGGTACGAAGGAGATGCAGAAGGTGGAGCACATCAAGGCAAGGGAGAGCTTGATGCTGGTGGTTGGCTCCGCCGTCACCGTAGGTGCGGTCACCGCCGCTTACAAGGATGATGCTCAGCTCGCTCTCAAGCGGCCTGTCTGCGTGGAGTCCGGGTTGAGGGTCGCCATAAGCAGGATGTTGGCCGGTAGATGGCGGCTGATAGGGTATGGCTTCGTCCGGTAAGCTCAGCACGATAACGGTCATCCTAGACACAAACATCTTGATCTATTCCGCGTCCGAGCCATTCGACATTGCCCACCAACTGAGGCGCGTGGGTTTTGTCAAGGTAAAGGTTCCCAAAGGCGTCGTGGACGAGCTGGAAAGGATATCGTTGATGCGAACCGGAAAGGAGCAGAGGTTCGCGAAGTTGGCTCTGGAGATCGCAAAGAAGTTTGACGTTCTGAAAGAACATGCCCCGAAGGCTCCCATTGACGATCAGCTGGTCCAGATGGCAAAGAGCAAGGGATACATCGTCGCAACCTCCGACTCCCCGCTAAGGAGGCGACTCCGGAAGGAGGGCGTTTCTGTTATCTATCTAAAGCATGGGCGTCTCATACCGGAGAGCGATTTGATTACAAAGATGGGCTCCCAAAACTGATCTGCGCCCTGCCTGCTTAGCGAGACTGGCGGGTTGCTACGTCAAGTTTTTATAGCCCTTTTGAATGTGCTATCAATAAATCGCCATTTTTGGTGAGTTTCATGTATAAGCTTCTCCAAATGAACGATGTCGTCAGGATCCCTCCGGAGAAGTTTGGATCTCCTCTGGAGACGGTGGCCGCTGAGGTTCTTAGGGCCTCTTACGAGGGGATAGTGATGCGTGAATTCGGTGCGGTTCTTGCCGTCCTCAACGTCCAAGTCTCCAACGTCGGGAAGATCCTGCCTGGAGACGGGGCTATATATCACAAGACCTCCTTCGACCTTCTAATCTACACGCCCATAATTCAGGAGGTCGTCGAGGGAGAGGTCGTCGAGGTCACCGACTTCGGCGTATTTGTGCGAATAGGTCCAATGGACGGACTGGTTCACGTCTCGCAGGTCATCAACGACTTCATAACCTACGACGAGAAGAGGGGCGCCCTGATAGGCAAAGAGACGCAACGGGTGCTGGAGAAGGGGGTCTCGGTTAGGTCGAGGATAATAACCGTCAGCCTAAGCGGCGGCGCCTCAAGGAGCAGCAAGATAGGTATGACGATGAGGCAGCCGTATCTAGGAGCTCTGAGCTGGATCGATGAGGACGTGAAGAAGGCGAGGGGCGAGAAGGCGCCGAAGGGGTCGGCGGATGAAAAGAAGGGAGAGAAATGAGCAAAGATAAGCCCTCCTCCACAAAGTATGCCTGCAGGAAAGACAAATACATCTTGACCGAGGACGAGAAGAGGTGCCCCATCTGCGGTGGGTCTGATCTCTCAGACGAGTGGAGCGGGATAGTGATTATCATGGATCCGTCCTCAAAGCTGGCGGAGATAATTGGCGCCAAGAAGACGGGGCGATACGCAATAAAGGTGCGATGAGAAATTGGGCTCACTGAGGATGCCTACGCGCCTCAGGGACGAGTTATCTAAGCAGTACGGTACCCTCCTCACGGGCGATCCAAGTTCAAACGTGAGGGCGGCACTTGACATTCTGAGATCGAGGCGTCCCCCAAAAGTAATCGTGGTGGGCGACTTTACGCTCAAGGCTTTCATCGAATCGGGATACCGCCCTGATCTAGGTATATTCGATAATAAGACAAAACGGTCCTCATTTCTTGTCTCCGAGAAGCCCACAAACGTGGTCTCAAATCCGGCGGGTCACATCTCCGATGAGGCGGTATCCTCCATAAGGCAGTTGGTGCTCTCGAAGGGCCCCTTCCTTCTTTTTGTTGACGGGGAGGAGGATCTCCTCTCCCTGCCGGCCATCCTGTACTCTCCAGAAGGTTCCATCGTGATATACGGCATGCCGGGTAAGGGCATGGTGGTAATCGTTGCCGACAAGGACATGAAAGAAAAAACAGCGTCACTGATCAGCCAATTCGAGAGAACAGACTGATCAAGCGCGTTACCGCCTCAAACCCAGCCCCTAATCCTCATTGCCTCCGTCACGCGGTTGATGGCGCAGATGTACGCCGCCATCCTCATATCCGTCTCGTATCTGAGGTAGGTCTCGTAGACGCTGTTGAACGCCTTCACCATCAGCCTATCTAGCTTGTCGTTTACCTCCTCCCTGGACCAGTAGTAGTTCTGCAGGTTCTGAACCCACTCAAAGTAGGAGACGCTCACGCCACCGGCATTTGCCAGTATGTCTGGAACAACCATGACTCCGCTCTGGTGCAGTATCTCGTCAGCCTCTGGCGTCGTAGGACCGTTTGCGCCCTCCAGTACCAACCTCGACTTTATCCTGTGCGCATTCTCTTCTGTTATCTGGTTCTCAAGCGCGCATGGGATGAGGATATCACACTTGCGCTCCAGCAGTTCCTCATTCGTGATCTCCTTTGCGTCAGGATATCCTACTAGTGTTCCCTTCTTTTCCTTGAACCTGAAAACCTCATCCACGTTGAACCCCTTAGGGTTATATATGCCGCCCTTGGAGTCACTCAGCCCGGTAATCTTGCAGCCAAACTCGCTCATGAATTTTGCAGAATGGTATCCCACATTCCCGAATCCCTGAACCACAACATCTGCCCGCCTCAGCTCTATGCCGAGCTTCTTTGCCCCCTCTCTGCCGGCTATGGATACGCCCTTGCCTGTGGCCTCGACCCTTCCCTCCGACCCTCCTATGGGCAGCGGCTTCCCTGTCACTGTGCCCGGGACGTTGTACGTCCTCAACCTGCTGTACTCATCCATGAACCAGGCCATCTCCCTCCCAGAGGTGTTCACGTCTCCGGCTGGGATGTCCCTATCGGGTCCAACGATCACTGATATGGCCGAGAAGTAACCCCTAGAGAGCCTCTCGATCTCCCCAACGCTCATCTCCTTGGGGTTGCATATCACTCCCCCTTTGCTCCCTCCGTAAGGCAGGGCGGCCACGGCGCACTTCCACGTCATCCAGACGGAGAGCGCCATTACCTCCTCCATGGTCACGTTGGGATGGTACCTGATCCCCCCCTTAAATGGACCGAGGGCGTCATTGTGTTGAGATCTGAATCCCTGAAAGACCTTCACGGTGCCGTCGTCCATCTTAACTGGCACGTTCACACAGAGTACTCTCTTCGGGTACTTCAGTATCTCGTGGACGTTTGGATCTAATTTCATCATCTTGGCACATTTATCGAGCTGTTCTAATGCCATTTGATACGGGTTCCTTTCTGACAACCTCTCATCTCCTTGGGATGTGGAAGAATAACCATTAATGTCTTAATAATATTTCTGCTTTGGTACATTCATTTGGGATTATGGGAGGAATTCAAAACATTTCGCCACGTTGTGCCGCCTTTACCTTCCCAGCGCCTCCAATAGGAAAGCTAAAAAAGGAGTTCTACTTCTTCTACCCCGAAATGGATGTGGTAAAATGTCCTCCCAAGAGGCAGAGTATCAAATATCTATTATCGAAGACAAGGCCAACCCGCTCATGGAGCGGAGGGAAGTTAAACTCGAAGTCGCCTCCAAATCTACGCCCAGAAGGGATATTCTTAGGAAGGCAGTGGCATCCTCCCTAAAAGTTCCGCTGGAGAGGGTATATGTAAGAAGTTCTCTATCCTCGTACGGCACCAACATCTCGATCTGTAAAATACACGTCTACGACGACGAGGAGCGCGGCAAGCAGATCGAGCAGAAGTACGTCCAGTTGAGAAACCTGTCTCGGGAGGCCAGAAAGCAGGCCGTGGGCGCACAGGCAGGCGCGAAGGCCGCAGAGTCGAAACCTGCAGAGGCAAAGGCGCCCGAGGGGCAGAAGGTAAAGTAGGGTGAATCGTCATGTCAAAATCGTCAACGCTCTATGAGTTTGACTACAACCAAGGCACAATTAAGCCAAAGAACAAGAAGTGCTCCAGATGCGGAAGGATGATGGCAAGGCACACGAAGCCCGGCCCCAGATGGGCGTGCGGTTACTGCGGTTACACCGAATTTATACGGGCATAAAGGCAGTAACAAAAATGAGCTCAGTGCAATACGTGCTGGGCATCGAATGCACAGCCCACACGTTTGGGTGCGGGGTGGTCTCTTCCGAGGGTACTGTGCTCTCCAACACTAAGGCGGAATACGTCCCGAAGACGGGCGGGATCCACCCCAGGGAGGCGAGCCAGCACCACGCCGCCAAGGCATCCGCGACCATAAGGGATGCCCTCAAGGAGGCCGATCTCCGCCTCTCAGACGTAGATGCGGTCGCCTTCTCGGCAGGACCAGGTCTGGGACCGTGCCTGAGGACGGGGGCAACGGTCGCGAGGATGCTCTCGCTCCTCTCGAGCAAACCGCTCGTGCCAGTCAACCACTGCATCGCCCACATCGAGGTGGGCCGAATGGTGACAGAGGAGGAGGACCCGCTCGTGGTATACGTCTCCGGCGGTAACACCATAGTCTCGGCCTTCTCGGACGGCAGGTACAGGATCTTCGGGGAGACATTGGACATAGCCCTCGGCAACTGCCTCGACTCCTTCGCCAGATCCCTTGGTCTAGGCCACCCCGGCGTCCCGAAGCTCGAGTCGCTTGCCAACGAGGGGCGCTCCTTCATACCACTGCCCTACGTCGTGAAGGGGCAGGACGTCTCCTACTCTGGCCTGCTCACCATGGCCGTCAGGAAGATAGAGGAATCCGATCCGCACGATCTGAGCCTCAGCCTCCTGGAGGTTGCGTATGGGACGCTCGCAGAGGTCACCGAGAGGGCCCTCGCACACACAGAGAAACCCTCCCTCCTGCTCACGGGGGGCGTTGCGCGAAGCCCGAGGCTGCAGAGGATACTCGAGTCCGTCTGCCAAGAGCACTCCTCCAGATTCTACGTGGTCCCTCCTGATCTCGCCGGGGACAATGGAGCGATGATCGCATGGACGGGTTATCTGGCCTTGAAGGAGGATCTGACCGCCCCCATAGAGACCAGCTACATAAGGCCAAAGTGGCGACTTGATGAGGTCGAGGTGCCATGGCGGAGATGACCCTGATAAAGAAGGGCGCAGAGGCCGAGCTCTACAGAGGAAAGTGGCAGGGCTTCGACGTGATCTTCAAGCGGAGGATAAGGAAGCCCTACCGGAACCCTGACCTGGACTCCTACATCAGGACCAGCAGAACCTCCTTGGAGTCGAAGCTAATCTCTGAATCGAGGCGTCTCGGCGTGCCAACGCCCATCATCTACTTCGTGGATCTGGATAGGACCGAGATAATCATGAGCTACATCCCAGGTCTCCCCCTCAAGAAGATGATGCCCACTATGGACGAGACCTCAATCAAGCAGTTCTTCGTCAAGATAGGCAAGATGGTGGGAAGGCTCCATAGAGGTGGCATCGTGCACGGCGACCTCACCACATCAAACATGATCGTGAAGGACGGGAGCGTCTTTTTCATAGACTTCGGGCTCGGCGAGTACACGCCGGACCTTGAGGCCCGGGGCGTGGACATACACCTCATGCGCCGGACCCTGGAGAGTTCACACCACGAGGTCTCCAAGATCGCATACAACAGCTTCATCAGCGGCTACTCTCGAGTGATGGGTGGTGAGACCGAGGAGGTGCTACGAAGGGTCAGCGAGATCCGGCGCAGGGGCAGGTACGTTGAGGGTGAAAGGTGATGGGTAGCATGAGCGCGATGAATGAAGTTCTCTTCGTTACTGGGAACAGTCATAAGGTGAAGGAGGCAAATAGGGTCCTCTCCCTATTCGGGATAACCGTAAAGATGGTAGAGTGCGAGAAGGTCGAGATCCAGTCCGAATCCCTGACAAGGATAGCCAAGTACGCCGCGTCATTGGCGGCAAAGAGACTCGGAAAACCTGTAATTGTGGAGGACTCTGGGCTCTTCGTTAAGGCTCTGGAGGGGTTCCCCGGTCCCTTCTCTTCCTACGTCTACAAGACCATAGGCTGCGGGGGCGTGCTCCAGCTGATGTCTGGAATAACTGATAGGCGCGCCGTCTTCAAGTGCGCGGTTGCCTTCTGTTCCCCCGGATTGCCTCCACTGGCATTCGAGGGCAAGGCCTACGGCAGCATCTCCTCATCCATCAGAGGATCGGGCGGCTTTGGCTTTGACCCCATATTCATACCAAGGAGTGGAGACGGCAGGACATTTGCAGAGATGCCCCCCGAGGACAAGGACCGCCTCTCACACAGGGGGGCGGCCTTCAGAGCCTTCGGGGAATGGTACGCCAAATCAGGCAGAGCACTAAACCTTTAATAATGGCTTTTTATTCTATGCTTTGCTCAGGTGGGCTCATTGAGGAAGAGTAAGATCAAAGGTAAATCTCATTCCATAAGGCCGATTGAGAGCGGAGCGCCCAAGTGGGTAAAGTCCTCTGCGGAGGAGGTGGAGTCCATCGTGATGGACGTTGCCAAGAAGGGCGTCCCGCCATCACAGGTAGGTATCCTCCTCAGAGATCAGTACGGCATACCTCTGACGAGGCAACTCACGGGTAAGAAGCTGGGCAAGGTTCTCTCGGAGAAGGGGCTCGCGCCGGAGCTGCCTGAGGACCTCTTCAACCTCATAAAACATACGGGAGCCATCCGCAGGCACTTGGAGGAGCACCCAAAAGACATGAACTCAAAGAGGGGCCTTCACCTTCTTGAGTCCAAGATCAACCGCCTCGCAAAGTACTACATCTCGGCGGGCAAACTCCCGCGCGACTGGAAGTACTCCCCAGAGAAGGCCTCAATCCTGGTCCGATAGAGGGAACATGCGTCTTGTCCCTACCCGGGGGGTCGTTCTCTTCTTTTGATGAGAGAGCGAGTAGCATCGCCGAGGTCCTTTTGGCAATCCCTCCTGGCGAGGAGATACTTATCATATCCCACCTCGATGCCGACGGACTATCAGCAGGAAGCTTAATGCTCCAAGCGTTGCTAAGGTCGGGGGCGTCTCCTCAGTTGAGGATCGTGAAGCAACTTGACGAGGAAGTCGTCAAGGAAGTTTCCCAGTCCAAGTTACGCTTCATCGTTTTCACTGACATGGGCAGCGGGCAGAAATCCCTTCTCAAGAACATTGGTGACAGAACCCTTGTCGTGGTCGATCATCACCCGCCAGAGCAGGTGGAGACGGATCTGCTGGAGCTGAACCCGCACCTCTTTGGCTTCGACGGATCCACAGACCTCTCTGCAGCTGGGACTGCCTACCTCTTAGCGGTCAAGATGAACAAGGCAAACAGATCCTTGATCCCGCTGGCGATAGTTGGCGCCCTTGGCGACGTCCAAGACAAGGGGGAGAGGGGCACGCTGATTGGGATAAATACCAGGATAGTCGAGGAGGCCGAGAAGGAGGGCGTACTTATCGTAAAGAAGGGCCTCAAGCTCTACGGGTTTGAGTCCCGACCCTTGGCTCAGTGCCTCGCCTACACAATGGAGCCTTACCTGCCTGGATTAAGCGGGGACGAGGGCGCATGCTACAAGCTCATCAAGGGTCTAGGCATCGACCCTAGGAAGCCCGACGGCAGCTGGAGGTCTCAAGCGGACCTCTCGAGGGAGGAACTTCGGACCATCATAAATGGCGTGATCAAATACCTCATCTCGCAGGGGCTCTCAAGCAGGGACGCAGAGAGCGTGATCGGCGCCATATACATCTTTACAAAGGAGGCAGCCGATAGCCCGCTCAGGGATGCGCGGGAGTTCTCCTCGTCCATAAATGCGTGTGGGCGCTTAGGGCGGTACGGTCTCGGCGTCTCCATCTGCTTGGGCGACCGGGATAATGCCCTCGCAGAGTTCAAGGCGGTGCTGCAGGAGTACAGGCGGACCATCTCGGGCTACCTCAGCTGGCTCCACAATAACAAGGACGCGGTCAAGATCCTGCCACACGTCCAAGCCATCTACGGCGGAACACAGGTGGACGAGAAGATGATCGGCACCCTGGTATCCATCGCATTCCCATCCAAACCCTTCACCATGGACAGGCCGATAGTGGGGTTCGCCATGTCCTCAGGGGTCATGAAGGTCTCGGCGAGGGGGACGGCAGACCTCGTCCGCCGCGGCCTCAACTTGGGGAGGGTCATGAAGGAGGCTGCGGAGAGGCTGGGCGGGACCGGGGGAGGGCACAACATAGCAGCGGGTGCCCAGATTCCGTTGGGCAAGGAGGATGAATTCCTCTCCCTCGCGGAGAGCCTCATATCCAAGACCATGGTTGGTGTCAAGCTTTGAGATCCGAGATAACCATCAAGAGGGACTACGGTTCTCGATCTCTTGCAGGGAAGGTGCTGAGGGCAGTCCAGCCCGACAACAAAGGGGTGCCCGCAGACACGTCGATTGAGATGAAGGTCTCAGGCAGCTCCCTCCTCATAAAAATCTCCTCCACAGGAGCGCTGCCGTCCTTCCTGAGGACCGTGGACGACCTCCTCCTCTGCATTCAGGTTGCGGAGGGCGCGACCAAGGCCGTGCATTAAAAAGCTTATATTGTTGTTCCACTTTTGCTCTTCTGCTATTGCGGTGAGACCATGTCTGAACAAAAGGCACCAGCTAAACTGAAGGACAAATGGCGCCAGAAGAAATGGTACATGGTAGTGGCGCCCGCTGCCTTCGGCAACGTTGAGCTAGGGAAGACCCTGTCTGCTGATCCGCAGAAGCTCGTCGGGCGGGTCTTGGAGTCCACACTCTACAACATAACCGAGGACTTCTCACAACTTCATGTTAAGCTCTTCTTCAGGATAACCAAGGTCGAGGGTGACAAGGCCTATGCCCTCTTCAAGGGTCACGACCTTGCGCGCGACTACCTGAGGAGCTTGGTGAGGAGAGGGAGTTCAAGGATCGACGGGATATTCCCGATAGTGACGAAGGATGGCTACACCATGAGGGTGGGTGTAATAGCCCTATCAACGGTCCGAACGAAGAGTTCCCAGAAGCACTCCATCCGGCGCTTGATGGAGGAGGTAATCGGCAAGAAGAGCGGGCAGCTCATGTACGATGAGCTCATCCAGCAGCTGGTTCTGGGGAAGATCGCATCAGAGATCTACAACGCGGCAAAGTCGGTGTACCCCCTCAGGAAGATCGAGGTCAGGAAGAGCGAGCTCGTCACGATCGGGGGCACCCAAACCGTTGAGGAGCCCGCGCCTCCAGCGCCTCAATGAAAGCATTTTTTACCCCCTCCCTCCCTATTCTCTTATCGGTGAATATCTTTAATGCAGGAGCTCATCAGTAGCTCTGGCCTGAGGGGCCTCGCCATGAAGGAGTTTTCGCCGGAGCTATGCATGAGGGTCGGTACCGCTCTCTCAGGGATGAATAGAGGCTCATACGTAGTCGGTCACGACGTCAGACTCTCGTCGCCCCTCCTGGTCCAGTCCCTCATCAACGGACTGAATGCCGGCGGATCCGATGTGCTCTATCTCGGTCTGGCGTCGACTCCTGCGGTTGCCTTCTACTCAAGGGGTCACAAAGGGGGCGCCGTAATAACGGCCAGCCATAACCCGCCCGAGTACAACGGGCTAAAGATTTTTGATGGCAGGGGCGCCTCAGTGTCCCAGTTCTTCTACTCCGTTCTGCTCCGCAAACGAGGGGGCGGCCCAGAATATGCGAAATGGGGCTCACTTGGCTCCTCGAGGGCTGGCGCTGGGCTCCACCAGTACGTCGAGCATATTGCGTCGGCATCCCGGATCAGAAGGAGATGGAAGGTCGGCCTAGACCCCGGCAACGGTACCACCTCTGTAACGGCCCCCCTTGCCCTGTCCCTGAGCGGCTGTGAGGTCTCCACGATAAACCTGGCTCCTGACGGGACGTTTCCCGGCAGGGGCTCTGAACCCGATGAGAAGTCCCTCTCCGGTTTATGCGACATGGTTAGGGAAAGACACTTGGACATCGGATTTGGATACGATGGAGACGGGGATCGGTTGGCAATAGTGGACGAGAGGGGCGTCCCCATACCGCAGGACCTCGCCCTCGCCTTTGCCGCTGGGGAGTCCGTCAAGGAAAGTGGGGGCGGCTCGGTGGTTGTCAACATCGACACATCTGCCTTGGTGGATGTTGTCGTGGAATCTGCGGGTGGCAAGGTATACAGGTCAAAGGTGGGCGATCCCTATGTCCTTGGAGAGATTACTAATAGGAGGAGCATATTTGGAGGGGAGACATGTGGCGCGTGGATACATCCGAGGTACAGCCTATGCCCGGACGGCGTCCTCTCCTCGGTCGTTTTCCTCAACTTTCTTGAGAGATCGAGGCTCAAGCCCTCTCGGTTGGGCGAGGGGCTACCAAAGTTTTATCTTGTTAGGCGAAAGGTGCCATGCCCCAACAAACTTAAGCTCCCAATCATGAAGATCCTGAAAGGGAAGGTCGCCGGGCTCTACCCACGCGCAGAGATCCTCACCATCGATGGCATAAGGGGGGGTCTGCCCGACAGATCTTGGGTTCTGGTCAGACCATCCGGAACAGAGCCGATCCTGAGGATAACCGCCGAGTCCTCTGAAGCGAAACTTTCCAACAGGCTGGCCGAAGATCTTGCTAATCTGATAGAGAAAATAAGGGGGGGTTTAACATGAAAGCCATAGTATTTGCGGCAGGAAAGGGCGTAAGGCTGGAACCGCTTACGCTGAACAGACCGAAGCACCTGATTCCAGTTGGGGGTGCACCACTTATTGAGCACACATTGCGCTCGATAAAATCCGCCGGTATAGAGGACGTACTGATGGTCGTCCACTACATGAAGGAGGCAATCGCCTCACACCTAGGGGATGGATCATGCCTCGGCCTGAGCATAGAGTACCTAGATCAGGGCGGCATATTCGGCACCGGAGACGCCTTGAAGCTGGGGGAGTCCTTCGTGGGTAAGGGGCCATTTCTGGTCGTCTATGGCGACCTTGCCTTCCATCCACGGGTACTGAAGGAGATGGTCTCCTCCTTCAAAAAGGGGTCCTCTGGTATGATTGCCGGAGTCGATCTTGAGGACGTGAAGGAGTACGGTGTCGTGGAGACAAGGGGAGCCCTCCTCAAAAGGATACTGGAGAAGCCACAGAGCGGGGGCGCCGGCACAATAAATGGTGGCATCTACGTCCTCACACCCGAGATCTTCGAATTGGCAGCAAAGACGCCGAAGTCCAGCAGGGGTGAGGTCGAGCTCACCACAACCATCAATATGGCCATAGAGCGCGGCGGAACCTTCGACGTGTACCATATTGGCTCCGATGAGTGGGCGGACGTGGGTCGCCCGTGGAACGTCCTAGAAGCGAACAAGGTGCTGTTGGACGCCTACCTGAAGGAGAGCCGGGTGGACGGCCCCCTTGAGGGCAACGTCCACTTACACGGCAACGTCTACGTCGAGAAGGGAGCCCAGCTCCTCTCTGGGACGTACATAGAGGGACCCGTGTGGATCTCCTCCGGCTGCAAGGTGGGTCCGAACTCCTACCTTAGATCCTACACCTACCTCTGCAAGGGGGTGAGGGTAGGCAATGCCTGTGAGATAAAAGGGAGCATTCTCATGGAGAACTCCCACGTGGGCCACCTCTCCTATATCGGCGACAGCGTGATAGGCGCCAACTGCAACCTGGGGGCTGGGACGATCACCGCGAACCTCAGGTTCGACGAGCTTCCGGTAAAGATGAGCATCAGAGATGAGGTTGTCAGCAGCGGCAGGAGGAAGCTCGGGGCGTTTCTGGGGGACGACGTGAAGACCGGTATAAACGTGAGCCTGTTCCCGGGCGTGAAGGTCGGTTCAGGAAGCTGGATCGGGCCACACGTGCCCCTCTCTGAGGACGTGCCTCCACAGACCCTCGTCACTGCCAAGATCGAATTCAGGATGAGTCAAAGGCGGTAATAGATGCTTGATAACGAGCGAAACGTCGTTGTCAAGGATCACAGAAAGGTAAGGCTGCGATTTGCCCTAGCATACCCGAGCCCGTACGTTGTTGGCATGAGCAACCTCGCCGTCAGGCTGCTCTATGAATGGATAAACAACCGAGACGACGCCCTCTGTGAGAGGTTCTTCTTCGCGGACTACGGCGGAATGCCCAAGAGCATCGAGTCAGGCATGTCCCTGAAGAACTTCGATGTGATGGGTTTCTCGCTTCAGCACGAGATGGACTACCTTCGAATGCTCGATATGATCGCCAGATCCAGTATCCCTCTGAGGAAGGGCGAACGCACCGGTCCAGTGGTCATCGCTGGGGGTCCCTCCGTGACATCGAACCCACTCCCGCTAGCGCCCTTTGTTGACTTCTTTGTTATAGGCGAGGTGGAGCCGATCCTAGACCAACTGCTGGGTGCCCTCCATGGCAGGCGAGAGAGAGTGGAAGAGGCGCTGGCATCAATCCCAGGGGTCTACAGGTACGGCTCAACAGCAGAGAGGATATTTGTTAAGGACCTGAACCTTGCGTACCATTCTCTCAGGCAAGTTCACTCCACGTCCGATGAGGGCTTCTCCTCCTCCTTCCTGCTCGAGGTGAGCCGCGGCTGCAGCAGGGGCTGCAGGTTCTGCATGGAGTGCTTCCTGTACAGCCCCAAGCGTGAGAGATCCCTTAAAGCAATAAACAGGATTGTAGAGGAGGGGATCCCTCTAACCGGTGTGAATAAGGTCACCTGCATCAGCTCTGCCTTCTTCGATCACTCCGATCTCACCGGGATACTCGCCTCCCTAAAAGACCGGGGACTGAGGTTCTCCCTTCCATCCGTAAGGATCTCGGAGGTCAAGGAGGAGTTCATAGAACTGTTGGCCTCCGGCGGGCAGCGGACTCTGACGCTTGCTCCAGAGACGCCCTCTGAGCGGCTCAGATCTATTATAAACAAGCGTTTCGAGGACGACCAACTCTACGGCACGCTCGCAAAGGCCAGGGCCGCAGGCATAAGCTCCGTGAAGCTTTACTTCATGCTGGGCATCCCGGGAGAAACCGACTCGGATGTGGCGGAACTAAAAAACATGCTCTCTAGGATTATATCGGTAGGTTTCAAGCCGAACTCAATTCACATAAGCATCAACCTCATGATCCCGAAGAGCAATACCCCGTTTCAGTGGGCGCCCATTATAGCAAAGAAGGACTTTGATCGGCGCTTAACACTCTTCAGAAGGATTTGTTCGGACCTGAGCATTAGGCGTGTAGAGGCGATGGACTACAGGTGGGGGGTCGTCCAAGCATACCTCTCCACAGCTGGGGTGGAGGCCTCCGAGGTGCTCACCTCCTTGGCTCTGGATCTGGAACGAGGGGGGAGGGGGGATCTCGGCGCTTGGAGGCGGGTCCTTAGGGTGTTCGGAAGGGAGATCGAGGGCCTTTACGTTCCAAAGAAACTCGAGGATCCGCTGCCTTGGGAATCAATAAAAGGCACTGTTCCAAAGTCTATCCTGTGGCACGAGTTCGAGCGGGCAACGGTCGATGCCTATGCGAGGGGTCTCTGAGAAGGAGTTAAAGAAGAACTTTCCCCATCTCTTGAAGGAGCTGGAAGAGCGCAAGTCGGGCAAGAACAAGCCCCCCAAGATGAAGATCGATAAGGGCCGGGGCTACGACCCCTCCATCCTGGACTTTCTGAAGCGATGCGATAACGACAGAGAGGCTCTGGAGATCGTGGACTACCTAGAGAGGCGTGGGGAGATAACAAAGGCCTATGCCACCTCCCTGAGGACACGGATCAAGGAAGAGGGTGTGAGATCCTTCGGGGAGAAGAGGGCGCCTGGGCATTATTTCAGGGAGTTCGGCTGATCATTCTGATCAACCCTTCAGCCCCTTCGCAGAGACTATCTTAATTATATCACGTTCCTTTAGGATGTAGTCCTCACCTATCTTCTGGCCCGTCCTGGCATTGACGGCATAGAGGAACCCCTCACCGAGGTCTGTGTGTATCTTATATGCCAGCCCCCTAGCCGTCGTCCCCTCCTGGACAAGGAAGACGTCCGGCAGGACGCTGCCTTTGTGGTCTGTGAACTTACCAGCGTCCTCAACGGGGAAGACCGGGATCATCTTCAGCTCCCTCTTATATACTGCCTCTACGGCCTCCTGCACGCCCGTGTTCCCCCACCTGCTGAGAAGCCGCTCTATCCTCTTTAGTGCCCCCCTCTGCTTCTCGGTCAGCTCCGAGTCCTTCAGGACTCTGAACTCGCTGTCCCCAGCCATGTAGCTTATCAGCCCCTTCTTCGCGGCGAGCCTGAGGGCCAGCTCAGCCTCGGCAGAGCAGGGCACGACCGAGAAGTCCTTGAACTCTGCCCTGAGCCTCTCTATGTTTCCCTCGGCAGTCGGTAGGTCTATCTTGTTGGCCGCTATGACCATCGGCTTGGAGGCCCTTCTCAGCCTCTCAACGAAGAGCCTCAGGTCGTCCTCGGACCACTGATCTATCCTCTTACCCAACACGTCATCCGACTTCATAACCGTGAGTATGTGCTTCTTGGTGATCATCAGCCCCGTGAGCCTGTCCGAGAGGAGGGCTAGGGGGTCCTCCTTGAGTTGAAGGACGCCCTTCACGATCCTGTCCCACTCCTTCTTCAGGATCTGTAGCATCCACATCGTTACCTCGTACTCCAGAAACCTCACGTCGTCAATGGGGTCTCTGGCTCCGGGCTCGCACATGTTGCCGTTGGCGTCGGTGCACCCAGCGGCGTCTACAATTTGTATGAAGCCGTCTGCTTGGCGGAGGTCGTCGAGGAACTTGTTTCCAAGTCCCCTCCCCTTGTGCGCGTCCGGGACGAGCCCTGCGACGTCCACGAGCTCGACCGGCACCCACCTGATGCCGTTGACGCAGACAGAGTTGCGCGGCTCGTCCTTCACGCCCAGTTCTTGGCAGACGCACTTGACCCTGATGCTCGCGATACCCCTGTTCGGCTCTATTGTGGTGAAGGGTACCTGCCCTATCTTTGCCGGTGCGAGCGTCGCTGCCGAGAAGAACGTAGACTTGCCCACGTGCGTCTTACCCACGACACCCGCGATCATGCTCTCAGCTTCCGGATTAAAAATGATCCTTGCTATCGATAATGGGAGAGAGATATTTATAACCCTATAACTTAATCCTCCTATTGTGGAGTTTTAAGTCTCAACAAGTCCCGCCCGTTCATCAGAACATCTTTCTTGCGTGGATCACCGACGGAATAAACCAAGACTGCTGATGATGAATGTGGGTACGATCATACTGACGGGTAGGTTGGAAAGAGGCCGTGTAAGTATTACACAAAGGATAAATAGGATACTCTCTTATTAAAAGTATGGTGAAAAAGACTTGGGCTATACCGTCACCGAAAAAGGCACCGTGACAATCCCTGCCGAGATTAGGAAAAAGTATAGGCTAGAAAAGGGCTCCTGTATCGAGTTCATTGAAACTGATGAGGGCGTATTGCTTGTCCCGGTAATTCCGTTTGAGGACCTCTTCGGTGCAGATAAGGCCATTAAGGAAACGGTATATCAGATGATAAAGGAATTGCAGGAAGAAAGGAGGAAGGAGGCATCTGATGAAGAGTAGGCTCATCTTCGATACTGGTCCAATCTTTCTCTACTTTGCAGAGGATAAGCAGGTAAAAGAAATGTTCGACAAGGTCGCAGCCGGAAGGGTGGAGGGCTACATGTGCGAGACCAACATCGCAGAGTTCTACTACAAGACCTGTGAAAAGCTTGGGCGTGAAGTTGCGGAAGTGAGGCACACCTCTATCAGACACTCTAAGTTGTCAATACTGGTTGCGGACGAGCGGCTCACCCACATAGCCGGAGGCTTGAAGTGCATTCACCGGGGCAAAATCTCCCTGGCGGATGCCTATATCGTGGCAGCTGCAAAAATGCTGGGAGGCGCCTTAGTCACAACAGATCCTCAACTTACAGAGCTAAAGCTGGTACAAACCAGATTGCTTCCGGTTCCGTGAAGAACCGGGGGCAGTCAATATCCGGTTGTTAAATAATTATGCGCCAACGAAAAGTACCTGTGGCCCATTTTTTGGTGCGATGATTTCGTAGCCTCTGCTAACATATTGAGATGCTATTACCATACCCCGAGGTTTGGTCATGTACCTAAATCGGCGTTACAGTGATTTTTATTTCTCCGAACCCTTTTGACCTGAATCCCCCAAGGCTGTCGATCTTTCAATCCCCGTATAATGGGGTTTTCGACTTCAACGATAATTCGTTGCAACAATCCCAAAGTTATGATGATCTTTCAATCCCCGTATAATGGGGTTTTCGACTTCAACTGTGCTTGTTCGCATACAGCTC
>VGLU01000009.1 GCA_016882195.1 Thermoproteota archaeon
AAGATGTGATAGCAAATGAGAGACGAGACGCTTTCATGCTCTGCAACGAGGCAATCGCAAGGGGTGCCTTTGAATCCAACGTCAAGGTCGTTGCCTTTTACCCGGGCGCCCCGACCTCTGAGGTTCTGGATACCTTCTCGGATGCATTAGGAGCCCTCGACTACCAGATGAAGATCGCGCCCAACTCCTACATACCCATGCTTGAACCGTCCTCTCCGCAGGAGGCGAAGGAAATGGTGAAGAGGGCCTTCGAGATCTCCGAGAGGCACGGGGTTCCGGTGATCATGCGGACGGTGACGAGGGTCAACCACCAGAGCGGGATCGTCAAGCTGGAAGATATCAACATGAAGGAGTTCAAGAGGGTAAAGTGGAAGGATCTGAAGGAAGAGTTCACGACGCTGGGCGAGGTCGCGCGGCAGAAGAAGCTGAGGATGCTCGAGAGGGCAGGGAGACTTGCTGAGGAGTTTGAGGGCTCGGAGTTCAACATCGTAAAGGACGCCACCTCTGACGTTGGAGTAATAACGTCTTCAGTTTCCTACCTCTACGTCCTAGAGGCGCTGAAGATACTGAACTTGGAATCGAAGGTCAAGGTACTCAAGCTGGGGACCACCTACCCGATGCCCAGGGACCTCGTCGGGAACTTCCTTAAGGGTCTGAGGAAGGCCATCGTCGTGGAGGAGCTCTCACCCTATCTTGAGAGGGAGGTCTGCGCCATCGCGAAGGACGCCAACCCCTCCGTGGCGATCTTCGGGAAGTACTCAAAGACATTCTCGGAAGCCTGGGAGTACAACCCGAGCATCGTCGTCAAGGGCATAGCCTCCGCTCTGGGCCTGAAGTACCCAGATTACGATGCCGTCGTGGAGGAGGCAAGGAGGCTGAAGGGCATGATCCCGGAGAGGAACCCGACCTTCTGCGCCGGATGCCCCCACAGGGCCACGTTCGTAGCCCTTAACCAGGCCCTCAAGGCTCAGGCGGTCAAGGGCAAGGATCACTTCTTTACCAACGACATCGGCTGCTACTCCATGTGGATCTTCCCGCCCATATCACACTCCGACAGCTCTCTATGCATGGGCGCCTCAGTAGGAGTGGCCAATGGTCTTTCACACGCCATCGAGGAGAGGCCTGTTGCCGTCGTCGGTGACTCCACATTCTACCACGCCACGATACCCGCCATCATAGACGCCGTACACAACGGGAACAAGTTTACCCTGATCATCCTTGACAACTCTGTGACCGCCATGACCGGGCAGCAGTCAAACCCTTCCACAGAGTTCACCGCTGGCTGGAGGCAGGGGAAGAAGGTCTCCATAGAGGGCATCTGCAGGGGGATCGGGGTTGGGTTTGTGGAGATAGTCGACTCGTATGACATCAAGAACAACGTCGAAGTCTTCAGGAGGGCGCTGGAGTTCGACGGGCTCTCCGTGGTGATCTCAAGGAGGGAGTGTGCCCTTTACGGCGACAGGAACAAGAGGAGGAGGGGCGAGCCGATCATCCCGTTCTATGTTGATAAGAACATCTGCAAGAGACCGTACATGTGCCTGAGGACGTTCTACTGCCCGGCCTACGAGATAGACGGGGACAGGCAGCCCAGGATCTCGCCGGATATATGCGACGGGTGTTCGGTCTGCTCCAAACTCTGCCCGTTCTCGGCGATAAAGAGGCCAGGGGCAAGGTGAGATGAGACCATGAGCTTCAACATATTCATATGCGGGGTCGGCGGGCAGGGGCTTGTCCTGCTGACAAGCGTCATGGGGAACGCATGCGTTAAGAGCGGCAAGAGGGCGATAACCGGGGAGATGTACGGGCTCTCGCAGAGGAGCGGGACCGTCTTCGTCCACATGAGAATAGGGAAGGACGCCTTCTCGCCCCTGATACCATACGGGGGGGCTGACATCATAGTCGCTCTGGAAGCGATTGAGGCACTGCGCTACGTGGAGTACCTGAAGAAGGGCGGTATAGTCCTGATGAACAGCAGGATCATGCGCCCGCCCGTCGAGACCTCCAAGATCATCCTGGAGAAGGGGTCAAAATACATCACCCTCGAGGAGATCGTTTCGAGGCTGAGGGGGTGGACGCCCAACATAGCGGTGGTCGACGCCCAAGGGTTGGCTAGGAAGGCTGGAAACGTGAACACAGAGAACACGGTCTTCTTGGGGTGCCTCTCGGCGCTTGAGTCGTTTCCGGTCGAGGAGAGCCACATCAGGGAGAGCATATCGGAGACCGTGCCAAAGAAGACCATTGAGCAGAACCTAAAGGCCTTTGAGTTGGGCAAGAAGGGCTCCTACGACTCACTATGTAAACTCGTTGCATGCAGGAAGGGCTAAAAGGGGAAAGGATTCCACGCCCTTCCCTTTTCACCATAATAAATTAACTAAGAAGATCGTGAGGTTCCTTGTACCGCTCAACTTATGGGCTCGATGAACCTGCGGACTCCTCGAACAGCTCGATGAGGATGCGTGCCTTTACCTCCCTGTTCATAAATGGTGGCATTCTCTCCCCAAGGTCAAGCGCCAGGACGACCGGATTGCCCATGGAGTCCGTAAACTTTACCTCCGCCACGTACTTCTTCTTCGGTCCAGAGGCGACGGCCTTCGTCATCGCCTCGTAGATCCTGCTTATAGCCATCTGGAGCGCCACCGGACTGGTCATGTCCTGGGGGGTCAGGGCCAGCTGCGTGAACCCTGCCAAGATCTCCCCGACCTTCGCGGTTCCGTTAAAGATGCCTATGGTCTTTGCTTCCTTATCCTCTGGGACTATTGCCATTACCTGTCACCAAGACTAGTGGTCAGCACGAGACTTTTTTACTTTTTTATCTCTGCGCATGGCTAGAACCGCGCCAGATCGAGTTTGGAGTCGCCCTTGGTGATCCCCTTCTCGGATCCGCCCTCCTTCCTCAGCTTCTCCGTGGCATTTACAACACTCGAGGGTGTGAGTTCTACGTAACCCGCCTCAGTCATTTCCCTGAGCACCACGTTGGCGTCCTTCATTCCGGACCTGCTCATATCATCAAAAAGCCTAAGCATTCCAACGCTCCAGTACTCGCGGAAGTACTCCTTCATCCTACCCATGTCCCTCTCCGAGGCGCGCGGTAGCTCCACCACCTTGGGTACCGGGGGTTCCAGCTCCTCTCCGCTATCGTAAAATCCCTCGGGGGCCTTCAGTTTACCCGCATCGATAAGCTCGTTGACAACCGTCCTCAGAGTGTACTTGCCGACCTCCGTAGAGTCCGCCCACTTCTCTATCTCAGAGAACTCCACGCGCCCTCCCTTCTTCTTGAGGGTAGCTAGGATGGCCTTGGCGACCTCATTAAAGGGATCGCTGCCTGCACTACTGCAAGCGCCGCCGCTGGTTTCGCCTTCACTGCCTCGAGGTGGGTCGCTCTCCAATCTGTACACCGTTCCCTTCCTTGTTCTAACAATCCTTTAACGCTATCCTATCAATCAATTTTGAGCAATATATCGTTGCCCTCGACCTTCACTTCATATGCCGGTTCATCGCCAGTCTTCACGCGCAGGAAGCCAATCTTCGGTCCTGCGATAGATTTTCCTGTCGTTACGTCGAACTTGGCACCGTGCCTTGGGCACGTCACCATGTTGCCTTCAAGCCTGCCCCTGGAGAGGTCTCCTCCCATGTGGGTGCACTTATTCCCTATCGCGTAGAACTTTCCGCCTATGTTAACGATCAGGATCTCCTTCTCCCCGAGCTTGACCATCTTCATGGTGCCCACAGGGATCTCTTGGATCTCAGCAACCTTAACAAATCCCATAATTTCTCACCAAATACTGATCGAGTGATCCATTGTTGTGCTATAATGCTTTTCCCCAAGTGGTTCTCGCTGGCAACAGTCCCCGTTTATGGAAATTCTCATCGAAATCTAAACATTTTTTAAGCTTTTTATCGATATTAGAGTTGGTGTTTTTATGGATGTTGCGAAACGGGTAAGCGAGTCTGCTCTTGTCTCTACCAGGTGGATGTTTCCCTCCGATGCGAACCCTGCCGGAAACGTCTTCGGTGGGGCCATCGTCCGCTACATTGACGAGGTTGCTGCTGCCGTAGCCCAACGCCATGGACGGTGCAACGTGGTCATCGCCTCGATGGATCGGATGGACTTTCACAAGCCGGTAAAGATCGGCGACCTCCTCATACTGAGAGCATCCGTCAACTACGTCGGGAACACATCCATGGAGATCGGCGTCCGGGTCGAAGCAGAAAACCCCAGAACTGGCGTGGTCGCACACGCCGCCTCGGCATACTGTACCATGGTAGCGCTGGACGAGAGCGGGAAACCCACGCGTGTACCTAGGTTAGTTCCTGAAACCGATGAGGAGAAGAGGCGTTTTCGCGAGGCAGAGCTACGGAAGAAGGCAAGGCTGAAGCAGAAGGAGGGTAAATAACCCTTTTTTACAAGTTCCTACAAAAACAGGAGCAGTCTGATTGATGCGTAGGACGCAACAATTCTGCTGTTCTCCGCCATCTTGGCGGTTGTATCAGTACAGCCCGTGTTAGCCTTCGACGCCGACACGCACTACTACCTTACCTACTATATCGCCTACTCGGCGGGATTCTCGCCGGAGGAGGCTAGGGTAACAGCGAGCGCTGACTACGCCGTCGACTCCGCCGGTACCATCTCTGGTTTCTTCTACCTCATCAACAACCCCAACTGGCATGGTCTTACAACCCACACCACAAACGACCGCAGGGAGTCATACCTATGACAGAGGGCGTTAGGTGCGCTAAATTCGCCGCAGTGGAGCGGGAACGCGAATGAGAGGCTGATCCCGTTTGGCCAGTTCCTGCACCTCATCCAAGACAGGTACTCCCACGAGGACCACTTCCTTGCTGAGGTGTGGAGAACCATATCTGTGAGCCACAGATCAGACTGGCTCGCATAACAGAACACCATCAGACTCGATGATAAATAAGACGGATGGCTACGTGAGGGCATTTTCTGCCCAATATAAAGGGCTCGCCATCAACAACACCGTCAACTGGGAGGGCCACTCACAGCTTCTGGCCGACATGATAGCGGCCAACCCGAACCCGAAGTTTCTGGATCATTCGGACACTTCAGCAGGGCGTGCAGCGGTGGAGCGAAAGATGGGGCGCACCATACCCGCCCCAATAGAATTCACTTATGATTTGCTTGGCAGGCTGACCTCTCGATCTCAGTATCCGGACAACTTTTTGTTATTATACTTCAGAGTGCTGTTCGAGCAACTCCAAGGCGCCTCTGATCTGGGGAACAACGACAGTAATATCAGATGCATGCCGTCCCATTGGTGATCGTCAAGAACTATTTCTTGTACAGTTCGACCCACTTCGGGCAGTCGTACTTCTTCTCGGGGCAGATCTTCCTGCTCACGCAGAACGGTCCGGCGTTCTCGAACATCGTCGGAGCGACGCCCTTGACCAGCCTGAGCATCTCCTCCGCAAGCCTCCTTATCTCCCACTGCGCTGATAGGCAGCACCTCAGTTCAAAGAAGTTCATCAGGGACCTGGCGTTCATGGTGACGGCGATCTTCGTCGGAGAGGCCTGTGGGAGGATGTACCTTGCGTCCTCGGTCGGGATGCCCATCTTCAGCAGGTCGGCGTAGCAGCCCCTGCACCGCTCCAAAGCTTCCAGGTATTTTATCTTGCTCTCTTCGTTGGCGGCGACGCTATCCGGCAGAACAAACTCCATCTCCTCCAGCCTCACGTACCTCTGGCTCTGCTGCGAGTATGATGCGATCCTGTGCCTGACCAGCTGGTGGCTGCACGCCCTCGAGATCCCCTCTATGGCAAAGGTGAAGCTTGCGTGCTCGAGGACCGAGAGGTGGCCGTCGCTTATGCGCCTCCTCAGTTGCCTCTTTATATCCTCGTCCTTCAGTTCACTCAGCGCCTTCGTGGCGCTGTACTTGGAGTAGCACTGCCTCGCCGCTGCGGCTACAACCCTCTCCGGATCTGGTGTATGCGCGATAAGGGTGACCTTCACGTCAATCGCCACAGATGGTTACGCTGTCTTGAAATTTAAAGGCTATTCTCTGGCTCTCTCTTCCTTCCCGCGCCTGGATGTTCTCCCTATAAGGAGCTTGATGTAAGCCCAGACGCCGTTCTTGTCGATGAACTCTGCCGCCTCGATCCAGTTGATCCTGAAGATCATCGCCATCATCAGTAGCATGAAGATGACGGATGCGGCAGTGGTTATAATGGGGTTGCCCCCGCCCAGAAAGATCTTGGCGATTTCGAAGGAGTAGCTTGCGGTGTAAGCCACAATTAAACCCAGCGTGAGCTTCCCGAGTATGAGCGCCGCAAAGAACCTCTTGAAGCTGTACTTCATCATCCCGAACGGTATAACAATTATGTCGTCCGGAAGGGGCAACGAGGCAAAGAGGTATACCGCGACCGCCCCGTACTTGCCCAGGAGGGTGCTGAAGCACTCCAGCTCCCTCTGCCTTTTTTCGCCGAGCATCCTCCACCCTCCCCTCCCGATCAGGTATGATACACACTTCCCAAAGCTCGCGCCTATGCCCACCGATATGGCGACCCACAAGGGGTTGAGGATTGTTGAGAGGAGGAAGATGGGAACCAGGTAGGGTACCGGCAGGAATGGGACAGCGTTCCCCAAGAGTCCGATTATGAAGGTCCCTGCGTACCCATAAGATTGCAATGCAGCAAGGATTACGTCTAGCCCGTTCAAGTTTTCACTCTTCTGTTTTTGCCACCGTAATACATCGTAAAACAGGGTTGACGTCCATATAAATCGTTTTGTATTTTTCGAGTAGCGTGACGTCCGCGCCTCAGCACTCGATCACCTCAGGAAAATATATATAGGCGCAAGGATATCTTATTTGATATCGGTGATGATATCGTGTTTGAGTCACCTTTGCCACCCCCTCTTTTCAGGCGTTGGATGACGCATATGGCCGCGGTCCCAAAGGGGTTCCTGCGATACCAATTGCTTGAATTGCTATCCGACAAACCAATGTCGGGCTCGGAGGTAATGAACGAGATCGAGAAGAGAACGAGTGGGCATTGGAAACCAAGCCCCGGCTCAATCTACCCCCTCCTAGCCTGGCTCCAGGACAACGGCTTTACAAGAGAGCTGCCGATGGAAGAGGACGGGATGAAACGCTACAAACTGACGGATAAGGGCAAAATGCTTCTCGAAGAACAGAGGAGGATGAAAAAGAGATTCGGAAGGGAGGCCAGGTGGGACCCGCCTTTTTTGGAGGCGCTGTGGTTCCATATACCGCCAGAGAAGAGCGTCAAATTGCAGGAATCAGTTAAAAGGTTATTTGCGGCGTTTCTTGATCTCAGGAGCGGTTTGGAGGAGAACCTCTCCGATCAGATAATTGAGGAGCTAAGGAAGATAATCGACGAATCCGCTGAAAGGTTTGAGGATCTGAACAAAAGGCTGGAAAAGCGAGGGTGAGTGGTGGGAACATGGCTGCGCAGAACCAAGAAGTCATTGTCACAAATGACCTGTGGAAGATCTACCGATTGGGCAAGATAGACTACCCCGCCCTTTGTGGCGTCTCATTGAAGGTCAGGAGGGGCGAGTTCATCGCCCTAGTGGGTCCTTCTGGCAGTGGAAAGTCCACGCTCCTCAACCTGTTCGGAGCCCTTGACAGACCGACGAAGGGTCAGGTCCTGATCGACGGTGTGGACATATCCAGACTCAGCGACGACAAGCTCGCAGAGCTTAGAAACAAGAAGCTCGGTTTCGTATTCCAGACCTTCAACCTGCTGGCATATATGAGCGCGGCGGACAACGTGGAGGTCCCACTGATAGCATCCGGCAAGCCGAGCCGCGCAAGGAAGGAGAAGGCATTGGAGGCACTTGCTCTGGTGGGATTGAAGGGGTTCGAGCTGAACAAGCCGAGCGAGCTAAGCGGCGGGCAACAGCAAAGGGTTGCCATAGCGCGGGCACTGACAAACGACCCGAAGATAATCTTGGCGGACGAGCCCACGGGCAACCTCGACTCCAAGTCGGCAGCGGAGATCATCGGGGTACTCAACACGCTCAACAAAAACAATGGGGTTACGGTTATAATGGTCACACACAACCTACAGTTGACCAAGTACTGCCACAGGGTCTGGTGGTTAAAGGACGGTATATTAGAAAAGGAGGTAGTACAGAATGCCTAAAAGAAATATTCTTCAGAAGGTATTTAACGAATCCAAAGGTTCAAGTTCAAGAGATGATTCAGGGAGGAGAACTCCCATCAACCTCGGAAAATGGGCGCTTGTTTCGTGCCTCATTCTCGTCTTTTTGATGGCGCCCGTGCTATCGATTCAGCCCGTCGCTGCAGGCACCCCACCGAATTTGACGATCACGGCAAGCACCCAGACGCTAATTGCCGGGTCCAACAACCAAGTCACATTCACGATAAGGAACATTGGCGAAGATACAGCGAGCCAGACATTTGTCGCCCTCTCCCTGCCCTCTTCGGCGACCGGCGGATCCTTGATGATCCTGAATGGAAGCGACGGGAAGTGGTACCTCGACAACCTCGGTTCCTTTGATTACTATTCCATATCTGCCAACATTTACGTAAGCCCCTCTGCGGCAGGCAGCTCCTATCAGCTGACGTTCACCCTAACCTACAACTACTACGGCGCAAAGACTGAGACCAGAGCCATCGGTGTCAACGTCCCATCCCTCAACGTCACGGGCGCGTCCATTGCTGCCAGCATCGCTCCATACGAACTCGTCCTTGGTCAGAACAACGTTCTGACGCTAAAGCTGAAGAATATAGGCGACGCCGACGCAGCTTCCGTTACGGCGTCCTTGGTCATGCCCGGTGCGGCGACCGGCTCCTCTCCCTTATCATTGATCAACAGCGATGGAAGGTGGACATACAACGCCATAAACAAGAACGATGAGGTCTCAATTCCCCTCACCATATACGCTTCGCCTTCGTCAGCAGGTCAGACTTACCAAGCCACCCTTTCCCTCACCTACTCCGACTACATAAAAGCTAGAACGGATACAAAGTACCTGACGCTCAGCGTCCCCTTCAACACGTCGCCAGCGGTAAACTTCGAGATAGGACTTGCACCGCAGGATCTGAAGGCGGGGGAGATGAACACGCTCAACATCACCATCAATAACAAGGGCGACAGCGATGCGACCTACGTTCAGGCGGTTCTAACCATGCCGCCCTCAACGGCAACTGGACTTCCAATGGTGCTTCAGGACTCTGATGGCAGATGGTTCATCGACAGGATCAAGGCTGGGGAGCAGATAACACTGCAGGCGAATGTTTACGTCAACCCGGCGTCTGCGGGAATCGCATATCAGTCCTCAGTCTCTTTAACATACTACGACAGCCTCTCCAGGGCCAAGCAGGACAGCCGCTACTTCGGGCTAAATGTCCCCGCCGTCTACGCCCCAACGGCCGTCATTGATGTTGGGATGAGTAAGATCGAGCTAAAGTCAGGAGGGGACAACTACCTGAACCTGATCGTGAAGAATGATGGTGACGGCATCGCCGACTCCCTTATGGTTTATTTATCGCTTCCCGCCGTCCAGGGCGCGGCAGCCCCTCTTGCGCTGATCGGGAGCGACGGCAGCTGGTTTCTAGGTAGCCTTGCGCCTGGAGAGGAGCGGACGATCCCGTTGAATATCTTTGCAACTCCTACAGCCTCGGGATCTGTAATGTCCCTAACGGTTACGGCATCATATACCGACATGAATTACAAGGTCAAGCAGCAGACGAACTACTTGGGGGTGATCGTCAGGGGCAACGTGGATCTGATAATACTGGGCACGTCGACCTATCCGCCAAAGATCACACCTGGCAAGGCCTTCTCCATTACAGTCAATTTTATAAACTTGGGAACCACCACGGCGCAGAGCGTGATTATTACGCCCAACGGCACCGGGGGCGTGCAACCGGTCAGCCTTGACAGGGTCTTCCTCGGAGATCTCCCGATCAACGTACCGTCGTCCTTCACCTTGACGTACACGGCCACGAACGTGACCAGCGACACCTACGGGGTGAGCTTGGAGTACAGTTACAAGGACAGCCTGGGCCAGAATCTCATCGGCTATATGGATGTGCCCATGAGGCTCACGATAGACACGAACGCCACGTCTGGATCCAACGAACAGGGACAGCAGCCATCGCTATTCGGAGCGATAATGTTCTTCCTGCCTCTTGTCGTCGTCTTAGTTGCAGTGATAGTTGCCGTATACCTTTGTAGAAGGCACAGAAAAAGTGGGTCTCTCTGATGCGAACATCGGACACTCTTAGGTGGGGAACAAGAGGAATAAGGCAGAGGAGGATGAGGTCCGCCCTCACCATACTCGGCATTATGATTGGCACGGCCGCGGTGATCGCGCTTGTATCCCAGACCGAGGGCATCTCGAGCAGCATAACGGACCAGTTCAACAAGCTGGGTCCCAACACCATAAGTGTCCGCCCCGCCTCTGCCACCGTAGTGCTGACACAGAGCGATGTCAACAGAATCTCGCAGATGCCGGGGGTGGAGCTGGTCGTGCCGGTGATACAGTCCGTGGTAAAGGTCTACGGCGCCCAGCAGACAAAGATGGTGACACTGGTGGGGATTGACCCCTCATACTTCGACGCGCTGATATCGGGGTACGAGATGAACGAGGGCAGGCTCTACCAGGGCTTCAGCTACTCGGATCTGGTGGTGGGGTCGAACGTCTACCAGCCCCAGGACATGACCTCGCCCTTCGTCAATGTGGGACAAACGGTGACCATCGAGTTCGGCGGCATCACCGCCTCCAGGAAGGTGCTGGACGTCGTGGGATCGTTGAAGCCGTACGGCATCACCGCGCTCGTCTCCGTGGACGACAGCGCCTTCATGTCGATTAAGGGCGTCTCCTCAATGCTGGGCAAGACCAGTTACAGCGCCCTCTTCGTGAAGACGGTCGACCCGGATACCGTGGACGCTGTTGTGGATACCCTCAAGGCAACCTACGGGACCAACCTCAACATCCTCACCGTGAAGCAGATCACGCAGGTGGTCACCTCCATCACCGGGATGCTGACGGTACTCCTGGGTTCCATAGCCGGCATCTCGCTCTTCGTCGCGGGGCTCGGTATTATGAACATCATGTTCGTCTCCGTTATCGAGAGAACCAAGGAGATCGGGGTCCTGAAGGCTGTTGGCTTCAAGGGCAGGGACGTCCTCTCCATATTCCTCTCGGAGGCTGCAATGCTCGGGGTGATCGGCGGCATACTTGGGCTGATCCTGGGCACGGGGATATCCTTCCTCATACCCGTCGTCTTGTCGGCTGGGCTCAGCTCCTCCCCAACCGCCGACATGACTGCTACAGGCAGCCCTTCGGGATTCGGCGGTGCATCTTCAGCGTCCTCATTCTCGTATGTGCCGATAATAAGGCCCGAGATAGCCGTCCTCGTCTTTTTATTTGCTCTCACAGTGAGTCTGGTGGCAGGTTTCTACCCGGCAAGAAGGGCATCTAAGATGGATCCCGTTGTCGCACTGCGCCACGAGTGATTACAAAGACGACCTGTGTCCTCTTTGCAGCGATTCACTTTAACACCGCACCGGTGGATGCCGAAGTCACCATTCTGCTGTATCTGTAGAAGGCGCCCCTCGTGTACCTCGGAGGTCTCGTCCTCCACTTCGCGAGCCTCTTCCTCAGCTCGGCATCACTGAGCATCAGCTCTAGCGTTCTCTTCTCCAAGTTGATCTTTATCCTATCGCCGTTCCGCACGACCGCTATAGGTCCACCTTCGGCAGCCTCCGGCGATACGTGACCCACCATCATTCCATGTGTTGCCCCCGAGAACCGACCGTCCGTAATCAGCGCGACCTCCTCGCCGAGCCCCATGCCCAAAAGGATGGAGGTGAGCGAGAGCATCTCCCTCATGCCAGGTCCGCCCTTCGGACCCTCGTACCTTATCACGACGGCGTTACCCTTCTTGATCTTTCCCTTCGAGGCGGCATCAATCCCATCCTCCTCACAATTGAAGACCAGAGCATCTCCCTCAAAGGACATCCTCTTTAATCCAGCAGTCTTTATCACAGCGCCGTCTGGAGCCAAGTTTCCACGGAGTATCGCCAGTGCGCCCGTCGGCTTTACGGGTCTCTCGAGAGGGCGTATGATGTCGCCTCTGATCTCTGCCTCTTTGATGTTCTCCTTTACAGTTCTAGTGGTCACTGTCATCAGGTCTGTTTTCACCAGCCCCTTCTCCGCAAGGCGCTTCAGTATTCCCTGAACGCCACCAGCCCTGTCCAGATCCTCCACGGCTACCTCCCCAGCCGGCATCATGTCCACTATCTGCGGCGTCCTCCTGCTGATCTCGTCAAAGGTTTCCAGCTTGAGATCCACATCAGCCTCGTTCGCCATCGCCATCAGGTGCAACACCGCATTACTGGAGCCGCCCATCGCCACGTCCACAGCTATGGCGTTCCTCAGGGAACCCTCGTTCACTATACTCCTCGGCTTGATCTTCTTCTTCAGCAGTTCCATGATCATCATTCCGGTCTTCTTGGCGAGCCTTGTCCTCCTGGCGTCAACCGCCGGTATCGTGCCGCTCCCGGGTAATGAGAGACCGAGCGCCTCGATTATGCACGCCATCGTATTTGCGGTGTACATCCCGGCACAGGATCCGAAACCCGGACACGAGTACTCCTCCGCCTCGCTCAGAGCTTTGTCATCTATCTTGCCGGCGAGGTATGCACCCACGCTCTCAAAGATCGAGTCCAGCGTGAGCCTTTTGTCCCTCCAGAACCCGCAGAGCATCGGTCCGCCCGTTATGAAGATCGACGGCACGTTCACGCGGAGGGCTGCCATGACCATGCCGGGCTCTATCTTGTCGCAGCTGCAGACGAAGACCATCCCGTCGAAGGCGTGGGCCTTTGCCACCACCTCCACGGAGTCCGCTATTATCTCCCTGCTCACGAGCGGGCTCCGCATCCCCTCGTGCCCCATGGCTATCCCGTCGCAGATCCCTATGGTGTTGAACTCGAGCGGAGTTCCTCCAGCCATCCTCGCCCCAGCCTTCACGGCGTCCGCCAGCCTGTTGAGGTGCACGTGACCAGGTATAAGCTCGTTCCAGGAGTTGGCAATCCCTATGATGGGTCTCTCTAACTCCTCGTCTGTAAGACCTGCCGCCTTGAAGAGTGCCCTGTGAGGAGCCCTCTTGGCGCCCCTTGTAACCGTACTTGATATCATAGCAATCACAGAACGCATATTACCGTAGGATATACAAAAAAATATCTATTCGAAGACGTTAATTGCAGGCATAGCGTACCATAAAGGGATTGATAATGGATCCTCTTATAATAACCGCCATACTGGCCTTCGGCGCCTTTGCAGGGCTCATTGGCGTCATGCTCGGGCTGGGGGGAGGGGTATTCATGATCATCTTCTTCATCCTGGCCCTCAACATCCCTGCCCACCAAGCAGTGGCCCTCAGCCTCCTCGCTGTTATTGCCAGCTCAAGCATGGGGGGCAGCGTGTACGTCCGTGACAAGATGACCAACGTGAAGTTGGCCATGGTGCTCGAGACCTGCACGGTGACGGGCGCCGTGCTGGGGGTCTTCTTGGCCCTCGCCATGCCGGCGAGCTACGTGCAGTTCATTCTAGGAGTTGTTCTATTTTACACCTCCTTCATGATGCTACGAGGAAGAAGGGCAGTTGAGACCCCGGTTGTGATAAAGGACAGGCTTACCGTCAGCGGGGAGTTCTACGATGACAATAGGAGGCAGACGGTCAAGTACTCCGCCATACGCATGAAGATCGGTCTATTCTTCAGCCTGATAGCCGGGGCGATCTCCGGCATAATCGGCATCGGCGGCGGGGTGATAATGGTCCCAATAATGAACCTGCTGATGAAGATACCGATGAAGGCCTCGGCGGCCACCAGCAACTTCATGGTTGGCGTCACAGCGGCTGCCAGTGCCTTCCTCTATTTAAACAGGGGATTCGTGGACCTTTACATGGCCGTTCCGTCTGTGCTTGGCATCATGATAGGAGCTTACATAGGAACACGCCTTATGGTAAGGGCGGAATCTGCCATCCTCAGAAGGATGTTGAGCGTGGTCCTCGTCTTCTTTGGTATTGTCCTCTTGCTGAATGCTGGGGGGATCCTGGTATGGTAGACACAGAGATCATCCTGTCATGGGTTCTGAGGATAGGCGTGTTTGCAAGTGCCATAATCATGACTGTAGGGCTCTTCGTGGGTGCAAATGTGATCCTGCTTGGCGTGTTCGTCCTTGCACTAACGCCGTTCGTAAGGGTACTCATGGCAAGCCTCTGTTTTCTCTCGCAGCGAAACCTTGTGTATTTCATTATAGGTCTTTATGTGATATCTGTGCTTGTGATAGGAACCTTGCTGAGCTTATGATGGTCACATTACCTCCGAAACGGCATCAAAGGGTCGTTGATAAGCCCGTTTAATGGCAGTAAGAACCAATAAAATCACAATCACGCCCCCCAATTGTTATCACAACAGGGTCATATCACGGCATCGCTTAGGATTTATCATCATATCATCTGCAATAGATTTTAATAAGATAAAACGGATAGTGTCTGCAGTGATATCTATGGTTAAGACTACCCTTAGCGTCATAAAAGCCGATGTCGGCTCTCTCGCAGGGCACCACGTGGTTCACCCCGAGCTGCTCAAGGTCGCGGAGGAGAGCCTTCAGAAGGCAAAGAAGTCTGGTCTACTCCACGACTACCATGTGACCAACTGCGGAGACGATCTCGAACTGATAATGACTCATAGAAAGGGGGAGGAGAGCGCCGAGATCCATAAGCTCGCCTGGGATACCTTCAGCAAGGCGGCCCGGGTGGCGAAGGACTTGGGACTCTACGCGGCAGGGCAGGATCTGCTGAGCGATGCCTTCTCAGGGAACCTCAAGGGCATGGGCCCGGGGTTCACCGAGATAGAGTTCGAGGAACGGGCGAGCGAGCCCGTCGTCGTATTCATGGCTGACAAGACGGAGCCGGGTGCATTCAACCTACCGCTCTACAGGATCTTCGCGGATCCGTTCTCATCGGCGGGTCTGATAATCGACCCCAAGATGCACGAGGGGTTCGTCTCCCAGGTCCTGGACGTCATAGAGGGTCACTCCTTTGAGCTCAGCACACCCGAGGAGTCCTACGACCTGCTGGCACTCATCGGTACTACGGGAAGGTACATCCTGAAGAGGATAATGAGGAAGAGCGACAGGCTTGTGGCGGCTTCGGTAAGCATCACAAAGCTCTCGCTGATAGCCGGCAAGTACGTGGGCAAGGACGATCCAGTGGCAATCGTGAGGGCGCAGCACGGCCTGCCCGCTGTAGGCGAGGTCTTGGAGCCGTTCAGCTTCCCCCACCTCGTGGCGGGGTGGATGAGGGGCTCGCACTACGGACCTATGATGCCGGTGGCGCAGAGGAACGCTAGGTGCACTCGTTTCGACGGCCCCCCGAGGTTCGTTGCCTTGGGCTTCCAGATAAAGGATTCTAAGCTCGTCGGTCCCGCGGACCTCTTCGATGATCCGGCATTTGACTGGACGAGGAACAAGGCACTGGAGGTCGCGGACTACATGCGGAGGCACGGTCCCTTCATGCCCGAGCGGCTCGGTCCGGAGGAGATGGAGTACACAACCCTCCCGCAGGTACTGGAGAAGCTAAAGGGTCGGATCAAGAAGGAGTAGGGGCTTAACGCTAGGTTAATTAAGCCTCCCAATTTTTTATTATAGCGGTGTACTGCTTGAAGGTTAGAGTGGCCTACCTTTCGATCCTTAGGGACGCCACGGGCACGAAGGAGGAGTATCTGGAGATCCCTGAGAAGGCCACAGTGAAGGGTCTGATATCCATACTCATGAAGAAGTACGGCGAAAAACTGAAGCCCTTCTTGGACCCGGACTCGGAGATGGGGCAGGGGATAATACTCACCCTCAACGGCGAGCTCCTCTCAGCCTCGGACATGGACAGGGTCGTCCCTGACGAAGCGGAGTTTCTGGTGGGCCTGCCCCCGTTCGGCGGATAAGCTTTATTCCGAGCCTGCCCATATATCACACAGGTTCAATTTCTTAGAAGGTGTGTGATTTGGTAACTTATGATGCGGACGTCCTCATTGTGGGCGGCGGGCTTGCGGGGCTCTGCGCAGCGATCTCCTCATCCTCCAACCTCTCTAAAACGATGATCGTGACGAAGACGCTGGTCGGCGCGGCCACCACCACGTCCCTGGCGGCCGGTGTCGTCTCTGCGGTCACACCCTACAGGGACCCGGACGACAGCATGGAGAGGCACTGCCAGGACACTATGGCAGGGGGCTGCGATATCAACGACAGGGTTCTCGTAAAGACCATGGTGAATGACGTCCCCAAGTACTTCACGAGGCTCCTGGAGCTCGGCTTGGAGTTCGAGGGCGGCGATGTCCTCACGGCCAAGTTTATTCCAGGCCACTCAAAGCCGAGGTCCTACTTCATGAAGGGCAAGGGTGTACAACTTCAGGTCCTCCTGAGGAGGGCATGTGAGGCGCTCGGCACCAAGTTTCTGGAGAGAACCACCGTCACAAGCCTCGTCAAAGAGGGAGAGAGGGTGGTCGGGGCTGTGGGGTACAGAACGGACACGAAGGAGGTCGTGACCATAAGGTCGAAGGCGACGGTACTCGCCACCGGCGGCCCAGGCGAGCTCTACTCGCGGACTCTGATGCCGATCGGATCCTCAGGTTATGGGACCAGCCTCGGGCTGAAGGCGGGGGCAGAGGTCGTGGACATGGAGTTCGTCCAGTTCTACCCGACGATGGTATACGAGGAAGGACTACCGAGGATCTTCGTGGACTACTCGCCCCTTCTCAGGTTCGGCGCGGACATAAAGAACGCCGAGGGAGAGCCTGTCTTCAAGAAGTACAAAGTCGAGGAGCCGTTCAAGCTCAAGAGGGATGCCCTCTCCGTAATGCTGGCAAATGAGATGATAGGCGAGGGCGGTGAGAGGCCGCTCTACCTCGACTGCACGGCGATAAAGGAGGCAGACATAAAGAGCAACAGCTCCCTTGCCTCAGCCGTGATGGACCTCGAGTCGAAGCAGGTCCCCGTCAGAAAGAGGAAGTTCGGGGTATCGCCCTACGCCCACTTTTTCATGGGTGGGTTGAAGACGGACGCTAACGGCGCCACAAACGTGCCTGCCCTCTATGCCGCCGGAGAGGCGGCCGGCGGGATCCACGGCGCGAACAGGTTAGGCGGGAACGCCTTCGCCGCATGCATCGTCTTCGGCTTCAGGTCTGGGATGGCCGCGTCCCTTTACAGCAGCACGGTTGACACGGCAGGTGAAGGGATCTTCGTGGAGACCTCCTCGCTGCTGACCGAGGCCATAAACTTCAATGGAACCAGGGATGCCCGCGAGGTAAAGTCCGAGATCCAGAGGGTAATGTGGGAGAAGGTGGGCATACTGAGGGAGAGGAGGGGGCTTGAGGAGGGGCTGATGGCTTTAAACTCCCTGAGGGGCGCCCAGCTGACCTCAGAGGATCCAGTTGACAAGCTCCTCGTTCCGCTCATGCTCGACACCGCGGACGTCATTACCCTGTCGGCAATGCTGAGGGAGGAAAGCAGGGGGGCGCACTACAGGCTAGACTTTCCCGGGCAGAAGGAGGAGTGGCAGAAGAAGACCTCCCTGAAGCTATGTGAGGGGAAGTGTGAGGTCAAGTACCTCCCTCCCTAATTCGAATCGCTTAAATATGACCTTGATTTCCGTCTCTCTGATGGAGTAGGCTCATTTGGATGTCATAATGTTCCTTCCTTTATCGGCAGGGGTAATCGCTCTGCTATACGCTGGTTTCCTTGCGATGAGCGTCATGAAGGTTGACGAAGGCACGGACAAGATGAAGAGCATCGCACGGGCAATCAGGGAGGGTGCGAAGGCATACCTCAACAGGCAGTATAAGACGGTCTTCGCCTTCGCCATAGTCATCGCGATAATCCTTGTGTTCGCCATAAACTGGCAGTCCGGCTTGGGCTTCATTGCGGGAGCGGCGCTCTCGGCCGGCGCGGGTTACATCGGCATGAACATGACGGTCCAAGGCAACGTAAGGACTGCAAATAAGGCAAGGGAGGGGCTGGCATCGGCGCTCTCGCTGGCCTTCAAGGGCGGCGCGGTCTCAGGCTTCTCCATCGTCGGGCTGGCGCTTCTCGGCCTAACCGTCTTCTACATCCTGTACGGCAATGCCACGCTCATGGTTGGCTTCGCTTTCGGCGCGTGTCTGATAAGCCTCTTCGCACGTGTGGGAGGAGGGATCTACACAAAGGCGGCGGACGTGGGTGCAGACCTCGTGGGAAAGGTGGAGGTCGGCATACCAGAGGACGACCCGAGGAACCCAGCCGTGATTGCGGATAACGTGGGCGACGCCGTGGGCGACTGCGCGGGGATGGGTGCAGACCTCTTCGAGACTTACGTTGTGACCGCCCTCGCTGCGATGCTCCTCGGCTCTTCTCCTACTGTTTACTCAAAGTTCGGAATAAATGGGGTGATCCTGCCGCTGATCATAGGCGGGCTGGCGATATTCGCGACGGTTATCGGTACTCTCTTCGTGAGGCTCGGCAAGAGCAAGGCAATAATGAACGCGCTCTACAAAGGAGTCATAGCCACGACGGTGATCTCTGCGGCGTTATTTTACGTCGCCAACCTGTACATCACAAACGGTAACATGGGCATATTCATCTCGTCTCTGGTAGGGCTTCTTGTGATGGCGCTCATGGTGGCGATAACCGAGTACTTCACCGCATACCGGTACAAACCAGTCCTCACAGTGTCGGAGGCCGCCAAGACCGGCGCCGGCACAAACGTCATAGCAGGGCTCGGGATGGGCTTGAGAAGCACGTTCCCGCCAGTGATCGTGATAGTCGCCGGAATCCTCGTATCGTACTATGCCTCAGGTGGTGCGACCTCGCCCGAGATGGGCGTCTACGGCATATCCATAGCGGCGGCCGCCATGCTCTCCGCAACCGGGATAATCGTCGCTGTGGACTCGTACGGTCCCATAACCGACAACGCCGGCGGTATCGCCGAGATGGCGGATCTGCCGAAGGAGGTAAAAGACGTGACCGACCCTCTTGATGCCGTGGGAAACACGACTAAGGCGGTGACTAAGGGATACGCCATCGGATCTGCGGCCCTTGCGGCTTTATCTCTATTCGCGGCTTACAAGGACGAGATCGTCGTGAGGGGATTGCCGTTCAACCTGACCATCGACGACCCAATCGTGCTGGTGGGCTTGATGCTCGGGGCTGCCGTTCCTTTTCTGTTTACGTCGTTCCTTACAATGGCGGTCGGCAGGGCAGCATTTAAAGTCGTCGAGGAGGTCAGAAGGCAGTTCAGGGAGACAAAAGGGATACTTGAGGGTACTGCAAAACCCGATTACGGCAGGGCAGTAGACATCGTCACCAGGGCGGCGCTTAAGGAGATGGCGGTTCCCGCGATAATCGCAATAGGATCCCCGCTACTGGTCGGTTTCACACTCGGCTATAGGGCGCTCGGCGGCATGCTCATAGGTGTGATACTATCTGGCTTGTTGCTGGCGCTGCTGATGACGACCGGCGGTGCTGCCTGGGACAACGCCAAGAAGTACATCGAGCTGGGGAACTTCGGAGGAAAGAGGAGCCCGGCACACGCGGCAGCAGTGGTCGGCGACACGGTGGGGGACGCGTTCAAGGATACGGCGGGACCCGCGATCAACCCGCTGATAAAGGTCATGAATACGCTCTCGATACTCTTCCTCGCCCTAATCCTTATGTACGCCCTCCTCTAACTTTTTATCCGGTGTATTTTTTGAGCGAGCGCACCTTTCTCATCAGGGTCAAAGAGGATACCTACATCAAGATGCTGGAGCTCCAGAAGGTGCTCAGGTTTCAGGACCAGCAGGACCGAAGAAGGAAGACCATGGACTATGTGATAAGGTACCTGATAAAGAGCTACGAGGAAGGAAAGAAGCGCTGAGGTTAAGAAAATGAAGGGACAGTTTTTGCCTCAGATACCCTAGGGGCCCTCATCTTTGCATCGGTTTGCATGACTATCGTCATCGGCATAAAACATAATATTAATGAGAGGTATCAACCTTTCGATATATATAAACCCGAAATAAAAGGTGCAACTTCGATGCGACGTGATGACGTGCATATCGTGGAGGCGTTAGGCAAAACAAGGGTCGTAATCCGGAGTGGGACCGTTGTAGAGGTCGGTCAGCCCCTGATTAAGGAGTGCCCGCTGGCAAAGAGGTTCAACCAGCCAGTATTGGTGATCTGTCCCGAGACCGTCAAGGCAAATATCGAGTACAGGATAAGCTCATTTGGGATGTGCACGAAGGATCGCGCCGTGATCTTGGAGGAGGAGGACTTCGTTCTATTCGGGGCTTCTGAGCTGATAAGTTGTGGTATGAGGAAGGGTCTTTTGGACTGCGCGGTCGTGGTGTGTGACGGCGCGGGCACAATGATAGCGACAACCCCTAAGCTCGTCCAAGGGACTGGCGGGAGGATGTCCGGGCTCGTAAAAACCGCCCCCATACCAGAGGTCATTAGGAGGATAACTGCCAATGGTGGAAAGGTCCTTGATCCGTCTAGGGCAACAATAGACCAAGTTAAGGGTGTTGCAATGGCACGCGAGCTTGGCTTCAAGAGGATAGCAGCAACAGTGACAGAACCTAGGGATGCCGAGGCTATAAGGTCACAATACCCGGACACCCTTATATTCGGGGTCCACCTCACAGGCGTCTCAAAGAAGGATGCGGAGCGTTTGGTCACTGTTTGTGATTTGGTGACGGGGTGTGCCTCAAAGTGGGTCAGGGAGGTTGCTGGCAAGGTGGCGCTCCTTCAGGCGGGGTCCTCAGTCCCCATCTTCGTACTGACCAGGAGAGGCAAGGACCTCGTGTCGGAGAAGGTCAAGGAGACGCCACTGCGCCTGCTCATTAAGGTAGAGAGGCTGCCCTACTCCAGCGACAAGTGCCCCGATCCGCTGGTGTGATTATTGGATTAGAAATTCGCAGTAAGGATCCCCTTTGTTGATGCACTTCGTCTCCACGCCGCGGCATGCCTTATTGAAGAGGGTGCAGGTGAGACCCACCAGGAAGCCCCTCAGGAAGCTGTTCTGATAACCCTTTAGGTCCTTGGTCAGCATGTCCTCGAAGTTGTCCTGTACCCTGATTACTACCCTCTTGCCGCGGTCGTCGCACTCCACGAGCTCGAACTTGCCCCAACCGAAGCTCTGAAGCCTTGCCAGGGCTATCTTTATCCTCTCTGCGTTGGTGAGTTTCCCCTTTAGGTTCAAGAGGACCTTGGCTTTGCCCTCGCCAGCATCGTTCCCCATGAACCACATTATCACCATTCCCCCGGAGCCGAACCTCTTCGTCAGCCCCTCGAAGAGTGTTTTCCATGCAGAGGTGCTCAGGGCAGCCATCGGCAGGTAGGCATTGGAGAAGTTGAAGACGAGGGGGAAGCCCTTCATATTGTAGATAAAGCCCGGGATGCCCGTATCCGTGCACTCGAAGAGGAGGAGCCTCTTGCCAAACCGCTCCTTTATCTCTTTTTCCAGCTCCTTCTTCAGGTGCTTCTTTCCTGTGAGGTCAACTATGACGAAGTCGTACGCCACAAGATCCTTCTGGTGGGATGTGATGGTGATTAAGACTATACCCTTCTTGTCAAAGATCTTCAGGAGTTCTGTGGTGGGGCCGAACTCTGGGAGCTCGATCTTTGCCACGACGTAGAGTCCGCAGTAGTCCCTCTCCGGGTCGTAGTAATGATCGGACAGGTGCACCGGCATCCACATGGCAACCACCAGCATAGGTATTTTTATAACGCTATGATCTATTTTCTTTAAAAGAGTTTTTACTATTATAGAATTTTATTGTTCATATATGGTACGATTCGCAGGAAGCGGTCTTCAGGGGGTTAGTCGCTTATCTCCAGCCAAAGCCCACCCGCCCTCTACCTTTTGGATGGAGCCGCTTTTGGCGAGCCCCCTCAGTACCGAGGTCACGACATGTCTCCTCACACCCAACGAGTTGGCCATCTCTTGGTAGCCCACGGGTCGGTCTTTACCTTCCAAAAGACGACTGATTGTCTCCGCGAGGTAAGAGATCTTAGAGTGGCCGGAGAGATCTGCCCTTATGGGGTAGACCTTGTCAGGGAGACCGAACACCCCCTCGCCCCTCCTCGTCCTGCTTAGGACCTTGACCTTGCCCCTCGACTGCAGAGCCCTCAGCTGCGCATAGACCGTCGCGGGATCGAACCTCCACCGCAGTTGCTCCGCCAGCTCTTCGTAGGTCAGCCACCCCGTCTCCAGGAGCTCCATTATGGCTTCCCTGCATTCCAGGGAGGCGCCTCTGCTCTTTGTCTTCAGGAGGCGCTCCCGTGATGTCACGTTAACCTCCGTCACGTCCCCGCCCTTGATCGCACTTTTCAGAGAGGTCTGATCCCCGTCTATGACCAGATAGATGCCGAAGCTCGAGGCGAGCTGCACATCTTCAGAGCCCACAGCTCCCGGAGCGACCACGAGTACCGCCCGAGCGTCTCTGCTCTTCTTCAGGTCAAGGAGCTTCAGCAACTTCTCAGGAAACTTGCGCTTGTTTCTACGGGAGAGAAACTCCACCGCCAGCGGAGGCGGACCGGGGGAGTAGATGTCCAAGAGCCACCGCCTGCTGCCCGAGACGACCGCGTTAGGCTTCCCGCGTAGCTCAGAAAGTAGTTTTGAACTCACCCACATCCCATAACACTGTGTCAATTGTGGTTTTTCCTATATTTAACATTATGGTAATTTACAACAAATCTCAAGGTAAGAGCTTCCATCGGTATCAAGAAATACCGCTAGCTTCCACAAAGTATTGTTAATTAGTTTACAAATTAACCATAAGGATCGGCTACATAATCTAACAATTTATCCATATGGCTATGCTTTTCTGATTCCGTCGCGTTCTTGCCTGCTCTTACAAAATGCTCCGTCCAGTTTCCACCGATTGTCTACTCTCGAGTGTACTATTTCCATCAGCCCCCCCTGATGTACCATCGGAACGTTTCCCAATATCATTCCGAATGGGAAATGATGGTGTGCGGGGGTGGGGAGAGGGATCGGCAGATCTGCCAGCTTTCTCGCAGAGGCTGGCATAGGCGTGGGGGCTGCGCGGAGGAAAGAACCTCCATAAAAAATGGGGTATTGCCAGACGCCCGTAATCTGATGGTGCGTGAGATATAGATTAAGCGTTTTTTATGTTTGAAAAAATGTGTATTAAAAAGGAGTTTGGCACATTTGGTGCGTGTATTCTAAAACGCCCCGTCCGCCTCATTTCCTTCCAGAGGCCACGAATATACTAATGCTCGCAGACTCGCAACCAGAGCGGGACTTGGCGCAGCAGTTCTCGCCAGCGCAGTCTACCTTTACATCCTTGAGTCCACTTTTGACCAGCCAGCGTTTTACGTCCGACCTCCTGAAGCCCATCCAGCGGTCGTTGTGCTCGGTCTTTAGAAACTCAAAGTCGTGCTTGTCAAGATCCGTGATCACGAGGATCCCTCCGGGCTTCAGTATCCTTGCCATCTCCCTGATCGCCGACTGTGGCCTCTCAACGTGGTGAAGGAACATGTTGGCGAATGCGTAGTCCACGCTGCCATCCTCGATGGGGATCGCCTCCGCCTTACCAATTCGGCAGTCGATCATGGAAAAGTCCCCAAATTTATTCTTCATTTGATGGATCATTTCCTCGGATTGATCCACGGCAATGATCTTGAGACCTTTATGTAGAAGACCCTCTGTAACGAACCCCGTCCCGGCGCCGATGTCGGCTGCGAGTCTGCCTGGGAGCACCCCGGCGGTGGACATGGCCTTATCCCTCACAGCCTCCGAGAAGAACGACTTTCGCATGGTATCCCATTGTTCAGCGACCTTATCGAAGTACTTCTTGCTCCCCACCGCGATCCCCTCCTTTCACAATCCTAGCAAATAATGATTATTTGACCTTTATTGCGGTGGAGCCAGAGGGTCGCTCCGTGAGATCGCTGTTCACTCTTTTATATCAAGCTTTAAATCCATAGGCTCGATAGACTTAGTTGAACAATGCAAAAATCAGCAAAAAATGAAGGTGCCTATGGTTGTCCGAGAAGCAGAGGCTGAACCTTAAGGACGTGCCCTCATGGAACGAGGTCGAGAAAGTCGTGACAACGATGCTAAAGAGGCACAAGCAGGGAGAGGTATCACTGAGGGATCTCTGCATAGAGGGGCTCTTGGCAACTACGGGCATCAGAACCTCTGAACTCCTCCTACTGAAGGCATCGGATTTTGACTTCGACACAAACCTCATCACAATAACACAGCTCAAGAAAAAGGGGGAGTTTGTGAGGCAGACGGTAATAAGCCAGGATCTGCTGCCCTACGTCAAGGATTACGTGAAGCTCTTCAAGGACGACGAACTGGTCTTCAGGATGACCAGGAGGCAGGTCCTCAACATAACCCACAAGTACACCGGGGAGATCCTAGGGAGAAGGATCAGAAACCACGCCTTCCGCCACGCATACGCCATAAGAATCCTCGAAAAGACCCGGGACATAGAGCTCTGCAGGAGGCTGATCGGTCATTCGAGGCTAGAGACAGTCAAGATATACCTCGATTTTGCCATAGGCGACAGGGTCAAAGAGGTCTCGGATGCCATCAAATTTGGTCGATAACGTAATCCTGCAGACGTAAATAATAGATAAAAAATAAAAAAGGAAGGTAGGTTCTTACCTTCTCCTCATGAGTAACACTGCCGCGACTATGATTCCAACGACCACAACTGCAGCCAAGATGTAGTACAGCGTGTAGTCAGGAGGCAGCGTGACGCTGAACGTCCATGTGGAGGTTGCGGTGTTGCCTGCCGTGTCCTTTACTGTGAGCTGCACCGTGTGGGCCCCTTCCGCCAGTGTCGCGGAGTACGAGACTCCCGTTGCAGTCACCGTCGTGGGGGTGACGGCAGTGCCGTCCACTGTCAGAACCACTGAACTGACATTGATAGCAACGTTGTCGGAGTAGGAGGCGCCTATCGTTACAGACGTACTGTCCACGGTTGTACCGTTTGCCGGTGCCAGCGAGGATATCGTTGGTGCCGTGGTGTCCACAGCGAAGGTCCAGCTGGAGGTGGCTACGTTGTTCGATGTGTCCTTTACTGTGAGGGAGACGGTGTGCGTGCCCTCGGTCAGTGTTGCGGAGTAGCTCACAGCAGTTGCTGTGACCGTTGTGGGCGTGACTGCTACCCCGTCCACCGTCAGTACCACTGAACTGACATTGATAGCAACGTTGTCGGAGTAGGACGCACCTATGCTCACCGATGTGCTTGCAGAGATGGTTCCGTCTGCTGGCGTTAGACCAGATATTACTGGTGCCGTTGTATCTATTGTTATTGTAAAGGTCCAGGTCATGTTGGCAGAGTTACCTGCGGTGTCCTTGACCTCGAAGTAGACTGTGTGGCTCCCCTGTGAGAGATCGGCCGCCGGCGTGTACTGAGTTGCGGTGGCTGTAACCGTAGCGCTGGCGGTCACGTCGGCTCCATCCACGGTAAGCTTCGCACTGGTGGTGTTTATTGCCACGTTGTCAGAGTAGCTCACGGTTATAGTCGGTCTTGCAGTGGTGACGGTAGAATCTGCTGCCGGAGTCACAGACGATATTACCGGTGCAGTTGTGTCGGCCGCGGCTTGGAGAGTAAAGGTTGCATTGATGGCCTCGCCTCCCGAGAACGCCCTTACCGTGTAAGTCCCGTATGACCATGCACCCGTAGGGATGGTCGACGGTATTGCAAATGACTTAGAGTAAGAGCCGTCCGCACCTGCAGTAAAGTAGTCAATTGCGATCATTGAACCCAATGGGTTATATATCTGGATGGTTACGTCCGCAGCGGCGGTCGCCGTTCCAGTAACAGTTATGCTCTCGCCTGGGTTGTAGGTAGGCTTGTTGGTATTAACAGTTAGTGGAGAGGCTGAGGTGATCGCTATAGTAGCCCCAATCAGAAGGATCAGCATCACTAAGACTGTAGCTTTTTTACAAGACATTACTTCTTTCTCCTAGATGAACTGGGTAGCTATTTTTTATAAAAGGGTTTCGAATGAGCGCGCCGGAGAGTTTAAGTTCTAAAAGTAGAACGATCTAAACTTCAAATTCTAAAAATGGAATGGACTATGGGCAGATCTTTTCATTAAAACTTCCAGAGCGCTGTCATTGCGTTAAGCATTCTCGCTACGCCCTCTCGCGTTCAGCTTCGTTTCGGCTCCGAGGGTCTTATGGCTCCAAGGTTATTCCTGACTACGAGCAGTATCCACTTCAACCTGCCCTTCCGTAGCTGCCTCAGAATAAATGAGCCGCGGAGGTAGAACCTTCTGTAGGCGAGCGAAACCGACACTCGAATATCCTCGGCGCTCAGCTCCTTCGTCCTCATGACGGGCTTCATGGTTGTGAATCTGGACCAGTCGTCTGTGACAATCAGGCCCTCCCTCTTCGCCATCTCGTATACCTCTGTGCCAGGATATGGCGTCATCGCGGTGAACTGCGCAAAGTCAATCCCCGACTCCCGCGCAAACTCGATGGTCTTCATCACGTCCTCCTTCGTCTCCCCCGGAGTCCCTATTATGAATGAGCCGAGAACCTCTATCCCTGCCTCCTTTGCCCACTTTATCGCAGTTCTGACCTGTTCGAGGGTTATTCCCTTCTTGAGGATCTTCAGAATTCTCTCCGAGCCGGACTCCACGCCGAGATAGAATAGGACACAGCCGGCCTTCTTGAAGAGGTGGAGGAGATCCCTCGTTATGAGATCCGCTCTTGACCCGCAGGTCCAGTAGATGTCCAGACCCCTCCGAATGATCTCCTCTGCGATCCTCCCAGCCCTGTTCCTGTCCGCTGTGAAGGTGTCGTCCACGATCTCGATCGACCTTATGCCGTACCTCGTAACCAGCTCCTCCATCTCATCGACCACGTTCTTGGGGCTCCTGCCCCGGAACCGCCTTCCGTAGAACTGTGAGGAGGGGCAGAAGATGCACTGGAAGGGGCAACCCCTGCTCGTGATTATGTTCCCGAGCGGGGTTCTTTCACCAAGCACCGTGTACCTGCCCAGCGGAAGAAGGTGCCTGGCGGGGAAGGGGATTTCGTCGAGGTTCTCGATGAGCCTCCTCGGTCTATTCCTGAAGATCTCTACGCCCCTCCTGTAGACTATCCCGTCCACCTCGGAGAGGGACTTCTTCTCCCTCACCGCCCTCAGCAGATCCGGCATCGTGGCCTCTCCCTCGCCTATGACCCCAACGTCCAGATGGGGGCACGCCATCATAGTCTCCACGGGCGTGAAAGTGATGTGACATCCACCCATGACTGTAACAGAGTCCGGGCAGCTCTCCTTTGCAATCATCACAGTCTTCATGGCATCATATATGGTAGGGGTCGTTGATGTGACGCCTATCACATCTGGATGGTTTCCATGCAACACTTTCCCCAGCTCTTGGTGTGACATATCAGAGATCGTGGCATCTATGATGGTCACATCGACGCCTTCTCTCTCCAAGGTCGCGGCGATGTAAGCTAGACCGAGCGGTGGCGCCTTGAGGCCCAACTTCGATACGGTCTCAAGAGTGGCGGTCGTTGGTGGGTTTACCAAAGCGACCTTCAAGAACATCGCCCCTTGATGACTGGCTTGACGGTCAGTCGCCATGTAATACTACAGGCATGTAGGATATTTGCTTTTAACTTGGGAACGTGTGCCTCGTCCGTTGGGCAAAGAACCTTGTCCAAAAATGATAAAGGTAAATAGGTAGAGAACATGGCTGAAGAGACATGAGCACTGGAAATTACAGGATGCCCAAGGCAGAGCTCGTTGAGCTTCAGAACAAGAGGTTGAGGACCCTGGTCAGGTACGTCTACGCGGGATCACCCTTCTTCAGGAAGAGGCTCAGCTCTGCGGGCATCACACCTGACGACATAAGATCAAAGGACGACCTCAAGGGGGTTCCGTTCACCACCAAGACCGACCTTAGGGACAACTACCCACTGGGCTTGATATCGGTCGACAGGTCAAAGCTTGTTCGGATGCACGCATCCTCGGGCACCACCGGAAACCCCAACGTGGTAGCCTACACCCAGCAGGACATCGAGAACTGGGCCGAGATGAACGCCAGGTGCCTCGAGATCGCCGGAGTGACGTCACAGGACGTCGTTCAGGTGGCCTACGGCTACGGCCTCTTTACAGGAGGTCTCGGTCTGCACTACGGTGCTGAGAGGCTGGGCACCAAGGTAATCCCGGCCAGCACAGGAAACACCAAGAGGCAACTCAAGCTGATGAGGGACCTCGGCACGACGGTCATCTGCTGCACCCCCTCGTACGGCCTCTTCTTGGCGGAGAGCGCCAAGGAGGAGGGACTCGACCCGAAGAAAGATCTTAAGCTGAGGGTGGGCGTATTCGGCGCCGAGCCATGGTCAGAGACCACGAGAAAGCACCTGGAGGAGAGGTTGGTGGAGTCAGCCCATGACATTTACGGCATGTCCGAGCTCAACGGGCCTGGCGTGGCCATGGAGTGCAAGGTTAAGAACGGCCTCCACGTCTGGGAGGACCACTACATCGTGGAGGTTATCGATCCCAACACCGGGGAGGTGCTGGAGCCTGGCGAGAAGGGGGAGATGGCGGTCACAACGCTCACAAAGGAGGGGATGCCGCTCCTCAGGTACAGGACGAGGGACATAACCATTTTAGACGACGAGGTCTGCGAGTGCGGGCTACCCCACGCGAGGATCAATAGGATTCTAGGTAGGACGGACGACATGCTGAAGATTAGGGGGATCTGCGTCTTTCCGAGCCAGGTGGAGGAGATACTCACAAGCATGGAGGGGGTCTCGCCGCACTACCAGCTGGTGGTGGACAGGGAGGGATCCATGGACAAACTGATGGTGAGGGTGGAGGTGGCGGAGGACTTCAAAAGCGACAGGCTCACGGACCTCGTGGAGCTGCAGAGGCGGCTGGAGGAGGAGCTGAAGGATACCCTCAGTATATACGCGGTAGTAGAGCTCGTGGAGCCAAAGAAGATACCCAGAAGTGAAGGAAAGGCTCAAAGGATCGTGGATATGAGGAAGATGTGAGGGCTGTCACATGGTAAAACAGTTCAGCATATTTCTGGAGAACAGGCCTGGAAGGCTGGCCAACCTGCTGGACATACTCGGCGAGAGCAAGATCAAGGTGCTGGCGATGGAGATAGCCGAGGCAGGGAACTACGGCATAGTGAGGATGATCGTGGACGATGACAAGAAGGCGTTAAGCGTCCTTAGGAGGGCAAACATGGCGGTCAACCAAGTGGATGTGATAATAATCGACCTGAGCAATATCACAGTGGCGGTAAATGTGCTGGGAGGGGCAGGGGTCAACATAGACTACGCCTACACCATGGACTGCCGCAAGGTAGTGCTGAAGGTCAATAAAGAGGCGGAGGCCCTCAAGGCGCTCTCCGATTCTGGTCTAAAGGTGTACCCTGGCAAGGTCTAGACACAGCCACTCGAATACGTGATGCACTGCGAGGAGTAGCGCGAGAGCAAGTTCTTTGATACCATGCCGGCCTCTCTTCACGTGCAGAACGCGACGCCGCAGGGAACGAGGCAGTTTGGATCGATATGCGAGGCTGAGGCCTTCACATAGATCGGATGCTTCAGCATCAGATTGTTTATCTCCTTGAGCCTTATCTCTCAGCGTCTCCGCGTACTTCTTTATCCTCGGGCACGTGGACTCCGTCCACCCTTATCCTGGAGCCTACGAGCTCTGCCGTGATGTTTGTTCTGTGACTGCAGATCGTGGTGACCGAAAAAGTCGTCGGCACAAATCTCACCTCTGAGGCGTATCATGAAAGAACATAATAACTTTTTTTACCGATCTCCCGATGATTTACCAAACTCATTCTGATGAGGAAGTTTTGTGCAACTTTTGGAACGCTATCTCATTTTTTCCATGAAAATTTGTATGATCTTACCATTAGGCAAGCCTTTTAAACCCCCTCATAGTGTAAGGGAGACAAGGTGTTGTAAATGGCAAAATGTTCAAAGTGCGGAACAGAAGTAGCAAAGCCCGAGAAGACCTGGACTCTAGCTCCGAAGGGCAAGAAGCCTGTAACGGTTGGTCTATTCAAGTGCCCGAGCTGCGGAGCCTTCTTCAGGGCATCCACGAAGTAGTAGGGAAGTAGAATTAAGAGCCCAATCTCCCTCCTTCTTTTTTATGGCCTACCCGTCTCCCACATCTTTACTCCGTATTTCAGTTTCTGGCAATCGTATAGAGGCGTCGTCACCTATCCAAAGAACTCGGCGATCCTCCTCAGACCGTCCGAGACCTCAGCCGCCGGGAGGGCGTAGCAGAGTCTGAAGTGCCCCCTGTCGTCCCCGAAGTGCTCCCCCGGCACCACGGCAACGCCGGCGCCCTCCAAGAGGGCGGTGGCGAGATCCTCTGTCTTGGCGAAGCGCCCTTTAGTGATCCTTGGGTAAGCATAGAATCCTCCCTCTGGCACGGGGCAGCCGATCCCCTTGATGGCGCTGAGGGCCCTCACGACCGCCTTCCTGTTCAAGTCACAGAGCCTCACCACACTCCTGATGTGACTGGAATACCCCTTCAAGGCAGAGAGGCACCCGTACTGTGCGAAGGTCGCGGGCGCGCTGACGCTGTGCTCCTGCACGACATGCATTCTTTTCAACAACTCTTTTGGACCCGCAGCAAAACCGACCCTCCAGCCGGTCATCCCGAAGACCTTGGAGAAGCCGTCCGTAATGATGGTTCTCTCCCCAAGACCCTTGAAGGAGGCAGGTGAGACGAATTTTTTGCCGTCGTAGACGTATGCCCAGTCTATTTCGTCGGATAGGATCATGAGATCATAATCCTCCGCGAGGTCCCTCAGGAACTTGAGATCCCTCCCGTTGAGGAGTCCTCCGGTGGGGTTGTTGGGCGTGTTTATGACCACGGCTCTGGGTCGTTTGCGCATGGCGGTCTTCATGCCCTCCTGATCCAGGTGGTAGGGATCCTTTGCCCAGACCTCAACGGCGTTTATCCCGAGGATCATCGGTACCGCCTTGAAGCTAACCCAGTAGGGCTTGATCAATACTACGAAATCCCCGGGCTTGAAGAGCGCAGAGAAGAAGGCATAGTTCGCGAACTTCCCGCCGGTGGTCACAAGCACCTCCTCCTCTGAGACGGAAACATTCCTTGTTGCTTTGAGGTAATCACAAATGGCGCCCCTGAGCTCGGGTATGCCCCAGCTTGAGGAGTACTTGTACCTCCCCTTCATCAGGGCGTCTATGGTGCCTTTGACAGCATTTTCGGGCGGGGGGAATGTAGGCTCGGCAACGTCGAATCGTATGACCTTTAACTTTTTCTCCCGCTCCACCCCCGCTATCTTCTCAAGAAGTGATACCGGTGAGGGCGCAATGCCCTCGAATCTATTGCCTGACATCGGGATCAGCCATCCTAACACAGATATATAACTTCACGGACAGACTTTATATCGGTGTCCCTATGGCTTTCGAGTGGCTCAGCCTCTACATACAGGGTTTCGTCACCCTCTTCATAATCTTCGACCCCATAGGCAACATACCCCTCTTCCAGTCGTTCACGGCGTCGTTTGACCATGAGAAGAAGAGGCGCATAATAAACCACTCAGTCCTGATAGCCCTCCTCATACTCGTCTTCTTCGCTGTGGGTGGTTTCTTCATCCTCGACCTCTTTAGGACCTCCATAAACGACTTCAGGATCGCCGGCGGCATCCTCCTCTTCATACTCTCCATCGAGGGTCTGCTGGGCAGGGAGGAGGCGAGGTGGATGAACCGCGAGGACGTGGCTGTGGTTCCGCTGGCAACTCCGCTGATGGCTGGTCCCGGCGCCATATACACGGTAATTTACCTGATGCAGGCACCGTACGGACCCGCCATCGCCTTCACAGCAATGATAGGGAACGTGGTGGTGCAGTGGCTCCTCCTCTTCTACTCCGACAAGGTCCTCAGGCTGATCGGGAGGACCGGCTCCACCATAATCTCGAGGATAATGGCGTTCATCCTCTCAGCTATAGCAATAGGTATGATCAGGGAGGGCCTACTGGTTATAGTGCAGGGGCTGTGAGGAGTAAGAAACTCTTTTTAACAACTTGCTTTCACTCTCTTTTTTGTAGGAGGATCGTCCTCCCGGTGATCTTATGGACGTCCAGTTTATACTACTGATAATCGGGCTGATCCTCGCCTTCATAATGGCGATGAACCTCGGTGGCAACGACGCGGCAAACCCCACGAGCACAACAGTGGGGACAGGGATACTGAGCCTCAGGAGGGCGCTCCTCTTATTCGCGATATTCGCAACCGCCGGGGCAGCGCTTCAGGGTTTTATGGTTATGACGACGATAGGGAGGGGGATAGTTCCAGCGATAGACGTGGCCGGCGCGGTCGCGATCATGCTCGCCGCAAACATATGGATCTTCACGGCCACTCTTAGGGGCATGGCCATATCCACGACCCACTCCATAATCGGCGCGGTGGTGGGCTACGGGATCTTGAAGTACATGCTCTCCGGGATGAACCTCAGCGTCCTCGGCACGGTCGTGTTGAGCTGGATAACATCGCCGCTCTGCAGCCTTGTCCTCGCGTTCTTGGTCTACAAGTGGATTAAGTCGTACGTCTCCAAGTACACGGGTAAGCCGGAGACCATCGACAGGTTCTTCAAGGTGCTCCTGATAGGCTCCCTCTGCCTTGCAGCATACTCCTTCGGCGCCAATGATGTCGCCAACGCCACCGGCGTCTATATAACAATAGCGAGCGACCTTGGGCGAATGCCGGATACCACTGCAATGCTCGTGCTCGCACTCTTCGGCGCGGCAGGCATAATCGCGGGCGGCCTTATGTTCGGACCACGCGTGATAGAGACGCTGGCCTTCAAGGTGACCCACTTGGACCTGAACACCGCCCTCTCGGCCAGCATCAGCAACGCCCTCGTGGTCTACATCTTCACGACCGTCCCCTACATGCTCTGGGGATACGGGCTACCCGTCTCCACATCCTATGCGGTGGTCGGATCGATAATTGGAGCAGGCTTGGCAAGGAACGTCCGCTCCGTGAGCAGGGCGGTTTCAGTGAAGCTTGTCTCCTACTGGCTCCTTACGATACCTATCAACATCCTTCTGGCGATGGGAATATACTACGCCTTCATGCTCCTGAACTGGACCGCATAGAACTTAACGGACCGCCGGTCGGGTGCGGCGATCGGCACGGCTCAGGTTCTTCCGCGCAGGATCGCTATTGCCCGCAACACATCTGCGGTGTCCTCGATCTTGTCCGACGCCATCTCTATGTTCTCCACCGCCTCCTTCATCATGATCCAGTCGCTCACGTGCTCGGAGATATCGCCCCACTTTAGTATCTGGGCGAGGAGATCCACCCTCAGGTCGTCGATGGTCTCTTCCAGCCTCTCGGTCTTCTCCGCCTTCTCCGTGACGCCGTTCCTGTTCTTTACTAGGGTGTTGATCGTCTCCCTGAGCGCCCCCGACTCATCGACAAGGGTGTTCACAAGCTCCTTAAGCCCCTGCTTGATGTTCGCCGGTATCTCCTTGGGGTGTGTATAGAGTAGTTTCCTGGTTGTGGACTTGAGTTGGGCGGCTATGTCGTCCGAGGTCAAGACCAGCCGTATTATCTCGTCCTGATCCATGGGGTGTAGGGCACTCTTCATCAGGTTGTCCATGATGCCCTCCTTTATGTTGTCGGCTTCCCGCTCGAGGGTGACTATCTCCTTGGCTTTATACTGCGCCTCCTCCACATCATTATCACAGTAATTGTTCATGAAGATCTGGAACTTGTCGACTATGGCGAAGATCTTCTCCAAGTGCGCCTCACAGGCGCCTATAACCTCCTTCTCGGCCTGCCTGCCCAACCATACACCTAAGTTGCCGGAACCGAGCATTGCATTCTACCTTCTGGATAGATTAGGCACTTCCGATATAAGTATTTGATCGCCCTATTGAACGCGAGACCCCGTCCTGATGCCTTTTATGGTCGCGCCATGCAGACCTAAAGAGTCCGCTGTGGCTATGGAATGTCCACCAAGCTTTTTATATCGTCTAGTGCAAAAGAAATACGATGACCTACCTATGGATTTTCTGAAGAAGTGGGAGCCGAAAAAGAAATTTTCCAAGTTCAAAGGTCCGCTCCGCCCCCAGCTGGAGGAGGCAATAAGGATCATAAACCTCCAGATGCAGAAGCTCGACTTCAAGGGGGCCAGGATTAGGGAGTACGACCGCGCCCTCTTTGGGAGGGTTGTCCACTACTACGGCAGCAGGGATATCCGGAGGGCGAAGATCTATGCGAATGAACTCACCGAGGTGAGGAAGCTGGCGAAGGTGATAGCGACGACGAGGCTAGCCTTGGAGCAGATCACTGTCAGGCTCGGCACCGTGAGGGAGTACGGCGACGTGGCGGCGAACGTTGCCCCCGCGCTGGTGGCGATGAAGGGCATCTACCCTGGCATATCGGAGATGGTTCCAGAGGCGGACCAGTCCTTCATGAAGCTCGGCGACCTTCTCGATGGGCTGATGGTGGAGGCTGTCCAGCACTCTGGCAGAAGCGTGACCCCTGCCTTCGCGACCGAGGAGGGGGAGAACATCCTGAAGCAGGCGGCGACCCTGGCGGAGGTGGACCTCGAGAAGACGCTTCCGGACATACCGAACCTCGAGAAGAAGAAGGAAAGACTAGGAGTTTGACAGAATCGGCAGGGAATCCTAGCATCTAACAGATTTCATTTCTTATACCCATCAGCTCCTTCGTGCAGTAATCAATACCCCAGCCATAACCGACGCGGCGCCTACCACAAATAGCAGGTCTATCTGCTCCCCCAAGATAAGAGAAGCCAGCAAAACAGAGACCACCGGGATGAAGAAGAGGTACGTCCCCGCCTCGTATGCCGAGACCTCCTTGAGTGCCTTGTACCATAGAAGGTAGGCAAGCCCAGAGCAGAAGATACTCAGGATTAAAACCGAAGCCCAGGAAATGGCTGAGCTTGGAAGGGCGAAGCCTTCGGATCCGATCATCAGAGGCACTAGAAACACCGTTCCGAAAAGGAATGAGAACGCGGTCACCTCAGTGGCATCGCGGTCAGCCAACTTTTTCTTTCCGTAGACCGAGTAGACGGCCCAACACAAAACCGACGCCAAACAGAGAAGGTCGCCCAAGATAGAGGGTATATTTGATATGAAACCGGTAATTCCGCCCCGAAGTATAATGACTGAAACCCCAATAAATGCGAGGACTATTCCCAATACTTTGCCCGGGCTCAATCGTTCCTTCAGGTAGTAATGACCCAATATTGCTATGAAGATAGGGTTGGATGCGATTATTATGCTCGCCTCTGAGGCGCTGGTAAGGTTCAGCCCGATATTCTGAAATACGTGATAGAAAGTTACCCCGGTCAAGCCTAGTACAAGAAAGCCCTTCCAGTCTTTGATGAGGCCTCGAAGCCCTTTTACCGAGTATGCCATCAACATCAGAATTGGGGTGGCTATGGCGAAACGAAGGAGGGCAAGCGTTATGGGTTGAATCTCCTCCAGCCCAATCTTGATGAGGATGAATGATGCCCCCCAAAGGATAGCGGTCGTTAGAAGCATCAGTGAGCTTCGGAGCTTCATGATTGCCGAATTTCAGCTTTGATTAAAATAGTTTTTGTTGGCTATGACCTTGAAGGACGAGATATTCAAATAGTCAATATTTAACATCACTGCCCGAAGGGGTGGCCCTTTTTCAGGATACTCTTTTTGATCTCCTCATGCTTGGGTGCGAGGTACCCCTTCCTGATCAGCCGCTGTTTAAGGTGCTCGACCATCTTCGGGACGTCAATATCGACGGGGCACGTCTCCTTGCACTTTGCGCACTTCGTGCACGCATCCGCCGCGGCTGCGGCGTTCTCCTCCCCTGCTGTAAAGGCGCTCCATATTATCCCGATCCCGCCGAAGTAGTTGTGTCCGAAGGACCCACCCAGCACCCGGTAGACCGGGCACTCGTACATGCACCCGCCACACCTCAAACAGTAAAGGGCTTCCCTGAAGACAGGATCCTTAAACATCTCAGTCCGACCGTTGTCCATGAAGATAACGTGTAATTCTTTTGGACCGTGGGCGCCGTATACAAGGGTCTTCTCAATGTCTGCGGTCCTGCTTGGGCTGGTTATCATCGAAACGTAGGCGGACATGAGGATGCCGGTGGCGTAGGGCGGCAGGACCTGAACCACCTTGAATGCGTCCGATAGAGTGGGAACCACCTTATCGATACCGGTGACGCATATATGAACTGGGGGCGCGTTGCTGACGAACCGCGCGTTCCCCTCGTTCTCTATCACGAATAATGTGCCGGTGTTCGCCGCCACCACGTTGGCACCGGTTATTCCCACGTCCGCGGTGCAGAACTTGTCCCTCAGGAACTCCCTAGCGACCCCCACTAGCGTAGGGATATCAGCCCCGACCCTCCTCCCAACGAGCTTAGAGAAGGTCTTCGCCACCTCCTCCTTCGGGACATGCACCGCCGGGTTGAGGAGGTGGGTCGGCTTCTCCTTTCTTAGTTGAATAATGAACTCGCCGAGGTCGGTCTCGTACACCCTGTTTCCCTGCTCCTCGAGTAGCTCGTTGAGGAGGATCTCATCGCTCACCAACGACTTCGACTTCACCACGAGCTTATCTTCACCGACCAGCTTCGAGAATATCCGCCGTGCCCCCTTGGCGTCCTTTGCGAGGTAGGCGTGCCCGTGAACCAACTCTATGTTCTCCATCGCCCCCTTCACGAGATCCTGCATTGATTCAATTGACCTCTCCTTTATCTTGCGGACCTCCTTGCGGATCTGCTCGAGCTCCGGAAGGGTGGCAAGCGCGTACTCCCTCGCCGCCCTGTAAGCCGTTATCGCCCTGTCAAGCCCCATCCGCCTGTCCTCGTCCGTCATCCAGCTTTTGAACTCCTTCCTCTTCGATTTTAACCATGCAGGATCCATTTAGGACTCCCTCCAAGCCCTGAGGAGAAATTCAGGGAGATCTATTACCTCTACTTTGGAGCCGCCCACCTCCTTAAAGTTGTAGTTGCAGAATGGGCATGAGGTGATGATGATGTCCACACCCTCGGGGCGGTCGTTTAATACTGTTTTGGCGACCTCCAGCGCGATCTCCGGGAAGACGGAGTGGACCCCGCCGCCGGAACCGCAACATATCGACTTGCCCCTATTGTACTTGAACTCGACCAGCTCCACGCCTGGCACGAGCTTAACGAGTTCACGGGGCTCCTTGTAGACGCCCATGTGCCTGCCGAGGTGGCACGGGTCGTGGTACACTACTTTTACTTTTATGGGCTTCAGGTGCTGCTTTAGCTCCTTAGAGTGATCGAAAAGGAACTGTGAGATATGTCGAACCCTGAAGGGAACATCACCCACGAGTACATGGTACTCGCTGGACATGGTTCTGAAGCACCCGGGGCAGCTCGTGACGACCTCGCGGTAGCCCTTTGATTTGATATGATCGGCAGTCCTCTTGGCGACCGTCTTTGCATCCTCCACCTGGCCAGTTCTCAGAAGCACTGACCCGCAGCACCCCTCGTCGTCAAGGGTCTCGTACTCAATGCCGAGCCGGCGAAGCAACTCCTCGGTGGCGTCTGCAATGCTCTTCGTCCTGAGCCGGGACATGCAACCCCGCCAGTAGAGGATCTTGCCGGACATAACGATCAGACCTTATTATCTCTGAGAGGGTAGTATTAAAACGTAATTAGGAGTTTTTATTGAGTAGGTATTAAATAGGTTATTTTTACTATAGGATATTATAATTAGAGGAAAATCCATGACCCGGCTTCATGCACTCTTCGAAGATCAGAGGCTTGTTGAGAAAGTCCAGCGCAAACTCCCTAATCTCTTTCAGATGGCCGAGATTGAGAGCTCAAGGGCCGGGAAAGTTGGTATGGAAGTTGGTTCGTTGAGAGAGCGCATCCTCATCGCTCTTCTTATCTATAAGTTTGGTCCCGACGCTGTTGAAACAAAAATCCCCATAACCAAGAGCCAAGTTGATGTTAGGCTTTTTGGCGAGGCAATCTCAATTAAAACCATAACAGGTCTCTCTGGCGTCAAGGCAGTATGGACCGTGGATGCAGAAAGCGCAAGACTCTTTTCCAAGAAGTATAAACCTGAATGCGAGATCCTTCTAATCCAAGTCAAATGGGACTGCAAGAATCCGAGACCTGAAACAATCCCCGGTAATCCAAGACATCCCGGAGGCCTCTTTCTAATCCCGCTTGATGCGCAGCTAAAGCTATTTGCATCCTTGGGTAGAGAGAATTATCTGAAACTTCCTAAGCCCGGCACAAACCCGCGAGGGGTTGAATTTTCTAGGGAGACTGTTATGCGACTTATACAGGACCCTAACTCAAGGTGCATTCCAATCCTGTGGAGAAAGACAAAGGTCGACTACGATCCTTATAAAAGATGGGTGGACTATTGGTCAGCAGATTAACTCGTCAAATAAAAGACGGTATCTTTGTCTGGTTGATAAGATCTGCTATCCGTTTCTTTGCTTTTTCAACGTAATCTTGGCTTATATCAACACAGATGAAGTGCCTGCCAGCCTTTATGGCAGCTATCGCCGTGGTGCCAACGCCGCAGAAAGGATCAAGGACAACCTCATCCTTGAAGGTATAAAGTTGGATGCACCGGTAAGGCAACTCCACCGGGAATGGGGCAGGGTGTCCTACCTTTTTTGCGGATTCTGGCATGAACTTCCAAACGCTCTTAGTGTACTCCAAAAACTCTTCACTAGTTATAGTGTCGACCTTGTCCTTCTTACTCCTTGAGAACTTCAATTTAGAGAATATTAGAATATACTCGTGAGTATCCCTTAGCGTCGGGTTTGAGGCAGAAGACCAACTCCCCCATGCAGTTGAAGTCCCTGCACCTGCCTCTTTGCCCCAGATGATCTCCCCGCGCATTATGAAGCCGACTTCCTGCATACAGTCGATTATGAACTTGTGGTAAGGGATGTAAGGCTTCCTTCCCACATTGGCAATATTTATACAGGCACGACCTCCTGGAATCAAAACCCGATAAGTTTCTGCAAAAACCTCCTTCAGTAGGTCGAGGTATGCAGGTAGGTCTAGGTCTTCGTCATAGTCCTTTCCAACGTTATAAGGCGGCGAAGTAACCATAAGATGCACGCTACTATCCGGAATCATCGAGAGGGATCTGCTGTCTGCACAAATGACTTTATCGAGCACCTCTTGAGGTACGGAATTTTCTATTTCTTGCGCCGTTTCGTTGATTTTTGTTTTTGAATATAGTGACCTGCTGTAAAATGGTGACGAATCGTGACCTTCTCTTTTTGAGACCCCAAAGCTCTTCGTTCTTGTCCCATTACGCATAATTCTCGTTATTAATAGGATCAGATATATAATTAATACTTGTTGGAAATTAGCTCCACGAACTTGCTTTCGTTAGTAAAGGTTGGAGACGGAAGACCCTGTGCTTTTTCACCTTAACACTCCTTGCCAGACATGGTGATCAGACCCTATAATCTCTGAAAGGGTAGTATTAAAACGTAATTAATAAGCCCAGCATTGATGCAATTTCTGATAACACAATAGAAATATAAATTTTGGAACAACGTACTTGTTTGAGACGGTTTGTCATGACATGCTATTTCAGGCATCTACAACAGACCTTCAAGAAGGCAGGAATTGAGGTTACAAAGGAGAACAAACGCAAAATTGACACAATGATTCATAAGATCGTGGGTGTAGGATACAAGAACTGTCCTGCCGCTTGGAGAGAGGTAAAGAGGAGAATAGTAGAGGACGAGGAAAGTTTTGCTCTAAGCTAAAAAGAGAATGGGGCAGACAAGAATGGCTAGAACAGATGGAAAGTGAGACCTATATGAAAGCGTTGATTTTGAACGGTTCAAGAAAGGGCGACAGGTTTCTTGATGCTGCATCTGATGTCTTGTCCCATACGCTGAAGGGTGCAGGTTACGAGGTTGACCCTCTCATCCTTCGCGACCTAAAGATCGCAAGCTGCAAGGGCTGCTTCGACTGCTGGGTAAAGACCCCCGGCGTCTGCTCAACCGACGATGAAGGGCGCCTCGTGCCAATGAAGATGATGCAGAGCGACCTGATGATCTACCTTACACCCATAATCATCGGCGGGTTCTCGTCTGAGCTCAAGAAGGGCCTCGACAGGATCACCGGCGCCCTCCTTCCCTTCTTGACGAATGTCAACGGTGAAATCCACCACCCCTTTCGCTACAAAAAATACCCAAAGATACTGGGCATCGGCATCCTCCCCCAGCCGGACGAGGAGGCAGAGAGGATCTTCAGAACCCTCGTGAACCGCAACGCCCTGAACATCCACGACAAAGGTCACTCCACCGTCGTTTACCGCAACGACAGCCACGAAAGGGTAGCCGAGAAGATTAAGGCCCTATTGGCAGAGGCAGGCGCTGCAAAATGAGCTCCCCCAAGAAGGCACTGCTCCTGGTCGGTAGCCCCCGCGGAAGAGACAGCTCCTCGGAGGCTTTGGGAGGGTACCTGCTCAACAGGCTCAAGGAGCACGGTATGGAGACGGGAAAGGTATACATCCACCCGTCCATGCTTACCGAGAGGGGTCAGGCGGAGATGCTACAAGCCATCGACCGGTCCGACCTACTGATACTTGCCTTCCCCCTATACGTGGACAGCCTCCCCGCGCCGGTCATAGCCGCCCTTGAGACCATCGCCGAGCACCGGAGGACCAAGGTGCGTAAGGAGCAGAAGCTCGTCGCAATAACAAACTCCGGATTCCCCGAGGCTTCCCAGATGGACACAGCCCTTGCGATCTGCCGCAGGTTTGCCTCCGAGACCAAGATCGGGTGGGCTGGAGGGCTGGCTATCGGCGGTGGCGAGGCTTTACACGGCAGGTCGCTCGCGGAGGCAGGATGGATGGCGCGGAACCCGAGGAAAGCCCTTGACATGGCGGCCACGGCGCTGGCAGAGGACAGGCCCGTCCCGAAGGAGACCGTCGATATAGCGGCAAAGCCACTGATCCCGCGGTGGATGTACGTGTTCGTGGCCAACCGGTGGTTTAAGAACGAAGCGAAGAAGAACGGCGCGCAGGATAAGCTGTACGATCGACCTTACCAAGCATAGCCTACAAGGACGGAGTGATTCGGGGAAAACCCAAACTAAGAAATTCTTAAATAACTAAGAAATTATTAGATATGTGGATGAATAGGTGGTAAAGATGGCAGAGACCTACGTCTGCAAGGTCACCTCTGTTGGCCAGATAACCCTTCCCAAGGAGGTAAGGGAGGAGCTGGAGGTGGGAGAGGAAGACTTCATCGTCCTAGAGAAGGTCGGTCAGACCTACTTCCTCAGAAAGGTAGGCGTGGACAAAGCCCTCCTGAAACGGGTCCGCGAGAGGGTGAGGAAGAGTGGGATAACGAAGGAGAGGCTATCCGAGATAGTGGAAGAGGTATCCGAGGACGCGTGGAGAAAGACGTATGAAGGCGTTCGTTGATGCCAATACCATCTTGAGCGGGCTTCTCTTCGCCGGAAATGATGCCATCCTTCTCGAGCTCGGTAGACTGGGGGCCGTTTGTCTGATAACGAACCAGTATGTTCTTGGCGAAGTTAGGAAAGTTCTCAAGAGGAAGGAGTTCCGGCTCGCCGAGGAGGAACAGCTCCGTTTGATGAGATACGTTATGGAGTGTATCTCGATTGTTGGGGATCCCAAAGCTGAAGAGATAAGGAAACACTACGACCTGCTGAGAGACAGGAAGGATCTGCCAGTGGTTGTTGGTGTAAAAAAGGAAGGCTGCGATTATCTGATCACGGGCGATAAGGAACTCCTCTCAGAGAAGGTTAAGAGATTCGCAAATTCGATCACGACATCAGAACTGCTGGGAGCGCTGATCGAGGAAAAATTCCTAAAGCTTTGAGCGCTAGAACTTAAAGAACCCGTGCCTACTCGCCTTTACGTTCTCGCCGGACTCCTTTGCCAGCTCCTCCAGTAGTGCCCTCTGCTTTGAGGTGAGCTTTGTGGGAACCGCAACATTCACCCGAACCATCAAATTCCCTCTGCCGTAGCCCTCGAGCTTCGGCATGCCCTTCCCCTTAAGCCTAAGGATCTGCCCCGGCTGGGTCCCCGGATGAACCGTTACCGTAACGTCCCCCTCCAGTGTGGGCACGGTTACCTCGGTCCCGAGCGCCGCCTGCGCGAACCCGATTGGGAGGTCGTAATACAGGTCGGCACCGTCCCGCTTGAAGTGCCGGTGCGGCTCCACGTGTATCTGCACGTAGAGGTCCCCTGGGGGCCCACCGCTCTGCGACGCCTCCCCCTCGCCCCTCAACCTCAACTGGGATCCCTCGTCCACGCCAGCGGGTATCTTCACCGTGATCCTCCTTCTCCTCCTAACAACGCCGGATCCGCGGCACTCCCTGCATGGCGACTCGATGGTCGTCCCCGCACCTCTGCATGTCGGGCACGGTCCAACGGAAACGAACCTTGCGAACCCGCTACTTCGGACTGTTTGGATCTGCCCCGTCCCTCCACACCTGTTGCAGGTCTTTGGCGATGTTCCTGGGGCGGCACCCGTCCCCCCGCAGACATTGCACCGCTCGGTTCTCGGCACCTCTATCTCCTCCTCCACACCACGGAAGGCCTCCTCCAGCGTTACCTCCAACTCGTAGCCTAGGTCGTTGCCCCTCATTACCCGCCTTCCGCCGTAGCCGCGCCCTCCTCCAAAGAACATCTCAAAGATGTTGCCGAGGTCGAACCCGAAACCCAGATCCCTGAATATGGACTCAAAATCGGCGCCCCTGAAGATGTCCTCCTGGGTGTACTGCTGGCCGAAGTCCACCCTGCCAAGCATGTCGTACTGCTGTCGCTTATCATCGTCCGATAGAACCGCGTAGGCCTCGGATATCTCCTTGAACTTCTCCTCTGCGCCGGGAGACTTGTTACGGTCTGGATGGTACTGCAGGGCCAGCTTCCTGTAGGCGTCCTTTATCTCGTCCTTATTCGCGGTTTTGGGGACGCCCAGAACCTCGTAGTAGTCCCTCTTGCCGGCCATGCACCATCACCGATACTTATCTTTACCCGCCTCTTAGGCGTACGCCGTTCTAAAGCGTTTGCGCTCTTTTTTGCTTTACCGTCTCGCCGCGCTCACTTGACCTTGTAGTCTGCATCGACGACCTTGTCGCCCTCTCCAGACGGAGGCGGCTGTGACGGTCCTGCTTCCGCGCTTGGTCCTGCACCGGTGGGTCCCTGCTGTTGCTGCCTCTGCTGCTGTGCCGCCTGCTGCTGGTATACCGCCGTGCCTACCTCTTGGAGCACCTTCGAGAGCTCGTCCGCCTTCGCCTTGATCCTCTGTAGATCCTTGCCCGGCATTACCTCCCTGAGCCCGGCGATGGCCTTATCCACCCTGTCCTTCTGATCAGCGGTGAGCTTATCTGCCAGGTCCCTCTTGGTCTTCTCCGCTGTGTAGATGAGCCCATCTGCCATGTTAAGCGTCTCCGCCTCCTCCCGCCTCTTCCTGTCCTGCTCGGAGAACTGCTCCGCCTCCCTGATCAGCTTCTCCTTCTCCTCCTTGGAGAGCTTGGTGGATGCAGTTATGGTAATCTTTGCCTCCTTGCTGGTTCCGAGGTCCTTCGCCATGACGTTAAGTATGCCGTTGGCGTCGATATCAAACGTTACCTCGATCTGAGGTACACCCCTCGGTGCCGGCGGTATGCCCTCTAAATTGAACATGCCCAGCGAGACGTTGTCGGCAGCCATCGGCCGCTCTCCCTGGAGCACGCGTATCGTTACCGCCGTCTGCATGTCCGCCGCCGTGGTGAAGACCTGGCTTCTCCTCGTGGGTATTGTCGTGTTCTTCTCCATGATCCTTGTGAATATGCCGCCCAGCGTCTCAACGCCCAGCGATAGGGGTGTTACATCGAGTAACAGTATGTCCTTCACCTCACCCGAGAGCACCGCACCCTGTATGGATGCGCCTATGGCGACGCACTCCATGGGGTCCACGCCCCTCTCCACGGTCTTGCCCATCACCCGCTCAACGAACCTCTGGACGACGGGCATCCTTGTCGTCCCGCCGATGAGGATGATCTTGTCTATCTGGGCTGGCGTGAGCTTGGCGTCCTCAAGCGACCTCATGAGTGTCCGCTCGGTCCTCCTGACTATCGGGTCTGCGAGCTCCTCGAGCTTTGTCCTCGTCAGCGTTACGTGCAGGTTCTTTGGCCCGGTCGCATCGGAGTATATGAACGGAAGGTCGATGTCGGTGCTCATCATGGTTGACAATTCGATCTTCGCCCTCTCCGAGGCCTCCTTGAGCCTGGCCATGGCCGTCCTGTCGCCGCGCAGGTCTATGCCGGTCTGCCTCCTGAACTCCTCCGTGGCGTAGTCCATCACCGCCTTGTCTATGTCCGCTCCTCCGGTCTCGGTGTCCCCGCTCGTCGACAGCACCTGGAAGACCCCCTTGCCGAAGTCCATCACCGTCACGTCGTGGGTGCCGCCTCCGAAGCTGAATACAAGGATCTTCATGTCCCTGTCGAGCTTGTCGATGCCATAAGCAAGGCATGCGGCGGTGGGCTCGTTTATGATCCTTAGAACCTCGAAGCCTGCTATCTCGCCTGCGTCCTTTGTGGCTTGGCGCTGGTTGTCGTTGAAGTGCGCCGGCACCGTGATGACCACCTTCCTGACGAGGGTGCCCAGGTATGTCTCGGTGTCCTTCTTTATCTTCTGGAGTATAAACGACGAGATCTGCTGGGGCGTGCACTCCTTGCCGAAGACGCGCGCCTTGTAGTCTGTTCCCATCCTCCGCTTTATCTCGAATATCGTGCCCTCTGGGTTGGCCGTTGCCTGCCTCTTGGCCGACTCCCCCACGATGAGCTGACCGTCCCTGGTGAAGGCTACGACCGAGGGAAACATCTTCCCAGCCGCCGTTGCCCCCTCTGCGCTGGGTATCACCGTCGCACGCCCGCCCTCGAAGATGGCTGCGGCTGAGTTTGTGGTTCCCAGATCGATTCCTACAATCTTCTCTCCCGGTTGTACTTTACTCATTGTGTTTTACCTCCTGATTTTTACCTTGATTTTTATCTTCATTCTCTTTTTTTGATCCTGAGTTCTTCACGGCTACCTTCACTATACTGGGTCTGATCACCTTTTCATTCATGGTATATCCCCTTCTTACCTCCTCCAATACCGTGCCCTCCTCCACACCCTCCCTCTCCACAGTGCTTACCGCGGCGTGTACGGAGGGGTCGAAGCGCTTCCCCACGCATGCTATCGGAGAGACACCCTCCGCCTCTAGGACCTTCCTCAGCTTCTTCAGTGTCATCTCCACGCCCTGTATCAGTGCATCCACCGGACCTGCCTCGCTTCCGGTCTTCACCGCCATCTCCAGTTCGTCGAGAACCTCCAAGAGTTCGCAGATGAGGCGTTGGTTTGAGCACCTCTTCACCTCCTCGAGTTGTTTGTCCATCCTCTTCTGGTAGTTCTCAAAGTCAGCCTGCAGGTACTTGAGGCGGTTGAGGTATTCTTCGGAGCACCTCTTCTCCTCGGCCAGCGCTAAGATGAGCGCATCGATCTGCTGAGCCGTCTTCGGTTTCAGCGATTGTTGAGGTTGCGATGATGGTTTTCGCTCCGATTCTTGATGTTCCTGCTCCGTCTCCTTGCTCATCCATGACCCTCCTATAGTGAAGTTGCCAAATAATATATCGCACACAAATATATATGTTTTGATTACTCCAATTTTTTATTTTTAGAAGCATGCACTGAAGATGGCTTACCATGATTCTGAAGAAGAAATAACATTACAGTCGCTTGAACTTCTCGCTGAGGGAGACCCTCTTCCCGTCCTTTATGTAGGTGATGGTTGTCTCCAGGTGCACACGCATGCCTAGGTCGTGGAAGAGCGCGAGGAGCTCCTCACCGGGGATCGGCTCGTCAAGTCTCCCTGTTCTGTAGAGCTTCGCGATGAACTGGACCACCTTCGTGGTTGCCTGTGGGTACTGCGACAGCGCGGCGTCAAGAACCTCGTCGCCACGGTTGACGAGCTTTGACCTCACCAAGGTCATGTCGTCGACCTGCTTCTTCGGGTGGGGCTTCTGGGCAGCGGCCATCCTGCGCTGTAGCTCGAGCATCTTCTTCATTTTGATGACCTCGAGTTCGCTGGCGTCGTCCTTAGACAATAATGATCCCCCGAACAAGTTGTGCAAGGAGGGAAATAAGCTTTAACGGCAATTTTTCCTGCGGGCGCCAGAATTTTCGCCAAGGAAGTGCTCTCACGTCAGCATGGGCTTTAAGTTCCTGGGAAAGAGGGTTAAATCCAGCCCCACCCTCTTCAATTTCCCTCCCATCTTGGCTGCCCTCTCGCCAGAAAATTCTCCCCTCAGCAGGTACTCTGTCTCCTCCTCGTTAAACTCACCCCGATCTTCGGACCAGGCTAGGACGTTTTTGTTGTACGGGCAGACCCTCTGGCAGATCATGCAACCCACTATGGCGTTGTGCCATAACGGGTCCACCCACCCGGGAAACTGGTGGTCCTGAGGCTTTTCGTTAAGGTAGGTTAAACAACGCTCGGCCTTTATCAAAAACCGCTCCTCGGTTATCGCACCGGCTGGGCACGCCTTGACGCATATACGGCATTCTTGGCATTTTGGCAACATGCGCGGTTCCTGCCACTGATCCTCAGAGCAGGGATAATCTGTGAAGAATGCACTCAAGCGGTGAAAACTGCCGTATTTGGGTATGTAACTAATGTTGTTTCGCCCATAAAGGGCAAGACCGCTGCGGACGGCAAGGGTTTTGACGGGAAGGATAGCCCTAATGAATTTGTACGATTTCGGCCTCAGGCTCTGCCTCATTAGGCCTTTGACGTAACGGTCTATTTTGACGTAGTCGATGTAGGTCGGGGGCAGGATAAGAGAAAACACCCTGCCGCGCCAGTGAAATTTTATCTTTATCGTGGGCTGGGGTACGGCAACGACCGCTATCGACTTGGCGCTGGGCAGTCCGACCGGCTTGCGGTACTTAAAACTCGTTAACACCTCTTGATAAAGGGTCTCGTCGAACAGGCCCTTCCGATGCCTGGACTCTATCTCCTCCCTGATCTCGTTCAGGTGTTCAACCGAGATGATCCGTCCCATACAGCCGTTCTTTTCCAAATCACTAAAGATCTCCAAGAGGATGGCACGACCCACCTATGCACTTCCCTTAACCTTGAAAGGCGGTTTGTAGTCCGGCAGACCCGGGCATCCCCTCTCGTAGTGGCATGAAAGGGTCTGACCCTCCAGCTCCTTCCACCTCTCCTCCGGCACGATCTTGAAGTACTCCCTCAGCTCGCGCCTCTCGTAGTCCCCTTTGTCACTCTTCCTCTTCTTCGAGAGAAACTTGAAGGCCAGCACGATCCTCCTGTTGGGGTAGCGCTTGAAGCCGTTTAGGAGAAATATGTCCCTTGCGATCTGGTCCCAGTCCATGTATAGGTGGTCCTTGGCGCCCGCCTTAGCCTCCACCACGTCCAGCTCTCCCTTCTCGTCGTTGGTCGCCATGAGGTCCGGCAGGTAGGCGCTGCTCCCGCCCGTCCTGTAGGACCACCAGCCCACGTCCCTGTACCGCTTCACGAGCTCCCTCTCGAAGCCCTGACCCCGGCTCTTCCTTATCCTGGCGACGTGGACGTAATCGGCTACCATAGCCCTCACCTAATAGTAAGGATTAATAACCTTTAATCCTGTTCCTCACCGCGAACAACCCTATTATCGTCTTGGCGTCCTCTATCTCGTTCGTTCCGACCATCTTGAGCGCCTTCTCAAAGGGAATCATGTGCGTCTCGATGGACTCGTCCTCCTCTGGCCTCGCCTTCGCTCTCTTCAGTCCAGTGGCGAGGAAGATCCTTATGACCTCTGTACTGTAGCCCACCGCGTTGTAGAAGTGGATGACCTCCTCCATCTTGTCGGCGGTGTAGCCAGTCTCCTCCCTCAGCTCCCTATGCGCGCACCTCAGCGGGTCCTCCCCTGCGTCCAGCGTCCCCGCAGGGATCTCCAACATCGCCCTGCCTGCGGTGTGCCTGTATTGCCGCTCAAGAAGAACCTTGCCATCCTCGACCGCGACGATGGCCACGGCGCCCCTGTGCTCCACGAGCTCCCTCGTGGTCCTCCTGCCGCTGGGTAGGACCACCTCATCAACCCTGACCTTAATCAGCCTCCCAGAAAAGGGGTAGTGAGAGGAGATCGTCCTCTCGAGGTCCTTGGGCATGGATCATCTGGACCTTGATCTCAGCATGGGCTCTATAAGGGTGAAGATCCACTTGGCGAACTCGCTGGGGTTCTTGGTCTGCAACAGAACCTCGCCCGGCCCCGTGATCCTGGTCACGAGGCCCTCGCCGCTGAAAATGGTCTCCCTGAAACCGCCGAACTTCTCCACCCTATAACCGCATGTGTCGGTGAAGGCGACTATGTGGAAGTTGTCGACTATCATGGTCTCGCTGGGGTTCAGAGTGTGCCGGTCGATCGCCCCGAAGGTGTTGATGAAGAGGTCGCCCGTGCCCTTTGCCTTCATCATGAAGAGGCCCTGACCGAAAAGACCTTTTGTAAACCCTTCCCACTTCACATCCAGATCGATCGCGGGAGAGGAGGCGACGTAGGACTCCCTCCTTATTATGTAGCCCTTGCCGTCGTTCAGCTCCAGCCGCTCTATGTCGCCTACTGGTGCGGCAACGAAGCCGACCTCGCCCGGACCGCCCGCTGCGAAGTAGTCGTTAACCCAGAAGGACTGCCCACCTAGAAACTTGAGGCCGAGGGATCCCAGTACGCCCTCCCTGGTGCGGGTCTTCACAGTTATGTTGGGGCTCATGTAGGTCATGGCGCCGGACTCGCCGACGACCTGCTCGCCGTCCTTGAGCCTTATGACGACCATGGAATAGGATGGCTTGAACTTTATCTCGTAGTCCATAATATCACCTGAAAGTTGGTGTATTGCTGGGGTATTTAAGGGTTGATCCGCGTCCGGAAAAAGGCGTTGAGCTAGCCGTTGCCCACCAGCTTCACGCCAGTAATTGTTGCAGAGTCTAGGTTCAGAGCCCGCAGATCGTCCCTCTCCAAGTTCCTCACGTCTGTCTTGCCGGTTAGCTGGGTGAACATCTCAAGCTCCTCGTTGGTGGCCCTGAGGTAGTTCTCGATCATGGATGCGGCCTCCCCGACCCTCAGCCTCCTCCTGAGCGCGGGGTCCTGCGTCGCGATTCCACGTGGGCACCTCCCAGTGGCGCAGAGACCACACGCCCTGCAGCCCATGGCTATCATAACGCCCGTGGCGATGGCTACCGCGTCGGCGCCCAGCGCGAGCGCCTTGGCAACGTCGGCGCCGCTACGTATGCCGCCGGAGATTACCAAGTTGACCTCGTCCCTCACGCCCGCCTCCTTCAGGGCCCTCTCAGCCTCGACCAGAGCGGGGAGTGTTGGAAGACCAGCGTGCTCGATTATTATGTCCGGAGCCGCCCCAGTACCTCCCTGCTTGCCATCTATGACTATGATGTCTGCACCAGCCTTGGCGGCTATCTTGACATCATCGCCCACCCGGCCAGCAGAGTACTTCACCATTATCGGAACCTTCCAGTCGGTGATCTCCCTCAGCTGCTCTATCTTCATCTTGAGGTCCTCAGGACCAACAATGTCCAGGTGCCTTGCGGGGCTGACGGCATCCGATCCCACGGGTATGCCCCTCACCTTTGCCACCTCCTCCGTGACCTTTTCTCCCATGAGAAGACCGCCCTGACCGCCCTTCGCGCCCTGCCCGATCTTTATCTCAACGGCGTTGGCGGACTGCAGATAACTCGCAGAAACCCCGAACCTGCCTGAGGCATACTGAGCTATGAGGATGGGCGCCAGATCCCTCTCCTCCCTGAGCATGCCACCCTCTCCGGTGTTGACCGCAATCCCAAGCTTGGTGGCGGCCTTGGCAACCGCCAGTTTTGCCTCCTTGCTGATGGCACCAAAGGACATGGCTCCTATTAATACAGGCATCTTGAGCTTGATGGGTTTGGCCGCGTATCTGCCACCCAATACCACCTCTGTATTGCAGGGCTCCCTGTAATGGTCTACGGGGGGCCTCGAGGTCTGTGCACACAAAAACACCAGGTCGTCGAAGTGTGGGAAGTTCCCCCAGGCACCCATGCCCCTCACGGAGGGGTGCCCCTTCGCCGCCTTCAGCTGTATCTCGTCTATCTCCTGCCTGCTCCACGTCGCCCTGGGCACCTCAGGCACGGGATAGATCCTAAGCGCCCTCGACTTGCACATCTCCACGCAGACCTCGCACCCTACGCACTTCAGGTCGTTTACCGGCGAAACGTAGT
>VGLU01000010.1 GCA_016882195.1 Thermoproteota archaeon
TTATGTCTTTTGATGAGGGCGAGGCAACCGTAAAAAATGAATTTCCTAGAGGAAGATGGTTCTTACTATTAGACTCGAACGACAAAGTTTATGGCGGCAAAGGAGGGCACATGCCCAGACACGTAGGGGGGGGTGCAACCGAATTGCCCCTATTGCCCTGGGGGGTTTCGATATACCTGTGTAGAGATTAGGCTTTATGCTCCTCTATAACTTTAGAGTACACATCTATGATTTTAGATGCTATCTTCTCCCACGTGAATTCGGACAACACGCGTAGCCTTGCATTTTCACCCAGAGTCTTCATGTGGTTTTCATCGGCAAGTATGCTGTTGAGCCCCCAAGCAATATCTCGAGGGTCGTATGGGTTTATGTGGTAACCACATTGGTGCTCCCCGCTGTTAAGAACTATCTCTCGCATGCCGCTAACGCCTCTAGCACCAACCACCACAGGCTTCTTCATTGCCATTGCTTCTAGCGCGACTATACCGAAGGGCTCATAGAAACTTGGGAATGTTGCTAGATCTGCAGCAGCATAGTGGGCGATTCTCTCCTGCTCGGAGAGCATGCTGAAGTTGAAGGCGACCTTTTCCGTGAGCCCAAGGCTCTGAACGAGTCTGACCAGCTCACCCTCCATTTCCCCCTTTCCCACTATAACCAACTTTGTATTTGGGAACTTGGCCAGTACGTCGGGCATGGCCATAATCAGCTTATCGGTCCCCTTCACCCCAAAGAGTCTGCCAACAAAGAAGATCATCTTATGATCCTTGGGGATGCCGTATTTGGTCCTAACCTGCTGTATTCTTTCACCAGATACCTGATCCGGCGAGTACTTGCGGGGATCGACGCCGTTCCAGACCACCTCTATCTTGTCTGTGGGGATGCCGGATGCAACCAGCTCGTCGCGCATTGCATATGAAACCGTGATTACCTTGTCTGCAACTTCCGCTGCCTTCCTCTCCAACTCTATGATTATTTTTGATCCATCACCGAGGCTCCTACCTTTCTCGGTAGAGTGAATGTGAAAGACCATGGGAACGCCCGTAGCGTTTCGAAGGATCATCCCAGCTACGGCGGATAGCCAGTCATGAACGGAAAGTATATCGAAGGATTTCTTCTCCAATGGTATAAGATCATTAACAATCTTTGTGCTAACCAGCAGATTGTACAAAAAAATGCACGAAAAAAAGGGCACCCCCGGTCCCCATTGCCGGATCTCGTCAGAGACGACGGACGGAAAGATCTGGGATATGTCAACAAGCTTTGGTCTATGAACCTCAACCCCACTCATGAGTTCCCTTGTTCTTAGAGCCCCGTCATTCATGGTAAAGACGGACAAGTTATGTTCCATCTTTACGAGCTGTCTTGTGAGTTCGTAGGTGTAGGTTCCTAGGCCACCCATGATCCTTGGCGGGTACTCCCATGTAAATAAGGCTATATTCAAACAGACACCGAAATACTTTAATTACCTTGAGGCTATTAAAATTTTTTGTGTAACATATCTAAATAATCATAGTTAGGAATTTCTCGTCGTCCTGGGTTTGTCCTCCTTTATCAGCTCATAGCCCCACTTCGGCTCCGCGATCTCCCCCAGCATTGCGGCGATGGGGCAGAGTTTGGTCATGGTAAGGTGAATAACCCTGTCCACTATCTTGTCGTCAAGATCGCCTTTGAGGATGAACTTCATGAAGATCTTATAACTTCGGTTGTTCCTTCCGCCTGATCCCGTTTATCTTGACCTCGTAGGAGGTCAGCAGTTGCCTCCTCGCCTTGAGCATTGTTACGATATCGAGCCCCGCACATCCTCCCAAGGCGACGAGGAAGAGGTCCATGGGCGTGGTCCCCTTGCTCGTGCCGCCGTACTTCTTGTGCATCTCCATGAGGATCTCGTGTCCGTACTGATCCTTACCGATGAGCCTCAGTTCACCGTTCCGCTTGACGGAGGCTCTAGCTATTAAACATCCCAGAGGTAGGATGGGGATCCAACATTTATCTTTTTTATGGGCAGATGTGCCTGTACCGATGCTGAGGGGCTGGATGTGGTCGATCGCGTTGTAACTCCACATGAAGATGATGCACTAGTTGGCAGGCTCCATACACTCAAGATCCAAATCATCCATTGCGTCTTTGGGACTTTTCATCATTGCCTGCCAATTTAAAATGGGGGCGAAGGGATAAAAAGATTTCATCGCCAGCGTTCGGCAGATTATCTTGTGAGACCCTTCTGCTGGCGCTCTTTAGTTGTCGTTAGGAGACCCTTCTTCTTGAGCCGGACAAGGGCGGATTTCACACTGCTTGGTTTTGCGTTGAGCATCCTTGCGATCTCGTCCACCGTCATATCGCCATTGTTCTGGATCAGTTGGAATATCATCTCGTCCAGCAGGTCCCGGGCGGGCAGGGAGATTATGCTTATGTGGGATATGGAGCTCCCCATCACCACGGCGGCGGGCGAGGAGCGCCCGTCGAGGTCGACGCAGTTCTCCAGGAAGATGTTCATGAGATCATCGTCCACCTGGACGAGCCGACCCCTGATGACCTGCCCATCAAGAAGGTGCAACTCAATTATGCTGTTTACGTACCTTCTCAGCCTCTCGACGACCGAGGTTTTGTCTCTTATTTGCAGTATGAAGACCCCCAGAGTGACAGAGACTTATTGCATTTGGTGGTTTTAAAGTTTAACGCTTCCTATTTCGGTTATGGTGCGGCCGCCGGGATTCGAACCCGGGTCCTTAGCGATCTACAGGCGTTTGCCTTTGGCAGGCTAACGTCCTAGACCAGGCTAGACTACGGCCGCAACCTTGAGACATTCTGCGTTGGGGGTATTTAAAAAGTTCGTTGTTGCAAAAAGGGGGCTATCGCTAATGCCTTCAAGTCATCCCACGAGGGTCGTCTTAACTCTGAGCGATCATTGCCCCAGAATATGATCTGAGGGGGTCGAATAAAAGATTACCCTCGTTGCAGATGCCTTTTATGATAAAAAAACCTTATAAAACCCAGACTTGTATTAACCAACGGAAGCCCGAGTAGCTCAGCCTGGGAGAGCATCCGGCTGAAGACCGGAGTGTCGCTGGTTCAAGTCCGGCCTCGGGCACCATTTCTCCATTGTTTTTTAAATCGAACCCGCCGTTGGAAGCTAACTTATCCACTATTTCTTACCGATAAAAACCAAAATGCGCTAAAAAAGGAAAAGGGCTCAGGTGCACATTTTTAACATGCTCCATAAGTTCGGCGTTAATAGGCATATTCCATGGCATTGATGTATTATGTTTTACCAATGTTTTGAAGTATCCAAAATAGACTTACATACTTTTGTTCGGTTACAGTTTGATTCCACATTACAGTTGCTTGCTCTGTAACCTTAGATGTTGCACTATAAAGTCCTACACTCTTAGCCCCTAGGCCAAAGAAGCCGGTATTTGGATTATAAACAACAAAATAATAAGTGTCGTTAATTAATGCAAGAAACCCGTATCGAGTTTCTGAGACTTCCTTACGTTCTGCTACGGATACAAATGAGGATTGATTTATGTACTTTGAGAATTCACCACTTGTAAAAATATAGGTATCAACGTTGTAGCTTGCTTTTACAGAGTATTCGACACCTCGCCCAGCATCTATGTATGCAGATCGGTAAACAGAATATCCAGGATCTATGGTGACACCCGAAATATACATCAAATTTTGAGTATTTGTCTGAGTTGCAGGAACCTGAACTGTGGAAGAAACGCTAAAGGGCAACATCGGTGCAAAAAAAAGAATTAAAATTATGGCCGCAACAACGACAGAACCCGCAGTACCTTTTGTGACGGGCATTTTTTAGCCTTCATTTAACTTGTTTTATAACATAACCGTCTATTTTTAGGGCATTCATAGTTTTTAATATTTTCTAAAAGATTGGCTGAAGACCGGAGGGTCGCTGGTTCAAGTCCGGCCTCGGCACCACTATCTTTTATAACTTAGGCTAAGGAAAAGAAAATACCCACTTCTTGCCAAGGGACTATGACTTGTCCAACTGGAACGACACAATTACGAGAAAAATTAAGCCGAGGGAGGGGATTCTGAACCTCTTAATTTGTTTATTCTCTTACCTATGGTGTCGCATATCTTTTCTCGTAATTTTTCGCCTTCTAAGGGCTTCTTCCTGATCCTCGCTAGTTGCAGGGCAAGGATGTTGTCTCCAAGAAACCTTATCCACTTCTCAAAGTCCCCCCGTTGGGTGTGGAATTCTATCGACTTAGGTTCAACAGTTTTTAAAGTTTCGTAGAATTGAATAAGGTTCTGCGCATTTCTGCCGGTATAATTCCCTTCCTCTAGGCAGAAGTAGAAGGCATTTTCTGGTTTGACGTCGGCAAGTACGTTATTGGTTTTTATCTTTTCAACTCTGCCTTCGCTCATCAGTCACGCCCCTGAGCAAATCCATAAACAGAGTTTTAAGCATTTTGGTTGATGTCCGGCTCGGGTGCTATTCGATGACAAATGAGACGTTTAGGATGTTAGAAAAAGTTGGGGATTATATTCTCACTTTATTGCCGTTAGTGTGCCTGAGTTTACAGACATCACAAAAGTGGCGATAACAAAAGATGCTTACCGATTACTCTGCGGGAAATTGATTCCAACCGGGGTTACCGGTTCATTCCGATCTCTGGGTTATCTCTTTCATTACAAGATCAAATCTTAATAGTGTAGGAAGTACTATTACAGATATCATGGTAGCCGAGAAGAGGATTTTCACAGCGTGCCCGAGGGACTGCTACGATACCTGCGCCATGTACGCCTACGTTGATGATGGGGGCAAGCTTGTCAGGGTGGAAGGCAGAAAGGATCACGGGTTCACGAAGGGGTTTCTATGCCGCAAGGGGCAGATGATCCTCGACTGGGTGTACTCGCCGGACAGGCTGAAGTCCCCGATGAAGAGGGCAGGGGCCAAGGGCAACGGAAGGTTCGAGAGGATAACGTGGAACGAGGCCTTTGAGATCATAATGGATAATCTAAAGAGGGTGGTTAGGGAGTACGGACCCACCTCTGTCTTGCCGTACGAGTACGCCGGGCACATGGGGGTCATAAGCAGGTACTACCCTTACAGGTTCTTCAACAGGCTAGGCGCCTCGCAGCTCCACTACACCATATGCTCCGAGGCGGGGAAGAGGGCGCTGACCTACCACTATGGGACACCTGCGGGGATGGACCCGGAGGACGTCCCGAACTCTCGCTACGTCGTCTTCTGGGGGTTCAATCCCGCATGGACAAGCCTCCACCTGTACACGCTGGTAAAGAACTCGAAGGCAAAGATGGCGGTTATCGATCCGATAAGGAGCGAGACCGCGGAGTACGCAGATCTCCACATACAGCCCAGGCCCGGGACGGACTCTGCCCTCGCGTTGGGAATCGCCAACTACGCCATCTCCAACGATCTTTATGATAAAGAGTTTGTTGAGGACCACACGTACGGTTTCGATTGGTTGAAGGAAGCGGTGAAGGGTTACACACCAGAGAAAGTATGCAGGATCTGCGGCCTGGAGGCGAAGGAGTTCAGGGGTTTCGCCGAGGAGTACTGCACGACGAAGCCGGCGGCCGTATTGATGGGCTTGGGGCTGCAGAGGAACGTCAACGGTGGCGAGATGGTAAGGGCGATCAGCCTGCTCCCGGCGATAACTGGAAACATAGGAAAAGGCGGAGGAGGCTTCTTCTACTCCAACGCGTCGTATTTCACAATAGATTGGGGGAGGATTAAGGGACGCGGCAAAGAACGGAGGAAGATTAACATGATAAAGCTCGGCGAGGCCCTGCTCGACGATAGCCTGAGGCCACCAATCAAGTTTCTCTTCGTCTACAACTCCAACCCTGCCGCCGTGTGCCCGGATCAAAATAAGGTAAGAAAAGGGCTATCGAGAGAGGATCTCTTCACGGTGGTCCACGACCTCTTCCTGACCGATACGGCGGAGCTTGCGGACATCGTGCTGCCTGCCACGAGCTACTTCGAGACCTTCGACATCCAGTTCACCTACGGCGGGCTGTACGTGGCCCTGAACGAGAGGGCGATCGAGCCTTTGGGCGAGTGCAAGTCCAACGCGGAGGTGTTCACGGAGCTCTCCAAGGGGATGGGGTTCGAGGAGATCGTGGAGGAGCCCGAGACCGTAGCAGAGGAGGCACTCAAGACCGGCACTGGGTACATGAAGGGGATTACGCTGAGAGAGTTGAGGAGGAAGGGATTCGTGAGGCTCAGGACACCCACGGTTCCCCACATTGCGTTCGGAGATTTGAGATTCAGCACGCCAACCGGCAAGATAGAACTTTACTCAAGGCAGGCTGAGGCGGATGGTGTGCCGCCGATCCCTGCCTTCACCGAGAGCAGGGGAGATTATCCTATCAGGCTGATAACACCTTTTCACCGGGACCTTATGAAGTCGCAGTACTTTAACATAAAGAGCATTTACGGTGCCGATGAACAGGCGGTGGAGATCAACAGGGAAGACGCCAGCGCCAGAGGGATAAGGGACGGGGATCGCATCAGGATCTTCAACCAGCGGGGGGAGTGCATTATGAGAGCCAAGATCTCGGGAAAGGTCAGGAGGGGGGTCGCCCTGAGCTACGGGATAGCTTGGCCGAAGCTGGTGGAGGGTAAGAGGACATCCAATTTTACGACGAGTAGCCACACGGCAGACCTGGGCGGGGGTTCGGCATACCACACCAATTACGTGGATATCGAGGTCATTTGAATCATTATCCCGGCTATATCAAGATCCTCCTTTGAGTTTATGTTGAAGAATGAGGCTGGATGTACGCTGAGATCCTCTATTTTTACAAGCTTTGCTTTCATGAGTTCAAGAAGTTTGCGCATGTTGTTTACCTCGTTTTTAGGTAGGGAGCTCTTCCTGTAGAGCGCGGCGAGGGGCTCGACATAGCCGTTGGGCCAGACCGGAACCACAGCCGAGGAGGATCCCATTCGATCTTGCAGAAGGTGAGGGAGGCTCGGATTCAGCAGCGGGGTGTCGCACCCCATCAGGAATATAAGGTCCTCGGAGACCCCGGAGAGGCACCTCGTCAGAGAGGCTGGATAGGGCGGTCCCTTGGGGGGCTCAAGTATGATCTTGACGCACCTCCCGCTCAGCTCGTCCTTTAGCAGAGATTCCTGCTCGGGATTTTTCAGTAGGAGGTATACGTTCGGGGATACCGTAAATGCGATATCGAGGGCGTAGGAGATTAGGGATCTCCCCTTGAGGATCGCTAGGGGCTTAAACGTGCCCAGTCGGGTCGACTCCCCCCCGGCCACTACAACCATGGCGATCTGGTTAGCCAAATGAACTACCCTGCTTGAGAGGTTAGAGAATGCCCCAAATAAAAGGTTTGATCCTTGAGGGACGGATCTTCCGGCAATATCTATAAATTCCTAAGGTGTATTTGTAATTGCAAACCACCCCCGGAGATAGTTGAGTTGATCATAACCAAGTCTAAGGTGCCCGAAAAGATCCTTGAGATGACGAAACCGTACAAGAGGATCTTCATAGTCGGGTGCGGCACCTGTTCGACGGCGTGCCAGACCGGCGGGGAGGAGCAGGTCAAGGAGATGGCAGAGAGGCTCGGTGTGAAGGTCATCGGCAAGGCGGTCGTGGAGTCGCCCTGCGACCTGAGGTTGGTCAAGCGGGACCTGGGCGGTTCCAGGCAGCTTCTGGAGGAGGCTGATGCCTTGCTTATATTGAGCTGTGGGGCTGGTGCGCAGGCCTTGGCGGAGCACACGGGAAAGATCATTATCCCGGGATTGGACACCGTCTTTGTGGGAGAGATTGAGCGCATCGGTCGGTTTTACGAGCGTTGCAGAGCATGCGCGGACTGCGTCATCTATGAGACAGGAGGGATATGCCCCGTCGTCAGGTGCTCCAAGGGCCTCCTGAACGGACCCTGCGGCGGCATGGCCAACGGGAAGTGTGAGGCCAGCGGGCACACGCGTGACTGTGCCTGGGTCCTCATATACAACGCATTGAAGAAGCAGGGTAGGCTCGACCTCTTCGCCAAGTTCAGACCCCCCATGGACAGGTCCAAGAAGGCCCAGCCGCAGGAAGTCGTGAATAGGTAGGTGAATCGAGTTGCCTAGAGAGGCCTACAGCGAACTGATGAAGGCGATTGCTGCCGGAAAGTTTGTATTCACCGGAGAGATTCAGCCCAAGAAGGCGGCACATTTTGATGATGTGATCAGGGTTGCCAAGGTCCTCAAAGGGCATGTGGTGGCGTGCAACGTGACGGACAACCCGAGGGCACATGCGTACCTGAGTAGCCTATCGGCAGCCCATATCATACAAAGGGAGGTAGGAATGGAGGCGATCTGTCAGATGACCGTCAGAGACAGGAACCGATTGGCACTTCTCTCTGAGCTGCTTGGAGCGGCAGCCCTGGGAATCAGGAATGTTCTAACAATGAGCGGGGACCACACCTCCCTCAGCGATAACCCGGGTGCAATGCCAGTCTATGACCTTGATACGGCGCAGTTTGTGTATATGGTCAGGAGGATGGTGGACGAGGGCGTTGATCTTGAGGGGAACAAGATAGAGGGGAAGGTAAAGTTGCACGTCGGCATAGTCGGCAACCCTAACGCGGATCCCCTCGAGGTGGAGTTACTCAAGATCGAGAGGAAGCTGAAGGTTGGTGCAGACTTCATGCAGACGCAGGTCGTCTTCGATGTTGAGAAGGCAAAGGGCTTTCTAAGAGGGGTGAGGGGTTACCCTGTTCCGATCCTGTTGGGGATCCTCCCCTGCAGGTCGTACGGCGTGGCGGAATTTATTGCCAAGAACGCCCCGGGCATGTCGGTGCCGGAGGACTTCATGGAAGAGCTGAGGAAGGCAGAAGAGGTTGAGGACAATTCACGGAGAAAAAGCAGGATAGAGGATGTTAACGTTAGATACTTTGCTGATTTTATCAGAGAGGTTAAGAGGACGACCCACGCCTCCGGAATCCACATCATGGCGGTGGGATACGAGGGTGTGGTGAAGGCCTTGGTAGAGAGCGTCTCAAAATAAAGCACGAACCATCAGATGCGCATGCTTTGTATATAACCGTATAGCTGCAGAACGGTCCGTTGCCGTGGGGTAGCTTATTCAGGGCCTTTCGGAATAAAGCCCATCCTCTTTACCGCGAACCATGCGGAGAAGGTGGCCAGTACCGTCGATATTATGAGTAGTGGGAGGTACCATATTATGTCGAGCTGGGTGAAGCCGAACATTCCGCTGCTCACGATGGTGGCGATGGTGTTGGGCACGAGCAGCGCGGTTCCGATGATCGTCAGGTAGGCGACGGTGAAGGCGAGCCGGTTATTCAGTATCTGGAGCTGGTTGTTGTATATGGCCTGGAGGGCCTCAAGCCCGCTTGCCAACACCTCGCTCATGTGCTCGGCGAGGCCTATCTGCGAGTGTACCTCGCCGACCAGACCGGTCAGCTTGTTCAGTAGCCTGGCGTCGTCGGAGATCAGATCGGCATCCCCATAGAGGAGGGAGTTAAGGGCATCGACGGTAGCCCAGAGCCCGCCAAGGTAGACTATCAGCGCGTGCTTCATCTGGTGGATCTTTGGGCCCAGTATGTTGCGCGGCGTCTTCGGGTCGGCGAGCTCCTCGCTCATCTTGTCGCCGTGCGCCTCAATCTCTTGGAGGTGGTCGAAGTTTCGCGCGTTGTTCTCGTCGATTATGCGGGTCAGCATCATGGTGATTCTGTCCCTCCGGGACATCTCAGGCGGAAACCTTCGCATTAGTGTCTCGGCGTACCTCCGAATCCGTGAGAACCTCTTTACCTCTGTGTGGTGTATGGTTACGATAACGTTTTCCCTGAGGAGTATGATGAGCGGGGCGAGCTTTACGTCAAAACCCTTCACCAATATGGCAGGGAGCAGAATGCCCATCTCATTTCCGAAGTCCTCGTAGCCGCTCCTCAGGTCCTTCAATAAATGCTTGATAAGCACATCGCTAAAGCCGAGGGTCGTCGCCACCCTCGGCGCCTCGTTCTCGAGATCCTCAGTAATGTAATCGATCCATGCAATGGAGGCGTCGCTCACCAGTTGGCAGAAGTCACCAATATCGTGCGATTCTCTATGGCGGGTCTCACCGTTCTGTAGGGCGGCGCAGTAGCCCTTCGCCTCGAGGACTAGCCCGTTATTTCGGTGATTCACCGAGCTGTTGTTTCTGGTGGCCCCTGCCATAAAACACCGATGAACAACTGGTGAGATAAAAGGCTTTTAATGAGTTTGACAGCATATATGATTGTTTACGGTGAGGGTAGAGAGTAACAAGGTCAAGTCCTGTGGAGCACGCTCTTTTTTAGGAGGGAGGGCAGAGAGGATGAAGCAAACGCGCTTGTGGTGGAGAAGAATGAAGTTTGATCCAGAGGGTTTCATAAACGAGAAGATCAGCTGGCTAAAGAAGGAGATTGGGAACGAGATCGCCTTCGCCGCCACCTCCGGAGGAGTGGACAGCACCGTCTGTGCTGTGCTGGCGCACAGGGCCGTGGGCAAGAGGGTGATCGTGGGATTTCTTGACGACGGGTTGATGAGGGAGGGGGAGCCCGATGAGGTCGTGGGGCGATTGGGGAGGATGGGGCTCAACGCGAAGCTCTACTGTGTTGCGGATCCTTTCTTCGAGGCGCTCAAGGGGCTGACCGACCCGGAGGAGAAGAGGAAGGCCTTTCGTGAGACGTTCCACCGGACGCTCTCCCACTTAGCCAAGGAGGAGGGGGCCAGGTTCCTCGTGCAGGGGACCATAGCTGCCGACGTGGTGGAGACCAAACGGGGGGTGAAGAGCCAGCACAATGTCCTAGACCAGATCGGCATATCCCCGTTCAGGGAGTACGGCTTCAGGGTGCTCGAGCCCCTGGTTGACCTTTACAAGCCGGAGGTTAGGGAGGTAGGGAAGAGGTTAGGCTTACCAAGGGAGGTGTTCCAGAGGAGACCATTTCCGGGTCCTGCACTTTCGGTTCGCGTCCTTGGCGAGGTCACACCTGCCAAGGTAAGCACGGTCAGGAAGGCGACGAAGATCGTGGAGGAGGAGACCGCGGATCTAAAATGCTTCCAAGCCTTTGCGGTGTTGATGAACGACATGGCAACGGGCGTCGAGGGTGGAAGGAGGAAGTTCGGCGAGATTGTAGTGGTCAGAGCAGTGGACTCGAAGGATGCCATGACCGCGACGGTGACGAGGATGCCGTGGGAGAGGCTTGAGAAGATCCGGAATAGGATACTGGAGGATATTCCATCGGTCGTTAAGGTCCTTTACGACATAACTCCAAAGCCACCGAGCACAATCGAGTACATATGAGGGCAGATCAGGACATAGGGAGGTGGCACACACAGAGATTTGAGCGCGATAAGAGTTTTATTTTTCCAACAACTTATCAGGGGTTATATAATCGCCGTATTTTTCCCGGCATTCTAAAAAACGTTTCTTCTGCGCTTCCAAAATCTCAAAGAGAATCTTCGGCGTGCCTTTTACCTTGGTCTTGTAAATATTTTCAATCCGTTTGATCTTTGCCAGATTCTCAGGGATCCTGACCATGAACTGCTTGTTGTAATCTTCTTTTCTGTAGTCTTTCCTCAAGACCTCTTTGAAGAGCCTTTTCAGGTCTTTATACTTGGGAATACGACCAGTCGGTGTATCGATCGCCCCAACCTCTTTATGAACCCGTAGTTCCATCCACTTGTACCAGACCCGTTTGTCGGTCTTCTCGTTCAGGAATTTGCCGTCTTTGTCCTTCAGAAAATAGTTGACGGAAAATATTAGTGGCGGGTATTTGAGGTCTCTGGCAAAATCGACGTTAATCTGGATGTACTTGGCAACCGGAATGGAGAGGAAGTCGAGGTTGGACATTGGGCTGAACTCTCGGATGCCTTCCCTTCCCAGCGTTGCCGCGGTGGTTTCGGATTCTAATGATGCACCCTTGGTTATTATTCCGTGAGCCCAATCGAAGGACTCCTCGACCGGGACCCAGGTATCAGAATCCCTACCACCATAAACAATACCGCCTACGACCACGCCCTCGAGAACATTCCACCAGTGGTCGAGATTATCAAACATCCTCAGGTCAATGGCGAACCGAGCGTTGGGATGAGTGCAGGGGATCTCTTGCCCCTCTTTATCCCTCTTGCCGATATACCACCCGCCTGAATGGTTTTCTCCCTTGGGAGGCACCTCACCATCCTTACCGATCCAGTGGACGTGTTTATCAGGTGTGACCAACACGTTCGAGAAGATGATCTCGCCCGGGCTATGCAGTGCCTTCCACTGACTTGGATCGTCCTTAGAATTTACACCCTGAATGATCCCAAACATCCCTTTTTCCACATTGACCGCTCTAACTTTTCCATTCCTTTTTCTGAGATACGCAATATCATCGCCAACAATCGTCTCGCCCTCAAGCATCGCGGTTGAGGTCTTGCCAGAGAGGGAGGGGAATGCGCCGGTAAAATATGTAACCCGACCTTTTGGTCCATGCACGCCCATAATGAGCATATGCTCGGTAAGCCACCCCTCTCTCGAACCGCGATTTATTGCCAGACGCATGGCCAATTTCTTGAGACCAATCGTATTGCCGCCGTATTGGGTGTTTGCACTATAAACAGTATCTTCCTCAAGGTCAATGAATATGCGCCGTTTATCAAGGTTTTTGCAGGTCCTCTGCTCACCCAATTCGCCTTGGGAGTGGACGAATTTGAAGAGGCGTGCCTTGGGTCCCTGGACCACGAATTCTTCATAGCCGGGACGGTAGAGGATCGCCTCGCTGTGGGCCACATAACTCGAATCGGTGATCTGAACGGCGGGTATGGAAAATTCAGAGTTGGTGGGACCTAGGCAGAAGAAGCAGATGTACATCTCCTTGCCCTTCATGATATCTTTTAGAATCTCGTGGATGTCCTTTAACGCAGTATCACGGTCTTTGGTCTCAATTGCCTCATCAAGTTCGACCCCTTTAGGGACAAGAATTCCGGTATTCTTCTTATCCCGACCCTGGTCATAATAATTATCAAAGTGGATTGTATGCCCCTCAGTCGCAAGCCTTCGTTCCTCACCGTTCCTTATGGCCGCTTCCCTGATGTACTGAATCTCGTCTGGTTTACCGGCGCAGACAAAGACTTGATCTGGATTGCATAATCCAACATATTTAGCAATAAATTGGTGGAGATTGGGATTGTTGATCTTCATCAGTTTGTTAAAACCTTCTTCGCTAATCCTTTGCTCCAACTTTTTGGTATTATAATCAGCCATGCCTTATGCTCCTTGTTAAAGGGTTAGTTAATCCTTATACTGCCTCGAAACCCCTATCGTTAATCGTCATACGTCCTTTTTAATTATTCCTTCTTTGCCCATCTCTGCCCTTTTCCCAAAGCGCCACCAGCTCGACATGACCCAAATTACATAACTCGAGGCCTTCTTGGTGAAGCTTCTTTGACGCATACGAAGAAGGTTCGATGGTGGGCCCGTCCGGACTCGAACCGGAGACCTTCGCCGTGTGAGGGCGATCTTAGGCTCAATGGTGTCCTAACCAGACTAGACTACGGGCCCTACGGTAATCAAATATAAATTAACAGAAAAACCTTCCTATTCTGCTAACCCTAACGCTTGAGCTCGCGCCTCTTGGCTCGGAGTTCCTTGCTTCTGCACCTTCGGCACTTCTCGGCGGCCATCGGGTTCCTCGCACCGCAACGCCTGCAGATCTTGAGGTAAAGCAGGTGCTTCTGCACCATTTGGAGCTTGTCTGCATCTTGGACGGGCACGGTAATGCACCAGATTTTCATTCATACACGGGGAGCCCTATTATAAATTTTTCCTTTACTGCGCTCCCGGAGCCTCCTCATCACTTTATTATGGAGATAACGACGTGCGATGACGTGGAGGACACGCCTTCAATTCCGGATACAGACTCGAGGAAGGAGTCGAGCTGCGCCTGGGGCACCACGGCAACAAGATCGATCTCCCCCGTCACCCTGAAGAGCTTTGAGGAGGGGAGCTTTCTTACCTTCTCGTAGACATGCTCCCTCTGCGGCGGCTGTATCTTCAGGAATACGAATGCCTCTGAGGTCCCGACGCCGAGCGTCTGAAGGGCCCTCTCGGTAAGGTCGATGAAGCCCCTGCCGGTTCTTATCAGGCTCTCCTCCCTAAGACGCCGCAGGTGTATGTTCAGCGCCTGCCGTGTTAGGCTCAGCTCCCTGGCGAGCTCCCCCTGAGTCTTCTTCACCGTGAAGACGTTGGTGCTGTTGCTGATCTTGTAGAGCATCCTCAGGATCTGGATCTGCCTGTCGGTTAACGGTGGGTGATCGATCATTGCCAAATTAATCCCCTTGTTTTACTTTTGTAAAGTTTTATTTAATAAGTTTTAGCCCAGAATTACCAAAATATATTTATCCGAGAGTTCGGTTAAGTCGTTAAGTCCTTTTAGTTTCTGGGAGGGCCCGAATTGTTACAGGAAACCGCAATACTGGTCGGAAAAAAGCCTCCAATGAACTATGTCTTGGCGTGCCTGACCGCATTCCATGAGGGAGCAGGCGAGGTCGTCATAAAGGCCCGCGGTCAGTCCATAAGCAAGGCGGTGGACATTGCGGAGATCGTGAGGAACAAGTTTATGCGAAATGCCATCATAAAGGAGGTAAGCATAGGAACCGAGGAGGTCCCGCTGAGGGAGGGCGGAGGGACCAAGAGGGCGAGTTCGATAATGATAAGGCTGAGCAAGAGTAAATGAGGCGTGATGTTTGAAGACCCCCATCTGCTTCTTTTGCGCGAAGAGCGGCGTCCTCTGCCCGAGGTGCCAAGAGAAGCTGGACAAGGGAGAGGTGACCGAGGCGGATGTGGAGGTCTCGAAGTGGTTTATAGACTATGAGGCAAAGAACCCGCAGCTGAGGGAATACGTCATACACAGGACGGTCAAGGTCCCTAAGATGATGATCATAATGGTCAGCGGCGGGGGCGGGGCTGACAGGGCTCTCCTGAGCAAGTTGAGCAGGCAGCTGAGCGACGAGAAGAGGACGAACGTAAGGATCGTGGAAAAGACGTCCAGCATCAAGAGGCTCCTCGAGCAGATCGTCACCCCTGCCAGGGTGATGGGGGCGAATACGGTCTGGCTGCCGGACGGTAGCTGGGAGAGCACCATAAGGATGCCCCGGAGCGACCTGAGGAAAATGCCGCTAGACCCGAAGTCGGCTGAAGAGGCGATAAAGATGCTCGCCGGCGAGGTAGTCCACATAGTCTTCGAATGAGCGTTCCCGTTAAGACATTGAGATAAGCTTTTTAGAGTTGAGAAATTATCTCATTCTGAGGCATACGACATGATCATTAGGACGCATTACACCTCACAGATTACAAAAGACGATGCCGAGAAGGAGGTAACTGTTGCAGGATGGGTCCACAAGTTGAGGGACCTTGGCAACCTCAAGTTCATCGTTCTTAGGGACAGGGAGGGGCAGATCCAGGTAACGCTGAAGAAGGGGGTGACGGCGGCAGAACTCATCGAGCTGGCCAACACCCTTAGGGAGGAGGACGTGATCGCGGTCAAGGGGGCGGTCAAGCCCACAAAGATAGCCCCGAAGGGGAGGGAGATAGTCCCAACGAAGATCGACATCCTGAGCAAGATAGTGTCGAGCGTGCCCGTTTCGGTCTCAGGCAACATCGAGTCGAACCTGGACACGCGGCTTGACTTCAGGGTCCTGGACCTGAGGAGGCCGGAGGTCCTCGCGGTGTTCAAGATTCAGTCGAAGCTCGTTGAGGGGATGCAGGAGTACCTGAAGAGGGGCGGGTTCCAGCAGATCTTCACGCCGTGCCTCATGGGGGCGGCGTCGGAGAGCGGATCAGAGGTATTTCCGGTGGTATACTTCAACAAGAGCGCCTTTCTGAGGCAGGATCCCCAGCTCCACAGGCAGCTTGCCGTGATCGGCGGCATGGACAGGATCTACGACCTCGGACCAAGCTGGAGGGCGGAGCCGAGCCACACGCCGAGGCACCTCTGCGAGCACAGGGGTTGCGCGGTCGAGCTCGGGTTCATTACCGACGAGTACGACGTAACTAGGGTCGAGGAGAAACTCGTTCAGGGCAGCGTGAGGAAGGTGAAGGAGGAGTGCGGGGAGGAGCTTGAAATCATCGGCAGAGAGGTCGAGGTCCCCAAGGCGCCCTTCCCTGAGGTAAGGTTCCCAGAGATATATGGCATCTTAAAGGAGTTCGGGAAGAAGATCCCGTTCGGAGAGGACTACGACAGGGAGTCCGAGGCAATACTCGCCAAGTACGTGAAGGAGAGGCACAAGTCGGACTTCTTCTTCGTCAACAGGTTTCCCTTCAAGGCGAAGCCGTTCTACGTGATGAGGGTTGACGAAGAGCCGCAGTGGGCCAGGAGCGTCGACCTGGTCTACAAGGGGCTTGAGATGAGCTCTGGTGGCCAGAGGGAGCACAGGTACGAGAAGATAATGGAGCAGGTGAAGGAGAAGGGGATGAGCTTTGTAAGCATGCAGTGGTTCACGGAGCCCTTCAAGTACGGGGCGCCCCCCCACGGTGGTTTCAACATCGGGATAGAGAGGCTAACTATGCAGCTCTTGGACGTTGAGAACATAAGGGAGACAACGCTCTTCCCGAGGACACCAGAGAGATTGCTGCCCTGATCATCAAGTATCCTCGCCTAAAATCCGGCCGCCGAGGGGTCCACGGGTCGCATCAGCTCCCTGAGAAGGACGGTGGCGTAGCAGCCCTTCGGGAGAGAGAATTTTATCACGGCCTTCATCCTGTCCTGGTTCAGTTCATCCGGCCCGTGCCCGATTACCTCATAATCCATGGGGCTAAATGTGGCAAACCGCAACGTCCCCATGAATGGCATCCCAAGCACTTGGGCAAAGTCTTCGAGCGAAATGTCTTCGACCTTCAAGATTTCGTCGTAGATATCACGATCAGTGCCGTTCAAGAGGGTCTCCCTCCCCACGACCCGTATCATCAGAACGGCTCTTCGGGCAGAGATCATGCGCTGTAATTTCTCGATGTTTGATCTGTCGGACCTTATGGGCCTAGACGGCGAGCCCCAGCTGTCCAACGGCGCAACGTAGTCGCCCTCCCCCGCCTCGAAGAGGCCGTGCAGCTCCCACCGTTTTGAGAGGGCCAGGTTGAATAGGTAGGACTGGTAGGAGTTCACGAAGAGGCGTAACAGGGCCTTGGGGAGCGCCCCGAACGCGCCCTCGTAGTCCCCGGGTGTTGCCAGCATCCTCTTGATCATGTTCCGTTCGTATGTCAGCGTGGTGGGGAAGTTTTGGTACGCCTTCCCCAGATCCCATGTCTCGTTGAGCGCAGATCTGGCCTGATGGATGGGCTCCGGTTCGCCACCGTAGGGCTCTGCCAGGAACTCACGGACGGCGCCCTCATAGTCCTTCCTGACGAGAAGCCGCCCTACCTTATGGGTGTTCGGCCTGGTGGTCCCGAACCGCTGGTGACCGAAGTAGCCTGGGAGCCAGTCCACGGGTAGTAAACTCTGCGGATCGAAGGCGTCTGGTTCAATGGACCTTATCGTGATCGTGAACCTATTTCCCCTCAGTTCGCCGGGCATCAGCGGCCAGCGGGATCTGCCGACCGGCTTGAGTTCGACATTTTTCATATTTAGCGGCAGATCGTCGCTGACTGACCTGTCTATGGAAATCAACTGGTAGGTAACAGCCCGCCTGTCCTTTATTCCAGCAAAGCCCACCTTCGCGCCCAGTTTCTTGCTCAGCAGTGAGGTCGTTGGCATGAGGTCCCTAGAGGTCTTCTTCAGAACCGCCAGTGTGTGCTTCCCTTCTCCTCTGTCAAGCCTCTGGAGATCGAGGTTTGCGATGAGTCCTTCCTGGGTTATCTCCTCGACCACGAAGTCTTCGGGACGCTGCCTGAGAACCCCACCTATTCCCTTCCGCCCGGTGGAGTAGTAGGTCATTCCCAGCTCCTCCTCGAGAGGGGAGCAGGTTCTGAGAAGCACCATACTGATCACGTTACTTCAGACGAGTTTGAGGCCGCCTGTGACCTTATCGATCAGAGCATTCGGGGCAGGCCCTATGCCCAAGCAGGTCACGGTCCCGGGCTCCAATTCGGTCAGTCCGGCGTCCGAGATGATCGCGTTGGGGATATGCTCGACGTCGACCCTCTTCTTTATCTCGAGAAGATCCTCCAAGGATTTTACCTTCAACACGACCTTCTTCTGCCCCTCTTTGAGCCACGTCACCCCCCACTCTGGTCTTTTATCGGCCACGGTTATGAATGAGGAGACGGCGGCGTGGGCCACTTGGGCGGCTGTCTTTCCCCTGCTCATCTTGAGGTCCTGCCGGACGACCACCGCCTGCTTGTAATGGAAGATCATAGCACAACACGAGTTTTTAAGAACGAGGATGATAAAAAAGGTATCGAGGAACGAAGACTTGCACGACGTCTTAATCGTGGGCGGCGGGCCTGCGGGGCTGATAGCAGCTACAGAGGCCGTGCGTGCCGGGGCAAAGGCTCTTGTGGTGGAGGAGGACCCAGAGATAGGCAGTCCAGACCACTGCGCGGGGTTAGTAAGCAAGGAGGGGCTTGAGAAGATCATAGAGCCGACCCCTGCGTTCGTATTAAGCCGGATCAATAGGGCAAGGATCTATGCACCTTCAGGCAAGATGTATGAGGGAAAGACGGAGGGCGTTAAGGCACTCGTAATAGACAGGACGAGGTTCGATAAGGAGCTGCTAAGGAGGGCGGAGGCGAACGGCGTGGAGGTGGTCACCAACCAGCCATACAAGCCGGAGCTCAGATGCAAGGTCTTGATAAACGCAGAGGGTACAAAGGGCAGGCTGGCCAAGAGGCTGAATCTCAGTATCCCGAGATCAATACCCGCAGCGCAGCTCGACATCGAGGTGAAGGACTTCGAGAGGGATGTCGTGGAACTGCATACGGGGGAGTGGGCGCCCGGCTTCTTTGCGTGGGTGGTCCCGAGGGGGGATCACGTCAGGGTTGGGCTGGCCTCCTACGAGGGAGTTCCGCTGGAGCTTTTGAAGAGGATGCTGGAGAAGAACAGGAACTTCGAGAGGATGAAGGGCGCAAGGGTTCTTAGGACCATCGCAGGCAAGGTCGTAGTCGGAGGACCCTTGAGGCATACCGTACGCGGAAATGCCATCGCTGTTGGGGACGCCGGCGGATTCGCAAAGCCCACGACAGGGGGCGGCGTCGTATTGGGAGGGCTAACCGCGAAGCTGGCAGGGAGGGCTGCAACAGAGGCGGTCCTCAGGGGCGGGACGCTGGAGAGATTCGACGTGGAGTGGAGGGCGCTCTACGGCAGGGAGTTCCAGACCATGAGGCTGGCGGCGAGAATCTTCAGGAATATGAGGGAGGGGGAACTTGAGCGTGCACTGCGGATATCGAGCGAGGAGGGGGTCCTGGGCCTACTGACGGGTTACGATATGGACCTCCAGGGGGCGGCGGTCGGCAGGGTTCTCAGGTCAAGGCTGATCAGATGCGCAGTCCTGCCGTTTCTGAGATCATTATTCTGAGCGCCCTATCCCGTTGAGCCGACAATAATAATTTATATATAGGCAACAGTCTTTACCATCTCACTTTGGTGATGATGGATGAGCGAGTTGGCATTACCGGTCTGCGTCTCCTGCAAGGAGCCAATCCTCCCGGAGCAGAAGGGGGTAAAGCTGCCCTGTCCGAGCTGCGGGGAGGTCGTCTTCTGGCGGTGCAGAAAGTGCAGGGATCTCGTCAACGGCTATAAGTGCCCGAAGTGCGGATTCCAGGGTCCATAGAGGAGGCTTGCGAATGTCAAGGCTTTTAGCCATAATAAAGATCTTGCCTGAGGATGACTCAGTTAACCTGGATTCGGTGAAACAGGGTCTGAGAGAAGCCCTTCCAAAGGACAACAAGGACCTTTTCATCCATAAGTTCGAGGATGAGGAGATAGCATTCGGGCTCAAGGCGGTCAAGGTCTACGTCATCATGCCAGGGGTCTATGAGGGCGGCACACAGCCGGTTGAGGACGCCTTCAGCAAGGTGAGGGGCGTAAGCCAGGTGGATGTGGAGGTCGTTCAGACCCTACCCGGCTAATTTTTTTGAGGATTCATGAAAAGAGATTTATTGTGAATTGCCAAAGCCTTACATAGACCTCAGTAATTATTAGTGATGGGTGTGGCATTTGGAAGGAAAGGGCACCAACGATCTGGTATTGAGGGTAGCAGAGTCAAAGCAGAGAGATGTTGGAAGAGGCAAGGTTAGGATAGACGCAGACGCCATGAAGGCTGTGGGCGTCAGCGTGGGCGACATCATCGAGATCGAGGGCAAGAGGAAGACCGCCGCCATAGTCTGGCCGGCGTACACCGAGGATCAAGGGATGGACATTATCAGGATGGACGGCCTGATAAGGAAGAACGCCAGCGTCGGCATAGGGGAGAGGGTCACCATAAGGAAGGCGGAGGCAAAGGTGGCCACCCTCGTCAAGCTCGCGCCGCTGTCCTTCACCATCACCGTGGACTCGGGGTTCGTGAGCTTCGTCAAGAGGAGGCTCGCCGACACTCCGCTGGTGGAGGGCGACAACGTGCTCATCCCGGTTCTGGGACAGGCCATACCCTTCTCGGTGGTCTCCACCAAGCCTGCGGGCATAGTGATGGCGACCGAGGAGAGCAGCCTGACGATACTGGAGAAGCCGGCCGAGGCCGCCAAGGTTCCGAGGGTGACCTACGAGGACATCGGAGGGCTGGAGGAGCCCATAAGGAAGGTTAGGGAGATGGTGGAGCTCCCGCTGAAGCACCCGGAGCTCTTCAAGAGGCTGGGCATAGACCCGCCCAAGGGCGTTCTCCTTTATGGGCCGCCGGGGTGCGGGAAGACGCTGCTGGCGAAGGTGGTGGCCAACGAGACCGAGGCATACTTCATAGCCATAAATGGGCCCGAGGTCATGAGCAAGTTCTACGGCGAGTCCGAGCAGAAGCTGAGGGAGTTCTTCGAGGAGGGGAAGCAGCACGCGCCGGCGATAATATTCATAGACGAGCTCGACGCCATCGCCCCCAAGAGGGAGGAGGTCACAGGTGAGGTGGAGAAGAGGGTCGTGGCGCAGCTCCTTGCGCTCATGGACGGGCTGGAGGCGCGCGGCGATGTGATAGTGATAGGGGCGACGAACAGGCAGAACGCCCTTGATCCAGCGCTGAGGAGGCCGGGGAGGTTCGACAGGGAGATTGAGATAGGCGTCCCATCCGCAACTGAGAGGTACGAGGTATTCCAGGTGCACACCAGGAACATGCCGCTCTCCAAGGATGTTGATCTGAAGCGCATAGCGAGCCTGACGCACGGCTTCGTGGGGGCGGACATCGCGGCGCTCTGCAGGGAGGCTGCCATGAAGTCGCTGAGGAGGTACCTCCCCGAGATCGATATACAGCAGGAGAGGATCCCTCCGGAGATAGTGGAGAAGCTCGAGATAAGGATGGGGGACTTCGAGGCGGCCTACAAGGAGATCACGCCCACCGAGCTGAGGGAGGTGTACGTGGAGGTGCCCACGGTGAGGTGGGAGGACATCGGCGGGCTGGAGGAGGTCAAGCAGGAGCTGATAGAGGCGATAGAGTGGCCGCTGAAGTACCCCGAGAGGTTCAAGAGGGTAGGGATAAAGCCGCCAAAGGGGATCCTTCTCTTCGGGCCGCCGGGGTGCGGGAAGACGCTGCTGGCGAAGGCCGTGGCGAGCGAGAGCGAGGCCAATTTCATCACGGTCAAGGGACCCGAAATATTCAGCAAGTGGGTGGGCGAGTCCGAGAAGGCCATCAGGGAGGTCTTCAGGAGGGCAAGGACCGCGGCTCCAGCCATCATCTTCTTCGACGAGATCGACTCCATTGCGCCGCTGAGGTGGGCGGGGCAGGGCGATTCCATGGTAACCGAGAGGGTCATCAGCCAGCTGCTCACTGAGCTGGACGGGCTTGTGGGGCTGGAGAATGTGGTCATAGTCGGGGCAACCAACAGGCCGGACATAATAGACCTGGCGCTCCTGAGACCTGGGAGGTTCGACAGGCTCCTTTACGTGCCAGAGCCAGACAATGAGACCAGAATGCAGATCTTCAGGATACACACCAAGGGGATGCCGCTGAAGGAGGTGAACTTAGAGAGGCTGACGGCCGCGACAAGGGGCTTTGCCGGATCGGATATAGAGGCCATATGCAGGGAGGCGGGCCTCATAGCCCTGAGGGATGACCCGAATGCAAAAGAGGTAACCATGCACCATTTCGAGAAGGCCATGAAGAAGGTCAGACCTTCCATAACCGAGGGCATGGAGAAGTTCTACAAGACCTGGGAGGAGAGGAGCAGGCAGACCCTGGGCGGGAAGCAGCCGCTGATTAACTTCGCTTAGAGGTGAGACGTATGGAGGTAGAGGAGGGCGCGGGGTGGAGGACGGAGTCGCTGGACCTTATAATACTCGACCTTCTTCATAAGAGGGAGGGGACCATAAAGGACAACGAACTGCTGGAGATGCTCAAGGCGATGCTGAGGGACTTCTCCACGGCCGATCTAAACAAGATCCTTATGAACCTGGAGCTGAGGGGGAAGATCAATGTGGCAACGCAGAAGAAGGGAAAGGTCATAACCTTGCCGAAGCCCAGGCAGGGAGGACAGAGCTAGGGTATGGGAGTGAACCTGAGAGATCTTGTTACTCCCGTTGCTGTATCCCTCGAGGAACTCAAGGGCAAGGTAGTTGCCATAGACGGCTACAATGCATTATACCAGTTTCTGGCGATTATAAGGCAGCCCGACGGCACGCCGCTGAAGGACTCCAGAGGCAGGATAACCAGCCACCTGAGCGGGATCTTCTATAGGACGGCTAACCTGCTGGAGGCCGGCGTGAAGCCGGTCTACGTCTTTGACGGCAAGCCGCCTGAGCTCAAGACAAAGGAGATAGAGAAGAGGATCGAGGTAAAGGAGAGGGCGGCGGTGGAATACAAGGCCGCCCTTGAGAGGGGGGACATGGTGGCGGCGAGGAAGGCGGCGCAGGCTACCTCCAAGCTCACAGGAGAGATGGTTGGCCAGGCGAAGGACGTTCTGGTAGCCTTGGGAGTCCCGTGGATTCAGGCCCCGTCTGAGGGGGAGGCGCAGGCGACGTTCATGACCAAGAAGGGGGACGCCTGGGCAACGGTCAGCCAGGACTACGACTCGCTTCTCTTCGGGGCGCCGAGGCTTATCAGGAACCTAACGATATCGGGCAGGAGGAAGCTACCAAACAAGCCTGTCTACATAGACATAGAGCCGGAGATCGTCAGGCTCGAGGATGTTTTGCTAGAACTAAAGATCACGAGGGATCAGCTCATAGATATCGGGATACTCCTCGGGACGGACTTCAACCCCGACGGGTTCAAGGGGATAGGTCCCAAGAAGGCGCTCAAGGCGATAGAGGAGTTCGGTTCGCTGAAGGCTGCCTTGGAGCAGAAGAAGGTGGAGGCCGACCCTACGCTCGATGTGGAGGCCATAAGGGACATCTTCCTGAACCCGAAGACCACAGACGACTACCGCCTGGAGTGGGGGGGCATTAACGGAAACGCTGTGAAGGAGATACTCTGCGGCTCTTTCGACTTCTCCCCTGAGAGGATCGAGGCGGCGCTCCACCGGATAGAGAAGGAGACCAAGGAGCTGAAGAAGCAGTCGAGCCTCGAGAAGTGGTTCTGACCGGATCTACGGGGACCAGCCGTACTTACCGCAGAGCGGCACGAAGACGCAGCCGCCGTAGGTCCATTCCTTGAAGTTCTCACCCGTGCGCTCCACCACAATCAGATCCTGTATGGAGTAGGCCTCGCCCACGGGTATGACCATGCGCCCGCCGTCCTTGAGCTGTATCTTGAGGGGCGGAGGTATCCTCGGGGCGGCTGCGGTCACAAGTATTCGGTCGAAGGGGGCCCTCTCGAGATATCCGAGGGTTCCGTCGCCCTCTATGATGGTGACCCGATCGGCATAGCCGCACCTCTGCAGGTTTCTGTTGGCAAAGTCCACTAGGGTCTTGAGCCTCTCGATGGCATAGACGTGACCGCGCCCATTCTCCGGGGCCTCCAAGGGAGCCACGATCTCCGCGCAGACCGCCGCGTGGTATCCGGTCCCAGCGCCGACCTCCAGCAGATTGTTACCCCGTTTGAGATCCAGCAGCTCGCACATCATCGCCACCATGTGAGGGGCAGAGATGGTCTGACCGTCAAGGGATGGAAGGGGGGAGTCCATGTAGGCATGATCCTTGAGCTCTGCCGGTACGAACTCCTCCCTCGGGACCTTCAGCATTGCGTTGATGACCTCGGGCCTCCTTAAAACGCCCTCCTCGATGAGCCTCTTGATGAGGCGCTCTCTCTTGTCGGCGAGGGACTCCAATAGAGGTCACTTCTAAAGGTTTATTTGAAGACGGTTCTAAAAAAGTCTTGGTTACTATGGCGAGGTTTACCTTCTACGCGAGGGGCGACCCCCGCATAACCGCCCTACACCCGACGACCCTAGAAGTTACGAGGGAGGAGGTAAAGTCGGGCTACGGAGACTGTATTGTTGCCACCTCGTCAGAGGTCGGTTTAAGGGAACTGCCGGAGGAGTTGAAGCGCGCGGCGAGGAGCGGGGGGGCAGAGATGGTTCTGATAATCGAGGCGGGGGGGCTCGTGGAGAGGGTCCGCGGAACAGGACACTCCTCCCTGACCTTTACAAATGAGAGCGAGATGGTGGTCAGAAAGAGCCGCTATGTCTGCGGACGGACGCTGATGATCAATTCGGACAAGGCGGCCATTGATCTGGATAGGGAGTTGGTGGAGCAACTAAAGAAACAGAGTACACGTGTCAAGATAACGCTGTTCGTGGGCGAGGAATAATAGGAGCTATTTGGAAGCCCAGACATCCAAGGCCACCTGCCACTCCTTGGGGGCGACTGGCTTCACGACGCGCATCCCCCTGATCTCGAGGCACTTGAATAATTTGTCCGCGACCTCCGTGAAGTTCTCGGCGTTAATTAACGGTTCGTCGGGGGCGAAGATGTAGAGGTGGATCATGCCCCCCCCGCTCTTCAAAATCTCTGAGGCGGTGTCCAGAAATGAAAGCGAGCTGGCGGGCAGGTTCATTATAACGCGGTCGGCAACTCCGGTCAACTGCTTTGAGAACTCTCTGGCGTCGCCGCATAACGGAATGACCTCTCCACGGAGTTTGTTAAGCCTGATGTTCTCTTTGAGGAGCTCGATCGCGTCTGGGTTCAGGTCCACGGAGTATACCTTTGCCTTGACATGCTTTGCAATCATCAGGGAGAAGGGTCCAACCCCGGCGAACATGTCCACAACGGTCTCGCCATCGGAGACGGAGGAGGCCACCCTGTAACGTTCTGAGCCGAGTCTCGGAGAGAAGTAGACCTTGGAGAGGTCGACCTTGAACCTCATACCGTACTCCGTGTGGACGGTATCGAACCTCTCTCTGCCGGCCAGGACCTCTAGGCGGGGCACCCTGAATTCGCCCTCGACCTTGCCGGTCTTCAGGAGGACGGTCTTTACGCCGGGGTGCAGAGCCATGAGGGCCGCCCCGATCTCCGCCTTGTGGGGGAAAAGATCGGTGGAGAGGGACTCCAGCACAACTATATCTCCCACCACGTCGTAGGATCTGGGGAGCTGTGCCAAAAGGTACGGCGGAAGCTTGCCGTCGAGGACGCCTGTAAGATCTTTGGGACGGGCGGAGGCGACCAGGAGATCCGCGGAGACAACCTTTATTGATCCCATTTTTTTCAGGGCCGCCCGTTCTTCTGGCTTTGGCCGGCGAGAGATTGGTATGAGCACTGAATCATCGGTCGTTTTTATCCTCCTCGATCTGTCGAAGAGACCGAGCCTAAGCAGAGTGCGCCTCACGGGCTCTCCTACCATCCTCTCTGCCTTCACACAAAGATCCTTAGGCATCGACAATCAGCCCAGATTTGATTAAATTTCGATTATGCCCTTTTTGCTCCATAGAAAACTCCTGAGAGTAACTTATATATGCTCATTCTCTACCTAAAGCGAAGATATAGCCCGATTGCCGCAACGGTGGTGCAATACCATTAGCATCAAGTCTTTTATGGGTGCGTGGAGCGCAACGAACAAAATGCTTTTCAGCAGTATAGCGAGACCCTCCGAGCTGATGAGCATCATTAACAGGTCGCCGGATCTTCACGCATTCCCAAGGGTTATTGCGGTAAAGAAGGTCTTCAAGAGGGGCACCCCGGCGATAGAGGCAGGTGCTGCCGACGGGTGGTTCTCCTTTGAGCTGGCACCATTCTTCGAGACGCCCATACTGGCAATGGCTTACACAGATGCAGAGTACGAGGCTATGAAGAGGAACATACGGGTTCTCAGACTTACAGGGCTTGTCTCCGCAGGAAAGGATGACGCACAGAGCCTTGAAACAGTCAAGGACGGGTCCGTGGAACAGCTCATGCTTGTTGACGTTCTCGAGCACGTGGATGACGACATCTCGGCGATTAAGGCGGCGAACAGGGTTCTGAAGACCGGGGGGCGCTTCATACTCTCGGTTCCAACGCCTTACTATCCCTACTGGTTCGGCTACGACTTCGACAGGATAATTGGGCACAAGCGTCACTTCACCAAGGAAGACCTGGAGAGGAGGCTCTCTCCGAACGGTTTCGAGATCACGGAGTACTTCTACTACACCTCGGCGGCCGTAAGCAAGTTGATGAAGCTCTGGTACAGGGACCTGAAGGTCTGGCCGAAGGAGTTCGCAGGCATGGCGGGGGGCAAAGGTAAGCAAAGGATCGCCAGCGCACTCTCGACCGCTATGCTTCCGGTGCTGGGTGCGCTGTCTGCATACCTTGAGTCCTATGATAAGGAGATTGACGGGCACTCAAGTCTGCTGGTCGTTGCAACAAAGGTAAAAGATGCAAAGTGAAGGGAAGGGGTAAGCCTACTCGGTCAGTCGCTTTATTTCGAGGTTGTCAAGGTCCTTGTCGAAGGAGTAGATCTCACCCACTTTATGCCTCAACATTGCGTTGAAGGCAACGGCATCGCTGAGCCCCGCACGCTTGTCCTTGGCTATTCCTAAGGCTATCACGCAGTCCTCTCCGGTTACTCCAAGAACCCTTACATTGTCTGACGCGAGTAGGAACTCCTCTACCCTCAGGGCGTCGTTCAAAGTTGCGTGCCCCTCGACAACATTTGCAAGCTCAGCTATCTGAACCACGGTGATGAGAACCTCTTCGCCCTCGGCTATACGCCGGACAATCTTTTTGGCGTGCTCCTTGATCCTAGACTCGTGCTCCTTTAACGCCCTCTTCGGTTTTATGAATGAGTGGACAAAGACGCTTGCGTCAACGAACCTCATGGAGATCCCTCTTTACATGCCGCCAGTCACCGAGGTCAGCCTTTACATCGGCCTCTATGCTGTCAAAGTACTTAGTTACGTCCACTGGGCGGTACGGTTCTATGATAAGTCGCTCACCTTCAAATGAGATGATGACCTTATTAAGCCCCTTATTTTTAACTCTCCATTTTTTTGGCAATACCAGTCTTCCTTGCCTATCCACTTCTTTAATCAATGCCATTCAAATCACAGCAGGCATAGTTATTAATGTGCCATTATTTATTTAGTGCTCCAACTTTTGAAGTCGCACAAGCAGCCATCAACGAGTAAAAGAGTGGCGGGTCCGGTGGGGTTCGAACCCACGACCTACGACTTAGGAGGCCGCCGCGCTATCCAGTCTGCGCCACGGACCCATTTGTTCAGCCAAAGTGAATAGCGGAGGTCTATATTTATATCTTTGACGGGGTGATTCGGATCCGCTCATTAATCACGTAGGCAGCCAGATCGAAGACCCTTGCCGTCTTCTCGATCATCACCGAGTCGCTCGTGGCAACAATCTCACCTTTCTTGAGCACCTCGAAATCAGCGGAGGCGGCCGTGGAGGCGCCACCCCTCAGTCCTGTAGCGGAGAGTCGCCCCCTCACGTCCTTTGAGATTTCCCCAGACCTGCTGATCAACCTGTCGAAGACGAAGTGCACGTTCTTCGGTTTCAGTTCATTCAGCACGTCTATGATGAGATCGAGCGGCTTGGATATGTCCCCCTCGGTCACCGTGCCGTGGATTGCTGATATGTCCCTAACGAATCCGTCGTCGCAAAGGAACAGCGGTCTTCCCTTCAGCGCCCCGTCGACCGTCCAAAGGACGTTGAAGCCGTCGACTGAGAGCACGGACTGGTTAAGGTCAGCTGGTGCAACCATTTTCTTCTGGTGAGCGGAGGCTGCCTCAAGCGGGTAGACTCCCCTGTATAAGAGGAGGCGCTGTGACTTGTCCAGCACGTACTTGTCGCCCACGAACTTCACGGCGGAAATCCTGCCATAGCCCCTCGACAGAAGGTACCTGAGGTCCTCCACGGCTTCCCTTCTTACGCTGAGCATGAGTAGCCCTCGACATAGATGGCAGGCCTCAGTGGAGCCGCCTGCCCTGCCTTCTTCTTTGGGTCGTATGAGGGAGACTCGCCGGGGAAGACCTCCACCTGGGTCCTGAAGTATTCCGAGAGGAAGGGCGCGTTTGCCTTGAGGACCGATATCTCGTCAATCGCCTTGGATGAGAGGAGCCTCCTCCTCTGCTCCGTGGGCATTGAGACCACGTTCTGGGACATGAATAATACGAACTTTGCAGCCTCCCCTCCTCTGCTCCTGACAACGGGGTCCTTCATCGCCTCCTTGATGAGGGCCTTCGGGTCTGTTCCACCCTCCAGGAGTGCTACGAGCTTGAGGCATACCTCCCACTTCCAGCTTGGGGCGGCGTAGTAGCAGATCTTTGTCGGTGTCAGGCCGGTGACCCTGATTATCTCGGCCGTATCTGAGACCACGCTCTTCAGTAGCTCCTCGGAAATCTCAGCAGTCTCGTCAACGAGCGATGGGACGGCCTTGGGCCACTCGGCGGTGGAGACGAAGCCCTTGTTCCCGAACCGCTCCCAGATCTCCTCGCAGAGGTGCGGCGCGAAGGGCGCCATCATCCTGACTATGGTCTCGACTGCGTACCGCACCACGCTCTTGACCTTAGGATCGCCGCCTTCGGCGTGTCTCCTCAGGTACCACTGTACGTCCTGCTGGAGCGTGAAGAAGGCGTTTTGTATGGCTTCCCTGGCCCTGAGGCAGTCCATGGATGCCGTAGTCTGCTCGACGACTCTCTGAACCCTGCTGAGGAGCCACCTGTCGAGGGCATCCAGTGAGCTGAGGTTCACGGGACCGGCCTCTTCGTACTGTACCGCGAATGTGAAGAACTCCTGGAGCTTGGACCTCGTGCTCTTGGCGAGTGCCTCGCTGAAGTTCGCGTCTTGTAGAAGCTCCGAGGTTGAGAGTATGGAAACTCTGAGTGTGTCAGCACCGTAAATTCCAACAACCTTCCTGAGCGGGATGATGTTGCCGAAGGACTTCGACATCTTTTCCCCCTCATTAAGAACGAACCCGTTTACGGCTATCTGCCTCGGCCAGAGCTCCTTGGGGAAGATGGCGACGTGGTTGAATATGAAGAAGGTGAGGTGGTTGGGGACCAAGTCCCTCCCTGAGTGGCGGCTGTCAAGCGGATAGAAGTAGGAGAACTCCCGCCGCATCTCCTCGGCAATCTCCCTGTCCACGGAGAGCTTGGAGGGGTCGCCATTACCAAGAAAGACATAGTCGAAGATGGCGTGGTCGAGCTTCTTGGGATCGACCCTCCTCTCGTTCAGGACCTTGGCTATGGTGTAGAACGCCATATATATCGTTGAATCGGAGAGGCTCTCTATGATCCAGTTCTTGTCCCACGGAAGTGGCGTGCCGAGGCCGGATCGCCTGGCGCATGCCTTCTCCTTGAGCCACTCCACGACATTCTCGAACTCCACCCTCAGATCCTCGGGCAGGAGGGACATCTTCCTGAGGTGCTCACGGACCAGTGCCTTCCAAGACTCATCTCCGTAGTTTATGAACCACTGATCGCTGAGGAGGTTCACGGTCACCTTGGAGCCGCACCTGCAGTAAATGGGGCCGTTGAGGATCTCGAAGAATGAGAATGCCTTCTTTGCGGAGATTAGGTCCTTCTTAACCCCCTCCTTTGCCTTGCTCACGGGCATACCCGCATACTTGCCGGTCTCGGGCCGCATCTGTGCCATGTGGAACTCCTTCTGATAGAGCTCCTTGGTGGCCTCCTCTGCCTTGGGGTCCATCTGGTCCTTGACCTTCATCCTCTCCACGACGTCCTGGGCAGGGATATCGGAGGCGCCCTCAAGCCTCGCCACCGGGATGGGCTCCACTCCTGAGAGGATGCCGAGATCCAAGCCGAACTTCCCCAAAACCTGGGGCGATTTCTTTATGTCCCTGAGGGCAAGCAGGTCGTAGGGCGCGTGGGCTGGAACTGACATCACCACGCCCGTGGCGTTGTCCGGGTGGACAAAGTCGGCGGGCAGTATGGGAACCTTCCTCCCGTTCACGGGGTTGGTCACCCACCTGCCGACGAGGGAGGAGCCCCTCACCTCCCTGCCCACGGAGACGCAGGACCTCTGCTCGCAGAGCTTCTCCGCCGCCTGCCTGCTCACTATCATCCTCTCGCCCTGAGCCTCAACCTCCACGTAATCGACCTCCGGGTTGATCCAGATGTTTGTCACCCCGAAGATGGTCTCAGGCCTGAGCGTTGCCGTGGGGAGGCTTATGCCGTCCAAGTCGAACTTGATCGCTGTGAACTCGCCGACCTCCGGCTCCACATCACCCCTGGTGTCGTGTTGCCCTACGGGGTTCTTGCAGGAGGGGCACCAGCCCACTGGGTGCATCCCTTTCGTTATGAGGCTCTTGGAGGAGAGCTGGTGGAACTGCCACTCGATGAACTTGCTGTATGCCGGGTCGATTGTGGTGAACTCCCGCCTCCAGTCTATGGAGAAGCCCATGCCCCTCATTCCCAGCTTCAGGTCGCTGTGGAAGTACTTGGCTATGTTGATCGGGACATCGAAGGTCTTGATGACCTCCTCCGGCACGCCGTAGAGGCTCCTCAGGTAGCCGAGGAGCTCTTGATCACCAGCGGCGATGAGCTTGCTCTGGGCCAGGATGGGAGTACCAGTGTAGTGGAAAGCCATGGGGAAGAGGGTATTGTAGCCCTTCATCCGCATGTACCTCGCGTGGACGTCGGCTAGGGTGTATGTTCTGGCGTGTCCTATGTGCTGGGGGGCGTTGGGGTAAGGGTAAGCCACGGTGGCATAGAACTTCGGGCGCGACGGGTCAGGGTTGGCCTCGAATAGGCGGGCCTCCTCCCAGCGCCTCTGCCACTTCTCCTCCAGCTGCCGGAAGTCTATGGACAAGGTATCACACCCAGAGTCGAATGATTCACTTCGCCTTCTTTCTATAAATATCTTCCAGTAGGGCCTTGACCTTCGAGACGGCTTCGCCGAGCCGATCCAGCTCGGCGGGCGGAACCCTTCCCTGCCCCACGTCGGGTTTTCCTCCTCCCCTCCCCCTGAGCGTGGCTGTTACAGCCTCTGCGATCTTACCCGAGTTTGCGCCGGCTTTCATGGCATCGGCGCCTATCATGACCACTATGCTACCATCGGCTCTGGAGGCAAAGAGAGCGACCGCCCACGGCGCCAGCTCCACAGCTCTGGAGCCAACCGCTAGGAGATCCCCGCTTGAGAGGGCCTCGAAGACCTTGGATACAAACTTGAACTTGCCCACGGGTTCTGCTGCGGCAATGATCATGGGGCAGATCTCTGTTGCCAATGACCTGCGAAGCCGGTCGAGATCCTTCTTGGAGTCCGAGAGGTCCTCCATGAGCCTTGAGGCGGCCTTCTCCACCCTCTCCACCGGGGAGTTTATGGTTTTCGAGACCTCCTGCAGGACGGACTCCTCGGACTGGACGAACTTTATCGCAGGCTCGCCGGAGGCGAACTCCATCCTCTCCACCCCGTCCTGGATCCTCTCCGACTTCATTACCTTGATCAGGCCAATCTCTCCGGTGTTGGCGCAGTGGATACCTCCGCACGCCTCCACGTCCCAACCGTCGATCTCCACCACCCTGATGGTGGGACCGTAGACCACACCGCCCTGGTAGAGCCTGACGCCGAACCGCTGCTCCGCCTTGTTCCTGTCCTCGAAGTAGGTCTTTATCGGCCTGCACTCCTGGATGACGCGGTTGGCCACGAGCTCCATCTCCTTCAGCTGGGTGGGGGTCACCTTCTCAAAGTGGGAGATGTCCAGGCGGCTTCGGTCCACGCCCTTCTGCGCGCCCTCCTGCCAGACATGCTCCCCCAAGACCCTCCTAGCGGCTCCCAGCAGAATGTGCGTGGAGGAGTGGTGCCTCGCGAGGCTCATCCTTCGCTGCCAGTCCACGACACACTCCACCTCCTCACCCGCCTGGAACTTGGCACCGCCCTTTACGAGGTGGACCACTATGTTCCGGGATTTCTGAGCCCCTACTACGTCGGCCTCCTTTTCCTCGCCAGTTATCCTGCCCGAGTCGCTCAGCTGACCGCCCCCCTCTGGATAGAATATGGTCCGATCAAGAACGATACGCCTCTCGTCGGAGTAGAGGATCTTGGCCTTGAGCGTCTGCGCCTTCGGATCGCTGTAGTAGACGAGGTCGGTGGCGGGCAGAGAGGGCAGCCCCTCGAGGATGTCCTTCTGCACCGTCTTTGTATCAGGGGATGGGCTGGAGGCGGAGTGCCTCTCGCCAATGATGGTGTCGAAGGTATCTGGGATCTCGACCTTTACGCCTTGAGCCTCGGAGACCTCCTTGACGATCTCGGGCGGAAGGCCGTTGGAGTCGTAGAGCGCTATGAGCTTGTCCAGCGGAAGCGTGCCGGCCTTGCTGATGCCCTCCTCTTTTATGATCCTGAGGACCAAGCTCTTCCCCTGCTCGATGGTCTTGGCGTAGCGGCTCACCTCGAGGTCCGAAACCTTGGCAACATAGTCTGTCCGCTCCGCTAGATCCGGAAACTGATCCCTCCAGTAGGCCACCTGCATGGAGAGGAGCTCGGAGAGCGGCGCCTCCATTCCAATGGAGTCCATCATCCTCTTGACGCGCCTTATGATCAGGCGCGCTAGGTAACCCCCCTGGACGTTTGAGGGAACCACGCCGTCGCTCAGCATGAAGGTGAGGGCCTTCGTGTGATCCAGAATTGCCATTACTGTCTCAAGGGGCTCCATCTGGCGCTCTAGGGACTCGGCATCCATCCCGAGGAGGTCGGCCACGTGCCTCCTAGCAGACCTCAGGGATCCCTCGTCCACCACGTTCATCATGCCGGCGTGCCTTGTGCTCTCGGCCAGAACCTTGGGCTCTGGCATGTCTATCCTCGAGAGCCTGACAAAGTCGGCGTAGAGCCTCCCGTATACGGCCTCGAAGGCGGTGGGCGTCCCCTGGGATAGCCAGGTGTACCGCTCCAGGCCGTAGCCTGTGTCCACTATCCTCAGCGGCAGCTCCCTGTACTCCTTGCCTACCTTCCTGTACTGCATGAAGACGAGGGTGTCCAGCTCGATCCCCTTGACTATGCCCTCCAGGTCCGGACCCGCGTCACCTCCGCCCTCCCACCAGTGCTCGATGTAGCTGATCTCCTCACCCTTTATCCCCAGATCCTTGGTGAGGAGTTCGTGGTGGTACCTCACCGTATCCTCCTTCCAATAGACCTCCCTCTCCCTGCTGTTGAAGGCGTGATGCGCCATCATCTCGAATATGCTGAGGTGCCTACCCCCAGTCTTGCCCACGTTGTCAAGGTCGTTCATCCTTATGCACGGCTGGGATATTGTGAGGGGGTTGTAGGGCGGCGGCACCTCTCCGCTGGTCACGTGCGGCTGGAAGACGGCGATGGAGGCTATGGTAAGGAAGATGTCGCTCCTCCACCTGGCAACCACGGGCGACCGCCTCACCCTTGTGTGGCCCCGCCTCTCGAAGAAGGAGAGGAAGGTCTCACGCATCTCCTTCATGGAGTAGCTTCGCTTAGTGGGCGGGTCGCGTATGAAGGAGTAGGGGACGCACGGAGAGTCGCCACAGAGCTCCCTCTCGGGATCGAGGGTCCAGAAGTGCCTCCTGCAACACTTGCACTCCTTCCTCTGAAAACCGTTCTCCAGGAAGAACTGTAGCCTATACGCCTCCGGTCCCACTGTCAAGGCATCTCCCCCATACCATACATAACGGTAGGGGCGACCATAAATAAATACGATCGGTATGATTGGAGCCCACGAATAGGCGTTTGCCTTGGTTAAAAGGCCAAAAATTAAAAGTGGTTAAGGCGGGAGTCCAAGCACCCTATTGTGGGCGCCGGGCACCCGATTTGAGCGGCTCAACCGAACAGAGAGCCCAGTCCTTCGGCCGTCTCTTCCTCGGAGGCTTCAGCCTTCTTCTCTTCCTTGGCCTCCTTCTTTGCCTCTGCTGCCGGAGCCGCCGGAGCGGCTGTTGCTGCTGGGGCTGCTGCCACTGGAACCGCTGCTGCTTTGATGACCTCATCGATGTTGACCTCGTTTAGGGCCGCCACCAGTGCCTTGACCCGCGCCGCATCCACCTTTACGCCGGAGGCGGTGAGGACCTTCTTGAGGTTGTCCTCGTTTATCGGCTGCTTCGCGTTGTGAAGGAGCAGGCCAGCGTAAATATACTCGATCTTAATCACCCCCAACCAAAGCGTGTGTTATACGCAAATTTCGATACTTAAATCCTTCGCCTCTCAGAGTTTGAGCTCAGGATGCTTCTTTGAAACGGCCTCGGCCAGCGCCTTTCCTCGCCGCTCTGCCAAGGACATCACCTCGCCAATGACCTCGGGTATGGGCATTCCGGACTTCACAGCGAGGCCCCTTGCCTGTGCGTATGCCTTGGCTATTAGCAACGGGGCGGTCTCCTTCGTCGGGTAGACCGCGTTGACCGAGAGGTTCACGGCGTACTCAACGGCGACCTTCATGTTCGCCTTGTACTCGTCGAGGTTTATGCAGAGGACGTCGCCCGGAATCACCCCGCTGTCGTAGGCCATCCTCAGCTTGAGGCCGACCATGATCGGCTTTAGCCCCAACTTGCTCAGAAGATCGGCCGTGTCCGCCGATATGGCATCGCCCTTATTGGCGGCAACCGTGTCCTTGGCGATCCAGACCGAACCGTCCTGTATCTTTGTTGGGATCTTTGCGGCACCGAACTTGCTTAGTATCGGACCCGGCTGAAGGCCGGTGTTTCCGGCACTGACCACTATGTCGTTTGGCGCGATATCGCCGGGGGAGGCGGCGGACTCGACCTTGTTCCTCTCGAACATGAGGTAAAGTGAGAACGGGTTCTTGTTCGAGAAGACGTACGCGTTCGGACCGGAGAGGTACCTTGTTATCTCCTCTGCCTTCACGTACTTCTTGGCCAGCCTCTCCATCGCCCGCTTGACCAGAGTGTTCTTCGCGACATGAATCTCGAGATCGTCCTTGAACTTCTTCTTCAGCACCTGAAGCTGGCTTGCCTTGAGCCCCTTAAGGTCCGCTATGGCGAATATGGGGTACTTCTGGAAGAGCGCCTCAAGGTCCTTTACGGCGTTCTCTTTTTTGCTCGGCGTCTTTCTTTGCATGGTCATCTACATCACCTGAGTTTTGCCGGTTTGCCCATGGTCGTCTTTACCACGATGGAGGAGAGGTACTGGTCGAGTTTTATCCTCCGCTCTATGGTGCTGAGCACTGCAAGGATGTTCTCCGCGATCGCCTTGGAGTCCATCTCCTCCGAGCCTATCCTGCATCTTATGGCAGGCTGGTCCCGGATCTTCACGCGTATGGCGCCTCTGTACTTCTTGATTATGGGTTCCACGTTGGCTGCTGGAGGCAGGGGGTCGGGCATCTTGCCCCTCGGACCCAGGACTGAACCCAGGGTCTTGCCCACCATAGCCATCAGGTCGGTCCTGGCAGCGAAGTAGTCGTACGTGTTGGCGAGCTTTTTGACCGCCTTCTTGTTGCCGGCGTACTGGTCCAGCTCCTGCTTCGTGATCACAAGGTCGGCGCCGGACTGCCTCGCCTTGACCACCATGTCACCGTCTGCGATTATGCATACCTTTACGTCCCTCCCTATGGGGTGGGGGAGCGCGACGACCTCGTTTATCCTGTTCTCCGGTGCCTTGACGTCCAGACCCTTGAAGTTTACTACCAGCTCCACGGCCTGGACGAAGTTGCGCTTCTGCGAGTTCTTCTTGGCATCGTCCACTAGGGACGTGAGCCTCTGAAGGTCATATTGCATCTCATGGTACCTCCGCCTTTTTTATTGCTTCATCATATGCTCCCGCGTCGATCTCTTTTTGGACCTCGCGGGGGTCTTTACCGGCGACGGTAACGCCGATACTGACGCAGGTACCAAGGATCTCCTTTAAGCATGATCTCAGTGACCTAGCCACAGAAAGAGGATACCTCGTCTTGGCTATCTTTATAGCCGCCTCAACGCTGAGGTCTCCCACCTTCTCTGCCTTGGCGTTTGCGGAGCACTTCTCCAGGTGCAACTCCTTAACGATAAGGGCAGTGGTGGTAGGCACACCGACCTCGACCTCGAACTCCTTGGTATCTGGGTCGGCGATTACCTTTACCGGAACCTTCATGCCCTCAAACTCCTTGGTTTTGTCGTTGATGGTGTTCACCACCTGGAGGATGTTCAGACCGGTCGGTCCGAGCGTCGGTCCAATCGGCGGTCCCCCGGTGGCCTTGCCACCATCCACCAAGAAGTTGAAGGCCTTCTTAGTTCCCAAGTTTACTCCTCCTCAAGCTTCCCGAAGGCCTCAAAGATGTCAGTCTTCCTCTCCCTCTCCGATTCTGGCGCCACGGCCTTTGCCTCGGGCTTTGGCGGTTCACCGCGGGATACCAGCTTCACCTGTTCGGCGTGGACCGTTATTGGCAGGGTGTAGGGCGCCTCCAGAAGCTCCAGTGTAACCTCACTCTTGGCCTTGTCCACGCGGGTCACCTTGGCAGCCATGCCCTTGAAGGGACCGGCAACTATCTCGACCTTGTCATTGACGTCTACGATCTCGACCACGGGCTTCGGCATTATGAACTTGTTTATGTCCTCGAAGTTGACCTTGCCGGCTACCCAGCCCTTGACGTGTTTCACGTCCTCTATGGCGATGTTGACAATGTTTGGTCCGCTCGTCTCCAAGAAGACGTAGCCGCTCACGTCCTGCGGCGAAATTATCGCCTTGACGGGGATCTTCTTGGCCAGGCACCGACGCTCTATCAGTAGGGCAACGTTCCTCTCCTGGCCAGCCGTGGTTCTTATGGCAAATATTCTAGACGTGGCAGTCTGACCAGAAGCCAAGAGAGCTACCCCCCAACGCCTAGGATGAGCGATGAGATCAGCTGTATTACGAAGCCGAATACCCCGACGGCGATCATGCCTAAGAAACATATCTTTATGGATAGCTTAAGCTCATCAAAGTCTGGTTTCCTAGAGAGTTTCAGCACCTTTCCCATCGAACGCAGAGACTCGGAGACTGTCATACTGTCATCTGCTCCTTTTATGTGAGCAAAAGGGAGAAAGTTAAGGTGCAATTTAAAGCTTTCCGAGAATGAGTTGATTGGATCGCATCATACCCTGATTAGTTCGACGCCCAGAGACTGGGAGAGTGCCCTGATGGCATCCTTGTATTCGGAGGGCGTGCCCTTCCAGTCAGCAACCACGGAGGAGCAACCGCCCATGGTCCGCTCCATGCAGGCCCTGAACATCGAGGTGTCCATGCCCTCGCACATGGCGTACTTGGGCACGATGTGGCCGATGAGGAGACCCTGGTTTACTATGAGGTCGGTGAACTTCTCCGAGTAGTGCCCTCCCCCGACCCCGAGGGCGCCCTTGCCGCTCACGGGCTGGGACTTGATTGCCTGTGAGACGGCACGGGCAACGGCCTCCCCCATGCATTGGTCGGCCCACGCATCCTCGTCGCTGCCGATCTCCACGAAGGTCACCGGGCAGGGGAGCTCGGTCGGCCCATGGTGCGTAGCCTCGACGCTCACCTGGCAGTCGAGACCCAGCTCCTTTGCCGCAGTGTGGAGCCCCTTCAGCAGGGAGGATTGCAGACTGGGGTTTGAGATCGCCACCTCGTTGGGCCTCCCGCCTAGGTCCGCCGAGCCCCTCAAGTTCCCTGGGGTGTGTGCAGTCAGGCAGGGCTTCCCAGAGGCGCTGCGGTGCCTGGAGAGGCAGAGCACCCACTCGGCACCCTCGGCACCTAGCGGAAGGGAGAGGTGCACTATGGACTCCTCCAATCTCAGGAGGTAGACCTCCCCGTGCCTGAGGGCGGGCAGTTCACCCACTCTGCCATCCGAAAATTTCACCAGCTTTGCGAGGCTCTCGGCTATGTTCCTGCCCGCCATGTCCTCCCCATAGTAGACGAGGATCTTCATTTGGACGAGTACACCAAAAAAGTTAGAGGAGGAGAGCCATAATACCCTTTTGGGCGTGAAGCCGGTTCTCCGCCTGATCCCAGACGACGGAGTTCTTCCCGTCGATGACCTCGTCGGTGATCTCGAGACCCCTGTGTGCCGGTAGACAGTGCATCACTATGGCGTCCTTGGGGGCGTGGCTCATTAGCTCGGAGTTCACCTGGTACGCCTTGAATGTAGCCATGCGCTCCTGGTTCTCGGCCTCCTGACCCATGGAAACCCAGACGTCGGTGTAGACGACGTCCGCATTCTTCACCGCAGCCTTGGGATCCTCGGTCAGCGTGAGGGCTGCGCCCTTGGACGCCCCCTTCTTCAAGGAGTCCGCGTAGGAGGACGGCAGCTGGTACTTCGTTGGCGATGCAATGGTCATGTTCCCCCCAAACTTCATCACCGCCTCGGCGAGGGATCTGCAGACGTTGTCGTTCCCATCGCCCACGAAGGCCACGTTCACCTCCTCGAGCCTGCCCTTCTTCTCCCAGATGGTCAGGCAGTCTCCAAGGGCCTGGCACGGGTGGGCGGCATCGCTGAGGGCGTTTATCACCGGTGCGCGGGCGCAGGCGGCCATGGTCTCCAGATCCGTGTGCTTGAAGACGCGGGCAACGATACCGTCGGCGTAAACGTCGAAGGTTCTTGCGGTGTCGGCGATGGTCTCGCCTCTCCCAAGCTGGAGGTCGTTCCATCCCAGGTATAGAGGGTGCCCCCCAAGCTGGTGCACGCCTACGTCGAAGGAGACGCGCGTTCTCGTCGAGGGCTTTTGGAACAGGAGGATCACGGTCTTGCCGCCGAGGTAGGGTCGGATGTAGTTGCCGCACTTAAGGTCAGACTTCATCTCGCTGGACTTCCTCAGTATGTTGTGGAGCTCCTCCTTTGTGAAGTCTGCTAGAGTGAGCAGATCTCTCCCTTTCATGCTCTTCGTTTTTAACACCCCTTTTTAAGGATTCTTAAGACAAGATAAGATGCTTAAAATCTTTACGCTAAGGAAAACGGCAAAAAAGTCAGGCTTAATTACTTTTTAGGCGATTTTGCTAAAATATTTTCAATCACCCAATTCGGGTCGAAGGGGATGAGGTCCTTGTAGGCCTGGCCCACACCCAGAAAGAGTATGGGCTTCTTTATGACGTTGGAGATGGAGATGGCCGCACCGC
>VGLU01000011.1 GCA_016882195.1 Thermoproteota archaeon
TAAATGTGGCGCCGCGGGAAGGACTCGAACCTTCGGCCATTCCCCGTCCAGGAGAGGTCTCCTGAACTACGGGTTAACAGCCCGTCGCTCTACCGAACTGAGCTACCGCGGCTCTATAGATGAGCAACTGAAATTTAGTATTAAACTTTTGCGTCCAACAAATAAAATGAGCGTCCATCTCTGTTGACCAAATCCGCGCCTTTAGCTCATATCGGCGATCATCTTCAGCTTCTTCGGCAGATACTTCTCAACTATGGCGGTTAGACCGTGTGCGCTGAAGCTCTCGAGCTCGGTCCTCCTCTTGGTCTTCTTGAACTCCTGAAGCTCGCTCTGCCACTCAAAGTCCCTGTACCTCATGTCGGCCTCCAAGAGCCTTATCCTCTGCTCGTCGAGCTTTGTCAGCGGGAACGACGGCAGGCTGAACCTCTTTATGTCCGTGGCCCAGAGCCCGACCCACCTAGCGGTCGATGTGGTCAACTCCCTGAGATGCGCCGCATTCGCCGACCCTCTTATGATCACCATGGCTATGTGCATCCCCCACGGATCTGCGTCCGTAAGCAGGTAGACCGGCAGCCCAAGCTCCAGGCTCAGTCGTCTTATGAGCAGCCTAGCGAGCCTCGGCGCCTGCCCAGCGGTATCTATCAGCAGGGCGTTGAACTTATCGTAGACCCTCTCCTCTATGAACCTCCGAAACACCGCGTTCTTCTCGATCACGAAGACCTTGTTGGCATTGCAGGAGAGGAAGTCCGCCTGCGCCACGGAGAGCCCCACCATGACCCCGTCGGGATTGGATCCGAGGTTAGCCCTCCTCCCCTTGTGCGTCTCCGGCGTGGTGTACTCTATGGAAAGGTCGCCGAATATTGCCGACCTCTCCTTGGGGAAGATGTTGAATGCCTCCCGGGGCTCCGTCATGAGCGCCTCAAGGTCGGTCACGGTGTCGTCGGACTCCATCTGCTCCCTGAACTTTATCCCGTAGTTCAGCGAGTGGTAGTAGAGGTCCCTAAGCGTGCTGCTCTTCCCCTCGCTCACGAGCCGCTTGGCGAAGGACGCCACCCAGAGGAGCTGGGTCAGCGACCTTATCTGCTTAATGTTGCTCGCAGACCTGACCGCCTTCTGATCCCCGAGGATGAACTGGTTCAGCTCCTCGTCGAAGACTATATTGGAGGTGGTCCTGCCCGGGAGCTTAATCCTGGGGAACTCCCCCCTCTCAAGCTGCCCGTATATCTCCATACCAAGCTCATTCAGCTTGGAGACTACTTCTTTGTTCAACCTCTTTTGCATGGATTTGTAACCTCTTTAAGACCTTCTCAACATTCGGCTGGTTTTGGGCCCCGGCGAGTTCCGTCGCGAACCGAGATATCAGCGGGAGGTACTTCTCGAAGACGGTGAGCCTCCGCTGTACGATGGACGCCTTCTCCTTCCTCGTTAGGTGCATCTTAACCTCCCTGGCACAGGTCTTGAGGGCCCACTCGATCTCGTACTCCACCTCTGGTCTGTCTGCTATGTACTCCTTGCCCACGGTCTTGTACGGCACCTTCGTTGCGCAGATGTGGATGAAGAAGGCGATTGGCATCGTGCTCAGGTCGAGCCTGTACCTCTGCCAGTTGATCTTCTTTATGACCTTCATGGCCACGTCGCTGTGTAGGTCGTAGAGTAGCGGTATCTTGTTGGCATACCTGAAGACCGACATCTCGTCCGGAGGGGTGATGGGTATCTCCCCGCCGTAGGCTATCGCCGCCTCGACTATGAAGGGGTAGCCGCTGTAGGCAGACGCCCCCCTCTGGGTGACTGCGACAAACTCTGGCCTGAACTCCCTCATAATGCCAGCCTTCAACAGCTCCATCCCAATGGGAGAGAGGCACTGCGCGTCTGGTGGCTGGAACTCGTCGTACTCCTTCATCCTGCTCACCACCGTGAGGAGTTCCCTGGACTGAAGGGTCTTCGGGTTGGCCTGCGGATCGATCTTTATGCTCTTAAGGAAGTTTAGGGCTGTGGCTACGCCGACCCTGTGGAAGTTGTTTGCCATGAAGTCTAGCATGGTGCTGCTCCTGCTGGCGTTTATCATCCTCTGCACACCCTCCACGTCGATCCCGTGCGGGTGGGGCTGAACCTCCTCCGCCGGCTTCGGCATCACGTCTGTAACCCTGTCGAACCTGTAGAGCACCCCGTCCGGATCCACGAAGAGGATGTTGGCGTATGGCAGGAGGATGGACGTCTGCTTGAAGTACTCCACCACCTTCGGCTTTGCCCTGACGTAGTCCCCCTCGAAGCTGAACTGTACTGTTGTGCCCCTCCACCTGCCGGGGTTGGGCCCCACCTCCTTCCTCCTTATTACTGGTCTGTTCTCCTGAATGTTGATATTGAGCTCGTAGGAGTACTTCTCAAACCCTCCAGTGCTAGATGTCACCCTCACGGTGCTGTGGGCGGTTATCTGCCCGTACAGAATCGCCATCTTGCCGCCGAGCCCGAAGATGCCTCTGCTCTGCCTCAACGTGTACTTCGATCCGAAGAGGATCTGGGCGAAGGCGTATGGGACCTGCTCATAGGGAACTCCGATGCCGTTATCCTCTACCTTCAGCTTATAGATGGAATTACCTTCGTCTATCAGCTTGACCCTCACCTCTGGCAGGATTGAGTACTGCTCACAGGCATCCAAGGCGTTCTCAACGAGCTCCCTCATTATCGTGTACGTGGCCCTGACGGGATTGTCGAAGCCAGCTATCTCCTTGTTCTTATAGAAGAAGTCTGCCGCAGAGATGGCCTTGAACTTCTCGCCGGACAACTTACGTCTCTCCCTCCCTTCTTGCGGTCTTCAGCTCTGGTCTCTCCTCCCAGAGCGACATCTTCCTCTTCTTCAGCTCCAGGTGCTCCCTGTTCAGGAATCTGTACACAGTCCCGTGCTGCGCCCCCTTCAGGAGCATCTCGATTGCCTCCTTTGCCACCCTCATCTCATCGTAGTCGCCGATCAGCGCCACGGTGTGGCCGTACACAGATATGGCGGTCCCGGCAAGGTTCTCTATGATCCTCCGAGTCTTTCCGTTCTCACCTATAATCCTGCCCTTCATCCTGACCAGCTGGTTCCTGGAGTCGCCCATGACCTGCTTCAGGTCTATCACCTCAAGCATCTGCCCGTCCGTGAAGAGCCTGAAGGCGCGCTGCGGGCTGAACCCCCTGCCTATGGCGTTGATGAGATCCCTCACCCTCAGAATCCCGGACGGGTCAGAGGATCCCGCGGGGCACTCTATAACGATCTCCCCAGTCCTCCCGTCCACCGAGATGGAGGTTCCGGTCCCCCTCTCCAGCTCCGCCTTTGTGCTACCCCTGTTTCCTATCAGCACGCCCGCCCTCTCCACAGGTATCCTCAGATATATCCTGCTCATGGTCTCTTCAGCCATCTCAGCACCACCTCCTCCTTGGGGGCATCAATTCCAGCCCTCTCAAAGAACCTTATAATATTGCCTATGTCCCTCCTGAGGAACTCCTCCGCCATGGGGTGCTCCTTTGATACCGCCTGCCCGAAGTCTATCAGAAAGATCTTGTTGCCGTGCACCATCACATTATACTCGCTCAGATCCGCATGCACCAGACCCGCTTTTCTGTAGAGGCTGTCCAAGGCGCCCGCTATTTCGTTGTAAACCTCCGCCGTGATCTCCTCCCTCGGCAACTCCTTCAGAAGTGGGGACGGTACACCATCCAACCCGATAAACTCCATCACAACTATATTCTCGTAAGCGTAAATAGGTCGCGGAACTGGGACCCCGGCGTTGCGCGCCTCTGTCAGGTTCCGGAACTCCTTCTGGGCCCAGGTGTAGACTATCCTCCTATAATCGTGCCCCACCTTGAACCTCGGATCTCCGTGAATGTACTGAAGCATGCTCTTCTTGAACTCCATTGATGAGGTGAGAAATATCTTCACGGCGAGGTCCTCCTCGTTGGTTCCTTTTGCCCAGTATATCCGGGACTCCTTTCCGGCCTTGACCACGCCGCGCATCCCGCCGATGATCCCTCTGTTTATCATCTGGTAGAGGGCCATCACGGTCTTCCTGTCGAAGACCTCCTCCACTGTCTCGAGGACCTCGTCACCCTTCCTCCTCTTGATCCTCCTCCAATCTACCTTCCTCATTTCCTCCCTTCTTGCAACCTCCTCGAAATCCCTGCTCAATGAAATCGCCTAGAATCCACTGCAAAATTATGAATCTGCATCACGCTAAAAATCTTTCTTATCGTGCATCTTACTTCAGGTTCAGGCAAGCACACCTAGTAATCCCTTAGCTTTCAGGGTTTTTACCTCTCCTCTATCATAACGCCAGATCACGTCTGCCTTCTGGTCTGATTGGAAGTCCCAAGGCGTTACTATCACGATGTCCCCCTCCCTCAGCCAGACCTTCTTTATCATCCTTCCGGGTATCCGGGCGATCCTCGTCTTGCCGTCCGAGCACCTGACCTTCACCCTGTTAAAGCCCAAAAGCTGGGCTACGACACCCAATAACTCCCCCTCCATGGGGGTCTTGAGTTCTCGGGACGATCCCTCAACACGACGCCGCATCGAAGCACCCTCTCTTTAAACCATAGAAAGAATGAAGATGATATTAAGCTTTTGTTCATGATTCGGCAATGCATAATACTTAAGTCCACCCAACATAACGGATTGATCAGGGCCCGTGGCCTAGCTGGATCATGGCGGTGGCCTTCGGAGCCACAGGACCTGGGTTCAAATCCCAGCGGGCCCGCCACATTTTAATCCCACCGCTCCGGCAACAAAAGCAAAAATAGACGTGTCAACACACGTTCTATCACGTGAGAGATGTTGGCAGAGATCTCGGTGATAATCCCCGCGTACAACGAGGAGAACGGTATCGAACGCACCCTTCAGTCCATATCTGACCAGACAATGCCGAGGTCCGGCTACGAGATCATAATAGTTGACGGTGGCAGTAAGGACAGGACGCGGGATATAGCCTCCAAATATGCCGACAAAGTCCTCATGCAGAAGAGCAAGGCCGTCGGGGGCGCGAGGAACGACGGCGCTGAAATTGCAAATGGACGTATCATCGTACATACCGACGCAGACGTTGTAGTCCCTCGGGACTGGCTCAAAAACATCAAGTCGCTCTTCGGGGACGGTGTAGTTGCCGTCTGCGGTCCAGATTCACCGATAGAGGAATCGGCGAAGTACCGCATCCTCTACTTCCTGATAAACCTCTCGAACTCTGTGGCATACCGCTTCGGGGTTGTCTGGACCCGCGGGACCAACACAGCAGTACTGAAGGAAGCCTTCCTTAAGGCGGGTGGGTACACCGACTACCCGCTCTGTGACGACGGCGAGCTGGGGCTCCGGCTGAAGAGGGTGGGCAAGATCGTTTACAGCAACAAGATCAAGGTAAAGATGTCCGCCAGGCGATTTGCGAAGCACGGCACCCTCTCAGTTCTTAAAAACTGGATTAAGGGGGACATAATGCTGCTGATGGGTAGGAGGACCGAGGGGGAGTACCATAAGGAGCGCTACTAACTGTATAGCTAACCATTATGATGGCCGCTGATGTCGTTTATCATACTGCAACGAAACAATAAGACTATTATCACCCCAAATTAGAGTGAAGGGTATGCGCATTCTTGTTACCGGCGGTGCGGGCTTCATAGGCAGTCACCTCGCCGAGGCGCTCGTAGGACGCGGGCACGACGTAGTGGTTCTGGACGACCTGAGCACGGGAAAGAAGGAGAACCTCGCCGAGGCGCTTCGCCAGATAGAGTTCGTGGAGGGCGACATACGAGAAGACGGTGTGGTCAAGAAGGCATTAAGGGACATCGAGGCGGTCGCGCACCTGGCCGCCCTGATAAGCGTAAACGAATCGATGAAGAAGCCCCTCCTCTATCACGATGTCAACTCCATGGGAACGCTGAGGCTCCTCCAGCACTCGCTGAAGAGCGGCGTGAAGAGGTTCGTCCTGACCTCGTCGTGCGCTGTCTACGGCGACCCGGCAAAGGTGCCGACAAGCGAGACGGATCCAGTCGGTCCCCTCTCGGTGTACGCCGCTAGCAAACTCTCAGCGGAGGAGTACTGCAGGACCTACGACGGCACAGGCGGCATGAGTGTTGCCGTACTCCGCCTCTTCAACGTCTACGGGCCGAGGCAGACCTTCAGCCAGTACTCGGGCGTCATCATGCAGTTCGCCGAGAGGGTACGGAACGGCAAGCCACCCGTGATTTACGGCGACGGGAGACAGACCCGCGACTTCATATTCGTCAGAGACGTTGGGCGCTTCATAACCGCTGCCATCGAGACGGAGGCGAGCGGGACCTTCAACGTCGGAACAGGGAGATCAGTTACCATAAGACGGCTGGCGGCGGTCGTCCTGAACGTGATGGGCAGGGAAGACCTTAAACCCATATTTGCGCCTCCAAGGCCGGGCGACATTATGTACAGCGAGGCGGATATGTCACGAGCGGTTAAGGAACTTGGCATTAAGCCCGAGGTAGCCCTCAAGGAGGGCCTTAGAGAAACGATCCCCCCTATCAGGTGAGCCATTGGCAGGAGGTGTGCACAATGATATCCTCAAAACTCTATGAAAAGATAGTCGCGTCAATGCCCATCGCCAGCGTCGAGGCCATAGTGAAAGGGGACAGCCTCCTCATGATGAGAAGAAAAACAGCCCCGCCAAGGGGGGAGGGTGGTAGGGGCGGTGGTGGTGGTGGTGGTGGTGGCTCCCTGGCGGGACGGTTAGAAGAGGCGAAACCTTCGAGGGAACATTACTCCGCGAGGTAAATGAGGAGACGGGACTGGATGTGGACGTGGTGCGGTTCGTTGGCGTCTACAACAGGATATTTCCCGAGAGGCACGACATAACAATTGTCTACCTATGCCAGTGTAAAGATCAAAACGCTGAGGTAGCCACGGACAGTGAGCACTCTGAATACCGCTTCTTCAGGGAACTGCCGAGACTCCCCACGTACCTGCTCGAGAAGATCCGAGACTCTGGCTGGAAGTAAAGTAACCATCTAATGATAGTCGTTTGACCTCGCGCAATTTTGCTACTAGATCTTGGACCAAGCCCCTCCACTGACTTTGTCGTATGTCATATCATCTCGACACTTGGCAGGTTCTTGAAATGTTCATCACCTGTCACCAGTACCTTCTGTTTAGATCGCGACGAAGCATAAACAATTGCATCGACCGTGTGAAGGGCATCTCTCTGCTTTACAGCTGCGGCATCTAGGGCCATACTCGCGCTGGTCTCGATTATATAACTCCTGTCGAGGATGAACTCGATCCTCTCCTTAGATTCCTTTCCCTCCCTCAGATACTTGAAGGCGATCTCAGTCAGACAGATCGAGGGAGTGTAGATCGGCGTCCGTCCGTCCACGTACTCCTTGACCCTCTTTGCCCTTCCTCCCCCTTTGAAATACTCGATCCATGCGAAGGAATCAAAGACCTTTGCGCTACTGCTCATGCGGCTCATCCTCATCCCTCAGGCCCTCCGTGGTAAGCCAGGGATCCACCCCAAACATGCTCCGCTTGGGCTTGAAGAGTTCCTTCTCCAGGATCTCATTTACCGCCGAGGACAACCGGCGCCGCCCCGCCTTCTTTATGAGGCGCTCGTATACCTCCTCCTTCAATAACAGTGTCGTCTTTACCGGCAATACGGTCACCGTATATGTACACCGTAGACCATCTAATAACGTTTTCTAGCCTCCCATAACAAAAGGAGGACATAAAAATACGCGCAATGAACCGTTGCTGGCTGGATGTGCGCATCTCAACTTTATTGCCAGCAGGGCGTCTCATTTCTCGAGCTTTATTGGATCTACCCTTTCAGCCCAATCCGCGCTATCAAAGTCGGGGTCGGCCGGGAGGATGCGCTTGACCCTCATCTCCTCGTGCAGAAGGACGGGCGTTCACCGACTCCCTCCATCACCAGCAGAACCTCTGGTGCCGAGCCGGGCGCGTTCCAACCTCCCCAGCCCGAAGTCCAGGGCTTCCCGCCGAAATAGTTAAGGAAGTTGTACCAGCTCGGCTCCTTCAGGGAAAGTGACGGACTTTTATTTGGTGCAACATGATCTGGGGGCTTTATAGGAAGTCCGAGAGGTGGCGCCCCGACCGGGATTTGAACCCGGGTCACTGACTCGACAGGACTCTAGACTGCGTTGTTGCAGGCTCATGTCCCCCATCTCTTTAGGTAAGCCCTAATCCTGCCCACAACAAACTTGGCGTTGTCCACCACTGCCCTTCCCATCTCCAGGCTGTAGTAGTCCATAGGCGTCACCCACCTGCCAGCCACCTTGAGGGGGTAGCGGGAGTATACAACCTCCCTCTGTATCTCCCTGCCTTTCTCGATCAACTGCGAGAATTCCTCATCCCCCAGCAACTCCGGCCTCGTCCTCCTCACGACCGCAACCAGGCCGCTGATAGCTCTGTGATCCTTTGCCTCGTCGCCACCGAGGACGAGAATCATCGCATTCGCGGCACTCTCTGCGGCGATCGAGGCATGATATACTGCGGCATCGTACTCGCCGGTATCAAGGCGCCTCTCTGCCCGGGCGAGGTTCGCCTCGGAGACCCTCAACAGTGCCTCTATCTTGCTCTCAGCCATATTCTCTCCTCCAAGTAATCATGGCTACGCTTTATCTCCTCCACTCTCTCTCTCAAGACCTTGGCCAACACGCCCGTCTTATCCATCAATACCTCATAGCCCTCGGCGATTCCGTACACGATGCCGCCCTCACGCGACTGGATGTTGTCCATGAAATCCTCCTGTGAAAGGATTAGCGGCTCGATCGTAATGTGGTACCTGCCCTCCAGCCGCGAGACCTCCCTAAAAACACCCTTCCTTGCGTCCTGGGCAGGCCCGCCTACAACAACTACCATGTCCAGATCGCTGTACTCTTGGGCCCTCTTCTGAGCCACACTTCCGAAGAGGACTATCGCCTTGACCAAGCTCAGCCTCGCCAGCTCTTGCGCTATCCGCCCTGCCTGAGCGATCATATAAAGACTTAATTCACAGGCGGAGGCATTCAGCCCCTCCCTCAAGCCGTACCACTTGCCCTCCCTCTCCACGATCCCCTTCTCCATCAATCCGTTGAGCTTGACCGTCAACCATCTGTCACTCAACCCTGTCTCAAGCCTGAGCTCGCTGTAAGTATGCTTTCCGTGCGTCAGCGTCAGTGCGATCCTCCCCTCCGCGCTCAGAGAGAGTAACTCCACCCCAATCCCCCGTGTTAATGGAGGGTCTTGTGGCATAAATACTTTACTTAGTAAAGTAAATTTTTCATCAGGTCCTTAGGATCGAACTTGGCGACCGGACATGTCGCAGGCTTTTACATAAAAAGTTAGCCAGAAGCCCCCGGCTTCAGTCGTGGGGATGAATGGTGCAAGGTTTATGGGCTAACATGTTGATGAATATAGGGGCATCAACAAATGGAATACAGGTACTCTCGGGGTGCAAAGCCTGTGAAATCGAGGCGCACCGAGACGTGGTTGGAGCCTTGAACATAGGTGCCGTCCACAAGGGAGGGCACGTAAACGGGGCGATGGCGCACCCCTTGGAGGCCTGCGTGAAGGTATGAGCCTCCAAGAATCCCCGCGCTTTAGCACAGGGGAGCGTCAAAGAACCATCCGCTCAGCTAGATGTGGCGGAGCCGGGAGACAGGCCAGAATGACCTTAAAAGATCGAAGTGGCGCCCCGACCGGGATTTGAACCCGGGTCACTGACTCGACAGGCCAGTATTCTAGACCGGACTATACTATCGGGGCACGCCTTCGTCTCTCTTTTTGTCTGCGTTATTTAACCCTTCCGCCGAGAAGTCCCCTTCCGCAAGGGAGGGGATGAGAGGCGGTACATATATATTACTCTAAAGTATAACCTATAAGTAATGATAAAAATAACCTTGCTGAAGTGCAAAAGGTGCGGACACGAGTGGTATCCTAGAAGCCCAGAGAAGCCGAGAATATGTCCGAAATGCAAATCACCGTACTGGGATAGGGAGAGAAGACATGCTTAGCTACAAGTTCCGCATCTACCCGTCGAAAACGGTTCAGGCTAAACTGCTGGAACACCTTGAGCTTTGCAGGTGGCTCTACAACCGCCTGCTTTCGGAGCTGAGTCTCACAAGGGAAAAGGGGATAAAGCTCAGGCGGGGTGATACCCAAGCACTCATCGTTGACCTGAAGAAACACGAGAAGCCCGAGCTGAACGGAGTGTATTCAAAAGTTCTCCAGATGATCAACTACCAGCTCTGGTCTAATATCCACGCTCTTGCGGGGCTGAAGCACAACGGCAGGAAAATCGGGAAGTTCAGGTTCAAAGGGCAGGGCTGGTTCAAGACCATCAACTACAACCAGTCGGGGTTCAGGCTCGAAGGCGGGAAGCTCGTGCTCTCGAAGATAGGCGAAATTCATATCAAGCTCCACCGAGAAATTTTATTAGCCTTAGAAGTGATTTCATTTGTGTGGGTCTAATATGACCGAGCAGCCCCGTGGCAACTCCCTCCGCACAGTGTCCTTTCTTCTCATTGCCTTTGTCATAGGCGCGTACGTCGGGTACGCCCTCTACTCCTACAACACCCAGCCAACCATCTCCACGCTGAACGCAAGGGTGGGCGCGCTGGAGGGGCAGGTGGCAGGGCTCCAGTCGCAGCTGTCGGACCTGCAGACCAGGAACGCCACCCTTGCCGGAGCCAGCCTCAACGCCCTCTATGAGCAGGTGAAGGACTCCGTGGTCATGATAAAGGGCCTCATCCCATCCACAAACATCCTTGGTCAGACCACATACAGCGAGGTCCTCGGCTCGGGCTTCGTAATCTCGCATAACGAGACCCGGCTGGTGGTGACCAACTTCCACGTGGTGGACGGCATGGTTAACGGCTCCATGGCATTCCTGGACGGCGATGCCTACCCGTTCCAAGTGCTGGGCAAGGATATGTACAGTGACCTTGCGGTCCTTCTTCCGCTGGCTCCAGACAATAAGCTTAAGCCCCTTACCGTCGTCTCCTCGGAGACCCTCCGCGTGGGCGACCAGGTGGTTGCGGTGGGCAACCCATACGGGCTAGAGTCGACGCTGACCTCTGGAATAGTGAGCGCGCTTGGGAGGTCTATCCAGACCACCTCGGGCAACTACCTCATATCGGGCGTGATACAGACCAGCGCCCCGATAAACCCAGGCAACTCGGGAGGCCCCCTCATCGACATTTTCGGAAGGGTCGTGGGGATAACCAGCGCCATCCTGAGCGGCTCGCAGAACTTGGGCTTCGCCATCCCCTCTGACACGGTGATAAGGGCGCTACCGGATTTAATATCAAAGGGCAGCTACAGCCACCCGTACTTGGGGGTGACCGGTGTCTCCGTTGACTACATCATCGCGAACGCCATCGGGCTGAACTATACCTACGGTGTGCTCGTCCAGAGCGTCGTCAGGGACGGTCCTGCAGACCGGGCCGGAATGAGGGCTGGCACCCAGCTGGTCACCATCGTTGGGCAGCAGATCTACGCCGGCGGTGACCTGATAGTCGGCATAGGCTCCGATAGGATCAAGACCATGGACGACCTCTCCTCTTACCTAGCGGTGCACTCGGTGCCGGGCCAGACCGTGATCTTCACCGTGGTAAGGGACGGCAGCACGCTGACGCTGGCCGTGGTGATTGGGATAAGGCCCTGATAGATTCTGTAATTGATAAATTGCGGAGGCTGCTCCTTTTAAAGCCCTCCATATGCATGAGGGTCTTTATGCAGAGGATCTGATCCACGGGATAATCTTATAAACTATAATCTATATCTCTATAATGGAGATCCAAAATGGAGGTAACAACTATACAGGTCAAGCGCCGCAACCTGAAGTTGCTGGACGTGCTCAAGAAGAAGATGAAGGCGAAGAGCTACGATGAAGTGTTGGCCAGCTTACTCTCCGAGAAGCTCGGCATTGAGGAGAACATGTTCGGAGTAGACAGGGGCAAAATCTCAAAGTTCACTGAAGAAGACCGGCTGGAGGACAGGGATTGATAGTCTTCGACAGCTACGCTTGGATAGAGTACCTCCTTGGGAGCCCGTCGGGGAAGGTTGCTAACGGTTACCTCGATGGCGAAGAGGCGCTGACCCCCTCCATCGTGCTGGCCGAGGTCTCGAGAAAGTATCTGAGGGAGGGCGTAAGCGACAGCGAGATCGCAAAGCGCCTCAACTTCATAGCCACGAGGTCCACAGTGGTTGAGCTCGACCCAGACCTGAGCCTGTTGGCGGGAAAAGCCTACATGGAGCTCTCCCAAAGGGTGAAATCCGTGAGCAAGACAGGAGGAACTGGAACCCCGAGTCTCACCGACGGGATAGTCCTCGCCACCGGAAGGGCCTTGGGCGCGAAGATCCTAACGGGGGACGTTCATTTCAAGGGGTTGCCGGAAGTCATCTATTTGGGTTAGAGTGTATGCTCCAACACGCTACACGGGCATGAGCGTGTTCTCTGCCCGACTTTCAGAAAAGCTTTTAATTTCAGTCCGTTAATTCTATCTCGCCCCGCCCTAGCTCAGTGGTAGAGCGCCCGGCTGTAGACCAACGGTCGCGCGGGGGAAGTCGCTGAACCGAGCGGGATATGTCCCTGCGCCAGCCTGGGCAAGTACCGGGTGGTCGCTGGTTCAAATCCGGCGGGCGGGACCACCACCCACACGATCTGTGGGTAGGAAACTTTATTAGCCCGCGTATTTTTCTCTAATGGATAGCCCAGCGCCGGGCGTATCTTTTGTGGAAATAATGGTGGGGTTCTATTGGTCAAGTTCGATATTCTAAGTCATGAACTGGTCCCCAAGTTCTTCATTCTCTCCAAGGAGGAGGTCGAAGCCTTGAGGCATTCCTATGGCATCAGGAAGGAGAGCCTCCCCTGGATCAGGCGGAGTGACCCCGTATGCAAGACGATCGGTGCAAGGCCTGGGGACGTACTAAAAATAGAGAGGAGCAGTGAGGTTGCCGGCAGGACCGTGGTCTACCGGTATGTTGTACCAGGGTGATATGGTTGAGCGGAATTAGTATGGACGATAGATGGGTGCTGATAGAGTCCTTCTTCAAGGAGAAGGGTCTTGTCAGACAACACTTGGACTCTTTTGACGATTTCATAAGGAACAAGCTTCAGGAGATTGTAAACGAGCAGGGGGTCATTGAGACCGACCTCCCGGGTTACAAGATCAAGCTGGGCAAGCTCACAATAAAATCGCCCCAGATCCACGAGGCGGACGGATCCGAGAAGGACATACCGCCCATGGAGGCGCGGCAGAGGAACCTCACGTACGCCTCCTCCATGCACCTCAAGGTTACGCCAGTTGAGGACGGCTACGAGGAGGAGGAGCAGGAGGTCTACGTCGGCAAGCTCCCGATAATGGTAAAGTCCGCCTTCTGCGCCCTCTCCAAGAAGAACAAGGACGCCCTCGTAGAGGCCGGCGAGGACCCTGAGGACCCTGGCGGATACTTCATGGTCAACGGCTCGGAGAGGGTCGTGGTCATACAGGAGGACCTGGCCGTCAACAGGATTCTGGTGGACGTTATGGACGGGGCCTCGCCCGTCACCCACGTGGCAAAGGTCTTCTCGGCCACGTCAGGGTTCAGGGTGCCAGTCACCGTTGAAAGGATGAAGGGCGGCGACCTGCAGGTTACCTTCCCCTCGATCCCAGGGAGGATCTCCCTCTCCATCCTCATGAGGGCCCTCGGAACCGGCTCAGATAAGGAGCTGGTGGAGTTCGTGTCCAGCGACGCTGACATCCAGAAGGCCCTGATCCCCACGCTGGAGGCCGGCATGGAGATCAACAGCGTCAGCGACGCCCTCGACTACATAGGCAACAGGGTCGCCATCGGCCAGACCAGGGACTTCAGGATCCAGCGGGCCGAGCAGATACTGGACAAGTATCTCCTGCCCCACCTCGGCATCAGCCCGACTGACAGGAAGAAGAAGGCGCTCTTCTTGGGGCAGATGGCGGAGAAGATCATCGAACTCTCGCTGGGGAGGAGGAAGCCGGACGATAAGGATCACTACGCCAACAAGAGGCTGAAGCTGGCGGGCGACCTGCTGGCCAGCCTCTTCCGCGTCGCCTTCAAGAGCTTCTGCCGGGACATGAAGTACCAGCTTGAGAGGGCGAAGAGCAGGAGCCGGAGGGTTTCCATACCCACCCTCGTGAGGGCGGATGTGATAACCGAGAGGCTCAGGCATGCCTTGGCCACGGGCAACTGGGTTGGAGGAAAGGCCGGCGTCAGCCAGCTCTTGGACCGGACAAACTACCTCTCTACCATAGGGCACCTCAGGAGGATAATCTCCCCGCTGAGCAGGAGCCAGCCTCACTTCGAGGCCAGGGACCTCCACTCTACACAGTGGGGCCGCCTCTGCCCGAGCGAGACCCCAGAGGGTCCGAACTGTGGGCTGGTGAAGAACCTCGCACTGATGGCCTTCATATCCGTGGGGGTGGACGAGAGGCCGGTGGAGGAGCTGCTGTACGAGCTCGAGACCGAGCCGATAGAGTCCGCCAGGAAGAAGGGCCTATTGGGGACGAAGGTTATACTCAACGGCAGGCTCATCGGTATCCACCAGAAGCCTGAGCTCCTCGTCACCGAGATGAGGAAGCTGAAGAGGAGGGGCAGGCTTAACCACGAGGTCAACGTCGCGCACTACAGCTATGGGGCCATCAACGAGGTTTACGTCAACTGCGACGCCGGAAGGGTCAGGCGACCCCTGATAATCGTAGACGGGGGGTCTCCCAGCCTCACAAGGGCGCATGTGGAGAAGCTCGTCGCTGGCGAGTGGACGTGGAACGACCTCGTACTCCAGGGCATCGTGGAGTACCTCGACGCCGAGGAGGAGGAGAACGCCTACATCGCCTTGGACATGAAGGACCTCAACAAGGATCGCACCCACATGGAGATCGTGCCCTCTACCATACTGGGCATAAGCGCATCCATGATACCGTTCCTCGAGGCCAACCAGTCGCCCAGGAACACCTACGGTTCGGCCATGGTTAAGCAGTCGCTCGGCTTCTACGCCGCAAACTTCTCCAAGCGCCTCGATACGAGGGGGCATCTCCTGCACTACCCGCACAGCCCCCTCGTTAACACGAGGTCCGCCAAAATCTTGGACCTTGACAGACGCCCCGCCGGCCAGAACTTTGTCGTGGCTATACTCTCGCACTCAGGGTTCAACATAGAGGATGCCCTGATAATGAACAAGTCCTCGGTGGAGAGGGGTCTCGCGAGGTCCTCCTTCTTCAGGTGCTATGAGACCGAGGAGAGGAGGTACCCCGGCGGACAGGAGGACAAGATAGAGGCGCCCTCCCCCAACGTCAGGGGCTACAGGACCCCAGAGTCCTACAAGTTCCTCGGGGACGACGGCATAATCGAGCCAGAGTCCATAGTCCAGGGAGGCGATGTCCTGATAGGGAAGACAAGTCCCCCCCGGTTCCTCGAGGAGTACAGGGAGTTCGAGTCCACCGGTCCAGTGAGGAGGGAGACCTCTGTATCCATGAGGGCCGGCGAGGATGGCGTCGTGGACCTCGTGCTCGTGACAGAGACCTCGGACGGCAACAAGCTCGTCAAGATAAGGGTGAGGAACGAGAGGATACCTGAGCTGGGCGACAAGTTTGCCTCCAGGCACGGTCAGAAGGGCGTGGTCGGCATGCTGGTTCCTCAGTGCGACATGCCCTACACCGAGGACGGGGTCGTACCGGATCTCATAATCAACCCGCACGCAATACCCTCGAGAATGACCCTCGGCCAGCTGCTGGAGGTCCTCGGTGGTAAGGCCTATGCCGTTTCGGGGCAGCCGCAGGACGGAACGGCGTTCGTCGGATCCGACGAGAAAACCATGAGGTTCCTCCTGAAGAAGGCCTGCTTCAAGTCCACGGGTAAGGAGGTGATGTACGACGGGAGGACGGGCAGGATCCTCGAGGCGGAGGTATTCATTGGGGTAGCCTACTACCTCAAGCTCCACCACATGGTGGCTGACAAAATGCACGCCAGGGCCCGCGGACCGGTTCAGATACTCACAAGGCAGCCCACGGAGGGTAGGGCCAGGGAGGGCGGCCTTAGGTTCGGGGAGATGGAGAGGGACTGCCTCATAGGGCACGGCGCGGCCATGTTGCTGAAGGAGAGGCTCCTCGACGAGTCCGACAGAACCGTGGTAAACATCTGCGAGGACTGCGGATTGATCTCATACTACGACAGGGTGAAGGACAAGTACGTCTGCCCCATCTGCGGCGACAAGGCGAAGACGACCCGCGTGGTGATGTCCTACGCCTTCAAGCTTCTCTTGCAGGAACTGATGAGCCTGGGCATAGCCCCGAGGCTGAAGCTCTCGGAGAGGGTGTGAGAGGATGTCCATAGCAGAGATCGCAAAGTCGATAAAGTCCATCAAGTTCGGCCTACTCTCGCCGGACGAGATAAGGAAGATGTCCGTAGTCAACATAATAACCGCCGATACCTACGACGAGGACGGCGTCCCCATCGATGCGGGCTTGATGGACAGGAAGCTGGGAACCATCGAGCCTGGGCAGAAGTGCCAGACATGTGGGAATCGCGTGGGGCAGTGCCCCGGCCACTTCGGGCACATCGAGCTCGCAAGACCTGTGATCCATCCTGGCTTTGCCAAGACGGTCTACCTCATGCTCAGGGCCAGCTGTTGGAACTGTGGCAGGCTCCTCCTCACGAAGGAGGAGTACGATAAGTACACGCTGATGATGGAGCGGTACAAGAGGAGATGGCCACAGCTAAGGTTCAAGCTCGCCGATAGGATCGTGAAGAAGGCGACTAAGACCCAAGAGTGCGCCTACTGCGGCAAGGAGCAGTTCAAGATAAAGTTCGAGAAGCCCACCACCTACTACGAGGAGCACCCGGAGGGTAACATGAAGCTCGCCCCCAACGAGATCAGGTCCAGGCTCGAGAGGCTCACGGACGTGGACGCTGCCCTCATGGGGCTGGACGCTGCCCTCGCCAGGCCGGAGTGGAAGATCCTCACGGTTCTTCCAGTGCCCCCCTCCTCTGTAAGGCCCTCGATCACCTTGGAGTCCGGCGTGAGGTCAGAGGACGATCTGACCCACAAGCTCGTGGACATAATCAGGATAAACGAGCGCCTCAAGGAGAATATCGACGCAGGCGCCCCCCAGCTCATCATAGAGGACCTCTGGGAGCTACTACAGTACCACGTCACCACCTACTTCGACAACGAGACCTCTGGAATTCCGCCTGCGAGGCACAGGTCGGGTAGACCCTTGAGAACTATAGCCCAGAGGCTAAAGGGCAAGGAGGGAAGGTTCAGGTCGAACCTCTCAGGCAAGAGGGTCGACTTCTCGGCTAGGACGGTCATCTCTCCTGACCCGATAATAAGCATAAACGAGGTTGGGGTTCCCATCGATATAGCCAAGCTCCTCACCATTCCAGAGAGGATAAACAAGTTCAACCTCGATCAGATGAAGGTGCTGATTGAGAACGGACCGGACAACCACCCCGGCGCAAACTACATAATTAGGCCGGACGGCAGGAGGATAGACCTGCGCTTCCCCAAGGACAGGAGGACCATAGCAGACTCTGTGGAGATCGGCTACGTTGTGGAGAGGCACATAAAGGACGGGGACGTTGTCCTGTTTAACAGGCAGCCCTCGCTACACAGGATGTCCATCATGGCCCACCGCGTCAGGGTACTGCCGTATAAGACCTTCAGGCTCAACCTCTGCGTATGCCCGCCCTACAACGCTGACTTTGACGGAGATGAGATGAACCTCCATGTGCCGCAGAGCGAGGAGGCAAGGGCTGAGGCCCTAGTCCTGATGCTCGTCCAAGAGCAGATACTCTCACCAAGGTATGGAGGTCCCATAATGGGCGGAATTCAGGACTACATCACTGGTGCCTACATGCTCACGAGGAAGAGCACACTTCTGACTAGGGAGGAGGCCTCCCAGCTACTAACGAGCGCTGGCTACGACGGGAGCCTCCCGCCGCCGGGGATAACCAAGCCGGAGGAGCGCTGGACTGGCAAGCAGCTGGCGAGCCTCTTCTTACCGGAGACCTTCAACTACACCCTGAGATCAAACGTCTGCCAGAAGTGCCCCCAGTGCAAGAAGGATGAATGCGAGAACGATGCCTACGTCGTGATAAAGAATGGAAAACTGATCGCTGGTGTCATAGACAAGAAGTCCATCGGCGCGGGTCAACCGGAGAGCGTCCTTCACAGGCTCGTGAAGGACTATGGAACCGACAAGGGCAGATATTATATCGACAAGGCCTTCAAGCTGTTCCTGTCATACATCGACAGCCGCGGCCTGACCATAGGCCTCGACGACGAGGAACTTCCGGAGGAGGCAAAGGAGAGGGTCCGGTCAGTGGTGGAGGAGGCCGAGAAGAAGACCGCCAAGCTGATAGAGATATACAACCAAGGGCTACTGGAGCGCCTCCCTGGGAGGACCTTGGAGGAGACCTTGGAGACTAAGATCATGCAGGGGCTCGAGGAGGCGAGGGAGAGGGCAGGCGAGGTTGCCGGCCAGTACCTCAAGGACAGCAACACTGCCCTCCTGATGGCCAAGACCGGCGCGAGGGGCAGCCTCATGAACCTTGCGCACATGGTGGCGTGCGTCGGCCAGCAGTCGGTAAGGGGCGAGAGGATCACGAGGGGATACCAGAACAGGACCCTCCCTCACTTCAAGCCTGGTGACTTGGGGGCAAAGGCCCATGGTTTCGTCTACAGTAGCTACAAGGACAAGCTCAACCCCATAGAGTTCTTCTTCCACGCCATGGGAGGAAGGGAGGGTCTGGTGGACACCGCCGTCAGGACGAGCCAGAGCGGTTACATGCAGAGGAGGCTGATAAACGCCCTGCAGGACATCCGGGTGGAGTACGACGGCACGGTGAGGGGCACGGATGGGTCGATAATACAGTTCAAGTACGGGGACGATGGCGTTGACCCTGCCAAGAGCGACCACGGCAAGGCCGTCAACATAGACAAGATTATCGAGAGGGTCGTGGGGGCCGGGGGTAAGTGAACATGGCAAAGAGGAAAATTGACAAGAAGAAGGCAGCCAGGCCAGCACCAAAGGAAAAGCCAAAGGCAAAGAAAACTGCCACCAAGCCAAAGGCAGAGAGGCCAGAGAAGATCCAGAAGGCCGTCACCAAGGTCGCAAAGAAGGTCGCTAAAAAGAAGTCGCCGGTAAGGGCGGAGAAGGTTAAGGGTAAGAAGAAGGAGGCCAAGGCAGAGCAGGAGCTCAAGGTAACCGCCTTGGATAAGTTGCTCGAGGCCTACAAAGAGGTCCTTCCTGACAGTCTAATCGCGCAGCTCAAGGAGAAACTCTCCAAGCTGGAGCTGGACGAGGGGCAGATGAAGGCGATAATTGAGGAGACCCACAAGGCTTACGTAAAGGCGCTCGTGGAACCGGGAGAGGCCGCAGGAACCGTGGCCGCCCAGTCCGTTGGAGAGCCTGGCACACAGATGACCCTTAGAACGTTCCACTATGCGGGAGTCAGGGAGCTCAACGTTACCCTCGGTCTCCCGCGCCTCATCGAGATAGTCGACGCCAGGAGGATACCCTCGACGCCAACCATGACCCTCCGCCTAGACGACGAGCACAAGGGTAGCCTCGAGAAGGCAAAGGAGGTTGTGGCAAGGATCGAGAGGATAGCGGTGGAGAACGTGGCGAAGAGCATCGAGTACGACATGGTCAACGCCTCGTTCATAATCGAGATAGACGAGGAGATTGCACAGGACAAGGGCATAGAAGTCGACTTTGTGGCAAAGTCCCTGGAGAAGCTTAAGATAGGGAAGGTGGATGTCGAGGGCAACAGCATAATCATAACTCCAGAGACCACCGCCCCGGAGAAGATCAAGAGACTCAGGGAGAGGATCTTGGATCTGAGGCTGAAGGGTCTCAAGGGGATAAAGAGGGTTCTCATCCAGAAGGAGGGCGGCGAGTACGTCCTTCACACCGATGGTTCAAACCTTGCGGCGGTTCTGTTGATAAAGGGGATAGACCCCCACCGCATCTACACCAACAACGTCTCCGAGATCGCGGACGTCCTCGGCATCGAGGCAGCAAGGGCTGCAATAATCAAGGAGGCCTTCCAGGTCCTCGATCAGCAGGGGCTTGATGTGGACGTGCGCCACGTGATCTTGGTGGCAGACCTCATGACCTCCACCGGGAGGATAAGGCAGATCGGCAGGCACGGGGTCAGCGGCGAGAAGTCAAGCGTTCTTGCGAGGGCGGCTTTCGAGGTCACCGTAAAGCATTTATTGGATGCAGCATCACATGGAGAAGAGGACGCGTTGGAGGGTGTTACAGAAAACGTTATAGTAGGTCAGTCCATACCGTTGGGTACGGGGATCGTTGAGCTGTTTATGCGTTTCTCAAAGGAGAGGGAGGGTGCCTGAACATGGATCTCTCAAAAGAACTCAAGGTAGCCTTGAACACTGGCAAGGTGGAGATCGGATACAAGGTCAGTCTCAAGATAGCGAGCAAAAAGAAGGCCAAACTGATAGTCGTGGCATCCAACGCGCCGGAGAGTCTATTCGTAAAGGTGAAGCAGGCTGCGGGTTCTGAGGTTCCGATATACAAGTACCCCGGCTCAAGCTGGGATCTAGGCGGCATCTGCGGCAAGCCATTCCCAGTCTCCACGATCACGATCATCGACCCAGGCGAGTCCGCGATCCTTAAGGTCCAGGAGGGATAAGGCGTTCCTGCAATAAGGTTCACGGCAGACGAGATGCGATTTATAGCCCTTCTAGAGAACCTCACGGGGGCTATCGCGAAGGACTGCGTCGTCGAGTCGGAGGGCAACAGGATCATATTTGTCATACGCCCTGGCGACATGGGGCTCGCCATCGGCAGGAACGGCATGAACATAGAGAGGGCGAGGAAGGTCATCGGCAGGAACGTCGAGATCGTGGAGTATGCCGAGACTCCTGAGGAATTTCTCAAGAATATCGTTGCCCCCGCCAAGGTCAGGGGAATAAAGATAACCAAAAACTCGGAGGGCAACACCGTGGCTCAGGTGACGGTGGACCCCCACGACAAGGGCATGGCCATTGGCAAGAGCGGAAGGAACATTTCCAAGACTAGGCTCCTCATGAAGCGCCATTTTGATCTTAACAATGTTGTGATTGTGTAGGGTTTTAGGGAATGTCCCTGTCGGTGTAAGGGGTGGAGGAGACGGGCTACCCTTCCCTGAAGGGCGGAGGTCACAATCCGAAGAAGTTAAATAATTGTGAGTAATTACGAAGACCGCATTAAGGTGTATCGCATGGCCGGTTCAAAATCCCCAAGGGGCTTGCTTGCCGGAAGAAAGCTCAGCGAGAAGAGGAGGCGCTTCCGCTGGAGCCTGCGGCAGTTCAAGCGAAGGGAACTCAAGCTGGACGTGAAGGCAGACCCGCTCGAGGGCGCCCCGCAGGCCAGGGGTATCGTCCTCGAGAAGGTGGGTGTGGAGAGCAGGCAGCCCAACAGCGCGGTTAGGAAGTGCGCCAGGATCCAGCTCATCAAGAACGGCAAGCAGATCACCGCCTTCCTGCCCGGCGACGGCGCTCTCAACTTCGTGGATGAGCACGACGAGGTGATAGTGGAGGGGATAGGCGGTCCTATGGGGAAGGCACTGGGAGACCTCCCAGGAGTGAGATGGAAGGTCGTAAAGATCAACGGCGTTTCGCTCTACGCCCTCATGACAGGAAAGAAGCAGAAGCCCGTGAGGTGATGAGAGACGTCCGAGATCAAGCTCTTCGGGAAGTGGGGCTCGTCCAACATCGAGATCAAGGATCTCGGTCTGAAAAATTACATCGCACTCTCATCGACGCTTATACCGCACTCCTGCGGAAGGCACGAGCACAAGCGCTTCGGCAAGGCAAAAGTTAACATAGTCGAGAGGCTAGCGAACAGGGTCATGCGCCCCGGCAAGAGCGGGGGCAAGAAGGCCCTGGCGCTGAACATAGTCGACGGCGCCCTCCAACTCATCAACCTCAAGACGGGCGAGAACCCGCTACAGATCCTCGTCAGGGCGATCGAGCACTCCGCGCCTAGGGAGGAGGTCACGCGGATCAGCTACGGCGGTGTATCCTATCCACAGTCGGTGGACGCCTCCCCCCAGAGAAGGGTAGACCTTGCACTGAGGTTCATAACGGACGCCGCCAGGAACGCGTCCTTCAGCAGCAACAAGCCGATAGAGGAGTGTCTCGCCGAGGAGATAGTCCTTGCTGCGAGCAAGGATGCCAAGAGCTACGCCGTCCAGAAGAGGGAAGAGATCGAACGCATAGCCATATCCGCCAGGTAAACCCCTATTTTTGTCCGCCGTTTCATGCATCTGGTCACGGTGTTCTCTTCAACGCCACTTCCTTTTTCCAACTAAACTTTATATATATCTGACTATGTTCTAACTTCAACAGGCAATTAGAGTATACCTAAAGAGGAGATGCTGAATGTCATCCCAGAAGAAAGAGCACATGAATATGCTTGTGATGGGACACGTAGACCACGGCAAGAGCACGCTAGTCGGGCATCTGCTATTCCTCGCTGGTGGTCTTGATGATCGATCACTGGCGGCTCTGGAAGAGGAGGCCAAAAGAACTGGAAAGGATTTCGCAAAGTTCGCCTGGCTGGGCGACAAGCTGAAGGAGGAGAGGGAGAGGGACATGACTATCGACCTATCCTTCTGGAGGTTCGAGACCCCCAAGTTCTTCTTCACGATCATTGATGCACCGGGCCACAGGGACTTCGTCAAGAACATGATCACAGGCGCCTCACAGGCGGACTGTGCAATCCTCGTACTCTCTGCAAAGAAGGGAGAGTACGAGGCTGGTATGGGTCCAGGCGGTCAGACCAGGGAGCATGCCTTCTTGGCCAAGACGCTGGGAGTCAACCAGCTGGTCGTCGCTGTGAACAAGATGGATGACCAGACGGTCGCCTACAGCCAAGAAAGATTCAACGAGGTAAAAGACGGACTGCTGAAATTCCTCAAGATGATCGGCTACGACACCTCAAAGATCATTGTGGTTCCGATCTCCGGATGGAAGGGCGACAACATCATAAAGCAGAGCACCAACACCACGTGGTACAAAGGCACGACACTCTTCGAGGCCATGGACACCTTTACAGCTCCAGAGAAGCCGATCGACAAGCCGCTCCGCGTACCTGTCCAGGACGTCTACACCATAACCGGTGTTGGCACCGTCCCGGTGGGCAGAGTGGAGACGGGCATCATGAAGAGGAACATGAACGTAATCTTCATGCCAGCCAACAAGACCGGTGAGCTCAAGGATATTGAGACCCACCACATGAAGATCGAACAGGCTATTCCTGGCGACAACGTGGGATTCAACGTAAAGGGCATCGGCAAGACCGACATCCACAGGGGTGACGTCTGCGGAGACACAGCGCACCCACCCGTGGTGGCTGAGACCTTCAAGGGAAGGATCTTCGTACTGTACCACCCGACAGCCATCGCCGCCGGATACACGCCTGTGCTGCACGTCCACACAGCTACCGTTGCCACAACCTTCTTGGACTTAGAGAAGAAGATAGACCCCAAGACAGGCGCGGTCATAGAGGAGAAGCCGAGCTTCCTCAAGCAGGGCGACAGCGCAATTGTGACTTTCAAGCCAACAAAGCCGCTCGCGATCGAAACATACACCGACCTACCGCCACTCGGCAGGTTTGCCCTCAGGGATATGGGTCGCACAGTGGCAGCTGGTGTTGTGACTGAGGTGAAACAGGCAACATTGGCTAAATAACCTTTTTTTGTGGTGCCTTCCTTATGCCCCAGAAAGCAAGGATAATGCTCAGTAGCACCGACTACCGCAAGTTGGAGGACGTCTGCTCGCAGATAAAGAAGATCGCTGAGAAGACTGGGGTGAAGATTGCAGGACCAGTGCCGCTCCCCACGAAGAGGCTCCTCGTACCCACAATGAAGTCCCCAGCCGGAGAGGGCACAAAGACATGGGACAAGTGGGAGATGAGGATCCACAAGCGCCTCATCGACGTGGACGCGGACGACCGGACCATGCGCCAGATGATGAGAATACAGGTCCCGGACGATGTTTTTATCGAGATAGAGCTCGTCTAACCTGTGGCAATCTGCTTATTCCGACAATTTCACTATGCCACAGGTGGCGCCGGGGAATAGATTTACATCTCGGTTTAAATTCTCGGCGAATTTTTATACTAATTAACCTATGACGAAAATAAGTTCTTGATGAAAGGGAGGTTAGGAAGTCTTATTTCGACGTACCAGAAAGCTTCCCGCATCCTGAGGGATCACTTCAGAGTCGGCGCGTGCGATAAAAGAAGTTTGCGATAGCAAATTTGGGCGAAGCGTAGTGAAGCCTTTTATCCGCTGTTAGGCGATAGTGCGAACGAAGGGGTTCAATTTTTAGTATCCGACGATTCATTTTCTCCTCCTAATTTTTGGAAAAAACATCCCTACTTTTTTCTTATACTCTCTGTACTCATCTCCAAACTCTTTCTCCAGAATGTGTTTCTCCTCAATGAAGGCCTGCACTATTGCGAGCAGGACGAACAACGGCACTAGATAGAGGCAATAAATAGCCCCCCAAATTAGAAACCATCCAATTCCGAAGAGGATTCCACCTGCATATTGTGGATGCCTGACTATTCCATAAGGTCCGGTATCGACTATTCTTGTTACCTCGTTTAACGTTGTGGATGTACCTCTTTTTCGGAGGTATATCATCGGGTACACCCGCCCTATCAAACCAAACACTGCTAAGGGAACACCAATGACATAATTTAAAACTGTATTGTGGAAACTCGGCTGTTCAAAAAAGGGAAGTGCAAATGCAAAGAAGCCGATGATGGCCCCCACCGCTGTGAATCCACTCCGCAAGAGTTTATTCTCCAATCTATCCGACTTTGCTAGCAACCATGAGGCTACGATGAGGATGACCAGAGCGATTGGAAATATTATCCAAACCATTGGATATTTAATCATGATTTGCCCCCTATCTTTGGTAAAAACATACCCACATTCTTCTTATATTCTCTATATTCATCTCCAAATGCCTTTTCCAAGATATATTTCTCCTCAATGAGTGCCCACAACAACATGTAGATAATCGATACAGGCAATATGGACAAGGTATAGGGCCCACCCCCGATTAAATACCAGCCTATGATAAAAATTATAGATCCAACATACTGAGGTTGTCTTACAATGCCATATGGACCACTTGTAATGAATTAGGCTGGCCCGTGAGCAACGAGAACCCATTTAGATGGTCGTGTTTTCACCTTCCAAAAATATACCGGAGGGGAAAATCTAGAGGCCATTCCAAGTATAGCCAAAGATGAACATGACAATTAGAGGTACAAAAACGAGCATTGCCATTGTTCGTTTGTCGTGTTGTATTCGCCTAAGAACGCCTTTTATGATCGCAAGAGACCTCTTCATGTTCATGGCTTCCCCTCCAAAAGTGCCAGTAACACGTCTTCGAGAGATTCCATGCCTGTCTTAGACTTTAAGGCATTTGGCGCCGGGGAAGGGATTCGAACCCTTGCTCCCCCGAAGAGGAACCGGCTTGCCTGTCCCTTTCTGAAGATCTCGAGGCCGGCGCCTTAACCACTCAGCCACCCCGGCTCAATTGATAAACAAAAGCCTCGTTTTAATATTGTTTTTCCCTCTGTGGTGCCTTCTCAGCCTCAGGATCCATCACAATTGGCAAACATGCCCCTTCTATGAGTAAATAACAATAACTTCCTCTGCCAATAATCTCATGTGGTGCTCAATGTTGGTGTATTCTTACCTTGATCACATATCCGATGTTTACGTGCACGTACAGTCCGACTCGCTCGGAGGAATCTTCGAGGGTGCTGCCAAGGCTACTTTTGGGGTGATGCTCAACACCTCAGCCGTCAGGGAAAAGACCGCCTTGGACGCAGAGATTAAAGCGGACGATCTGGAGCAGCTCCTGTATATGTGGGTCGACCACCTTCTCTACATCTTCGATGCGAAAAGCTTTGCCGTGTCTCGAGCCAAAGTGAAAATCTCGGACACCAAAAGGCACCCCCCCTCCCTAAGCGCCAAGATCTACGGCGAGGACTACGATCCCTCCATCCACGGTCAAAAGGTGGGGGTCAAGGCCATGACTTACTCGTTGATGCGGATCTTCCAGCAGAGTGGTCGCTGGGAAGCATACTTCGTCTTGGATATCTAACCCGCCTCACCAATTGCGATTTATAAACCTCTGTTGGTATATCTATATCGAACAGGCGAGGCGTGAAACTCATGAGCGAGAATAGAGGCACAGGGGTTACGCTGAAAAAAGTTGAGGATAACGTATGGGAGATTCCCAAGACCTTCAGGCCAGGGATGAACGTGCCCGGTAGGGTCTACGCCGACGAGTCACTCCTCCAGAAGATGAGCGAGGACCTCACCCTTACGCAGTGCGTGAACGTGGCTCAGCTACCCGGAATATTAAAATTCTCCATAACTATGCCTGACGGGCATCAGGGCTACGGCTTCCCCATAGGTGGCGTTGCTGCCTTCGACTCCGAGACAGGCGTCATATCCCCCGGAGGCGTAGGGTATGACATAAACTGCCTCCCGGTAGGCTCGAAAGTCCTCACCCCTGACGGCTACCGCGTCCCAATAGAGCAGGCGATGCAGCACAAAAGCGTCTCATGCATCGATTCTGGCAAAGCCGTTCCAGCCATGGTTGCATTGGGACTGAAAAAGCGCGACGGCCCCCTCTACAAAATAGTGACAAAGTCAGGCCTCACGATAAAGGCAACCGGGGACCACCCGATCCTGACGGCAGAGGGGATGGTCGAGGCAAAATCCTTGCGCAACGGGGTGAGGGTAGCCACGCACCCCTTCCAAGGAGTGGACTTTGAGTCGCCGCCTCCAGTCGAGATCCTTAGGGAGAATGACTTCATACCTAATATTTCTAAAGCGCTGGTGCGGAGAGAGATCCTTCCCCTTCGCGCGGGCAACAGGCGCCTCGCCGCAATCCTTAGGCTTTTGGGATACTTTCTAGGCGACGGATCCTTCGATGGCAAAAAGACCTGTTTCTATGGGAGCAAGGAGGGCATGGCGCAGCTGCGTAGAGATGTGGCAATTCTAGGCTTCAGCCCCTCGCGCGTTTATACTAGAGAAAGATCAGCTTCTATCAATGGCAAGGGATTCATCTCCATCGAGAACTCCGTCCATGTCTCGGCGCGCAGCTTCAGGCAGCTGATGGAAAGGCTCGGCGCCCCCAAGGGAAACAAGACAGCCGACGCATTCGTCGTTCCTGAGTGGATAATGATCTTGCCCAAGTGGCTACAACGATCCTTCTTAGCAGGGTATTTTGGGGCAGAGATGAACAAGCCCCAGACCCCCAACGGATACAACCTCGAGCCGCCAGTAGCCTCATGCACCAAGTCAAAGCCGTCCACTGAAAGTGGCATCAAGTTCCTGAGCCAACTGGGGGACATGTTGAAGGGTTTCGGCGTTGAAGTCTGTGGCATATACCAAGAGGACCTCGGCGACAGGGTAAGGTTAAAGCTCCAGCTCTCCGAGAAGCCGGAATCCCTCATCAACCTGTGGTCCAAGATAGGTTACACTTACTCGCCTAAGAAGCAGGGACTGGCACTGGCGGCCGTGAGCTGGCTACGCTGGAAGGTCTCGGTGATCTCTGAGAGGCAGAGGGTCGCCGTCGCAACCAAGGCTTCCCATACCTCCGGTTCATCCATCCGCGAGATACTGGAAAGTACTGGCGATTGCCGGTGGATCAACAGAAGGTTCATCGAGCGTAGCGTATGCGAGGATCGCCTCACGTCGCCCCGGGGCTTCCCGCCCTTCGAGAACTGGGCAGCTGCCTCATTGGAGGGAGACATCGTCTGGGACGAAGTGGTCGAAACGACTGAGGAGCGCTACTTTGGCGAGGTCTACGACATCACCGTTGATAATCCCTCCCACAACTTCGTGGCCGAGGGCTTTATCGTCTCCAACTGCGGGGTGAGGCTCGTTCTCACGAACTTGGAGGTGAAAGATGTTAGACCAAACCTCTCCAAGCTCGTGGACACCCTCTTCGACCTCGTCCCTTCGGGGCTGGGTAGCAAGGGTGGCATACGCCTCGATACCGCCCAGCAGGATCAAGTTCTTGACCGTGGAGTCGAGTGGGCGGTGGAGAAGGGCTACGGCTGGGAGGAGGACGCGAGGAGGTGCGAGGAGGGCGGCAGGATGAAGACCGCCGACCACACCAAGGTCTCCCCCCACGCCAAGGGGAGGGGCGCCAGCCAGCTCGGGACCCTCGGCAGCGGGAACCACTTCCTCGAGGTGCAGGTCGTGGACAAGATCTACGAGCCGCATACCGCGAAGATCTTCGGGGTCGAGAACGAGGGTCAGGTGGTGGTCATGATACACTCGGGGAGCAGGGGTCTGGGGCACCAGGTCTGCAGCGACTACCTCCACGTCATGGAGCACGCAGTCTCCAAGTATAAGATAAGGATACCCGATAGGGAGCTGGCCTGTGCGCCGGCCAACAGCCCAGAGGCCAAGGACTACTTCGCCGCCATGTCCGCCGCCTGCAACTATGCCTGGGTGAACAGGCAGTGCATAAATCACTGGACGAGGGAGGCCTTCCAGAAGACCTTCAAGTCCGATCCCGAGAAACTTGGCATGCGCTTGGTATACGACGTAGCCCACAACCTCGCAAAGCGGGAGGAGCACACCTACGAGGGCAAGACCCGCACCCTCTTCGTCCATAGGAAGGGCGCCACGAGGGCATTTCCGGCGGGCCGCCCGGAGATCCCGCAGGAGTACCGGAACGTGGGTCAGCCCGTGATCATCCCGGGTAGCATGGGCACCGCCTCGTACTTATTGGTCGGAGGACAGAAGTCGCTGGACCTCAGCTGGGGCTCCACAGCCCACGGGGCCGGTCGTTTTCTCAGCAGGGAGGCTGCCATAAGGAAGTACTGGGGCAGCGACGTGAGGCGCGACCTCGAGAGCAGGGGCATACAGCTGAGGGCTGCAAACATAAGAGTAATTGCCGAGGAGGCCCCTGGGGCGTACAAGGACGTTGACAGGGTGGCGGACGTTTCCAACCAGCTGGGCATCGCAACCCTTGTTGCGAGGATGGTCCCATTAGGGGTGACCAAGGGATGATGGCACGGCCCCCGTTGCAACCCATAACCTCGAGAGCCGGACGGTTCCTCGCCATCTACGAGGAGTCCTTTGTCGGGATCGGCATCTCCTCCAACGTCTACGCGGCTGAATCGGGCGGAAGGCATTATATCTTCGACGCCAGCGGGCATCCAGATCTTCTCTCATACCTAAACGCCGCTGGCATTCCAAGCGAGAGTATAGCTGCCGTATTCCTCACCCACGGCCACCACGACCACGTCAGGGGGCTGGTCTCGCTCTCCAGGATTGGCGTGCCTGCCTACCTCAACATGAACGACCTCGGGTTGCTGGAGAACTGTATAGGTAAGAGGGATGTGAGGGACGTATTCGAAGGCAATGACATCCTCAGCGGTCTAGGTCTAAGGATAATCCCGACTCCGGGCCATACTCCCGGCAGCACCTGCTACTACTCAGGGGACGAGGGGCTACTAATCAGCGGGGATACGGTCTACGCGGACGGCTACTTCGGCAGGACCGATCTGCCAGGAGGTAGCGACTCTGAGATGGAGAAGAGTCTGAAACGACTGATGGGGCTGGGTGTGCACTCCATCCTTCCGGGCCACGGGGCCTACATAATGGAGGGCGGCGGGAGGTCGATCTCTGTCGCCCTCTCAAACGCCAACTTCCTGCTGAGGTAGATCCCTCACTACACCAAGATGACCGCGTGCAGCAGCCAGGCCATTATGAGCGAGAATACTGGCGTCGTTGACCACAGGATTACAAGCTTTACCGCCGTCTCCCTGCTCAACGCCTTGGCCCCCTTTGCCAATCCACTGCCCGAGACCCCTCCAATTATCGCGTGACTGATGGAGACCGGGATCCCGCCCTGCGTGAACATATGCACGGTGAGGGCACCGCCCACTTGGGATGCGAATGCGGTGGGAGGTCCGAGGCTGGACACCCCCTCCCCAACCGTTCTTGAGACCCTCTCTCCAAGGATTATCCCGCCAAGGCTGGCCGCTATTACTGCCGTGGCGAGGGATACGGACCAGCCGAGGTCCTCCCTTATCACCCCGATTATCAACCCTAGCGTGTTTGCCCCGAAGGCATATGCGGTATAGAGGCTTGCTAGGATGGTCAGGATGCCGTAGATCACGACCGTCCCCCCCACACTGTTGATCGTGTAGCGGTGGAGCACCTTGGATAGCACAAGCGAGACGGCGGCCGCCAAGAAGGGGGTGAGCGCCCACGACGCTAGAACTATCATCACGTTGTCCAGGTGCAGCGGAACCCCTAGGTAGAGCCCGCTCCCAATGGACGCTCCGAATATCGCCTGCGTGATGGGTAGTGGCAACCGGGCTGCGGTGGCTATCAATATCATGGCAAACGTGACGCCCATTATTATCTGCAAGGAGTCCGTCCCGAGCCCTCCAGCCAGCGCCCTGCCTTGGATTGCCCCCGACAGTTTCCCCCCCTCGAGCACCGCACCCAGGGTGAGCCCAGCCGCGAAGATGAGTATTCCATTCCGGTAGGACATTATCTTGGATCCCGCGACCGTCCCGGCAGAGTTGCTCGCGTTGTTGGCTCCTGCCATCCCGAGCGTAATCGCGGTTAGGGCGATCAGCAACAGTGACATAAGTACAATTAGGCCCCTGATTTCACGATCATCGCGGTGATGACGTCCGAGGCCTCCTCGGCCGTATCTGCCACCATATCCAAGAGGAAGACGAAGTCCCTCGCCTGCAGATAAGTCAATGTCGAGATGCTCCTCTCCTTCTGGGTAAGATACTTTAGCACATCAAGTTTCATGTCGTCCAGTTTTTCCTCGGTCCTCTCTACCTGTTGCGCCAGCTGAAGGGAGGCCTTCTTGTCCGTACTCATCAGCTCCACCGACCTCTCCAGTAGCTTCACGATCTCCACTGTCGAAGCCACTATTTCCCTGATCTTGATGTGGCATTCGTAGAGCTCATCCATCTCCTCCTTCCCTGGTTGCCTAGATGCAAGTGCCCTGGAGGCATCCTTCGATTTGTCTGCTATCTGGTCTATGGCCTCGGCAAGCCTCAGAAAGTCCTCCTTGAGTCCCACGAAGAGGGTCCCGCTGTATAGGTGGAGTTCCACCCTCCTCTTCACGTCATCCGCCTCTCTCTCCGCCATAGCGATCCTCTCGGCAGCCGACTGGACCACGGTCCAGTTGTAGCTTATGCAGCCCTCAATGAGGTCCCTCAAAAGCTCCGTGGACGTGAGCACGAGCTTCATGTGCTGCCTGAGAAGATCACCCACGCCTCTCAATGGAAAAGAGGATATCTTTCTCCACATAACTAATCTCTCTTCAGCTCTGCCTTCGGCTCTCCTTCGCCGTACCTGACCTCCTTTATGTGGAGGACCTCCTTGATCAACCACTCGTTCTCCCTGCAGATCCTTAGGGTATCCTTATCGCTCTGTATGTAAGCCCCGCCGACCTCTGCGGAGAGAGCAATCTTGCCCTCAACCTTCCTCGACCTCAGCTCCGCTATTACCCTGACAAGCACCTCGCCGACCTTTCCCTCCACCGCGGGAACCTCCTCGACCCTCGGATAGGGTGCGGCGTGGATCGATACATAGCCCTCCCCATCCCTGAACACCTTCTGGTAGATCTCCTCGGTTATGTGGGGGCAGATCGGGGCAATAAGCCTCGAGAACGTCCATATGACCTTGTACAGCGTACTCTTCGCAGCCCTCCGGCTCTCCGGGGTCCTCGGGCTGTAGAGCCTCGGCTTTACCGCCTCCACGTACTGGTCGCATACGTCGTGCCAGTAGAACCTCTGGAGCACGTCCACCGCCACGTGGAACTGGAAGCCCTCCATGGCCTCCACGGTCTTTGCAACGGCTTCCCTAAGCCTTGAGAGGATCCACCTGTCCACATCCTCCAGCTCCTCGATCCTGATCTCATATGAGGGCTCCGCGAAGAACCCCTCGGCGAACCTCACAGACGACCAGACCTTCTGGAGGAAGGACTTGCCATACTTGACCGGCTCCCACTTGAATGGAAAGTCCGATCCCAGAGTCAGCGACAGGAGTGCCTGCCTTATGGCGTCGGCGCCGTACTCATTCAATCCCTGCTCTGGCATTATCACGTTCCCCCTCGACTTGGACATCCTAGCCCCATCGGGACCGAGGATGTGCCCGTTTATCAACACGCCCTTGAAGGGCTTCTCACCGGTGAGTATGGTGCACCTGAGTGTCGTGTAGTAAAGCCAGGTCCTCACTATGTCATGGCCCTGCTGCCTGTAATCAGACGGATAGGTCCTCTTGAACCTCTCCCTGTCGGTGAAAAAGCCCGAGATGATTAGGGGGGTTATGCTGGAGTCCACCCAGCAGTCGCAGACATCCGGCGTTCCCACGATCTTAGTCCCGCCGCACTTGGGACACCTACTCACCGGCGGGGGGCTGGCCGTCGTGTCCACCGGCAGATCCTCCTTCCTTGGGGGTATTATCTCGCCGCACGCCACGCAGTACCAGAAGGGGACTGGAGTTCCAAAGACGCGTTGCCTTGATATGAGCCAGTCCCACTCTATGCTGTTCACCCAGTCCACGAGTCGCTGGCTCATGAACTTGGGGACCCACCTCATCCTCATCCCCTCCTCGAGGACCATCTCCCTGAACTCCTTGGACCTCGCGAACCACTGGTCCTTCACCAGGAACTCTATCGGCGTCATGCAGTCCGCCCTCTCTGTGTGGGTCAGCACGCTATGCATCATATCCTCTGTCTTGGCTATTCGACCCGACGCCTCGAGATCCTTTACTATCTCCCCCTTAGCCTGCGCAACCTTCATTCCAGTGTACTTGTCTGCGTTCAACATCCTGCCATGCTCGTCGATCGCTAACACTATCGGCAGGTTGTGCTTCTGCTGCCACTTTATGTCCTGCTCGTCGCCATAGGTGCATATCATAACGATGCCAGTCCCGAAGTTCGGGTCCACGGCCTCGTCGGAAAGGATCTTGACCTTCTGCCCGAATACTGGGACCTCGGCCTCCTTGCCGGCCAGACCTGTGTACCTACCATCCTCAGGGTTGACCGCCAGGGCCACGCAGGCGTTGAGCAGTTCTGGCCTCGTGGTCGCGACAACCAGGTCCAGGTCACCGGACTTGAACTTGATGTAGTAGAGCTTTCCACTTTTTTGGACATAGCCGACCTCAGCTTGAGCGAGCGCCGTCCCGCACCTGCTGCACCAGTGGACGGGGAACTCCTTCCTGTAGATGAGCCCCCTCTCGTGCATCATAAGGAGCGACTCGTGGACTGCCCTCCAGTAGCTCTTGTCCATCGTCCGGTACTCGAAATGCTCCCAGTCTGGCCTGTAGCCGAGCCTCGTCATCGTCTGCTTCATGCTCTTTATCATATTGCCTGTCCACTCGACGCACTTCTCCCTGAAGAGCCTCCGGTTCTCCCTAGAGATCTTCCACTTGTACTGGACCTTCAGCTCAGTGGGCAACCCCTGGCAGTCCCAGCCCTGCGGGAGGAGTACGTCGAAGCCGCACATCCTCTTATGCCTGGCTAGGGTGTCGTTGATTATGTTCCAGTAGGCGTGGCCCATGTGTAGCTCACCGGAGGTGAACGGAGGAGGGGTGTCTATGACGAAGACGGACCTTCCGTCGTTCTTGAACCTATAAACCTGATAGAACTCCTCTGTCTGCCAACTGCTCTGCCACTTCTCCTCCACCGCGCGGGGCGAGTAAGTCTTGTCCATCTTCCTCAATGGATCCCCAGAATCTGGCAACGCATCCTCCTCCGGTTCCTCATCACTGTACCACTGAAGAGTTGATTAACCTTACCTCTTATTATTTTTGCCCAACAAAAAGAAAGAAGAAAGATCATTGCCCTTAGATGCCCTACTTGCACTGCCCACTCCTCTCGGCCGCCCTCTCGTCTATCGCCTTTATGGCCTTTAGCGCAAACTCCGCCTCCATCTTGTCTACGTTCTCTTCAAAGTTTCTTATCCCTGAGTCAAAATCTTTCAGGATCTCCTTGATTGGCTTGCCTTTCCTCCTCTCGATCTCCTTGATCTTGGCAACAAAGTAGCTCTTGGTCAAGCCGTTCGTTTCCTCAACGCAGACCGGCGGCTCCACGCTCAGCGCCCTGCAGAGTTGCACCAGCGCCAGGCAGACCTCAGGGTCCCTGTCGGCTGGACACCTATCTTCGCAATGGGACTTTGCGTACCTCAATATTCTAGCAAGATCCTTGTCACTCGCCGTCATGAGTGATCATACTCCATATTTGGCCTCTGCAAAGTTGTTTCTACATCGCTTTTAGCTCTGCGAACTCGGCAAATTCATCATTGGCCAAATACCATTACGCCTCGGGGAGAGATAAGCTTTATAGTCGTATTACTTTCTCTATCTGATGAGGTGTTAAGGATGGGAGGCCGTCAGAAGACCACTCTCCTGAGTCCGGTAACCAAAGAGGAGAAGAAGAAGCAACAACAGGAGCAGAAGCAGTAGAGCGAATAGGCCATGATCCAAAAAAGGAAGAGCCCCGTAACAATTTTCATACCCATCTCTATACTGTCCGACGTTCCAAGCCTTCTTGAGAAGACGGTTAAGGTCGGGCAGATAGCGAGGGCCGCATCCATATTCAGGGTTGATGCAATAGCCATCTACCGGGACATGGCCGCGGCGAACAGGGAGGACGCCTTTCTCATAAGGGATCTGCTCACCTATGCCGAGACCCCGCAGTACCTCAGGAGGAGGATCTTTCCCCTCTCAAGGAACCTAAAGTACGCCGGTCTCCTCCCCCCTTTACGGACCCCCCATCATCCCCTCGAGTCCTCAAAGTCCACTTACAGGGAGGGCTTCGTCCTAAAGTCGGACGGCAAATCCTCACTCGTGGACATCGGACTGAGAAGGCCGGTGGAATGTCCCTCGCCCCTCCCCGTCAACAGAAGGGTAACACTGAAGGCGGTTGGAGGATCTTGGCTCCCATCCTCAAAGGAGGAGGTTCCCTACTACTGGGGGTACGACGTCATGCTGGAGTTCAAGGGTCTTGCGCAATTCCTCTCGTCGCACCCATACGATCTCGTGGTCGGCACATCGCGGCTGGGCAGTCCGCTCGCCTCGGTGGCCGCAGATCTGAGAAGGGCCCTCTCGGAGGATAATTGCATCGCCCTCCTCTTCGGCTCGCCAGCCGAGGGGCTCCACGAGATACTGGGGAGGGAGGGCGCCCGCATCGAGGATCTGGCAGACTTCATTGTGAACACCGCCCCAGACCAGGGCACCGCAACCATAAGGACAGAGGAGGCGGTCATGATATCGCTTGCTGCCCTCTCATCCATCGAATCCACACAGCGACCGGTATAGAGACACCGATAAGTTAAAGAACAAATCCCTGCTGAAAGCAATAGAAATATATTTGAGCAATACGGCTAATCACAAGCCAATTTGGTGGAGGGCTACCGATGGGACACAAGAGCAAGAGCGCCCCGCGAAGAGGCTCGCTGATGTATTATCCTAGGGTACGCGCTAGGCGCATCACCGGTAGGGTGAGGACCTGGCCGACCGTTGGCGGCGCTCCCAAGCTGTTAGGTTTTGCTGGCTACAAGGTGGGCACCACTCACCTTATCCTGGTCGACAACAAGCCGAAGAGTCCGCTCTTCGGAAGAGAGGTCGCAAGGGAGGTAACCGTGGTGGAGGTCCCTCCAATTTATGTTTATGGCTTCAGGGCATACGTCAAGTCACCGAAGGGCCTCAAGACGCT
>VGLU01000012.1 GCA_016882195.1 Thermoproteota archaeon
TCATCCTCTCTCATGAGGACGGTTCAGACCCGGCGGGAGCAGTACGCGGCGCAGGGGGACTGCAGGAGCGGGCATCTCGCAAAGGCGTTCATCGCCGCAAAGATTAGGAACCAGTACGCGGTGCTTGGGACCCTCGCGAAGGTCAGGAGCGAGTCCTCCCCCGATGTGGCGGCGGCTCTGATGGAGAAGCGCGAAGCCGTATCGGAACAGATAGCGCTACTAGAGGGCGTCCCTGCGGGTCCTGCCGCACTCATGAGGGGAATCGTCATGGGGCTTGAGGGAAATGCGTCAAGGCTCTACTGGGAGGGGATCTCCAAGGTAATACCCGAGCCCTTCGGTTTCCCTGGCAGGAGCGGGAGGTACGCGCAGGATCCCGTAAACGCGATGCTGAACTACGGCTACGCCCTCCTTGAGGGGGAGGTGTGGCGTGGAGTCCACTTCGCCGGTCTGGATCCATATGGTGGATTTTTGCATGTTGACCGCCCCGGGAAGGCGAGCATGGTCCTCGACCTGATGGAGGAGTTCCGGCAGCAGACCGTGGACAAGACCGTCGTTGCCCTGATAACGAAGGGGGTCGTGAAGGCTAACGAGTTCGAGATGGTCGAGGGCATCTGCAAGCTCGGAGACGCATCCAAGCGCCGGCTGATCGAGGAGCTGGAAGGAGCCTTCGAGAGCTACGTGAGGCACAGGGACGTTAAGGTAAGGTGGACCGACCTGATCCTCAGCCAAGCGGTGGACATCGCGAAATACCTCCGCGGGGAGCTCAAATCCTATGAGGCATTCTACCTGCGCTGGTGAGGACGTAACCGTAACGGTCTTCGACATAGCTCAATACTTCTATTGCCCGAGGAAGGTCTACTACCTGCGGGTGCTCGGCGCACCCACCAAGCCCCGGAAGAAGATGGAGGTCGGGAGGGAGGAGCAGAGCCGGGAGGAGGAGAGACTGACGGAGAGGAAGACCATCTACGGGTTCGAGAGGGAGAAGGTGAAGGAAGTGGTTTACCGACCCTATCTTGAGGCGCCGGATATCGGGCTGGCGGGCCAGCTGGACGTTCTGCTGAAGATGGAGGACGGCGAGCTGATACCAGTCGACTCGAAGTACACCGAGGGCATAGGGGTACCGCGCCAGTACCGGAAGCAGATCGTGGCTTACGTAGTTCTCTTAGACCATGCATTTGGCATCAAGACCAAAAGGGGAATCATCTACTTCCCTCAGCAGAAGGAGGCAGTAGAAGTTACCGTGACTGAAGAGGACAAGCATTCCATGAGTAGAGACATTCAGAGGATAAGGCAAATCCTGCTCAAAGAAGTGATCCCGAGAAAGGTTGCGGATGAAAAATGTGGTTACTGCGAAGTGAGACGATACTGTGTCTAGTCCTTGAAATGGTAGAACACATCTAATTATCAATTAAAAGATCGATGATTATCGTATCAGCTCATATACAGTGTAGTTGCTTTCTTTGATAGCTACTCTAAGTGGATATAAAAAAGGTTTGAGTATTAGTGCTCCTTTGGCCATCTTTTTTCCCGAGTATGGGTTTATATCATCAAAGGTTGCTCTATCTGTAAAATCGGTCAACATGAAAACAATCCCTTTGCTACCTTCCTTAATTAAAGAAGATTTATCAAATGGCTGAGGACAGCGCTTTAGATTAGGCTCAATAAAACCGCTATTAATACAACTACAAACAGAGTCGGAACTACCAAAGTATTGTATGTCCATCAATGCCTCTAGCATTAATTGGCTCTTTTCTGGAGGCACATTCAAATGAATATTCAGTGTATCTCCATAAACAATATATTCTCTAATGCCAAAAGTTCTTTCAAATCCTCTTTCGCTCCGTTTTTGTTTCAACCTCTTCATAAAGCTCTTAAAGATGGCTATTTTATTAGGCAAAACGAGACCGACAGGCACCGTTTTTATGCCATCAAATAATTTTCTTCCTTTCTCAACGTCTCCACTACGATTGATTATCGATGATACTGCCGCCAGCTTCACAGTCGATGGGCTTGGGGTCGGTGCTGAAAGCGCGTACGAAGAAGAAAAATATGGTATCCTGTAAGAAAAAGTGCTTGCGAAAGAGTACTCTGCACCAACCCAAACCATTACTCTTTGACACCAAGCCTGTAAGGAATCAATTCCTTTAATGTATCCATGGTGGCCAAGAATTCTGAGAGGGATCCAAATTCTTTAATATTCGCTCCCTTTGAAATCTTCTTTACTTGATCCTTATACCCCTCTATAAGCGGACTTATGATAGGCACTGGTACCCCTTTCTGCGAGGTTACAATGACCCCATCAAACGCGCTGAAATGAGGTAAACGAGTTGTGGTCATGGCTCCCTCTAACCGCATCATCATTGACTTGTAAGAATCCAAAACTAGTTCGTATCTTTCTTTCTGGCTTTTATTGTTAAGTTCGTAGTTGTAATTTACTTCGTTTAGACCCACCCTCCATGGCTGGAAAACTGATACCATCGCGTACACACCAGATCTGGTCGGTCTATTGTAGATCATTTGTTCTGAAACTTTGGCTTCCTTTCCTTTCTCTCTTTTTTTCTCGCCGAGAGCAACTCGGGTATGAACATGTATATCTCTGTAGAATTTTTCAGGAATTCCTAGCGCCCACCCGAACTCAACTGTAGACTTTCTGTTAACGGTAGGTTCTTGAACAAGGAATCCATGAGTATCACAAACAACACAATTTAACGCCTCTTTAACCGCATCAGGTGCCCTCTCTTTGCTTGTAACTAGGCTATTACCATCTGCCCTCATGGGGCTCATAACTTTGCATGCCTCACAGAGATTTATGTTCGCCGCTTTAGCCAATTGCCAAAGACTTTCAGCATGAATGTGTTTTAACATCTCTCCGCTGATACCATCGGTCTTTGTACCATCTGCAAGTATCACTGTCCTTGGCTCAGTTACATTCCCTATAGTCCCCTCATTATTCAAAGAGTGTGCATCTATTCTCATCCGCCCTAAGATTCCAATTTCATAAACCATATTGGCCATTTATTATTCCTCCTTCTCTGGTCTTACGAGCGCGTGTGCTATTAGCGCAGCACTCACAATTTGGACTCCGTATGATTCTGCAAGCATTATCAAATCCTTGAGATCTTTATCGGTTGGTTTGAAGGCGAACTTACCAGTTTTCTCTCGCTCGTATCTTCTAGTTTGAGAATCATATCTTCGTAGAAATTTCTTTAAAACCTCAATGAATTGATCCATCTTCTCGACGTACTCTAGCTCCACAAGGGATGTATAATCTTCTGCGCCACCATATTCACGCTTGCCAATTGCGTATCTTAACGCAGTACCAAAGTTTTCTACAGCGCTATTAGAAAACAGATCATACATCTTGGACATTCTTGAGTAAAACCTCCAAAGGTTTCTTGTCCCAGAGCATTACGTTTTTACTTATCCTCGCACGTATATAAAGGTCTTCGCACCTAATGAAAGTTCTCAAACTCGGATGAATAATGAATTCAGCGAATGAAAAAGTAAGTTCCTGTTTGATCCCTTTTGCATAGCCATTGCTCATAATTATATCTATCTTCTCTAGGGCATCAAATCCTGCCGGGTCCTGAAGGAATTGTTCCATAAGGGATAAGCCAAATTTACCTCCACCGCCTGGCTTTGGCTGTTGTCCGGTTCTGCGCATAACATTGAATATTATTGAATCGTACTTACTCGAACGAGCTGCTTTCCTGCGGGCAATAACACTTGCCATCTTTACCGAGTAGTGCGCCAAAGCGACGTTTGCAGATATGTTACATATATTCTCTTTCGACAGATCATCGCGTATCTGTCTGTGTTGTATGAGCCACACATCAGTAGGATTTGGAACTAGATTTAAGATAAAATCGCTACCTACTCGATGATAATTAAAGAATACGCTTCCAATACACGCGATTGCCCAAGAGTGTTTATCAGTGTAAAGTTGGGATCCTTCGTGATACGTTACCCCTTTCTTTTCTTCTCTGAATCCCTTTGCTGCAGAAACGTCGATTGATTGATATATGGCTCTGCCATCCTTCACGACATTGCCTATGACAGGATGAAATCCAGGATCCGAATGCGTTTTCAGGATCTCTTGATATTCAGTGCTTAAGATTTCTTCAACATCTTTTCTGGGGAATTTTTTCTTTGCATCTTTTCTCTCCCTTACTGTTTGAAACACTTGGCCCCACCCGTCATTGTCTACGAACAGTTGAGGATTAACATTTGATGGCAATTTGCCTTCGGTGGAGACCAGATACAAATGCCCTAGATCCTGAATTCTAATGTCTGTAATATCATCAGGATTTTTCACCAAATATGCCAGACCAAAAGCCCTCAGGGCATCAAACATTTCGAATCCAGTCTTATTTAAGAAAAGTTGCCCTTCCAAAGCATATTCCTCTATTTTACATTAATGCGCTGGTTTATTTAATAACTTGTTTCTAAATCACGTTTGTTTGGGAGAATGAAAGTTGATCCGATAATCGTACAAGTCTTGAAATTATACAATAACTCGTATAGATCTTTACGTTCTCAAATTCGGGTAACTTGGTCTCTAGATATGAAGCCTCACTCGAAGGGCAGACCATATCGAGAGAAAAAGTTACTCCGTAGGCTTTTTCAATTCTTTTCTCCACGTTATCAACTAAGCCCCTCCAACCGCTTATAAAGCAATATCTCTCAACTTGCATCGCTCTGGTATGATGGTGATGCCCGATTGCCAATGCTAATATTGTCCTTATCGTCCTCTGCCCAATGACATTTTGAAAGGCCTCTTGTAAAGCATATCCGGAAATCGTTGCATGAGGTGGTGGTTGTATCTTTTTGTCCCAAGGAGTATGCGCCAATGGGACTTCACTCGCGCCTACTGCCTCTTGCCATCTCTTGTTGAGCTTACCAATGTCATGCAAACCTACTGCAAAGGCTATTACTCCACAGGTTTCTCTGCATCCTAATCCAAGAATATTAGCCAACAGTTCTATTGCTTTTCTTTCTTCAAGAAGCATCTTGTTAAAAGCGCTCAAACTCTTCAGCGCATGCTCAATCCAAGGCTCCTTAGAATACTCCGGGTGGGCAACTTCGTGATCCTTTCTAGGATGAATTGCAAGATTGTGCCCTGCCTTCCCGAATACTAAACCGTAATCCTCATCGTAACTTGCATAACTTGGGGGTATTACATAACTTTTATACGGCTTTACACTTTTTACTTGAGAAATAATGGGGCAAGGACGACCCCTTTCATCGTCGCTCCATTCCACTAAGTATAAGGGAACGCCTCTCTTATTGCCTTCTCTTTGCACGAGTCTAACGTCTACATTTAGCCATGGCATATTGAGAACGTCGTTGCCGAGGGAGAGTGGGCTATCGTGAATAGTAAGATTAACATTCAATATTTCTCTGACGTTTTGTTCTACCTCTATTTTATCTCCTTCAAAGGCAGCCCCTGCCAAACTATTAAGAATGCGCAGCCGTTGGTTCCTGTCATTCATTATCTGCCTGAAATGTTCACCTAGTAATGCATTAACAAAATGACGCTCTTCATCCCAGTTAATCACTTTGTCGTTAAGATTCTTGATCAAATATGATTTGCATTCGTTAATTATGGACGTTTCGTAAGGGGCACTATTTTCTATATCAAACACATATGCCTCCCCTGTCCCTCCCTCTCTTGCGCACCTCCCAAGGCGCTGAATTAAGGCATCTGGAGGTGCTACCTCTGTTAGAATAACATCGCATGAAATATCGAGCCCTACCTCACAGACTTGAGTGGTTATCAAGCATCCTGCCTTTTTAGCTCTGAACTGTTCCTTCATCTCCACCTCTTTTCTTTGCCTGTCTTCCGGCAAAAATCTAGAATGTAGCAAGAAAGAGGTAGGAATTTTGTCTTTGATCCTTGAATAAAGTTCCTGTGCTCTGGAAACCGTGTTACACACGACTATCACATTATTATCCTTGAACTTTTCCAAAATGTCTTCATCAATCAAACCCCTCCCCGTCCAATGTAGAACCACCTTCCGGTTGCGCCTCTTCTCGACATATTCGTCTTTGCCCTCAACCAGCGCAAACCCTAATCCGTCAGTCAGATAGTTAACGAAGGCATCAGGCAGGGTTGCCGACATAACTACGGAGGGTAAGTTAAGCCGCTTTGCTCTCTCGACAAGAACAAGCATTGTCTGGAGCCCTAAACGATGATCATAAGTATGCACCTCATCGAAACACAACATTGAAGAGGTGGCCGCACCAGCTGGTATGTTTCCCAGATAGACTGGAAGACTCAGCGGAGTGGCACAGTAGGCACCAACTGTCTGGTCAATAGTAGCAACAATCAAATCTGCCTTGAAAAATGGGTCGCCGTCCGATTTAGCTCCATGTTGAACCGCGACTTTTGCTGTCTCACCAATATTTTTAATTTTGGCAATTATCCTGTCAGCAACATCATCAGCCAGAGCCCTTGTAGGAAGTGAATATATTAGGCGTGAAGGCAGCTTATCCCTTCTGCCCATAAGAAACGGAATCACGCAAGCTTCAGTTTTGCCAGACCCACAGGGCGCTCTAATTACCACCGAATTGCCTTCAAGGATCTTCTCAGCAGCCTCTTTTTGATGCTTATATGGGGGATTACCTCCTAAACTTATTCTAAACACTTCTTCGACATTCTGACTAGACATAATCTATTTACCTGCCCTCCTCTCGAGGCGTTGAGCAACACCAAAGCCTGCGGTTCTATTCTTTCCTACATTGGAATACTCTGCTAAACTGCCCAAGCAATTCGTTAACCTTTGCCACCTTCCATTATCCCCCAATCGATATGCCACCCACCCCGTGAAGCCTATTGCCTTCCCCTTCCCGGTCGATTCTTGCCTTGTCTCAAGGGAGTATCCCGAGACTCCTGCCTCTCTTCCGAGCCACTTGAGGTACGTTTCCTTCTCTTGCCCCTCGAACTTCCTGTCAGAGTACATGTTCCAAAGACTCAGGAGGCCTCCGAAGACCCTCTTGGGCTCCGGGAATAGGCAGTAGTACCTCTGCCCTAGCGCCGCGAAGCAAGTAGGTGTATGGAAGTACAACCTGAACGCCTCAACGGGCTTTGCCTCATCCCACAGTTCTCTGTAGCTCTTGGTTTTCATATTCACCGAGGCTATCCTGAACACCGTGTCATAAATCAGGAAGCTCTGCTTTGACTCGAAGCACCTCAAAAGTAACGTTGCGTAATCGTCCGCCAGAAACCTCACTCCCACCCAACATGGGTGCTCGGGGTTCAAGACGTAACCCCCTGCGGTTCTAGCCTTGCTCCGGAACCTCAGCGGCGTGACCGCGTATGCCTTCCTAATGTTCGGCTCGTGGAGGACCTGAGAGGCGGCCGGATCCACCCGGCGTATCGCCTGCAGCAGTATCCCCCGGGCAAGGTAGCCCGTGAAGTGGGGCATCCTCACCTCCTTCTCCCCGTACATCTCGAACTCAAACTCTACCGGCAAGTCTATCGACCACTATTTGAATCGTCATTCATCTAATGAGGTCTTTCAGATCAAAGACGAGGTACCCTTCCTTCCTCAAACTTTCCTTGTCCTCTATTACTTTGGCCACTACACCGAAATACGCCCTTCGGTCTTCAAGGCGCCAGCCTACCAGTTTACTCCTCTCCTCCAAGCCCTTTAAGACCCTCAGCGCATCTTTCCTAGTCAGCCTGCTCCATTTCACCTCAAAGAATGCGATCTCCCTCGAGGCCTCCCTCAATGCCACCAGGTCGATCTCCGCGGTTCGCCTCTCGCCCCCCTTCCTGTCCCTGTACGCCCCCCACCACCTTCCCATCCTATCCGGCTTAAAGGGAGGACGCACGATCTCCTCCGCTACCCCCTCGAACTTCAGCCCTACGAACTTGCCGGCATTCGTGATAAAGTTCCGCTTAGCCTCCTCCCCCCTTCCGAGCAAGTCCGGGTAGAATCTCCAGACGAACCTGAACCAGAAGTCCAGCAAATTGGAGGTTATCGAGTAGATCCTTTTGCCCTTCCCGGCGATGCTCTCCCTCTTTTCTATGACCTCATAATCCCTCTCCAGCAGGTAGATGTACTTTGTAACCTTGGTCGCCTCCTCTCCTATGTATCCAGCTATCTCGCCGAAGGTGTTGACAGAGTTCGCTATTGCCTCCAGGATGCTGAAGAAGGTCTTGAACTCCTTCCCGAACTCCTCCCTCAGCATGACCCGAACCTCCTCGACCAGCGGGTAAGGGTCCTCAAAGAACATCGATGAGATAAACCCCAGCGGATCCCCCTTGACCTTCCCGAGGGTCTCGTAATACTTAGGAATTCCACCGAAGACTGAGTAAAGCACCACCGCGTTCTCTGCAGAGTAGCCAAGGTCCCGGCAGAGCTCAGCAACTGTCCTGAAGTCAAGCTCCCCCAGCTTCAATACCGTATCGAACCGCCCGTAAACAGGGCTCTTGTAGTTCTCGACGAGCTTCTTCGTCATGCTGATCATCGAGCCTGAGACCACGGCCTTCCTCTCCCTGTACCTGTCCAGGAGCCTCTGCAGGTCGGAGATGAAGCCTTTATTCACCTTCAGGAGGTTCTGGAACTCGTCAATGAAGACAACGCGGTCGTCCTTCATGTTCAGCAGGTATTCAACCACGTCCTTCATGGAGGTCAGTTCTGGGATGTATATGCCGCTCTTCCGGACCTCTTCAAGCCAGTCCTTGCAGACCAACCTCTCCTTCTTCTCGGCCACAAAGAGCGTTATGCATCTCTCTTTGAAGGTCTCTTCCACCAAACGGGTCTTGCCAACCCTCCTCCTGCCTATGACCACCACCCTGTCATACTTCTTTAGAAGTTCGGTCTCCCTCTCCCTGTCATAGAACCTCATAAATATATACCTGTTAGGTATTATACCTGATAGGTATTTAAAAATATTGGTAGGGCCTCCAGCATGATGGGGTTTTCGACCTCTTGGTTTTGCACACCCTTCTTCGTTGCTGAGAGAGAACAGTCCATCCATATCGATTATGAGTAGAGCGTGCCTGAAGGAGCGCCCATGCGAGAGGAGTTGCGCATTGGGTAAAAATAATGGCGCGGTTCCGATCTGCGCGATAGAACTCCTGCTCCTCTCCCACCAGCACTCCAGATCTATGGTGGGAAACGAAAAGGTTTAATTCAGCCGCCATCAATTCTTCACAGCCCTTACAGGTGATTTACGTGCGCGTACTGATTGCAGATGAAGTAGATAAAGAGTGCCCGGCGCGGTTGCGAGCCGCCGGGTTCGAGGTCAGCGAGAGGTTCGACATATCCGCTGAAGAGCTGAAGAAGGTAGTAGGCGACTACGAGGTTCTCATCGTCAGGAGCAGGACGAAGGTCACCCAGGAGATCATCGAGAGCGGCAAGAGGCTCAGGCTCATAGGGCGCGTGGGGGTGGGGCTCGACACCATAGACACCAAGACCGCTGAGGCCAAGGGTATAAAGGTGATCAACACCCCACAGATGTCCACAGTGGCCGTGGTCGAGCTCGTCATGTCAATGATGTTGAACCTTGTCAGAGGCGTCCACCTCGCCAACGAGTCCATGAAGAAGGGCCTCTGGGAGAAGAAGCGCTTCCATGGCACAGAGCTAAACGGGAAGACCCTCGGAGTTGTTGGACTCGGGAGGATCGGCAAGTCCGTCGCCGAGCGGGCAAAGTCATTCGGTATGAAGATCATAGTCTACGACGTTATGATCGACGAGGAAGCCATAAAGAGGCTGGGCGCCGAGAGGATGGCAACGCTCGAGGACGTGCTGAGGAGATCCGATATTGTCACCCTCCACGTCCCCCTGCTGCCCGAGACCAAGCGTATGATCAATGAGAGGACCCTCTCCCTCATGAAGTCCGGCGCGTACCTGATAAACGCATCAAGGGGGGAGGTTGTCGATTGCAAGCACCTGCTCGAATCCCTTAAGAGTGGGAGGCTGGCTGGCGCAGCCCTCGACGTCTACGAGAACGAGCCGCCCAGGGAGCCGTGGGAGAAGGAGTTGGTGGCACTGCCTAACGTCGTTGCAACCCCTCACGTCGGTGCGCAGACAAAGGAGGCACAAGTCCTAGGTGCCATTACGATAGCCGAAAACATTATAAACGCCTTTAAGCCGCTTTAGTTCTACGGTTGGTGCGGTAATGTCTGCGTACAAGTACCTGGCAGAGACGTGGAAGCGGCCCGACGAGGGCATAGTTCGGGCTTTGCGAACCACAAGGCTAGTTCAGTGGCGTAGAGGTCCGTCCGTAGTCAAGCTGGATCATCCTACGAGGATCAACAGAGCCCGCTCCCTTGGCTACAAGGCCAAACAGGGCGTTATCGTCGCAAGGATCAGAATCATCAGGGGCCCCATGAATGTTGAGAGGCCCCGATCAGGAAGGCGCCCCAAGCGCATGGGCGTCTATGGGATTACTTCAAGCAAGAGCAACCGTTGGATCGCCGAGGAGAGGGTTGCCAAGAGGTTCCCCAACATGAATGTGCTGGGGAGCTATTGGGTCGCCTCGGACGGCAGGTACTCTTGGTTCGAGGTCATTCTTGTTGACCCATCGCACCCAGCAGTCCTCTCCGACAGGGACCTGTCCTGGCTGGCAAACCCGTCCCAGCGGGGCAGGGTCTATAAAGGCCTCACCCCTGCTGGAAGGAGGAGCCGCGGCTTGTACACCAAGGGCAAGGGCGCGGAGAAGGCGGGGCCAAAGCGCTACGCGAGGCGCACATAAAGCCTTTAATCCCCAGTGCCCTCTATTTTATTGGGTGTCCACCCTCTTGGTATGATAACAGGAATATCCCTCAGCACAATAGCCCACGCCACAGAGGACCTCTCCAAGGTCAACTCTGCCGTTTTAAACCTGGTTCCCGAGTCTGTTAGAAGTGCCTGCCAGATAAACGCCGCGGATGCCAAGGGGCACCATGGCAACCCCATAACCGTCCTGACACTCGAGGTCCTGGACAAGGACCGCGCCAAAGAGATCGTGGGCTACATAGTCCGTCTCCTGCCTGTGGGCGACAGGATCAGGATAAGGGATCAGATAGACCTTTACTACGACGGTCGTTCCACGCTCTTCCTTAGGGTGGATAAGCAGACCTCCCTTCTCAGGGCTCCAAGACTCTCCTTCTCCGACGATGTTATACGGATCAAAATCCGCCTGATGGGGCGGAAGGGTGATGTGGTGTCCGTCCTCAAGATCTTCGACCTCTCGTGAAGAGTGGTCTCGCTAGGCATCCTTTTAGGATGCACCACCATTAAATCTCATTGGCATAGGTCGATCTCTATGAAATGCAGGTCGCTCCGCCGACGTTACGTGATCTTCAGGTCCAGCACCACGGTAGATGACGCGTCCGTGATATCCGGTCTGGGGGCGTACATAGAGCCGGACCGCCAGACTAAGGTCGTCTACCGCTGGTGGCCTTTTCTCGTTGTGCGCCTCGACCAGGTCTTGCTGGGCTCTCTCAGAGAGAAGATCGGCCAGCAGATCACCCTCCGCTGCGGGACGGCCGACCTCTCATCCGTTGCTACTACCGGGAGCATAAAGAGGGCAAGGGAAAGGATAAAAACCCTCCAAGAGAAGTTACGGATTGGGGATGAAGAGGCCGTCCCAGTCAAATCAGAATAGCAAGGATGTTGATACATAACGGTCTGAGGGTCAAAAGCCCCGCAGGGAAAACCCTGCGCCCACTTTTTACAAATGTAAAGTATTTTTTAGCAAAAAATTCATTAAAAAATGTCATTTTTATAACCAGCGCCATCAAATATGTTTGATTTTCGAACAAGCGTGCATCAAATGTGAACTAAATTGAATTTATTTCAGTATCATTATGGTCATGCTTGGTTTAAGTTCATTTTTTACCGATAAATTTAAAAGGAATGAGCGTTTAATACTTTCCTTTGTATATTTCGGAGGCTTGGTTGATTTTGGCGGACGACGCAAGGGAGATCATCCTGAGGACGATGCGGGGCGAGTCCGTGGAGTGCCCCGACTACGAGGTACTGGACTCTCCAGAACCCAAACTCTACAAGGAGATGTTTCCCTTCGATGCCCCACCCAAGACGGTTTGGGATGGCATCGAGGTTCCTCAGGAGATCCCCGACAATCTCTGGATCACCGACACCTCCTTCAGGGACGGGCAGCAGTCCAGGGATCCTTACACCGTGGAGCAGATCGTTGAGCTGTACAAATACCTTAACAAGATAGGTGGCCCGAAGGGCAAGATCCTGATGACCGAGTGCTTCCTTTACACCAACCGTGATAGGGAGGCGGTGGCGAGGGCGAGGTCTCTGGGTCTCGAATTTCCGATAATAAGCGGATGGATAAGGGCCAGCAAGGATGACCTTAGGCTCGCAAAGGAGGCAAAGGTCGAGGAGCTGGGGATGCTCTCCTCTATATCCGACTACCACATCTTCTACAAGTTCAAGGGGCTTAGCCGCTCCCAGGTCCTCTCAAAGTACCTGGAGGTGATAGAGGAGGGGCTGAAGTCTGGAATAGTGATGCGCGCCCATGTGGAGGACTGCACGAGGGCAGATGTCCTGGGCGTCGTGGTCCCCTTTGCCAAGAGATTGATGCGACTCTCCGAGAAATATCGCCTTCCAGTAAAGCTGCGCATCCCGGACACGCTGGGCCTGGGACTACCTTGGCCACAGGCAGCGCTCCCTAGGAGCATCCCGAAGATAATGTGGGTCCTCCGCCACATCGCTGGAGTCCCGTCGGAGTGGCTTGAGTTCCACGGCCACAACGACTTCCACCTCGCCATAGCAAACGCGACCTCCGCCTGGATGTACGGAGCATCCCTGAACAACACGACGCTGCTCGGCATAGGCGAGAGGGCGGGGAACGTTCCGCTCGAGGCGATGGTATTCGCCTACGCCGGTCTCAAAGGATCCTTGGATGGCATGGACACCCAGACCATAACCGAGGCGTGCCATTACTACAAGAGGACGGTAGGCTACCACATCCCCCACTACTACCCTCTCGTCGGGAAGAACTTCAACATAACGCGCGCGGGCATACACGCGGACGGCGCACTGAAGAACATCGAGATGTACCTTCCCTTCGATACAGAGAAGCTCCTCGGAGTACCCCCGGGCGTCTCCATAACCCCCTATTCCGGCAACGCGGGCGTCGCCTTCTGGATAAACTACTACTTCAGTCTCAAGAACAGCGAGAAGGTGGACAAGGATCACCCGGATGTCATGAAGATCTACGGTGAGGTCCTCAAGAGGTTCGATCAGGGCGAGGCCCTGACAATAAGTGACAGGGAAATGCTGTCCTTATTGAAGAAGAATATGCCCGAGTTCTGGGAGAACAACAAGCACCGAATCAATCCGCTGTAATGGCGCCCCCACCTTCTTCTTTGCCTTCTGCAAGCAGCTTTAATATTTTCTTCAGGTTATATCTACGTGTGACTTTTCATGCCTCAGAAAGTGGTGAGGGGCTTTCTCAGAAGTAGGAGGGTCGACTTTAGGCCAAAGTTCTCCAGCGTGGTCTACAGCAAGCCAAAGGAGCTGGAGTACCTCATTCACAAGCCGGTATACTCCGCCACCTCAACCTCCCCCGTTATCCGGGGAATAGACGTGATGATAACAAGGGCCGTCAGAAGGGTGCCGATAACGGGATCAAAGAACGAGCTCCTAGGGATTGTGACCGCCACGGACATGGTCAACTTCCTCGGGGGCGGTGATTACTACAAAATAGTCAAATCAAAGCACAAGGGTCGCTTCTTCTCAGCCCTCTATGAGCCCCTCGAGTCCATAATGTCAAGGGACGTGATATGCGCGGATCTGAGTGACACCTTCTCCTCCGTCCTTGAGAAGATGATCCTGACGAACCGCGGCGCGATACCCATAGTCGGGAGATCCAAGAGGATCGTGGGTATAATAACAGAGTACGATGTTGTTAGATACCTCTCGGGGAGGACAATGACTGAAAAAGTTAGAGGCCACATGACGCGGAATCCCCTATTCGCATCACCGGATATCTCCATTAGATCGGCCGCCAGGCTCATGGTCTCGAACGGCTTCCGAAGGATCCCCTTAAAGAGAAGGGACGAGGTGGTCGGGATGGTAACCACGGTGGACATAGTCCGGTACATTGGGGAGGGCTCCGCCTTCAGGAGGATGCTGCTCGACGAGATGGACCGTGTCATGTCCGTGCCTGTGAGCGAGATCATGCGGACGGGAGTGGTCTTCGTCAAGAGTGATCTCTCGCTCGGCGAGGCGGCACCGCTGATAATGAACAGCGGGGTAGGAGCAGTACTGGTCGAGGAGGGCGGCGATGTCGTCGGGATACTCACCGAGCGGGATCTGTTAACCGCCCTTGCTATAGAATAGCGATATAGCGAAAAGGATATAATATAAGCCTAAACTTTTATGCTGAAGAGTAAAATATAGTATTGACGTTAATGATCAGATCGTATAATGGTGATTGAGATGTTTACCCCACCAGGACTTGGATATGATAGGGCGATAACCATATTTTCGCCCGACGGTCGTCTATTCCAGGTTGAGTACGCTCTGGAGGCGGTGAGGCGGGGCTGGACGGCCCTTGGTATAAGGTGCGTCGACGGGGTCGTCCTTGCTGTTGAGAAGAAGAAGATAAGCCCCCTCATAGACCCATCCTCCATGGAGAAGATCCTGAAGATAGACGATCACGTGGGAGCGACCTTCGCTGGACTCTCGTCAGACGCGCGGATACTCGTCGATAAGGCCAGGCAGGAGTCCCAGATAAACAGACTGCTCTACGATGATGTCATAGACGTAGAGGTGCTGACCAAGAAGGTCAGCGAGATAAAGCAGATCTACACCCAGCATGCGGGCGTCAGACCATTTGGGGTCGCGCTCCTGATTGCGGGCGTGGACAAATTCGGTGCCCGGCTCTTCATGACCGAGCCCAGCGGCGCCTACGCCGGCTACTTTGCCGTGGCCATCGGCGCCAGCAGCCAGTCCGTCACCGAGTTCTTCGAGAAGAACTACTCTGCGAACATTGCAATTGATTCCGCTATCACCCTTGCTCTCAGGGCCCTGGCCACTGTGGTCGAGGGCGGCTTGGACCCGTCTAGGATAGAGATGGCGATAATCAGAAAGGACACCGGCAAGTTCGACATCCTTCCAAACGATGTGTTGGCGAAGCACATAGAGCAAGTGAAGGCGGCCGGGCATGCCTAAAGAGGACAAATCGGTGGTCGCCCGCCTCTCTCTTCGGGGTGAGCACTTCGAGATCATGGTCGACCCGGATCTCGCATGGCTCCTGAAGAGCGGAAAAGAGGTTGACTTCAAAGCCCTCATGATAAGTGATACCGTATACAAGGACGCGAGGAAGGGGGAGAAGGCCTCAGAGGAGTCGGTCAGGAAGAACTTTGGGACCGCCGACCCCAAGGTCGTATTTGATACAATAATAAAGAAGGGGGAACTGCAGCTCACCACGGATCAGAGGCGGCAGATGGTCGAGAACAAGAGAAAACAGATTGTCGCCTTCATCGCCAAGAACTGCATAGACCCCCAGTCCGGGGCTCCCCATCCGCCCATGAGGATAGAGAATGCGATGGAGAACGTGAGGATCAACGTAGACCCGTTCAGATCGGTTGAGGAGCAGGCCCAGGAGATCATAAAGGCGCTCCGCATCTCTCTGCCGCTCAAGGTGTCGCAGGTCGCCATCGTGGTAAAGGCCTCCAAGGAGCACGCCAGCAGGGTCAACAGCTACGTGACCAAGACTGGCAATGTAACAAAATCGGAGTGGCTTCCTGATGGTTCATGGCGCGGCGAGACGGTCATCCCTGCCGGCATGCAACAGAGTCTCGTCGATCGCCTGAACGAGCTGACTCGCGGTAGCATAGAGATCAATGTTATTAAGAAAATGTGAGGTGTTGTATATTCCAACAAATTTTGAACCAAGACAATTGGTAGTGCCCGGCACACTGCTTGCCGAGGGCAGGTATAACGCCGGTGTCAACGTGTACAAGGAGGACGACAAGTTCTTCTCCTCTGTTGTCGGCTTGGCCGAGCTGAGGAACGAGACCGTCACCGTAATACCCCTAAGGGGCTGCTACATACCCTTCGTGGACGATGTGGTAATCGGGAAGGTAGTGGAGGTCATCTCCACAGCCTGGATGCTCGACATAAGATCCCCGTGGCAGGGCGTTCTCTTCGCCAAGGAGTTCCTATCCAAGCCCCTCAACACCATGAAGGAGGACGCTAGGAGCTACCTGGACATTGGCGGGATGGTCAAAGCAAAGGTAATGGCCTTCGACAGGACCAGGAATCCGTCATTGACCACAAGAGAACCCGAACTTGGAAAGATCCAGAGGGGGACCGTTATAGAGGCGGACCCTACCAGGGTACCGCGGATCATCGGAAAGAAGGGGTCCATGATAAACCTCCTGAAGAAGGAGTCCGGCTGCCAGATATTCGTGGGCCAGAACGGCCGGGTCTGGATCGCCGGCAAGAGCCGCGATGAGGAGGCCGTCGTCGCCGAGGCCATAAGGAAGATCGAAGCCGAGGCGCACACGACAGGTCTCACCGACAGAATTCAAGAGTATCTTGTAAAACACAGGGTGTGATATTATGGAAAAGAAGAAACTGATAACTGATGATGGTATAAGGTATGACGGTAGAAAGCTGGACGAGTTGCGACCAATTAAATTCCAGATAGGGACACTAAAGAACGCAGACGGGTCCGCATACGTTGAGTGGGGCAGAACCAAGATCCTCGTGGGCGTCTTCGGACCCAGGGAATCCCATCCGAAGCACTTGGCCCTAGCGGACAGGTGCTACATAAGGGCCAGATACCACATGGCGCCGTTCTCGGTGGAGGAGAGGAAGTCCCCCGCACCCTCGAGGCGAGAGATCGAGCTCTCCAAGGTTATGCGCGAGGCTTTGGAACCAGCAATATTCGCCGAGTTCTTTCCAAGGACCACAATCGACATATTCGCCGAGGTGCTGCAGGCAGACGGCAGCACCAGATGCGCCGCCATCTCTGCCGCGTCGCTGGCCCTTACGGACGCAGGGGTGCCCATGCGTGACCTCGTCTCGAGCATGGCAGTGGCCAAGGTTGAAGGAAAGCTCGTGCTCGACGTCATAGATCAGGAGGACAAACAGGGAGACTCTGACATGCCCATGGCCATCATGCCATCCAAGAACGTGATAACGCTGATCCAGATGGATGGGCTGTTGACGCACGAGGAGTTCATCCAATCGGTGGAGCTTGCAAAGAAAGGGTGCATGGAGGTCTACGCGAAGCAGAAGGAGGCGCTCGAGGAGCACTTTAAGAAGACAATGGATAGGGAAGAGGTGTGATAGATGACAAATCAGATTATACCTTCCGTAAAGAGGAAGCAGATCATAGAACTGGCCGAGAGTGGAAAGAGGACAGACGGGCGAAGTCTGACCGACATGAGGCCCGTTGAGATCCAGACGAATGTCATCGAAAAGGCAGAGGGCTCTGCAACGGTCAGGCTTGGAGATACCTACGTAATTGCCGGCGTGAAGTTCGCGATAGGCGATCCATTCCCGGACATTCCGAACGACGGCGTGATGTCCGTCAGCGCGGAGTTCGTCCCGCTTGCATCGTCTGAGTTCGAGACAGGTCCGCCGGACGAGAATGCCATCGAGCTCGCACGGGTGGTGGACAGGGGTCTGAGGGAGTCAAAGCTCTTGGACACGTCAAAGCTCTGCATCATACCGGGCAAGAAGGTCTGGATAGCATGGGTGGACATCTTCATACTCGACCACCGCGGCAACCTCATGGACGCCGCCGCCCTTGCAGGGCTGAGCGCGCTCCTTACGTCCAAGATGCCCAAGGCGGAGGTCAGTGGCGAGGAGGTCAAGGTAACCGAGGAGTTCGTCCCGGTACCGTTGCGCGCCATTCCGGTCAACGTGACCATGGCCAAGATAGGCGACAAGCTCTTCGTAGACCCGTCGCTGGAAGAGGAGGAGGTCATGGACTGCAGGCTGAGCGTAGCCTTCGCCGAGGACGACCAGAAGCAGGAGAAGATATGCGCCATGCAGAAGGGCGGGTCTGGAACACTGACACCAGAGGAGCTCCTGAGGGCGGTGGAGATAGCTAAAGTTAAAAGCCAGGAGTTGCGGAAGCATCTCCCGAGTGGTGGAAAGTAATGGGCAAGACAAAGTCAGTGAAGTCCTCGGGCAGGTACCGTCAAAAGTACGGTGCTACGCTAAGGAAGAGGGTACTCGTCATAGAGTCAAAGTCCGCCAAAGGCCAGAAGTGCCCCAAATGCAAGTCCGTGGACACTCTGGCAAGGTCTGCCGCAGGGATATGGGCGTGCAAAGCCTGCGGCATCAAGTTCGCCGGCGGGGCATTCGTGGCCCAGACTACCTTGGGCAGAACCATGACCCCAGAGGAGTTCAAGAGCACCAAGGCAGCCTCGACCAAGCAGTAGAAACCGGTCATCCCCATGACCATTCTACTGTGTACCTCCCTCAGGCCAAGCCCGAGGACCAGAACTTTTTGTAACGACCTCGTGACCGCAACCGCCGACTTCAACTACTACCTGAGGGGAAAGTCCGGCCTCCTTCTGTTATCTGCCTATGCCCACAGCGCTGGCGCAGACAGGCTCTGGATAGTCAACAGCCGATTCGGCGACCCGAAGCTGATAGAGTGCTACGATACTGGCGGCGGGAAGGCAAAGAAGATCGGATCCCTGCTGATCAGCAGGGTCATACTGAGAAGGGAGCTCAAGAACCTCGGCCCAAAGACCGCTAGGGGAAGGCACTTGCGCCTAGTCCAGCCAGAGGACCGCGCGCTCACCGGTCTCTACGAGATGCTCCGGAACTCTGTAGGTTTCCTCACGCCCTCGGACCGTGGTGTCACCGAACTTCGCCTTGAAACCAGCAGAGATTACTTCGCCGAGATGGCATTTACCGACAGCGAAACGAGGGCGCCCTGCGGACCTAGGATACTCCTGAAAGACTTCAGGCGGCGACCGCCATGACCATAAAATCCAACCTCAAGATCGAGTTGGGCGATCCAGATCTGGCGGAGAAGCTGTACAGAGCTATCCTTCCCGAAGTCGCGACAACGAAGTCCAAGGCTTCTAAGGCGTCCATCCGCCGGGAGGGAGGAACGCTTACCATAGAGATAGAGGCAGCCACCATCGCGGGTGTTAGAGCCCTACTCAATTCTTATATAAGGTGGATAACTACATCATTAGAGGTCGTAAATTTAAAAGGTGATTAGAGATGGCAGAACAGATCCCGCCGCAGGTACAGAACCAATTGGTGAGGTTCCAAGAGCAACAGGAGCAGTATAAGGCCCTCATCCTTCGCAAGCAGCAGTTCGAGATGGAGGCGAAGGAGGTGGACAAGGCGCTGCAGGAGAGCAAGAATCTTGCAGACGACGCCGTGATATACAAGTCCGTGGGAATTCTGCTCTTCAGGAGCGATAAGGCAAAGATAGTCACCGAGCTCACAGAGAAGAAGGAGGAGCTGGACCTCAGGGTCAAGACCATCGAGAGGCAGGAGCAGAGGCTGAAGCAACAGCTGGAGGAGCTAAGGAAGACCATAATGGAACAGGTCAGCCTCTCCGGCAAAGGGCCATCCTCCGGATAGTGGTGATCTTGAAGGCCCTCTCTCCTAGCGATCTCAAGGAGGTCTGCGAGGCGGGGGAGACCGCGGCCCGTCAATTCGTCCTCTCCAAGCTCGACAAGAAGCTCCTACGCTCCTTGGACATACAGGTTACGTCGGAGAGGAAGGGCGGAACGATCTTCAAGGTGGACGTCTTCATAGATGTGGAGCCGGTGGTGGAGATAGACGTCGACAAACTCGCCGACATGGCCGCGGACGCCGCCCTATCTGCCATAGACGAAAGGATGAGGGACAAAAAGCTTGGCTAACCTTCTGAACTTTCTCTTGAGGTTCCGGCACATCACCATCGTCTGCCACCCGAACGCGGACCCGGACTGCATAGGCTCGGCCTACGCCCTCCTCGCCCTCCTTAGGAAGCGCCTACCCGATAGGCACGTCATCATACTGGCATCCGAGGGCATCAGCACGGTCTCTGAGAAATTGATGGATTACCTCCAGCTTCGACCGGCCACCGATCTGCCTGAGGCTACCGACTTATACGTCTTGGTGGATACCTCCTCCCTCGACCAGGTTCCCGCGGTAAAGCGCGCCGTAGAGGACGGAGGGGTGCCCTACGCCATCTTGGACCACCACGTCTCCGACGAGCGAACCGTGGGCGGTGCAGCCTTCTCACTGGTGAAGGAGCGCTCCTCCACCTGTGAGATAATCTTCGACGCTCTGGACAAGAAGAGCCTCGACAAGAGGGCGCTCCAGGCGCTGCTGGTCGGCATAATATACGACTCTAGACGCTTTCTCATTCTCCCAGACTCCACGATCATCACCGCCTCAAGGCTGATAGACCTCGGGGCCGAGGCCGAACTGGCGCTGCGAATCCTCTCCTCGGAGCACGATCCCTCAGAGAGGATGGCCAAACTGAAGGGAGCTGCCCGCCTCCGGCTGTACAAGGCTGACGAATGGCTGATCGCCATCACGAACGTGGGATCCTTCGAGGCGTCCGTAGCAAGGTCGCTCACAGACCTCGGAGCAGATGTCGCCCTAGTTGTAAATGAGGAGGGGAAGAAGGTCAGGCTCTCTGGAAGGTCCACCGACTCTATCTACAAGAAGGCGGGTCTGAACCTAGCAAAGGACCTCATGCAGCCGCTGGCCGAATCCTTCTCAGGGCAGGGAGGGGGTCACCCTACCGCCGCGAGCGCGAATCTGAAGGGGTCGTCGGGAGCGGTTACCTCTGCGGCGATGGGTCTCATCGCCGGCAAGCTCGGCATCAAAGGGCACACCATCAAGGAGATACATACTAAAAAATGAGTAGTTACGTTTATTAGAGCATCTCCCTCCCTCATTACTTCCTTGGTGGTCTACTTGGCAATCATCGAGGTCCAAGGTCTCTCGTACTCCTACCCCGACTCTCCTAAGCCGAACATACTGGATGTCAACCTCACCGTGGATGAAGGAGAGTTTGTGCTGATAACTGGTCCCAGCGGATGCGGGAAGACCACCCTCTGCAGATGCCTCAACGGCCTCATACCCAACTCATACGGAGGGGCGTTCAGTGGACGCGTTGTAGTCGACGGTTTGCTCACCACCGAGCACCCCGTCTACGAGATCGCCCAGCGTTTGGGCTTGGTCTTTCAGAACCCGGAGAACGAACTCTTCTGCACCACCGTAGAGCGCGAGGTGGCATTCGGACCAGAGAACCTCGCCCTGCCAAGGGGTGAGGTGAGGTCGCGGGCGGAGGAGGCGCTGGGCGTCGTGGGAATATCCCACCTCTGGGATAAGTCGCCAGAGGAGATCTCTGGAGGGGAGCAGCAGAAGGTAGCCATAGCCGCCCTCTTGGCAATGAAACCGAGGGTGCTGGTCCTTGACGAACCGACCGCAAACCTTGACCCCCTCAGCGCCAGATCCGTGCTGAACATCCTGGCCAAGCTGAATACCGAGTCTGGCGTCACGATAATCTTGGTGGAGCACAGGCTTGAGATGGTCGCCCACATGGCAGACCGCTGCGCCGTTCTCGACGATGGCAAGCTCCTCCTTATTGGGGAGCCGGACGAAGTCCTCTACTCTGAGGCGGTGGACAGGATGGGCATAGGGATCCCCAAGGCTGTTAAGGTCGCCAAGAGGCTCTCATTCGGCTCGAAGTCCGGCAAAAAGCCGCTCTCCTCACGGGATCTTGCAGACATCATAAGGGGGGGCAAGCAGTGATCCTCTTCGAGGACGTCTCGTACTCGTACTCTCCTGGAAGGTACGCGCTGGAGCACGTCAACTTGGACATTGGGGGGGCAGAACTGGTTGCGATCCTGGGGGAGAACGGCGCAGGCAAGACCACACTCGTGAAGCACATCAACGGGCTGCTAAAGCCCCAAAGCGGAAGGGTCACGGTCAGCGGCGCAGATACCAAAAACTCTACGGTTGCCGCCCTGGCAAGGAAGGTGGGTCTCGTATTCCAGAACCCCGACCACCAACTCTTCGCGGAGACCGTCGAGAAGGAGCTTGCCTTCGCCCTGGTGAACTTCGCCATGCCTCCCGACGAGGTGTCAAGAAGGGTGGACTGGGCCATGAAGGAGTTCGAGCTTACACAGTACCGGGATAGGCCGCCGTTCATGCTCAGCGGCGGCGAGCGGAAGAGGCTGGCTCTGGCCTCGGTTCTCTGCTACGACCCGCAGATCCTCATCCTCGACGAGCCCACCACGGGCCAGGACAGCCGCCAGAAGATCCGCCTCGCCTCCCTCCTGAAGAGGCTCAACGGGGAGGGCAAGACCGTGCTCGTGGTCACCCACGACATGGAGTTCGTCGCCGACTTCATACCCAAGGTGGTGATGCTCTCCAAGGGCAGGGTGATCGCAGAGGGTTCTGCCGAGGAGATTCTGACAAACAGGGAGCTGCTCATGGGTGCGTCCCTCCTCCCGCCGCAGCTGGCGGAACTGTCGTGGGATCTAGCTCTCCAGAGACCAACCATCGACCTAGAGCAGGTCGTCTCCGCCGCGTCAAAGCTCGTGGGAGGCTCCCAGAGATGAAGGTCCTCTACGGCTTCGAGTACAGGCGAGGCGTGTCCGTGATACACAGGATCGACCCCAGATCCAAGATGATCTACGTCATACTCTTCACCGCACTTACCGTGTACTTCGTCAACCCGCTTCTGCTTCTGCTCGTCCTCTCGTCCTCACTTCCGATCGTCGCCATCAGCAGGATCGGGAGCCGATGGTCCCAGTCCATAAAGGGCTCCCTCTTCTTCATCGCCTTCATCTTCATCTTCAACTTCATAGGGATCGTCTGGGCGACGGGCTCGGTTTACGATGCCGTGATCTCCGGCATATCCATGTCCATCAGGTTCATAGCACTGATCTCCATATTCTCCGTCTTCTTCCTCACGACATCCCCCGAGGACCTGACGCAGTCCATGGTTCAGGTGAGGATACCCTACGACTACGCCCTGACCTTCAACATGGCGATGCGGTTCGTGCCCACGCTCAGCCGCGAGGCCCAGATCATAATGGACGCCCAAAAATCTAGGGGCTTGGAGATGGAGAAGGGGAACCTGATCCGGAGGATCAAAAACTACATCCCCGTCCTCATACCCCTGATAATAAGCTCCTTTCGGAGGGCCGAGCTCGTGGCAGACGCTATGGAGTCGAGGGCATTCGGGGCGAGCAAGAAACGCACCTCACTCTACGTCCTGGCGTTGGGCAAGAGGGATGCTCTCTTCATATTAATTACTGTTCTCTCCTTCCTGTTGCTACTCTCACTCAGGCTGGTCCTCGGGATTCAATAAACTTTAATTATAACAATTCTCCCCTCTTGAATTGATCTGTATGTCCTCAAAGGAGTGTCTCGTGAAGCGCTTCATGCAGGAGATGGCATACTACGTCCTGTATGCCGCGAAGATCATAAAGGACGACGATGTTGAAACGGGAATAGGCATGATACTGGACTCCTTGAACGACAACAGGAAGATCTTGGTCGTGGGTGCCGGAAGGTCCGGCCTCGCCGCCAGGGCCTTCGCCATGAGGCTGATGCACCTCGGCTTCAATGTCTACGTCTTCGGCGAGATCATAACCCCCGCGGTCGGCGAGAAGGACCTGATCGTCTCCATATCCGGCTCAGGAAGCACGAAGCTTGTGGTCACCGCCTCAACCGCCGCTAAGGACATGAAGGCCAGAATCTTGGCAATAACCTCCCACCGCGACTCCCCGCTGGCAAAGCTCTCCGATCACGTGATAATAATCCCGGGCAGGACCAAGATGGCGGCAGAGGAGGACTACACCGTCAGACAGATACTGGGGGAGCACGAACCGCTCGCACCACTAGGGACGCTCTTCGAGGTCACGCTCAACGTCTTCCTCGACAGCCTGATAGCCGAGCTGATGCAGCGTCTAGGCAAGACAGAACAGGATCTCAAGAAGCGACATGCGACCATAGAGTAGCCCGCTAAATGAAAGGCTGTCACGAAAATTTTAAAAGGCATTGAGTGTTTCGCCTTACTGGTTAGTGAGGCGTTGAAGTTGCCGAAGTACAAACAGACCGAAGAGATCATAAAGCTCATGAGCAACAAGCTCAACGTGAGGAACATAGGTACCCTTGCGCATGTAGACCATGGCAAGACCACCCTCTCGGACAGCCTTCTGGCTGGAGCAGGTCTGATATCCCAGAAGATCGCAGCCCAGGCGCTCGCTCTTGACTACGTGGAGATCGAGCAGCTGAGGCAGATGACGGTAAAGGCTGCGAACGTCAGCCTCCTCCACGAGAGGAACGGCCAGAGCTACGTCATAAACCTGGTGGACACCCCGGGACACGTAGACTTCACGGGGCACGTTACACGGTCTTTGAGGGTCATGGATGGAGGCGTCTGCGTGGTGGACAGTGTGGAGGGCATTATGACCCAGACCGAGACCGTCCTCAGGCAGGGGATGGACGAGAAGGTCCGCCCGCTCCTCTACATAAACAAGATCGACCGGCTGATAAAGGAGCTGAGGCTATCCCCGCAGGAGGTTCAGGACCGGCTTCTGAAGATAATCCGCGACTTCAATGGGCTCATCGAGTCCTACGCCGACCCTGAGTTCAAGGAGAAGTGGAAGGTGAACCCCAACAAAGGGCAGGTCGCCTTCGGCTCGGCGCTCCACAAGTGGGGCTTCACCCTGCCCATCATTGCGGCGAAGGGCATGAAGTTCTCAGACATTATAGATGCCTACAACAAGGGCGACATAGAGAGTCTGCAGAAGGAGTTCCAGCTGGACGTTGCCATACTCGACATGGTCGTGGATCACATCCCGAACCCTGTCGACGCCCAGAAGTACCGCATCCCCAAGATCTGGAAGGGCGACATCAACTCCACGCTGGGCCAGGCGATGATTAACTGCGACGAGAACGGTCCTCTTGTTATATGCGTCAACAAGGTGATCGTGGATCCCCACGCAGGCCCAGTGACGACCGGAAGGGTCTTCTCTGGCACGGTTCATGAGGGGGAGAATATCTATGGCCTCATGGCAAAGACCGAGGGCAGGATCCAGCAGGTGAGCCTCTATATGGGTCCGTACAGGGAGATAACCCCCTCCATGTCCGCGGGCAACATAGTGGCTTTACTGGGTCTCGAGAACATCAGGGCAGGAGAAACCCTCGTGAGGCCGCCCGACAGGGCGAGTATGTCGCCCTTCGAGAAGATGAAGTACATCAGCGACCCCGTGGTCACAATGGCAATAGAGCCGAAGTTCAGCAGGGACCTGCCGAGGCTCATAGACGCCCTCCACAAGATGGCAATAGAGGACCCGACCTTATCGGTCAAGATCAACCAGGAGACCGGAGAGTATCTCATCGCGGGAATGGGAAGCCTGCACCTAGAGATCGCGCTGTGGGACCTCCAGCAGAGGACCGGAGGCATTGAAATTACCACAACACCGCCCATCGTCGTGTACAGGGAGAGCCTCACCAAAGCTTTGGGCCCATTCGAGGGCAAGTCCCCCAACAAGCACAACAGGCTCTACGTCACCGTGGAACCGCTCAACGAGCAGACGATCCAGCTCATCCAGCAGGGCACCATCCACGAGGACATGGACACAAAGGAGCGCGCCAAGATACTCCGCGAGCAGGCCGGATGGGAAACCGACGCCGCTAGAGGTATATGGGCCATCGACAGCTACATCAACGTCTTGGTGGACGCCACGAAGGGTCTCCAGTATATGCGGGAGATCAAGGATACTTTGGTGCAGGCGTTCCGGCTCGACGTGGGAGAGGGACCGCTGGCAAGGGAGCCCATAAGGGGCATGCTGGTGAAGATCACTGATGCCACGGTCCACGAGGACCCGGCGCACAGGGGACCGGCACAGCTGATGCCAGCCATAAGGGACGCCATCTTCCAGGGATTCCTAACCGCCAGCCCGATTCTGCTCGAACCCATTATGAAGCTCGACATGAAGGTCCCGCAGGACTTCCTAGGCGGGGTCACGAGGATAGTTGCCGGCAAGCGCGGAAGGGTCGTCTCCATGGATCAGGTGGAGCAGACCATGCACCTCATGGCGGAGATACCCGTGTCCGAAACATTCGACATGTCCGACCAACTGAGGAGCGCCACCGCCGGAAAGGCGTTCTGGGGGACCGAGTTCGCGCGCTGGTCGTCCGTTCCCTCGAGCCTCTTCGCCGAGACCATCAGGAAGATCCGGGAGAGGAAGGGTCTCTCGCCGGAGCCGCCGAAGCCGGAAGAGTTCATGTCCATGTAAAAATGGAGGGCTTAACCCTCCTTTTTTTAATTCTTACCCAATTTAAAGGCAAATCACAATAAATATAGGTTCGCAGAAAGTCTCTATCAAAACTGTGCGGTCGTGGTCTAGTCCGGTCTAGGATAAAGGCTTCCCAAGCCTTGGATCCCGGGTTCGAATCCCGGCGACCGCACCATTTCTATCTGCCATCAAACTCCTTTAAAATAGCCTCAAGAGCCGCCGATGCCTTCTCCCTGATAACAATATCCGCAATCCCGTCGAGCGGCGTTGGATCGTAATTGATTATGATCAGGTGCCCTCCCCGCCTCTTGACGATCTCCGGAACCATCGCCGCGGGGTACACGCATAAAGAGGACCCGACGGAGAGGCAGAGGTCGCTCCTGTGCGCAATATTGAATGCCGCCTCAATAAGATCAGGCGGCTCCTCGAAGAGGACAATGGAGGGTCTCAACCCTCCTTGGCATTTTCCACACGTGGGGGCAGAGCCACTATCCCGATAGAACTTTATGCACTCAACTGTGGGCACCTGCTCGCCACAGCAGTCGCAGCGGCTCATCATTATGTCGCCGTGCACCTCAAGAACGGACTTTGACCCTGCCTTACTGTGCAGCCGGTCGATGTTCTGAGTTATGACCGACTTGATTATGCCCTCTTCCTCCAAAAGCGATAGGGCCTTATGGGCAGCATTGGGCTCAGCACCCACAATGTACTCGTACCTCTTTGCGTAGAACTGCCAGAAGCCGTTGGGATCCTCTAAAAAGTAGCCTCGGGAAGCCATCCTCGGGTCGAACCTCTTCCATAGCCCCTGCGTACCCCTGAAGTCGGGTATATTGCTCTCCGTCGAGATCCCCGCCCCAGTGAAGGCTATGGCGTGCCTCGCACCCTGCAGGAGCTTGGCGGCGATCTTGTAGCTGTCCACTCGGACCCACCGCGCCATCTAGGATTCATCTCAGCCCGTCCAGGCCCTTTACCTCGCTCTTCTGGAAGCCTGCAGTCCTCGCCAGCGGCCTGCCCGACTCCGTCAGGGCCAGGGCGACCACAATTTCGTCGGGCATCGGCGCGTCGGGGACGCTTACAGTCATCGTATCGAAGTGCGAGACCACCCATATCGCCCTCTTGTAGACTATGGGCATGTCTATCGAAGCCCCCGCGGGTCCCATCTTCGCCGTCGAGGGGATTATGGCCTTACAGTAGTCCACGCCCCCAAGCGCCCTCCTGACCGGTGCCCCGAACTTGGGGTGGAGTATGGCGTGCGGCTGCTCGATCTCCCCGGCCGAGCCCACAATGGCGCCCTTCCCGTAGCCCTCGACCCTCTCCTTAGCCTCCTCGGGGGTGACACCCAGCGCCTTCAGGGCGGTGCGTACCAAGAGATCGCCTAGTTTCTCGCCGTAGTCGAAGAGCAGGCTGATGTCCTGCACGTACCTCCCGGCGAAGGGGTTCTTTATGACCGCGACGGCGGCCGCCTTCCTCATGGGCTTCTCGAGCTTCACGCCCTGTTCTGTTTTTATCTCCTCCAGTACGGCAAATATTTTTCTTATTACCATTTCCTCGGGCAAAGGTGAACCTCCTAGATAATACTCGCGCCGACCAATTTAGAAGTTGTGCAGATCAGAGGATGCCCAGCGCCCTCTCGAGCTCGTGTGCAATTATCCCAGCAACGACCCACGCGTCCAGCGGCTCCTTGTACACAGACACCCTCTCATCCGCCAGTCTCAGGTTCTCATCGCTGAACTCGCCCCTCTGGAAGCCGCCAATCACGACGAGGGGCCGATCCTCCTTCACCGCCTTATTCGCGAAGGCCTCCACCTTCGTCCTCTTGCCCTCCTCGGTGAGGAAGAAAGTCCTCGAGGGTGCCACCACTCGGATCAAATCCTTCAGCGTTCCCCTCTTCAGCGTCATTAATGGCTTGCCCTTAGGCGGGACCTTGAAGACCTCGAAGAGCTGTTCCATCAGCCCCTCAAACCTCGTGTAGTTTCTGGGCAGCTTTACCTTTGGGTCCACCGATATGATGAAGTCCCTCACAGTGTGCACATAAATCGAAAGCCTCCCCTCCCTGTTGAGGGGGCTCTCCAGCAGGGTGAGTAGGGTGACGTACGTTATGTCCGGTCTGCCCCTCCTGTCCCAGTCCTCAAGATCCTTCATGGCGGCGTAGTGGTATGAGATGTCAAGAAGCGTGCTCGTCGGGTCCTTGCCCCTCCGCTCCGCCAGTCTCTTAACCGACGGGTGATCCGCTATTTCTCTAGGCACGGTCTCCAATGCCGACTCCGCGAGCACGATGTTTATCATTGGCACACCCGCCTACTGAGACTCGGATTTTACACCATATAACTGTTCTCGCCCTAAAGCATTTACGTTATTAACTTCCACCGCCAATCCCTACATGGTGCGGCGCCTTGCCAAGGAACACCTCCATGTTACAGGACCTCGCACGGCAGAGGATCGATCACCTCTTCAGCCTGGCAATAAGGACCGCACACAGCCGCCCCGACCTCTCGGACAGGTACGTTGCAATGGCGCTAAAGCTCTCCGAGAGAACACGTGTCAGGCTGCCGAGGAGGTGGAGGTACTTCGTCTGCCGCTCCTGCAAGCGGTTTCTCTACCCCGGCACGACGGCCCGCGTGCGGATACAGCAGAGGAGGAGCCCCCACGCGGTGGTGACCTGCCTGAGGTGCGGAGAGATTAAACGCTACCTCCTCAAGGGCGGGGGCAAGAGCGAAGGAGAGGGGAAGCAATAGTGGACGAGTGGCTGGAAGTCCTCCGCTACGATCCGATAGGCCGCCTGAGGTCCACCGACAACAGGGCGATAGAGTTCTTCTGTAGGAGGGATCTGCTGGAAGACCCGGGCGGTGCGCACGTCGAGGACCTGTGGAGCCTGCCGGAGGCTCGGACCCTCACCCGCAGGCAGCAGGAGGATGGATCCTGGCGGTACCCAAACCCCCGCGCGGAGAGGAGTCATGTGCAGAACTACTCCCTGCTGGAGACCTTCCGCAACCTCGGGATACTGGTTGAGAAATACGGGATGAACAGGGATCACCCGACCGTCCAGATGGCCGCAGAATACCTGTTCAGTTGCCAGACCGGCGAGGGTGACTTCAGGGGGATCTTGGGAAACCAGTACATGCCCTACTATATGGGGGCGATCATGGAGCTCCTGATAAAGGCGGGTTATGGCGACCACCACGGCATCGAGAGGGGCTTCAGGTGGCTGCTTTCCGTGAGGCAGGACGACGGCGGATGGAACATCCCCATGAGGACCGCGGGGCTGACATACAGCGTAAGAGTCCTAGAGTCCCCGCCCGTCCCGACGGACAGGACAAAGCCGTTCTCGCACCTCATCACCGGCATGGCGCTCCGGGCCTTCGCCGCCCACCCCCGCTACCGCAGGATGGAGGAGGCGCTACACGCCGCAAGGCTCCTGAAGGGGCGGTTCTTCAAGAGGGACTCGATACCGGACCGGGGTGACCCGAGCTACTGGACGAAGTTCTCCTACCCCTTCTGGTTCACCGACCTGCTGACGTCCCTCGACTCCCTTTCCCTAATGGGCTTCCCCCCGGAGGACGGGGAGATAAAAAAAGGGCTCGACTGGTTCGTCAAGAGCCAGAGGGACGACGGCTCGTGGGAGCTGACCCTCCTCCGGGGAGGGGATAAGGACCTCAAGTACTGGCTCACCCTTGCAATATGCAGGGTCTTCAAAAGATTCTTCCACTGAAGAAGCTACACAAGGTAAGTTTGGGGGCAATTGAGTGCTAAACGGCAAAGCAAAGAATAGAAGGCGGTCAGCATATTTTAGAGCTGAGGCAGGCAACATTAACCAAAAACAGGGTATTGATTATGGCGCCAAAGGTCAAGAAGACGGAAGAAGAATGGAGGAAAACGCTGAGCGAAGAAGAATATCACGTACTGCGAGAGAAGGGGACTGAGAGACCATTTACAGGGAAGCTGCTCCATAACAAAAAGGATGGAACCTACCGATGTGCAGCCTGTGGAAACATTTTGTTTCGTTCTGAAGAAAAGTACGACTCTCACAGCGGTTGGCCCAGTTTCTTCAAGCCTGCAGAGAACAAGAATGTCGAACTCGTTCCTGATAACAGCCTTGGGATGCGCCGTATAGAAGTCATCTGTAGCAGGTGCGGCGGTCATCTGGGGCATGTTTTCGATGATGGTCCAGCCCCAACAGGGAAGAGATACTGCATCAACTCTGCCTCCCTAAAGTTTGAAGCGTCTAATGAATGACATAGACAGCATAATTAAAAGCGGATAAAAGAATCCGTGGGCTCAAATTGCAACTCAAAAGAGATTATCCAAATACAGATACATGCACAAGAATTCCAAAACCCGATTCACTTTAACATCTTCAGCGACTCAGTTATATCCTCGGCGATCATCTTCCGCTTGCTCTTCTCGATGAAGAAACTCGGTCCCGCCTGCAGGTACGATGGGAAGACCCGAATCCCCTTGAAATGGTAGGGCGTCTTGCGAATCTTGTACGTTGAACCAGCTGGGATCACCCTCGTTCCCGTCTTCCTCTTAGCCACCTCGTTAAAGGCCTTGATGGCAACATCGCCCATCAGCATGACGACCCGCAGATTAGGAAAGAGATCGAGTTCTTTCTCCAGGATAAAGGAACACTCCTTAACCGTGGCCGTCTCGATCCCATAGCCTGTCTTGCCGCACTTCACAGCCGTAGTGAAATAGAACCCCCGATCGACGAGCTGCCAGATCCTCACAACCTCCAAGCCGGCGTCCCTGAATGCCTGGACCGTAGTCTTCTCGAAGAGGGGCTCACCCTCCGAGTAATAATAATCAGACGCCTCCTGCGGCGCTGCCTCCGACACCATCATGACCCTGACGTTTAGAGGGTCGATATCGATCTCAGGCACGCGGTACGCTTTTTTCTCGATATCCTGACAGGGGAGATCTGTGCATGCGATCTTCTCTGATATTTTCATGATTATTGTTTAAGTGTTAGCCCTATTTTATCCTTTTCAACCTTCGGAGGGCCCCCTGAGTAGAAGTAACCACGGCTAAACCCCTGCCTGCATAAAAGAATTTACCGTTATCAACCCTGCTTGCAAATCCGCAAACTTATTATTACATAGAGCTGGGTTAAAGCGTGGTGGGATCAGGCCATGCATTATATACTCTTTTACGACCTCGTCGACCATTTCACCGAAAAGAGGATACCCTACCGAAAGGCTCACCTCGAGCATGCCCGCGAGGCATACGAGCGGGGAGAGCTTGTCCTCGGCGGATCTCTCGCCGAACCCGCCGATGGATCCGTGTTGGTATTTAATGGGGCATCAGAGGGCGCGGCCGAGAAGTTCGCAAAAACTGATCCCTACGTTGTAAATGGCCTTGTGAAATCATGGAGGGTGCGTAAATGGATGACCGTGAACGGCGAAGGCAGCACTCCACCATGAACGCATTTATGCAGAATTAGAATGGGCATGATTTCTGGAGAGCCTGAATCGCATTGTCAAGATTTTAAAAGTGAAAACTGCAAACTCCTTCATTCTAGGATTTTTCGAAAAAAAGTTAAAATGAAGATAGCGCAATAATTGACCATCACTGACCATGAGCTGCTACAAATTTCAAGCCACCATTAAAATATCGAGCTTTTTTTATTGTTGACAATAAGATAAAAGAATTTATATAGAGTCTTGTTTTACTTCAGAAAGCGCATATGGAAATGGAGAGGAAGATAGTTGCCTTTGGCTCAAAACGTTCCTGCTGACAAGCTGATCGCAGCCCTAGCAGAGCACCTCAAGGAGAACGTCAAGGAGATCGCCCCTCCGGCTTGGTCCATCTACTCGAAGACAGGCATACACGTGGACAGAGTTCCCTCACAGACGAACTTCTGGTGCATCAGGTGCGCATCCCTACTGCGGCGCATCTACATAGATGGTCCTGTTGGCACCGAGCGACTCCGATCGGTCTACGGCGGCAGGACAAAGAAGGGCATGATCAACGAGCACTTCTACAAGTCCGGCGCCTCGGGCATAAGGAAGCCCCTCCAGCAGCTGGAGAGCGCCGGTCTGGTCACCAAGTCCGGAACAAAAGGGCGGATCCTCACCAAAAAAGGAATATCGCTGGTGGACAGGGTGGCATACAAGCTACTCAAGGATCTGCAGAAGGACATGCCCGAACTGAACAAGTACCTTCCAGTTAAGGTTCAATAAGGGGGAAGGTTCCTGTGTCTGGATCTGGGTCTCCTGATGAGCTAGAGCAGATAAAGCAGCGAAGGATGGCTGACATGAGAAGGAGGGTGGCAGAGGAGGAGAGGGCGGAGCAGGTAAGGCAGGAGGTGGAGGCCCAGAAGCAGAACCTGCTGCGCGCGATCCTCTCGCCGGAGGCCCGAAGCAGGCTCCATAATCTGAAGATGGTCAGACCCGACTTCGCCGACCAGCTCACGCTCCAACTGATACAGCTGGCCCAGCAGGGAAAGCTCCCTGTGCCGCTCAGCGACGATAATCTGAAGAAGATACTGATCGAACTTCAGGACAGAAAGAGAGATATCAGGATAACCCGAATGTGAGGAGGAGGATCTTATGGCAAGAAACAAGCATCTCTGCAGAAAGAAACGGCTGATTAAAGCCAATAAAGAGAGCAGTCCGGTGCCCCTGTGGGCGGTGGCCAAGACTAGAGGAAAGTTTAGGCGCCACCCGAAGATGAGGAACTGGAGAAATCGGAAGCTGAAACTCTAAGGTGAAGGGTCATGAGCAGCGATGAGAACACAGAACCAGTTGAGACCGGCGAAGAAGAGTTGGAGACCGAAGAGGTGTCTGAGGCCCTGGTCGAGGAGGAGCCCAAGGTAGAGGAGGAGAAGGCTAAGAAGACAAAGGAGGTTGAGGAAGAGGGAGAGGTTGCAGAGGAGGAGGCCGAGAAGGAAGAGGCACCCAAGGAGAAGGGTGCGAAGAAGGAGAGGAAGAAAAAGGAAGAGAAAGCGAAAGAAGGTAAAGAGGAAGAAGAGGAAGGGGAGAAGGTAGTCGAGGAGAAGGTCGTAACGATCAACCTGAGGCACGCCTATCTTACCTACGGTAGAAAAGCAGCTCCCAAAGCCGTCCGTCTTGTGAGGAAGGTCGCAAAGAAGATCTTCAAAACGGAGGACGTAAAGATCGACAACAGCCTAAACGCCATCCTCTGGTCGAGGGGAAAGACGAAGACCGAGAGGAAGGTCTCCGTAAAGATCCAGAAGCTTGAGGACGAAACCGTTCGGGTGTTGCCTGCGGGGGCATAGGTCTCTTTTGCCCATCTCTCGCTTCTCCCTTTACGGAAACCCTAACATAGGTGCCTTCACCTTTGCCACCGATAAGTTCGCGCTTATCCCTCCTGACATGCCGCCGGGTACTGCTGAAGATCTCTCGTCAACGCTGGGCGTGCCAGCATACAGAACGACGGTGGGGGGCAGCGTGTTGCTGGGCATCTTCCTAACGGGCAACTCAAGAGGGGTTATCGTCCCTAACAGCACCACGGAAGAGGAGATCTCCCTCATAGAGCGTGAAGTCAGGGTGCCTGTTGCCATATACAGCGGCAAAAAGAACGCCCTAGGCAACATGATCCTTGTCAACGACAGGGTAGCGATGGTGGGTCCTGGCATAGATCCAGACCTGAAGGCCCTCGTTGCCAAGCATCTGGATGTTAAGGTTCATGAAGGCAGGATCGCAACGCTGAGCATGCCGGGCGTCTGTGCCGTCATAAACAACAGGGGCGTGGTGGCCCACCCCCTGACCTCGGAGGAGGAGATGGCGACGCTGGGGGAACTTTTTAATATACCAGTTGACGTCTCTACCATTAACTGTGGGTTCCCGTACCTCCGGGTCGGGATGACCGCAAACTCGCACGGTGCGGTGGTAGGAGAGGAAACAACAGGACCTGAGATGGCCCGCATCGAGTCGTCTCTCGGTTTCATGGGTGATCGTAGATGAGTAAAAACTTCGTGGTTAAGGGAAGGGCAAAGATTGGGCTTAAATGGGAGAGGTTCGAGAAGATCGTGGCCGCCGATAGAAAAGAGAGGGCAGTGGACAAGGCTCTGAGCACACTGGGCGGTAGCCACAGGGTAAAGAGGCACCAGATAAAGATAGACTCCGTAGTGGAGCAGCTGGTGAGCAAGCAATGAGCAAAGGTGGACCGCTGCCAACACCGCCGAGGTCGCCGGCGTCGCCAAAGGAGGCGCTCGACCCGCTCCTCGTAGAGTTCTCAAACCTGAAGGCGTACAGCGACATGATAAGGCAGCAACTGGAGTTCGCAACTGGGGTCATAGCCGAGCTCGCCCTCAGCAAGGTAGCACTCCAGGAGATAAAGAGCAGGGAGGGGAAGGGCGAGACCCTCCTGCACATAGGCGGGGGGAACTACATACGGACGCAGCTGCAGGATGTGAAGACCGTGGTTGTTGGGGTGGGCGCTGGAGTCTCCATAGAGAAGAGCCTCGACGACGCCATAACCGACATAGATGGACGCACGAAGCTCGCTCAGAATCAGATCAACTCCCTCCAGAACCAGTACCTCCAGATAGCCACGAGGATGGAGCAGCTTCAGGCGAAGATCGACCAGCTCTACGCACAACTAGAGGCCTCCGGGCAGGCGTAGCACTTGTTCGAGAAGCTCAAGAGCGTCTTCAACAACCTGGTAAAGGACATCTCCACGACCATCTCCACGAGGTCGTTGTCGGAGAGGGACCTGGAGACCTCCCTCTGGAACTTTCAGCTTGCCCTGATGGAATGCGATGTGGCCCTTCCGGTGGCAGAGCAGCTCACCACGAGGCTGAAGGAGAGCCTCGTCGGAGCCAAGGTGAAACGGTTTGAGGACGTGACGCCCACCGTGGAGTCCGCATTCAGGGAACTTCTGAAGGAGAACCTATCCTCCGCCGACCTAGCCACCATGGTCAAGTCCAAGAAGCCCTTCACAATAATGTTCGTGGGTGTCAACGGCACCGGAAAGACCACCACCATTGCAAAGGTTGCCAGATACCTCATGGACAGGGGCACCAGCGTGATCTTCGCATGTAGCGACACCTTCAGGGCGGGCTCTGAGGAGCAGATCGAGACCCACGCTGAGAGGCTGAACGTGAAGGTGATAAAGCACAAGTACGGTGCCGATCCAGCGGCGGTGGCATACGACGCGGTATCTTACGCAAAGTCCAACGCCATTGACGCCGTGCTGATCGACACTGCAGGCAGGATGCAGACCGACAAAGGGCTGATGGATCAGCTCCAGAAGATCTACAGGGTCGTGAAGCCTGACCTGACCATATTCGTGGGGGACTCCCTCACCGGCAACGACGCCCTGCAGCAGGCTCAGGACTTCAACAAGTGCGTCCCCCTGGATGCCGTGATACTCACCAAGGTGGATGCAGACGCAAAGGGCGGTGCGGCCATCTCCATCTCCAACGTCATAAAGAAGCCCATACTCTTTCTGGGTGTGGGCCAGGCCTACAAGGACCTCATCCCCTTCGACCCGAATTGGGTGATTGAAAATATTTTAGCAAAATC
>VGLU01000013.1 GCA_016882195.1 Thermoproteota archaeon
CAGGTAGTACACGGAGGAGGTGTGGAGGAGCCTGTGCAGCTGCCCCTCGACGGCCTTTATGACCCGCTCGTTCGACCAGCCCACGTTCACTATCGAGACCCCAGCGTAGAGGTCGATGAATGCCTCCCCCTCTGCGGAGTAGACCGTATCGCCGACCGCGTGGTCAGGAACGAAAGGGTAGTACCTCTTGTACATTCGGGAGAGGTAGCGTTCCGATAACGCGATGATATCCTTGGCTCTTTCCATCGGGGCACCTCAATCGGTTTATTTTGGAGGGGCGTTTATAGCGATCAGCCAGAGCGGGGTCTTTCCAACGTTCTTTACCGAGTGCTCGGCGTTCGGCGGGAAGATCACGGCGTCCCCGGGCTTTACCTTGTACGCCTCCTTGCCGATGGTCACCACGCCCTTTCCCTTGAGTATGTAGTAGGCCTGCTCAAAGGTGTGGGTGTGCGGCTCCGCGTAGCCACCCACCTCGAACTCTGAGCGGAACATGGAGAGGTTCTTGCAGCCGGCGTTTTCCTCCACGAGGAGTTTTCTAGTTTGGCACTTAATGTGCTTGGCTGGAACGAATACCTCCACTTCCTCAGGACTCAGAACGAATTTTACCATGTGTTACACCTTTGCCCTATAGAAAGGCGCAGGGAGTAAATAAGTATTAGCAGCGCCCTGGATGGGCATGGAGTACAAGAAGGTTGATTGGTGGAAATGTCTGTCGTCACAAGTGCTTCTTCAGCTCTGCTTCCAGACCGTTAATGCCAACGGCACCTACGATGCGTCCGACCTCCTTCCCGCCCTTGAAGAAGATGAACGTCGGGATGCCGTAGATCCCAAACTTCTGCGATGCCTCCGGGTTCTCGTCTACGTTCACCTTTGCAAGAAGTGCCTTCCCCTCGTATTTTTTGGCCAACTGCTCGAAGATGGGTGCCATCATCACGCAGGGACCGCACCAAGCAGCCCAGAAGTCAACAAGTACTGGTAGCTTAGCGGAAGAGATAGTAGAGCCGAAGTTCGCGTCGGTAAGTTCCACATAATTGTGACTCATCTTTTCAACACCACCAATATTTTGAGCCGTCATCTCAGCCAGTTTCTTTGCCTTTATCCTATTTAACTCGTCATCCGAATCGTCGGGCATAGGCTCACATAGACCTCTGTTCGCTGAAAGGTATATTTGTTTTTTTCCGTTGCTCTAAAGATTGAACAGCTCCCGGTCTGGCTTGAGGCAGAGGTAGTCGGAGAAGGTTAGAGCCCGCGCCTCTGCGAGGGCGCTCTTGCCGCAGGTCGGTGCTTGGGTGCCGCGGGCGCACGAGAGGCAGTCGCCATCGCAACCTTCAATCGGCTTAAACCTGTCGGAGAGGCGGTCCCTCCTGTAGACGGGGACGCGCTTCCCCTCGCAGACCTTCGATGACATGTACTCGCCGTTAAGCCCGCGGTACACCCTTCCCGATTTGGAGAACTCCATGCATAGGGCTAAGGTCAACCCGTGCCTGTCGCAGATACCTCTCAGCCTTTGGAAGACGAGGCGGCGGTACCCTATGGACGCGTGGTAGCTGGAGCCAATTCTTTCATTGTACAAGCTCCGCCACAGCCTGTATGCATCGGTGCTGAACGACCTGACGGCGGCCAGGACGGCGCCCATAGACCTTACGTTGACATCGCAAACGCTGGCTATGATGTGGTCTCCGCCGTTGAGTTTCACCACCTCCACGAGGGAGGCGAGGTCGGACTCGGAGTCGTTTATCCCGGGGAGTATAGGGTCTATCCGCACAGCCGTGTAGAGACCGCGGTCTCTTGACCTTCTCACCGCCTCCAACTGCTCCTCCGGCGTCGATCCGCCTGGGGAGAAGTGCCTCCGCACCGAGTCGTCCAGAGAGAGTATAGTGTACTGGCAGAAGCAGTCATGGTAGGGGTGCTCTGACATCCGAGCCAGCGCCCTCTCCGGAACGCGGGATCCGTTCTTTGTGACAAACTCGACCGGAAGGTCAAGGTCTAGAAATGCGTCCATGCAGCGCTCCGAGAGGCGGTAGGTCTCTTCTAAGGGATGCTGGAAGGGGTCCGTCACCGGCGAGAAGTAGCCGCAGGACGCGTAGTGGAGCCTCGAGAGCTCGTCGGCGAGCTTGCGGTCGATGTCCTCGAAGACCGTTATCACCCCAGACCTGTCCCACTGTTCGAAGTACCCCCTGTAGGCCCTCGCGTAGCACTCCGGGCAGTTCACCGAGCAGCCGTTGTAGGGGTTGACGAGGATCCGCTCCGAGCTGCACTCCCTCCTGCCTGAGGAAAAGGGGAAGTACCAGCCGTGTACGACCCGCTTCTTGGTCTTCACTCTTAGGTGCGGCACGGGCTGCTCTATTATGGGCGAGCCTTGGCGGGGTGCCCTCTTCGAGGAATACAACGTCATTTCATATCCTCTTAACGACATCCTTCTTGAGGTCTGTACATCCTATCAGCGCGAGCAGGACCCCCAGATCGTCTGTGTTGATCACCGCCGGCGCCTTCTCCTTCACCACGAGCTTCGCCTTGTATCCGATGCCGAGGCCGACGTTCTCTATCATAAAAAGGTCGTTGGCACCGTCGCCAACGGCCACGCAGGCGTCGAGCCCAACGCCCTTCTCATCGGACATCCTCTTTATTGCCCTGAGCTTCGCCTCCGGGCCTACCATATCGCCCTCCACCTCGCCCGTCAGAACCCCGTCCCGAATAATGAGCCTGTTGCTGAAGACGTAGTCGGCGCCGATCGCCTCGCCCACGTAGTCCGCAAAGAAGCTGAAGCTGCCCGTGACGATTCCGACGATGAAGCCGATCTCCTTGAGCTGCCGAGCCAGATCCTTGACGCTCGGGAGGATCTTGATGGAGCACTTTATCTTCTCCATCCTAGAGACGGGCAGGCCCTTCAGAAGTTTGACTCTCGCCTTTAGGGCATCCAGGAAGACCATCCTCCCCTCCATCGCGAGGGCCGTTATCCTCCTCACCTCCTCGCCGACGCCCGCAGCCTTGGCGAGCTCCTCAATTATCTCCTGCTCTATCAGGGTGCCGTCGAGATCGAATACAATGATCTTCTTTCCGCACTTGTAGCTCTCCCCGCTCTCGGTCGCGAGGGCGAGCCCCACCCCGTCGCAGCTCCTCTTCAATATATTGATTAGGTCCTCCCTCTTTACGGTCGAGGGCCTCGTGTCCACGATCATCACCATGACGAAGAGGTTTGAGAATACCGTGGAGGCACGGGTCTTCAGGATATTGGCGTGGAACCTTGCCAGGACGCCCGAGACGGACGCCACTATGCCGGGTCTGTCCCTGCCGACGACTGTGAGGACTATCTTACTTTCCGCCGGTATAATAGAAGGTCACCTCAAGACCCAACTCGTGGCAAAGGTACTCCAGCTTCTTCCTGAGTCGGTCAATGCCTGTTAAGGAGGATGAGATGTTGACTAGGAGAGAGAGTATGAAAATCCCGCGCATGACGACTTGATCCATATCCTCTATGTTGTACCCAAAGTCCGCTATGACAGAGGAGATCTCCGCGATCAGCCCTGGCCTGTCCGGCCCAACCGCCATAACGACGAGGTACTTGTCAGCCATGCGCAACGCCGAATAACCATGGAAGAGTGTATAGAAAATCTATTTAACTTTTCGTATTAATAGTTGGAGGGGCATAACATTTAGAAACAAGCCGGCAGAGGCTGTTGGCAAACCGAGGAGAAGAGCATTTGAGTCAAGAGAACCTGAAGAGGCTGAGAGAGGCGATAGTCAAGCAGGAACTAAACGTCGCTACTGAGGCGACCGCAGCGTGCCTGAGGGAGGGAGCCAGGCCCAAGGAGGTAATAGACGCTGTGTCCGAGACGCTTAAGGTAGTAGGGGACCTCTTCGAGTGCGGCGAGCTCTTCCTCCCGGAGGTGATGAGGGCGGCAAACGTCGCGAAGGCATCGCTCAACATGGTGCTCCCACTCATCGGCAGGGGAGTAGCCGCAAGGGGTCCGTCGAAGGGGAGGATAGCCATCGGCTCTTTGGGTCCGCACGACATAGGGAAGACCATCGTCGCGTCCACACTGATGGCAAACGGCTTCGATATAGCAGACATGGGGATTAACTTGAACCCGGAGAGGGCAGAGAGGTTCCTGCAGGAGAACACGGTGGACGTCCTGGCGCTCTCCGTGCTACTCACCTCGGACGTAGACAAGGCGGCGGAGGTGATCCGCAGGGCAAAGAGGCTGAAGGGCTCGCTGAAGGTCATGGTGGGCGGCGTGGCGATGAACGTGGCGGTTGCGAGGAGGATAGGATCGGACGCCTACGGCAGGGACGCCAAAGAGGGCGTAGGGATAGCAAGGAAGTTCATGGGGGTCAAAAAGTGATAAAGACAACTGTAATAGGCAGCATCCCGGTCGTCGGAGAGGGAACAAACGCCATAAGAACCGCGGTAAACGACCAGCTGGAGGCCGGAATAGAGGTCATCAGCGACGGACAGACGAGGAAGGACATGGTCGCATACTACGCGGATCACATCCCGGGATTCAAGGTCGAGGACGGGAGGACTCAGATTGTGGGGAGGATAAAGCCCCCCGAGGAAACCCCTGTATCCAAGGACCTGATGTTCGCCAAGAATTTGGCAAAGGGCAGGGCAGAGGTGAAGGCCATAATCACCGGTCCGGTGACCATGGTCTTCTTCTCGGAGCTCAGCCCAACGGCGCCCTACAGGGGGTTCAGGGACGAGGCGCTCTACAGGGACATGGCGGAGGCGCTGGCAGTGGAGGCGGACCTCATTCAGAAGGAGGGCTTCTTCTACTTCCAGATAGACGAGCCCAGCTTCTCGATTGGGGCGCCGATGTCGCTTGCCAAGGCGGCAATAGAAAAGACGATCTGGGGGATAAGGGGGACGAAGGCGCTACACGCGTGCGGCAACCTGAAGAGGACCTTTGCGGATATCGTAAAGATAGACGGGCTTGATGTGCTCAGCCTCGCCTTCAAGGACTACGTCAGCAACTTTGACACTGTGGAAAGGAGGGTAATTGAGGACTACTCCAAGAGGCTCGGGGTTGGGTGCGTTAGCTCCTTGGAGAATAAGGTCGAGGATGTCGACACAATCAGGGGAGTGGTGCGGAAGGCGCTGGGCGTTTACGGTGTGGACAACATAGCGTGGATTCACCCGGACTGCGGGCAGAGAGCACTTGAGAGGGAGGCGGTCAGGTCCAAGCTGAAGAACATGGTACTGGCTCTGAAGGGCATGGAGGCTGAGCTGAGATGATGGTTAAACCACCGTTTGCGCTGGGCAGTGCAGTCTTCGGGGCAGGGAAGCCCGTGCTGGTTGGAAGCCTCTTCTACAAGGCGGACAGGAAGGTCCTGGACCACAAGAGAGGGGAGGTAAATAGGAATGTCCTCACGAGGGAACTGAGGGCCGTGGAGATCCTAAAGGAAAGGGTTGGGCTGGACCACGCCATCGATATTATAGCAGAGACGCCGAAGGCGATGGAGAGCTACCTCGCCATACTGGCGGAATACACCGAGGACCCGCTGCTGATAGGTGGTCTCAACGAAGAAACGAGGATGGCAGGTTACAGGAAGGCGAAGGAGATGGGGATCCAGGGGAGGTGCGGTGTGAACTCCGTGGCGCCTGCGACCAGCGAGGAGGAGCTTGTGAGCATTAATGAGAGCAGGATAAAGTTCGCCGTTCTGCAGACGCTGGACCCGTCGGCGGTATACCCTGAAGAGAAGTTGAGCCTGCTGAAGGGGGGACTGCTGTGCAAGTGCGAAAAGGCGGGTATCGACAGGGCAGTGGTGGACGTGGGGATAATAGACTTCACCAGTGCGTGGCTGGCGGCGGAGTCCATAAAGAGGATAAAGGCCGAGCTGGGCATCCCGGCGGGGTGCGCGCCCTCCAACGCAGCATACCAGCCGCTGGGCACGGAGAAGATCACGAGGAAGAGCGCGAGGTCTATGAACGTGGCGCTGAATACCGTGATCCAGCTGGCCGGGGCGGACTTCATAATCTACGGTCCGCTGAAGGCCTCTACCTACGTCTTCGAGGCCGCGGCGGTCGTGGAGGGTATAAAGGCCTACGGGGCGAGGCTGGGCGGGGAGAAGATGATGGACAGGAGCCACCCGCTCTTCAAGTTCCTGCCCAAGCTCATGTAACGGCAAAGGGTAAATAGAGTAACGCCGAGTATGTCAGCAGGAGGAAGGAAGATGGTCCTTGCGTGTATAATGATCCACTGCAGGCCAGGGACGGCTCCCGAGGTGCTGAAGCACGTGAAGGCCATGAATAGCGTCAAGAGGGCCTTCGAGACGCTGGGGGCCTACGATGTCGTTGTGGAGTACGAGTTCCAGAGCCTTGAGAAACTGGGCATTGCGGTGTATGAGATGGTCAAGATTCCTGGGGTAATCTCCACCGAGACGCTGATAGAGACGTTACTGTGAGGTGTTGTGGTTGGTACAGATGTTGGTTTTGATAAATGCCGAGAAGGTTTCTGTCTTCGATGTAGTCAAGAAATTGGGCAAGATCCCCAGCGTGCTGGAGGCCTTTCCCACCTTTGGTAGGTTCGACGTTGTGGCCTTCTGCAACGTTGAGAAGAGGGATGATATCGGAGTGTTGGTGAAGAAGATAGGGGCCGTGGAGGGCGTCGTGAAGACCGAGACGCTTGTGGAACTCTGAGCCGAGCAGAACTCCTTCCGGTTCAGACTGATGGTACCCATGAAGAAGTTGTATATAGACGGGCCGGTTTCCGGAGGCATTTTACTCTCCTACAGGTGCGCTGGAGGGTGTCAACATTGCATGTACGCCTGCTCTCCGCGGTGGAGTGAGGACTGGATCCCCAAGGAGGAGGCGGAGAGGGTTTTAACACTACTGGCCGGCAGGATTCAGGCGAGCTCTTATGGGCGGGACGGGATCGGCATAAACTCCGGGCTCCACTTCACGGGAGGGGAGCCGTTTCTGAACTTCGATCTGCTGAAGGAGGTGGTCAGAACGGCGCACGGGCTCGGGATCCCCTCAACCTTTGTTGAGACCAGCTGTTTCTGGTGCGTGGACGACGAGACCACGAGGAAGAGGCTCGTGGAATTGAAGGATGCGGGACTGAACGGCATACTGGTCAGCGTAAACCCTTTCATACTCGAAAAGGTGCCCTTTGAACGGACGGAGAGGTGCGCCAGGGTAAGCAAGGAGGTCTTCGGCTGGAACGTGATTATTTATCAGGAATTCTTCTACGACCTCTTCAGAACGCTCGGCCTCAAGAATGCCCTGCCCTTCGAGGAGTTCTTGAGGAGGGCGGGCCGTGGGGTCTTGCAGTATGTGGAGATGCTTCTCATGGGCAGGGCGACCTACACTCTCGGGCACCTGTACAGGAGGTACCCCGCGCGGCAGTTCTTCGGGGAGTCCTGCATGGAGGAGTTGACGAGAGGGTGGCATTTTCACGTGGATAACTACTTTAACTACATGGCGGGCTACTGCGGAGGCATCTCCCTAGGCGACGCCAGGGACCTCGATTCACTTCTCCAAGGAATAGACTTGCGGGAAAGGCCAATCCTTGATGCCCTGGTGACAGACATGGAAAGGCTTTACGAGTTTGGGGTCAAAAGGTTTGGCTACAGGGAGTTGCCTGAGGGCTACATCTCCAAGTGCCACCTATGCGTTGATGTGAGGAGGCACATCGCAGAGCAGACCGGCGAGTTTAAGGAACTCAGACCGAGAGAATTTTATTACCAAGTCACGAATAAGACGCCTGAACGCTAAGACAAGACCGTTTTTGATGAAAAGTTCAAGTGTGTCTTTTACCAAAAAGGGATTGGTGGTAAAATGGTAGAAGAGGTTACGAAGATGGACGGAGCCGGCAGGGTGGTGATACCCAAATCGATCCGAAAGAAGGCGGGTCTAAAAGGCGATTCTACATTATTGGTGGCAGAGGTGTCGGATGGGCTCATCGTCCTGAAGAAGATTGATATTGAGTCGCTTGCCAAGGCGCTTAGGAGGGAACTCAAAGGAGTAGATGTCGAGGCTATTGCCAAGAGGATCGAGGAAGAGGCAAGTTAATGTCTGACCTCAGCAAAAAGCTTAGGAGACCAATGGTTCGCCGGCAAGTTCGCAGAGCTTTACAACATTGCCCCTGTCATCCCGCCTCGAGTCCACCGGAGTTTCCATGATAAGCGGGAGGGAGCGGATCCTCCTCTCTGCCAGTATGAGGCGGAATCCAGCTTCACCTATCATCCCCAGCCCTATGTGCTCGTGGCGGTCGAGATGGCCCCCAAGATCGCCCTTCGAGTCGTTCAGGTGCACGACCTTCAGCCTGCTCAGGCCGACGACATCATCCATCTGATCCATGATCTCACCTATCTTGGTCCTGAGGTCGTACCCGCCCGCGAAGGCATGGCAGGTGTCGAAGCAGAACCCAATCTTCTTGGGATAATCGGTCTTGTCCATTATGGCGTGTATGTCCTCGAAGGTCGTGCCCATGCTGTTCTTCTGACCGGCGGTGTTCTCCAGCAGGATCATGCAGTTGGTCTTCACCTCACCGATGGCGGTGTTGAGTGCTGAGACCAGCCTGGCGCAGCCCTTCTCCTCCCCGCTCCCCAGATGGCTCCCGAGGTGGGTCACCAAGTACGGGATGCCGAGGAGGGTGCACCTCAAGAGTTCAGCCTTTAGGGTTTCCACCGACTTTTTGTAAGCTTCATCGTTGGGCGAGGCAAGGTTGGGCAGGTAGGGCATGTGATCAACCACCGGTGAGATGTCGGTCTTTTTCAGCTTCTCCACAAATAAAGAGACTACGTTCGCAGGTATGTCGGAGAAGGACCACCCCCTCGGGCTCCTTGTGAACAGCTGGAAGGTGTTGCAGCCGATCGCAACCGCCCTCTCCACGGACTTGTCAATTGAGCCGGCTATAGATACGTGAACGCCTGCCCTCAATCAGAACACCGAATAAGATCTGGGAGGGGGAGGGATTAAGCTTTTGTCAGGCAGGCTCCTTGTCCTCGGAACTGCCCCATCGTCTTTTTGCGTCCTCGCAACCCTGCGGACCTATATCGCAGACCTCTGTGCAACAGGTGCGGGGTTCTGCAAGGACGCCCCACCACTGCCCCATTATCTCAAACCTCTTGCCGCACCAAGGGTGTATGTACGCCTGTAGCTCGTACCGCTTGGCGACCTCCTTCCCCTCATCGGTCTTCTTGAAGCACTCCCAGCACATCTCCCTCCCGGGGCGCATGTAGCCGTGCCTGCAGACCGGGCAGAGGACGAGACCGTTCCTGGCGGCCATGTGACACCTGTTGCAGAGCGCCATGTAATTCTCGATCGCCGTGCTCTTTTCATCCGCCTTCTTCCATGCCTCCGAGACCATCCGCTTTATCTCCGATCCGTACCTTCCCCAGAACCGATCCCAGTCCTCCCTAGACAGTCGCCCGGTGTCCACCACCTCGCTCTTCGGCGCATCAAACTCTGACCGGCAGCGCTGGCACTTGTAGGCTGGCTTCTTGGCAGTCCTGTGGCGGATGGAGGTGGAACCGCATTCGGGGCAAGACCGCCTCTCCTCTTTTTGCGTCGAGAACTCGACCTCCTTCACCCTCTGGTTCAGGACCTCGGAGGAGATCTTCCTCAGGAGGAGAGCGTATGGCGGGGGCGGGTTCCTATTGTGCATCACCAGCCTCTCCGTCGAGCCGCACCACTCGCAGGCTTTACCCTTGAGAAAGGCCTCCCTTCGCTGCCTCCATTCCTTGGTGCTCCAGACCCTCATCTGCCGCCGCCCCTGCGTTCCTTGATACCGTAAAATGAGAGGGCTTCAAGGACTGCCTTTCTGATCTTCTCTTTAACATCAGGGGTCAGCTTCGCACTCCTCTCAGGCAGGAGGGCCCAGAGCTTCGACCCGCCTATGGTGGCTGCCCCGATACCGTAGAGGACCCATCCGAGGACGTACTCGTAGAGGTCCCTGTCCTCCCCTATGGAGTCCCGGAGGGCGGCGATCAGCTCGGAGAGGATCACGGCGGAGGCCTCCATCCGGCGGTTCAGAGCCTCCAGCATCTCCTCCTTGACCAGCAGGGGCTCGCCCAGCCTGCCGAGGATCTCCTTGATGGCAGTTAGGTCCCTGTCAGAGTAGCTCGCATCCGCGGACAGCAGGAAGAGTGACCTCTCAACCTCGACGTCCACGCAGATACTGCACCGCGATACCTTTGATAACGGGTAAAGGTCCTTCAGGGCGGAGAGGTTCATGCCCTCTGTCAACGAGATGACGAGCTTGTTCCTGAGGAGGTGCCATATATCGTCGGCGATCAGGCGGCTCCTGTTTACATCGCTGCAGACAAATAGGATGTCACACCCCTTGGCGAGGTCGTGGGCACCCTCACCGCCACCCGTGGAGTAGGAGATCACCTCGTAGCCGTGAGACGAGAGGGTCTTCAGCATGCGACCCCTCTCCTCGCACCCAACGAGCAACAACATCAAGAACACTCACCCCAGAAGGAGGATACTTTCATCGAGCCCTACGATATGCTGTCGTCAAGAGTTTATTTAACGCTTACCAGTGCCTGCTGGCGCCTTCAGGATGGGCGGGGCGTCCTCACAATATTAAACTTTGTCAGTTACCCACAAATGAATTCGTAGGCTTGCAACTCGGGGTGATCTGATGCAATCTTTCACACCCTTCATCTTGCCAGACGAGACTACTGACGGAGGCTCCCCTCCGAGGAGCCTGAGCCATTGCTGATGGTGATTGGCTCGCCCTCAGAGCGATGTTGAGGCTTGCCACCCTGTCCCTATCGGCCTCATACCCACAATTTTTGCATCTGAAGTAGGAGTAGTTAGTCCAGTTCTCCTTGCCAGTATAACCACGCCTTGGGCAGGTCTGCGACGTGTATCTCGGGTTAATCTCACTAACTGCTATGCTTTTTCTCTCTGCCACGCATTTCAGAGCATGACGGAAGAAAACGCAGGGGATTCTGTTGATTTTCCTTCGAATGTTCTTGTTGAACTGGCCTTTACGCTTTCCGATGTGCCTGAGTCGCTCTATTTTTATGTTTGCGTTAAAAGTGTTGGCAAGACTAATTATCTCGTTGGCTATCTGCCACACTCTCGTTCTGATATAGTTCCGTTGTTTGCCACTAAGGCATTTGAGTTTAAGACCAGCCTTCCCTTTGGAAGTAGTGTCTCTGTATTTCTGAAGAACTCTACGCCGTTCCGTGAAAAGGAACTGCTTGGTTGATAGATCCTGACCAAAGTAACACTGCTTCAGTACTTTGCCGTTGCCAATGATGGTTACAGCTATCTTGGAGCTGTTGATGTCTATGCCTATAACTTTCAGTCTGATGGGGGGTTTAGGCATCTCCTTGGAGAGGACGGCGAGTAAACTAAGGTCATGCTTCATTATTATACTGGTCAAATGCCAGTCTTTCCTGAGGTGTTGAAGAAACCGTTTGTACGCGCCGTCTTGGCTAATTGGGATGGCTACTCTACCTTTATTCAGCCTGAGGCTGAGGACAGGGTTCCCTCGTGCGGTCCTTTTGAAGCTGAAGAGACGACTGTCGAAGCGGACGATGCATTTGTGTATACCTCTCACGCATCCACTAGATTTCCTAATACTCCAAGCATAGCTTGTAGCCTCTATCACAAGTTGGGATGCCACACCATACTGTTCCTTGAACCTTCCGTAGGTAACTTTATGGAGTTGCCCTCTGCTCCTAACGCTGTTAGAAGCCCCGAGGGCCACCCTAGCCATGCTTAAGAAGGTAGAGTAGGTTTCCCTGAGCAACCTTTCCTTGATCTTTGTAGGCTGGAGGAGACCCAAAGGTAGGCACTTTTGCGTGGGCATCCCCATAATAAGGGCAAGTATTTAAAGAGGACGCCAACTAAAACGGAAGTTTTTTGGGCAACATTATTTATAATAAAGGAGTATAACTCCTAACGAGGGCAAAGAAAATGCCTCTAGACACACTTAAGGCGATCGGATTCACCGACGTTGATGAGGCGGTTTACGAGTTCCTTATCAAGGAAGGGGAATGCGACAAGGAGAAGATCCTGAAGAGGACCGGGATAACCAAGGCGAGGCTGGAGGAGTCCCTGCTGAGGCTCGCCTCCTACGGGGCGGTGGAGGTAAGGAAGAACGTCATAGCCCCCGCCCCCCCGAAGAACTTCCTGCAGAAGTACCTGAAGACGAAGGAGGTTGACCTGGAGCTGCAGATGGCAGAGCTCAGGAGGAACGTGAGTGATCTCCAGAGCACGCTGGAGCCCATTTACAGCGAGAGCAGGTACGGCGTGAGGCTCGAGGAGCTCTGGCAGACGGTGGACGGACTGCCTTCGATGGAGATGGAGACCATCAGGATGATCTCGCGCTCGAGGTCCGAGATCTGCGTCATGGCTGAGAGGTTCAGCTACTACCCAAAGGTAAGGGAGGAGTTCCTCTCGGCTCTGGACAGGAAGGTGAAGGTGAAGGCCCTACTTCTGGCCCTCGACAAGGAGACCGAGGACAGGGTCGACGACATGAAGAAGTGCAGGATGGAGGTGAAGCTGGCGAGATGCGACTGGAGGAGCATGAGGTTCACCCTCGTGGACAAGAGCGAGGTCATCTTTCTCGTCTGGGCGAAGAAGAGCAACGACAGCAGGGTCTACTACAGGCCGGGCTACACCAAGAACCCCGGCATGGTAAGCGTCTTCGCGGACTCCTTCGAGTACCTGTGGGAGAAAGCCCTACCTTTATGAGGCGCGTTAGGCTCTCCTACGGCTCCGCGGTGGAACTGGGCCTAATTAAGGGGGTACTGAGGGCTAAGCCCACAACGGCCTACCTTTTTTTGAAGGACGTTAGGTGCCGGGGCAGGTGCAGGTTCTGCCCCCAGTCGTCGGATATGGGCGATGAGGAGGAGAGGATCTCGAGGGTAGACTGGCCGGAGTTTGCGCTGGACGATGTGGAGAAGGGGGTCTCGAGCAACAGAAAGTTTCAGAGGGTCTGCATCCAATGCTCGGATGAACACTCTGTAAAGGAGGGGGTTCTGGGTCTGGTGAGGGAGCTGAAGGGTGGCAGCGACCTCCCGATCTCGGTCTCTACGTCCCCGATCTCGCTTGAACAGATGAAGAGGATCAGGGAAGCTGGTGCCGAGATCTTAACTATCCCGTTGGACTGCGCGGGTGAGGCGCTCTTTCCCTTGATTAAGGGCAGGTCGTGGGACGACCACTGGAGGGCTCTGAGGGACGCGCTGGGGGTCTTCGGCACGGGGAAGGTGGGGACGCACATAATAGTCGGGCTCGGGGAGACGGAAAAGGAGGTAGTCACGCTCATTGATAGACTTTGGAGGATGGGCGTGGTTCCGTCTCTCTTCGCCTTCACGCCCATCAGGGGAACCCCCTTGGAGGGCAAGCCGGCTCCTGCGCTTTCGGCGTACAGAAGGATCCAGCTGGCGAGGCACCTCATCGTCGAGTTGGGGGCGGCGGCCAAGGAGTTCAGGTTTGATAAGGACGGTAATATAGCGGAGTTCTGCGTACCCGCGGAGAGGCTGGATGAGGCGCTTAAAGACGGCGCAACGTTCATGACCCGCGGTTGTCCCGGCTGCAACAGGCCCTACTTCAACGAGAGGGTATCGGGGCCCATCTTCAACTACGCGAACAGGCCGAGGCCGGAGGACATGGCAAGGATAAAGGGGGATATCTTTGGATCGGCTGAGGGTCATTGACTTCGCGGCGGGGGATCCCTTCTACAACATGGCCTTGGACGAGGCGATCGCCAGGCGCATAGGCTCAGGGAGGGGCCCGCCCACGCTCAGGCTTTACGGCTGGTCCCCCAGCGCGGTGTCCATAGGTTACTTCCAGGAGGTTCGCGAGGAGGTCGATCTAGATTTCTGCAGGTCCAAGGGCGTAGAGGTCGTCCGTAGGCTGACCGGGGGCGGTGCGGTCATCCACACCGAAGGGGAGCTGACCTACAGCTTTGCTGTAAAGGAGGGGGATCCGGCTGTTCCTAAGGACGTTCAGGGGAGCTACGCTAGGATATGCACCCCCATTGTGGCGGCTCTCAGGAGGTTGGGGGTTGACGCCGCCTTCAGACCAATAAACGACATCGAGGTTCAAGGAAGGAAGGTCTCCGGCAGCGCGCAGACCAGGAGGTTCGGCGCGGTGCTACAGCACGGCACGCTGCTCCTCGATATGGACTTTGCATTACTGCCAGCGCTCACGGTCAGGGCGGAGAAGCTTAAGGACAAGGGGGCTGCGGACGTCAGGGGCAGGGTCACCACGCTTAAGGAGATTCTGAGGAGGGATCTGAACAAGGAGAGGGTTGGGGCATTGGTAGCAGAGGAGTTCGGCAGGGGCTTCGAGTGCGAGCTGATGAGGGGCAGCACCTCGAAGGAGGAGGAGGGGTTGGTGCCTGAGCTCGCCGAGAGGTACCGCTCCCGGGAGTGGCTTTTCAGGAGGTAGAGGGTTGGAGAGGAGCGCTACCAGAAAGTTCAGCGGGGGCAAGTTGCTGAAGGTGACGGTCCGATCCGAGGCGGGCGTAATACAAGAGGTGAGGATCACGGGGGACTTCTTCGTGCACCCTGAGGACGCGGTGGAGGATATGGAGAGGGCGCTACGAGGCGCTACAGTCACGGCGGTCAGAGGTATACTGGAGGGGAAGGTGGAGGGGGGCGGAATCACAACGGTAGGTTTTAAGTTAGACGACCTGATCAGTATGATCGAGGGATGCGCAGGATGAAGGGGAAGATATTCTTCTACAGGCCCTCCCCAGCCGTCTACAGCATATCCATAACCGGGGGCTTCTGCCAGCTCCAGTGCGGCCACTGTAGCGGGAGGTTCCTTTCCGGGATGAGGGCGTCGACAACGCCCGGGAGTCTTGTGAGGGCGTTCATCAAGGCCAAGGAGGAGGGCGCGAGGTGCATCCTGATAAGCGGCGGCTTCACCAAGGAGGGGAGGCTACCCATACACGGCTTCATAGACGCCCTGAGGGAGGGGAGGAGGAAGACGGGGCTGACTGTGGAGGTCCACTCCGGAGTGGTTGAGAACCGGGAGATCGAGTCCCTCGGCAGGGCGGGGGTGGATGCGCTCCTGCTGGACGTGATTGGCGACCAGGAGACGATAAGCGATTACATGGGCGGGACCTGGAAGGTAAAGGACTACGAGAGGATCATGAGGACGGCGAAGAGGTGGATACCCGTGGTCGCGCCGCACATACTCGTGGGGGTAAGCAACGGCGAGATAAAGGGGGAGTTCAACGCCATAGACATGGTGGCTAAGGAAAAGGTGGACTCGCTTGCGTTGCTGACCCTCATGGACGAGGAGAACGCCCCCAAGATCGATGAGGTAAAGAGGGTTATGGAGTACGCCAGGAGGAAGGTCAAGGCGAACCTGACCCTGGGATGCATGAGGAGCAGGGGGAGGGGCAGGCTGGCACTGGAGAGGCTGGCAGTGGACCTTGGCTTCGACGGAATAGCCAACCCCTCGAAGAGGGTTATGGATTATGCTAGATCAAGGGGGCGCTCTGTGGTAGAGGTGGAGGGTTGCTGTGTCTTCACCCCAGGTAAAACTCCCAGGAGCACCAGGCGTCCTTAGTGTGCTCGTCGGGCGGGCACCTTATACATCTTGTCTTGAATCTTGGGTTTATCTCCCCGGCGAAGGCTGATAGGTGGGCTATACCGACCGGCTTGCACGGGAACTCCCCCCTCCCGCTCCTTATCCGGGCGGCCTGGGGCCTGCAGTTCCTCACGGTGTAGATCACGCTGTTTGGCCTCCTCTCCACCTCCACGGCGGAGACCGGCGCTATGGAGACCAGCTGAATGGCCTTCTCCATGTCGTCGAGGGTGCCCTCCGTGATGTTTAGGAATGCCTTTACCCTCCTAGCCTCGGAGACGGCGTACCTCTCCCACGTTTCCTTGTCTATCTCGATGGCGACCTCCTGCCCGTACCTGTCCTCCACGCTTAGGAACCAGTACCCGTCCAGGGTGAGCAGGTTCTTCGAGAGCATGTCAACGCATTTGAGGAGCTCCTCCTTGGACAGGGATTCCAAGAATTTCGACATCAGCACCACCCTCTGTCTTTACCTCGCGTTATGCCTTATAAAGATAAAATATAACCCCAAGCCCAAACTTTCTTCTTCTTTCCATCTCTCATCTTCTCGCTCTTTCCTTTCCTCCGTATCACGTATATTCTATGTCACACAAAGGTGATTTCCCATTTTTGTCCCTAACAAACTGAACAAAACGTTCCCAGTGTCGATAAGCTACCTTCCTTGGTAAAGTTCGCCTTCTCAATGCCCATGTATCTTAGGGCTACTTCGATAGACGGCTCAACTATCGTATGATCGGGTTGCTTTTTCTGATCTCCATAGATCGCTTAAGACAGGCCTCGACGCCATGCCGCTGGCCGAAGGTCAACATACTATTTAGTTAATCACGCCCAAGAAATTATCAGTGTGCTTTTATACCTTGAATAAAAAATGTTTGAATGGAGGAGTCAAGATGAAACTCGTGGGTAAGGTCGCCATAGTGACGGGGGCAGCGCAGGGAATCGGCAGAGGTATCGCATTGGCCATGTCCAAGGAGGGTGCCATGGTGGTCGTAGGTGATGTCATCGATAAAACCGCGGATGTTGTGAGGGAAATAGAGAGTTCGGGATCCGAGGCCTTGGCAGTAAAAGCCAATGTGGCGAATGGCAAGGAAACTGAGGAAATGGCGAGGGCAGCGATCAGAAAATTTGGAAAGATCGACATACTGGTTAACAATGCGGGGATATACCCTTACAGGCCTTTGATCGATATGAGAGAGGATGAGTGGGACAGGGTTATTGGGATAAATCTAAAGGGAGTTTTCAACTGCACCAAGGCAGTCCTTCCAAAAATGGTCGAACAGAAGAGCGGCAACATCATAAACATCTGTTCCATAGCCGGCGCGGTCGTTGGTTTTTCCAACTTGGTCCACTACTCTGCCTCAAAGGGAGGGGTGCTCGGCTTCACACGGGCGGCCGCGTTGGAGTTGGCCCAATATGGGATAAGGGTTAACGCCATTGCCCCGGGCGGCATCGAAACTCCTGGAACGAAGGTTGGCGCAGATGAAGAGGCTCTCAAGCAGTTTGCGCAGACTCTCCCATTGAAGAGGATGGGGCAACCCGTGGACATAGCGAATTTGGTTGTATTTCTGGCTTCGGACGACTCAAGCTACATAACTGGTCAACTGCTGATCGCAGATGGCGGTTTTACAATTCAATGATTTCTCTTACGAAGTTTAGCTCCTGAAACCTAGCGAAACGGTAATAGTAGGAACCAGTACAACCCTACCGTAATGTATGATCAACAGAACAGGTAGGGTTTAGAATTGCTCCTGCTTAAACCGTTCAAGAGGACGCAGCGGAGGACCTGCTGAGGAAGCGCCGGGAGGACGGAACCTGGATGCTCGAGAGCGCCCATCGGGAGGATGCAGGCCAACATCGAGAAGAAGGGCGAGCCGAGCAAGTGGGTTACCCTCATTGCGCTGAGAATACTGAAACGCCTGAGCGCAGGTCAGTCCCATAAAAGAAATAGATTTTGACGTGTGTCACCTACCACCGACAAGCTCCAAGTACTTCTGCGGGCGGATCACTTTCAAATGCTTTGGCCTGCCCCAGTGCCCCACATCCTCGGTTATTATGGTAGCCAGTCCTTCAGCCTCCATCGCTGCCGCATGAACGGCATCGTAAGTGGTGCCGAACTCCACCATGATTGACGAGGCCCTCCTCAGAACCGCTTCGTCGATCGGGATCATGTTTATGGGAAAGGAGAGGAGCGCGAGCACCGCGCCGGCGGCTATTTCTGGGTCAACCTTCGTCAATGAGCCGAGTATCTCAATGGGGACTAGATAGCTGCAGTGCGCCTCGATCTTGCGATCCCGGATGTCGTCAGTTATCCTCTTGCATGCCTTGCCGTACACGGGGTGTTTCAGGGCCACGTAGTCGAAGATGTTGGTGTCTATGTAGGCGCGCTCTATTTGAAGGGTAGCGGGCACGCTATCAGTCCCCTGATTATTGGCGCTCCCAAGACTCTTCCACCAGTTTTACCGCGTCCACGTTAATCGGCTTCTTGGACAGATTCCAGAGGTATTCTGACGGATCTGGGATCTTCTTTGGAACCTCGATCACGATCTTCTCCCCCTCTTCCCGCAGGACGATCCTCTCACCTACACGGATGCCGTGCCGCTCCCGGAGTCCCTTGGGGATGGTTATTTAAAAGAGGTGTCCTGAAGTGCCTCAAGCCGTGCCTTTGAAGGCTCTGGGTCCAAGTATCTCGTCCTGCACCCTCTTGGCGAACTCCTCGGACCTTCCATAGTAGTCCGGGGCGAAGTGCCTGTTGAAATCCCTGTACTCCTTGTTCAGTCTTCTGCCCTCCTCGGTGGCGAGGACGGCCTCTATCCTCGGGAAGATCTCGCCCTCCTCCTTGTTTATGTGCGCGGTCATGTGCTCGACCAGCATCCTCGAGGCGTCGCCGAATTTGTGGACGTCGCCGCTGTTGATTCCTGATGCCATTGCCGTAAGGAGGTCCCTCGCCCGCTGATGGTCTCTGATGAGCCGGGGGATCTCTTCGTTCAGGAGGGGAGAGGCCCTTATGACGGACGGGAAGAGGAACTGCTCCTCCTTGCCGTGGTGGAACTGGTCCATGTAGACCTCCAAGAACTTGACCACCTCGGTCATGCGCGACCGGTGTCCCTCGGTTTTACCCTGTTCCACGGCTGCGTTGAGGACGTCTATGACCTGCCTTAGTATACCGTGCTCGTAGGAGAGGAGGGTGACGGCGAGACCCATGCTTAGATCTAAACGGCGGAACGGGTATTATTCTTATCCTTATCCTTATGATTATCCTTATCCCCGAGCGGCGCACCAAGGAGATGAGGGAGGCTCTCGAGGAGGCGGCTTATTGCCATGAGAGCACCGAGGAAGTTGAGCCTTCGTATTTTTAGGGCCGGATAAAAATCGCTTCCTTTACGCCCTTGAAGTGGATGTCTCCCGTTAGGACCTTGGAAGCAGTCTTCTTGGCTGAGGCAAGGACGTATGCATCTGCAAGACCAAAATCAGGCACATCCTTCCTCATCCTAGCGTGTAGGATCCCGGTCTCTTTTGAGATTTCCCCGTCCGCGTCGAGTATTGTCGAGTTGCTCGTCAGAATATTGTGGGCAGCCTCGACATCGCCCTCCTCTCTCGCGACCTTGCTTATCACCTCAGCCACCGTCACCGCGCAGGTGTAGACCTCGCCCTCTTCCATTGCCGATCTAACCTTCCTTCCAACATCGCTCCCCTTGAGATACTCGATCCAGGCGTAGGCATCTATGACGTATTTGTCACTCATGAGCCTTCATCTCGTCCCCAGCCGTAAATGAGGACATGCCTTTAAAGATGCCAAAGCCGTCCATCCTCACCTTCCTGATGTCAACGTTCACTATCTCGCCCTCCCTGATCTTCTTGCTCTCCACGAGCTCCTTCGGCAGCGTGACTACAAGGGATCCGCCAACCTTCCTTACCTTAGCCAGACTCATTGATTACACCCTAGTAATATAAAATGTTACTGAGGTTACATTTATCTTTTTTGCCCCCGAGCAGGTTTGGAGAGGCAGGGCATCATTGTTACACAACCGGAGTTAATGGGGCTGCCCGAATATCTCGCCGAGCCTGTCGATGGTCTTCAGCCCGGTGCCGGTCACTGGGATGATTATCCTTCCGCCGAGCGCCTCTCTGTTCTTCTTGTAGGCTGCGTACGCCGTGGCGGATGATGGCTCTGCGAGTATCCCGAGCCCGTATAGTTCCTTGGTGGCGGCGGCTATCTCCGGGTCGGAGACCGTGAAGGCGTCCCCGCCGGTACTCTTGATGGCTTGCAGGATCTCCTCCTTCCTCGGCGGATCCTCTATCTTGAGGGCGTCTGCAAGCTGACTACTGCGGTCGCCGGAGAGCTTGCCGTGGATTGCCTCGTAGATAGGGGCGCATCCCTCGCCCTGGACGGCATATATCCTGGGGGTGTTTTCCGAGAAACCCATCCCCACCAGCTCGCCGAAGCCTTTGTAGAGGCCGAGGAGGAGCGTCCCGCTCGCCACCGGCAGTATGACCGAGTCTGCCTTGAAGCCGCTCTCATAGATCTCGAAGGCGGCGGTCTTCATCCCCTCTATGTAGAAGGGGTCCCACGTGTGGCCTACGTAGAGTTCTCCCTCCGCCAGCTCGCTGGTTGCCCTCGCTGCCGCCTCCTTCCTGCTGGAGCACTCGACGACCTCCGCCCTGCAGGCGCGGATGAGCGTCTTCTTTGCCGGGAGGGCATCGGACGGCACATATATCCTGGCCCTTATGCCGGCCTTGGCGGAGTAGGCGGATGCGGCCATCCCGGCGTTCCCCGTTGAGTCCTCCACGACCCTTTTTACACCGATGGCCCTCGCCCTGGTTATGCTGACGGAGGCGCCCCTGTCCTTGAAGGATCCAGTGGGGTTGCAGTACTCCAGCTTGAGGAGCAGCTCAGCGTCCCTCTCCCTCCGCCTGATGGTCGGCGTACCGCCCTCCCCCAGAGAGACCGGGTGCTCGGAGAACGGGAGGCACCCTCTGTACCGCCACAGCCCCCGCTCCCTACCGTCGAGCATGGACTTGAAGTCGGTTGCCGGAGGACATTCGGACCTCAGACTGAAGGGGCTGCCGCAGGAGGGGCACCTCCAGTGGCGGGTCTCTAGGGGATAATTCTTGTTGCATTTAGCACAGGATAGTTGGTATGACGCTGGCAGCACCCTCTAATCAACCTATACTCCTTCATGGGTGAGATTTTAAGGCTTACTTCCCACTGAAACATTTCACAGTCAAGAGGAGGAAGGGAAGGGAAAGAAAAAAGGAAAAAATTATTGTATGATGAAGGTCACGGAGACGCTGGCAGAGACCGTTACCGCCCCGGGCAGTATATTTGTTGATATTCCCTCGGCAAACGTAGGCCTGATGTTGTACAGCGGCTGGGGCGAGTAATAGGACTCAGAGACCTGCTGCACGCCGACTATGTTCACGTTGAGGGCGCTTGCGATGGTGTTTGCCTTTGACTGGGCGTTGCTGACGGCGAGTTGGAGGGCCTGGCTCTGAAGGGTGCTGAGCACGGCGTCGGAGACGGTGAAGTAGACTCCACCGACGTAGTTAAGGCCGTTGCTCACGCACGCGTCTATGATTTTGCCCGCGGTCTTTCCAAGATCTGTGCCGTTGTAGGTCACCTGCAGTGTGTGTATTACGCGGTAGCCCACGAGGACCTGCTCATCCTTGATCCAGCGGTACTCGGCGTTTATAGAATAGCTGACGGTCTCTATCTGCGACTCGGGTATGCCAAGCGCCTTGATGGCGTCTATTGCCCTATTGATGTTTGTAGCCGCAGTAGCTGTCGCTGTCTGTACGCTCACGTCCAAGACGCTGGTGCCCACGACCACCTTCACGGTGTCGGGCTGCACGCTGAGCTCAGCGTTGCCCACAACGGATAGGGTGTTCTGGGCATCGGTTGTTCCAATGGAGGCGACGGGCGAGGAGTAGGCCACACCGGCGACGGCTAGAGCTGCCAAGGTTACGACGGCTAGAGAGAAAATTGCGTTCCTGTTCATGTTTACCACGTGTGGAAACAGAGGGGAACCAGAATATAACCATAGCAGATGTTCTAGTTTTTAGAACGAACTTAATTTTTCAAATGACATGATGGACGAAGGGTCAGAATCGAGGCGACGAATTACTCCAGAAGCTTAGGGAATCTGCCCCTCTCCATCCCTACCTCGCTTATTATTGCCCTCACGATACCTGGCTTAACATCTCTTCCTGGATGAACGGGCACGATAACTCTCGTTCCTTTTTCATTAACGAGTATGACATGGGAGCCCTTTTGTCTGACTGGTTTGAATCCGATCTTGGTTAGAGCCTTGATCAGTTTCTTAGGTTCGACCGGCGCTATCTTATGCAACAGCCTTCACTCTTTGGACCCTTATGAACTTCTGCTTTAGGAGTTCATTCTTCTCCTCTTCGCTGAGGGTCTCAAGATATAGCTCGGCTGCCTCCTTGATGTTGCGTAGGGCTTCCTCGATGGTCTCACCCTGCGTATGACATCCAGGTAAAGCAGGTATGAACACCACGTATCCGCCGGTCTCGTCCTTGATAATCACGGTATCGAGGTCGTAAACCTTAGATGATGCCAATAGCGCCACCCGTATACTAGATAACGTATTTAAGTATAAGTCGTTTTTCCATGAAGGGGGAGGTTTATGGGAGATAATAGGGCAAAACGGGGAGTGAAGAAGCTTAAGGAAGGGGTTGAAGGACGGCGTAAGCTTCTCGATAAGATCAGTATCGATGATGTTGTGAAAGGGATAAGGACCGACAGGGACTCCAGGTAGAGTTTAGTCATACTCGAATATTTTTATGCAGTTAAGAGCGCCGTGCCTTCTTTATTAGCCACCAGACAGGAATGCCGAAAACCAAAAGGAATGCCAACGATATTATGAACGACAGTCCAAGTTCGACCACAGAAAAAGCCTTGAAAAGTGCTGGCACGGCAGACACAACGATGGACGCAATTAACAACGATTCTATAAGCTCCATTAGCGTGGCGCAAAAGAGCACGGAGATTCCACCGTACGCCAATGCAAATATCCAGATAGGCACTGGGACAAGGGTGTTGGCAACAGAATATACTATACCCAGCAAGATGGGAGCGAAAAGCCAGCTGAAGTAAAGTGATCTGCCTTTGGCCATTGGCCTCTCGGGCGGGCTGACAGTGGTGCGGGCGGCATTGGACATTGACATCTTGCTGAGCCATGTCTGGGCGGTGCCTGTAGCCTCGTAGTAGTACTTCTTGTCCTCCCTCCTCCTGGAGACAAGACCCAGCCTCAGCAATGTGGAAAGGTGGGACTCCACCGTGCTCCTCGACCGCTGGACGGCATCGGCTATCTCGTCCCCGCTCATGGGCTTCTTGGAGAGCGCCTCAAGTATGGAGTAGCGCGTCCTCTCGCTGAGTGCGTCCAGTATCTCCCGCACGTCCTCGCCGCTCATGCTGACCGTATAAACTCTTTACGAACCCCTTTAAGACGCTTTGTCTTCTTCCTGAACTTTCGAATTTTCTAGAAAAAACGGATTCGGCAGCGGTCTAAAGAGGTCTTAAATTCCGAGGGAGAGGAGGTTTCGGCGGTGGCTGACCATGAACGGGCTGCTGAAGTGGGGGCTTCTGGCCTTGCTGCTCCTCCTGAGCCTAAGGTTTCCATGGCTCCTGCTACCCTTGGGGCTGTACTTTGCATGGAGGTATGGACTGCTCAGGAGGTTCAGGAAGGTGGCATTGGATGCGGCGGGCATGGTAGACTTGAGGGGCAGGGTGCTGAGGTGGAACCTGGCGAGCTGCAAGGAGTTGCAGGAGAGGACGGTGGGGTACAGGTACTTTGTTCCCTGCGAGGACTCGCCCTTTGCACTGCTGAAGGACGGGGCGGGGCATAGGTCCGTTTCTGCGTTCGTGATACAGGACACGTCGGGTGCGGCTACTAGCCATAAGAGGGCGGTGGCCGAGGCCGTTCAGTTGCTCTCGGGCGGATCTAACCAGGTTGTGCTGATGCTGATCTTCTCCAAGGGGGGCGTGGGGAGCAAGATACAGCTGATAAGACCAACCCTCGTCGCGAAGGGCACCGGATACGAATGGATAGGGAGTGAGGTCATGGAGGCGGCGAGGGTGCTCACCGAGGCGGTACGCTCAAGGTCACCCACCCTGAGGGTGAGGGTGTGCAGGGGTAGGGATATCCTGCGGATCCCCGTGCTGGAAGGGGTTGAGATTGGATAGAACGGAGTTCATCGACGAAACATTTGACGGGATCTTCAGGGACGCAGGGAGGGTGCGCGTGGATGGGCTGAGCTTCTCGGGGGACGGTGGGCAGGGCGTATCGAGGGCGGAGCTGATGAGGGCGTGCATCTGCGGGTCGAACTCTGCGAGGGGCAGGATGGTAATGGAGCTTGTACTGAGGGAGGCTGAGGCTGGCGAGCGGCACGCGATACTGGATGTTAGGGGGGTATACGCGCCCCTCATGGAGTACATACCGTCGCTGAGGGTGTACAGGGTAGGGAGCCTCGCGACGGTTAACCCCTTCAAGCCGCCATCCGGAATGGAGGGGGAGGAGTACGCCAAGGTGGCGTCGGCGGCAGTTCAAGGGGTCTACGGGCTCAGCAGGGACGAGAGGATCTACCTCGGGAGGGCGCTGGAGACGTGCTACAGGGAGGGGACGGCTGAGCCCTCGATTGACGACTTGATGGACAGGCTCCTCAGGATACAGGCCGAGGTCCAGCCAAAGGAGGGGTACAAGGTGGAGTGCCTCAGGAACGTGCTTTGGGAGATGGAGCGGGGGGCTATGGGAAGGGTGCTGAGGGAGAGGGAGGTTAAGGTGAAGACGCCCGCGGTATTTGATCTGAGCCCGCTGAGGACGTTCAGGGAGAGGGCCCTTCTGGCGGCTTGTTTGTTGGTGAGGGCTGGAGGGTGGGCGCCGACGTGCGTGGTGGTGGACCCGGCGGAGTGGGTCATGGGGCATGAGACGGCGTACTCCTTCAACCTGCTGAGGGCTGTGGAGGAGGCGCTGGAGGGGCTCGAGAGGGCGGGGGTCATGGCTCATTTGTGCGGGGCGAGCCCGTCCCTGCTACCGTGGAACATGGGGGAGAGGGTTACGTCATGTTTGTACTGCGGGCCGCTCTGGGACAGGGACCTATACCAGATAGAGAGGACCTTCGCGCTGACAAGGGAGGAGGCGAGGGAGGTCAGGCACCTGGGGGAGGAGGCTGCGCTCCTATGCGTATCGGGGAGGGACAGGCCGGTGTTCGTGAGCCCGCGGCTGTCGCAGTTCAGGGAGGTCTCGGAGGAGGAGATCAAGGAGCACATGAGGACGCTGGGGGAGGAGCCGGTGGATCTGAAGGCAAAGGCGGGAGCGATGACGACTAGGATGCTCGAGAAGATCTTCAGGGACAGGGGGGCGCTGGTCTACGCAAGGGAGATGCTGAGGCTTGTGGAGGGAGGGAGGGTGCCGGTGGAGGCTGTGAACGAGCAGAAGAACGTCCTGCTGAGGGCGGTGGTAAAGGGGCTGAGGAGGTACTTCCTGATCATGGAGTACGTGGATAATGCGGGGGCGAGGTGGTACAGGCTGACGAAGGTTGGAGAAAGGGCGCTCGCGGAGATGGATGAGAGAACGGGCGGAGAGATGGAGGAGAAGGAGGATGGAGGGAGGGCGGCTAGATGAGGGTGAGGCAGGTCTCCGCGAACAGGCTCTTCTGGAGCTTGGGGAGGGGCGAGGGCGAATGCGTGCTGGGCGTGGAGCTCTTCTGCGACGGCGCCGGGCACGTGAGGAGAGCCATCTTCTCAAGGGGAAAGTGCGGGAGGGAGACAAAAATCTTCGAGGAGGAGTACGCGGTGGAGGAGTTCCGCGAGATACTGTGGGCGGCGGGGGCTCTGATCTCTCCCGAGGAGGATGGCGAGGGGGGCGTGAGGAGGATGATCCTCGAGGCGATGGACAGGTTGAGGAGGGCATACGATGGGCTCGAATGAGGATGTTCAAGCGAAGGAAAAGAAAAAGGAGGATGGGAGAATGAGTGAGGACGAGGAAGAGAGTGAAAAAGAGCGTATGGTGGAGGAGGCGGATCTTGAGGACCTTTCTGGGATAGGGCCATCGACGGCGGAGAAGCTTAGGAGGGCGGGGATAAGCTCGGTTAGGGACCTGGCGGCTATACCGGTGAAGGAGCTGCTGGCGATGAGCGAGCTGGGCGAGGGCAAGGCGGAGGAGGCGACCAAGAGGGCGAGGGAGGCGGCGCTGCCAAAGGTCTTCACGGCGAGGGAGTACCTGGAGAGGAGGAGGAACATGCCGAGGCTGACCACCGGGACTAAGAATTTGGACGAGTTGCTGGGCGGGGGGCTTGAGCCAGGGATAACCGAACTCATTGGGGCGTACGGCACGGGGAAGACGCAGATCTGCCTGCAGCTGTGCATGACGGTGCAGCTGACGAAGAACCGAGGGGGGCTGGATGGGGCTGCCTTTTACGTGGACACCGAGGACACGCTGAAGCCGGAGAGGCTGGAGCAGATAGCAAAGGGCGTAGGGCTGGAGGACGACAGGGCGCTGGATAAAGTGTTCGGGTTCAGGGCGGTGAACACGGACCACCAGTTCGAGGGGTTAAGGATCGCGCAGGAGTACGTGAGGGAGAAGGGGGTTAAACTGCTGATCGTGGACTCGCTGACGGCGCACTTTCGGAACGAGTATCCGGGGAGGGAGAACCTTGTTGTGAGGCAGCAGAGGCTCAACGCCTTCATGCACCAGCTGCTTAGGATGGCATCGCTTTATGATCTGATCGTCGTCGTCACGAACCAGATACTGGACGTGCCGGAGGTCATACCGGGGGTGAGGCCCTTCAAGCCGGTTGGAGGGAACGTGGTGGCGCACGGCTCGACCTTCCGGCTGTGGCTGGAGAGGACGAAGGGGAGGACGAGGGTTACCGTGATAGACTCGCCCAAGCACCCAAGGGGATCGGCGTACGTGGCGCTGACGGAGAAGGGCGTGGAGGATGTGGTCTCGGAGGATTCGGAAAGTTAGACGGCCGTCCTCGATGGAGATCTCGGGTTTAGGCTTCGCTGGCCACCTATTTTTAAAACCTGATGGCGAGCATCGTCACTTGGCGTTGGATCTCTCCGCGAGCCCCTTTGCCTCCCTCAGGGCGTTCTCAAGGAGGACGAGGGTGCATGAGCGGCAGTCGTGCCTCAGGTTCAGCCTCTGGGCGAAGCCCTTGGAGAGGGCCTCGTACCTCTCCCTGTCCGGCACGCCCGTGTCGATGAACAGGCACCTGGAGTATCCTGAGAAGAGCTTCCTCATGAAGTACGCCGAGTCGTAGCCCCGCGCCTTCAGCCGGTCCAGGTCCAGCCGCAGCTCCTTTACGACGCCGTCCCAGCCCAGCTCCGCCCACCCGGGGGACATGAACCAGGTACCCGTGCATATTTTCTTCTCCCTCTCGTACTCGGGCGGCGTCAGGAAGGCGCCGATGCAGTCGTCGACCTGAAGCATCGCCGTGGGCACCTGGAGCTGAGAGGTTATTCCTGTGAGGGACTGGCAGATGCCGTACCCGAGGAAGACAGCATCCACCTTGCCCTTGAGGGCGTTTACCTTCTCCGAGACCTTTTCTCTCAGGTTAGCCGAGTTGAGGTGAAGGGCGAATTCAAGGTACTCCCTGTAGACGATATCCGGGTCTCCCTCTGTCAGATGCTCTATCTCTTTCTTGAAGATCTCACAGGCGACTATTCCTACCCTGATGTTGACCCCCCCTGCAGAACGCATACAGTCTAATGCGACGCAACAGTATGAAAACTTAACGGTGACCCTGACCGAGGACATGTACGATAGCCTGTTCAACAAGCTGATGAGTCTCGAGGACGATGTGGAGGTCTACCCGGGGCACGACTACGGTCCGCGACCCTTTTCGACCATCGGGGCAGAGAGGCAGACCAATTACACGCTTAAGAGGCGCTCCCTTGAGGAGTTCGTGGAGTTCATGAAGGAGCCCTAGGGTTGAATGGATTGTAATGATTTAAATCCTGCACGGGACAACTAGATGGACAGGGAGGAACAATGAGCCGCTTCAACATACATGCCCCCCAGACTGTTGTCCAATCTGACTTCCAGAAACTATATATATCGTACAACATTTATTGTACAATATGAAATCAGAGATCGCATACAGGGAGATCCTAATGGAGGGCATGGAGGAGAAGAGAACGCAGTTCACGGTCCGCGGCGTCGCCAGGAAGGCGGGGATCCCGGCGAGCACCGTGAGCCACGCCCTTAAGCCCCTGAAGGAGGTTGGGGCAGTAACGATGCAGAGGAGGGGCTTCCGGCTATCCAACGCCAAGAAGGTGCTGCTCTACTGGTGTAGCATACGGAACCTCGCCAGCTCCATCGTGTACAAAACGCGGGTGGACATGGATGTGGGCGAGATGGAGGGATCGGTTCCGCCGGGCGCGATCTTCACGGCGTACACCGCCTTCAAGATAAGGTTCGGGAGCGTGCCAGCGGAGTACGGCGAGGTGGTGGTCTACGGCAGGAGGGAGGACTTTGAGAGGAGGTTCGGCAAGGGGAAACCTGGGGAGGTGGCAAACCTGATCGTCCTTGAGACCGATCCCCATCTGGAGAGGCTTGGGAGGGCGACCCTGGCGCAGATCTACGTTGATTTATGGAACCTCAGGAGCTGGTACGCCCAGGACTTTTTGAACGCCCTCGAGAAGGTGATCTAGGTGTCGTTCTGGCACTCCGAGGCTGTAGACGCCAGCTGGAAGCTGCTCCAGGAGCTGAGGCAGAGGCACAGCTTCGTGCTGATAGGGGGGTGGGCGGTCTGGCTCTACACCCGGGCGTTGAAGTCGAAGGACATCGACATGCTGGTGGACTTCGAGGAGCTTTCCAGGATGAGGAGGGACCTCCCCATTGCGAAGAACGACAGGCTGAGGAAGTACGAGTACAGGCGCGGCATGGTCGACGTGGACATATACGTCCCCCACTACTCGGACCTGGGGCTACCGGTGGAGTACCTGATGGCAGAGACGCGGATTGTGGAGGGCTTCAGGGTCCCCGAGCCGGAGCTGCTCCTGATACTGAAGCAGAAGGCGGCGGCGGGGAGGGTGGGGAGCGTCAAGGGTGAGAAGGACCGGATCGACATAATGGCACTGCTCGCCAGCGGGGCGGTGGACCTGGGGAAGTACTCGAGGACCTGCAGGGAGAGAGGGCTCGCGGGGCTCCCGGAGAGGCTGGGGAGGATGATCGAGGAGAGCCGCACCGAGTTCGAGGTCCTGGGGATCCGCGATTTGCGGAAGGTGAAGCTGCTGAAGGCTAGGCTGCTGAGGGAACTGAAGGGGCAATGAAAGGAGCGACAGGGCAACTGGTGAATGCCGACAACGACTTAGGTCATTAGGATGGCTTGCGAGAACGGCCGGTGGGCGGCATATAAATGCGAGCTGATGGCGCACTTCAGGAATGAGTACCCGGGGAGGGAGAACCTGGTGGTGAGGCAGCAGAGGATGACATCGCTGTATGATTTGATCGTTGTGGTGACGAACCAGATGCTGGATGTGCCCGAAGTAATACCGGTGGCGAAGCCCATGAGGCCGGCGGGAGGGAACGTTGTGGCGCTGACGGAGAAGGGGGTGAAGGACGCGGAGGTGGAGAGGGAAGATTGAGGGAGCCCGGCGTAGATGCGCGAAGAGGCAAATCGGATGGCGGATATTGATGGTGATTTGACATATATGTGGGACAAAATACTTAATTTTTACCAATAAAAAGGTCAAATTCATATATCTTTTCGGGATGCAGAGTGCGAACATATTTATATTACAATTACTATAATATTATATCACGAAAACTATAATGAGGGCTTGTATGGACGACACCACGTTCAGAGTGCTTGACACCCTGTCGAGGAGTCTGGGCAGGACATTCTCCATCAATGAGCTTACGAAGGAGATGGTGGAGGAGCACGGAACCGCATACTACGCAAACATCTACGGAAAGCTGCACGCCATGTCAGAGGAAGACTTAATCAAGCTAACGAAGGTAGGCAGGGCCTCGGTCGTCGCCCTGAACTTTGACAGTTATGCGCTGATCGATCTTCTTGCGGAGGTGGAGCTGAGGAGAAAGCGGAGCCTCCTCAGAGACCGCACGGAGCTGCAGGCGCTCTTTGCAGACGCAGAGATTCATTGCAGGGACCTCGCGAGTTCCATGATCGCTGTCAGGCCGGAGAGCAACATAAAGCTCAACAGAGCAGAGCTGTTGCTCCTCCTGCATGGTTCTGGAGAAGACATTGATGCCCGTAAAGGGGCGATGGGGGTGGTGACCGTGGTGCAAAAGCTTCAGGGGACGCACAGCCTGAAGATAGACTCCCTGGCGCTTAGCAGGGGCGAGTTCTCTCACCTGCTGAGGTCGGAGGAAAGGAATCCGCTGAAGGAGATGCTCTCTGACAAGATAGCCTTCTTCTCGCCCCAGGCTTTTTGGATGGAGGTCAGGGACGTGCAGGAGGGGGGGCGGGTCGCGTTCGAGCGGGAGGAGACGAACCCGGCAAAGATTGCTGAGCAGGACATAACATACAACCTTGCGAGGTTCGGCTACAGGGAGTTCGGTCCGGAGGTAAGGCAGGGAAGGAAGATCTGCGTAGAATATATAGTGACCTCGATCCTTCTGGGGGGCGACATGCGGCGGGTTGAGGCGGTGCCAGTAATCCTGGCAAAGAGCAAGTTCAACCACGGCATCCTTGCCTTCCTCGCCCAGAAGTACAGGGTTTCGGAGAGGCTGCTGGGTCTTTTGAGGGTGCTGGAGAGGGTCAAGCCCACGGACGAGGCGGAGGCGGCAATTAAGATCTTAGAGTCGTTCAGAGTGGAGGAGATCAAGGCGGACGAGGACAGCATCAGGAAGAAGATGGTGTTGTACAATGCCACTTGACAGGGAGGGCCTGCTGGCATTCCTACAGGCAGTGGACAGGGAGCTGAAGCGTGAGATCGTCCTGGTAGCAGTGGGAGGCACCGCGATGACGTTGCTGGATGTGAAACCGTCGACGATCGACATCGACTTTACCGTGCCGGGCGAGGATTATGAGGAATTTCAACGGGCCCTTAAGGCTGTTCCCCACGGCTTCAAGATAGACTGCTGGAAGGACGGCAAGGTCTTCAGCCAGCTGCTTCCTGAGGACTACCTTGAAAAGAGCGTTGGGGTAGCAAAAATGAAGAGCGTCGAGTTGAGGGCGCTGCAACCAGTCGATATAGTGGTGACCAAGATCGGGAGGCTCGATGAAAAGGATGAGCAGGACATAGAAGCGTGCATCAGAAAGTTCGGCCTCAAAGGAAAACAGATAGCTGAAAGGGCGAGCCAGGTCGATTACGTCGGTAGGGATGAGAACTATAAGTACCATTTGCGGCTCGTGATGGAGAAGTTCTTTCGGAAGAGATAGGTTTTCTTATTGTGCCGTGGTGGCGCACGGATCGACGTTTCGGATATGGCTTGAGAGGAGCAAAGGCAGAGCAAGGGCGACGGTGATAGACTCGCCCAAGCACCCCCGAGCATCAGCTTACGTCCTGCTGACCGAGAAGGGAGTCGAGGATGCAGAGGCAGAGCATGAAGAAGGGTGACACGGGAGGGACTGGGCGCGGTGCATAAAAACTCCCCTTTTTATTGAGGCTGTTTTCCTTTATGGGGGCAATGCTTAAATCGTTATTTAATTCAGATATGTATAAGAAATATGTGTTGTGCTTAAATATGGTAAACGTGACTGTGAGTGTGCCGGAGGACCTCAGGAAGAGGATGAGGCGCCTCAAGCACGTGAATTGGAGCGATGCGGCGAGGAGGGCGTTCGAGGAGGAGGTAGAGAGGGAGGAGAGGCTGGCGGCGGCAGAAACCATCAAGAAGCTCAGGGAGGCAAGCCCTCCGGACTGGAACAGTGCGAAGGAGATACGCAGATGGCGAGACGCGAGGTAGCGGTGCCGGACTCCTCGGTGGCGGTGAAGTGGTTCAGCAGGGAGGATGGGTCGGAGGGGGCGCTGGAGCTGATGGAGGCGCATGCCGGGGGGAGGATCGAGCTTGCGGTCCTGGAGCTGCTCTTCTGCGAGGTCGCCAACGCCCTGAGGCACAACCCCGGGTTCGATGCGGAGAGGCTGGGGGATGCCATCGAGCAGCTGTTCAGGCTCCATATGAGGGTCGTGCCCGTGGACGGGGGGCTGATGAGGAGGGCTGGCGAGATCGCCTTCGACGCGAAGGTGACCGTGTACGACGCGCTGCCGGTGGCCCTTGCAGAGGCGGAGGAGGCGATGTGCATAACTGCCGACGAAGCGACCCAGTACGCATGGCTGAAGCCGAAGGGATACCCCATCGAGCTACTTTAACAGCAACCCGAGACGGCGAACCGAGAGCGAATCCAAGCATCCTAGGGCTTCTACATGCGTGGCGCTGGCGGAGAGGGGTGTGGAGGATGTGGAGCCGGAGAAAGAGGAGTGAAACGGAAGAAGAAAGGTTAAATATTAAAATGAATAAAATTAATACAGGTGATCTAATGCCGATCACTCTCACAACCAGAGTGGACGATGACCTAGCGAAGCTGATAGATGAGGTTGCGAAGAGAGAGGGAATGGACCGCTCCACTGTCATGAGGAGGTTCCTGTCCGAGGCGGCGCGCGAGTGGCTGATATCGAGGGCGCTCAAGGACTACGAGGAGGGGAGAATAACGCTCTGGCAGGCGGCAACAAGGTGCGGCATCTCGCTCTGGGAGATCATTACCGAAGCCGGGAAGAGGAGGACCAAGGTACCATACACGGTCGATGAACTCAGGCAGGATCTCAAGGCGCTGGGACAGGCCTGACGCGGTGAATTTTGGGGAGAGACCAGTTGACCGGCATCATCTCCAACGCGACACCGCTGATATACCTTGCCAAGGCAGGGATGCTCCGCCTCCTGAAGGAGGTATACGGGGAGGTTGCCATACCGGAAGAGGTCAAGATTGAGGTTGTGGACAGGGGGAAGCGTCTCGGTGAGAGGGATGCGCACATCGTTGAGAGGGCGATCTCGGAGGGATGGCTAAGGGTACTGAACGCTGAGGCCGTCAAGCTCCCCATAGAGCTGGACCCCGGCGAGGTTGCGGTCCTGTCGCTCGCGAAGAGGACAGGCACGGTCGAGGTCCTGGTCGACGATGCTCCTGCCAGGGCGGCTGCGGGGATGCTGGACCTTAAGCCGAGAGGCACGGTGTTCGTCCTCCTGCAGGCGCTCGAGATGCGAAAACTTGATCTGGACGGCTTCCTTGAGAGCCTAAACCGGCTGATAGGATGCGGCTTCAGGCTGAGAGAGGAGGTCTACGTGGAGGCGGTGAGGGAGGCAAGGAGGATAGCCGGCGACAATAGGAACGAACGTGTGCGAAAGAGCTGACTGCTGTACTTATTTTGTTATATATGTGCGTTAAAAAAGCATTTTTGAGAGCAGAGGCTTGGCAAAACGGAATGGTACCAATGACACCGGCGCAATTCACCAGACGACTTCCAGATCGAATGCCCTTGCGACGTAGATGAGGTCCTTGTCGCCCGAGAGGATGGGCATCCGGAAGAGCTTCCCGAGGGCGATGGTTGTGGCGTCACAGGAGGAGAGGCGCCTGGGGCGGAGCGATGGATCCTTCGCCTCTTCGAGCATCGAATCCCCTTCCGCCTTCACCCGGGCTGCCTGCCCCGCGACCTCGTGGTTCAGACCGAGGCTCGCGAATGCCGTTTTGAGGTACTCGCCGACCTCGCCCTCCGCCGCGAAGCCCGGGAGCCTGCCCCTGCGCCAGTGGTAAAACACCTCGTAGGCGACGAGGTAGTGGATGACCCCCCTGACCCTGCCGGACTTTATGTCCATCAGCGCCGCAGCAGCCGCCGGCGTGAGGGAGTCGGTGGCCGCCGCCAGGACGGCGTAGGTGTCCACGAGCAGCCTCTTCAGGGAGCCTCGCCCCTGTCGAGCTCCACCTCTGCCTCGTCCGGGTCGTAGGACTTCCTCGCGCAGCCCATGAGCTTGCCCCAGAGATCCACCTTGCTGAGGACCGCCTTCTTGCCCCGGTCGTCGACGGAGACCCTTACCAGGTCGCCCTCCGAGATGGCGAGCCGCTCCCGGACCTTCTTGGGGAGAACTATGACGCCTTTTTTTCTGACTGTTATGCAGTCTGACTTTACCATAGTCATACATTTAAGAAGACGGACTAATAAAGGCAACGCCAGATGGCGGGAAAGCTTCCTTATAAAGATCGATTGCTCTTTTATAGGAATGCAATGAATTATTTTCAACGGTCGACCAGAATTGCTCTTCAAGCAGATCAAACACAGCGGCGACAACTTCTCCTATGTTGTGGCAGATGATCCGCCGAGGGATGCTGCGTCAAGAATAGCATATAGCGAGTTGGAGTACGCATTGGAAGGTTCTGGAACCGCGGACATGGCGAAAGAGATTTTTAATGATCGCGTCTACGGGGTGCTCAAAGCGCTGACGGATAGGGCCTATCCGACCTCTGAAACGGAGTACGACCGACGGTGGAGTCACTTTATCCTTCCATTGAAGAGGAGAGGAAGGCTCATCGCAATCCCGTTCGAGGTGATGGAGTACGAGGGGGCATTCTTCATATTCTTCAGAGCTATCGGTCTTCGACAGATGTGCGTCAAGAGGGGAAGCGAGAGGGTTAGCGACATCTATGAGAGGGTATTTCGGGAAGCAATGGAATTCATCGACGTGATCGAAGGGGCGGGCAGAGGGGAGGTCTTGAAACTGTACCCGTACGATCTGAGGAGTGGAAGGATAAAGGGGAAGCACGTCATGGAGCGCACCATGCCGGCGGAGGAGGCGAGAAGGATCCTCGCGGATTACAGAGGCAGAGGCAGGAGGGCTACCCACGGGGTCTCGCTGAATGAGTACCTGAGGGTCGCCGGGATCTGCTACCGAGCCGCTTTCGGGGACAGGGCAGGTGGGTTGACCGATGAGGGGATGTACGGGCGATGGGCAGACGGAAGGAACTGCGGGATGCTGGAGATAGAGGACAGGGAGAGCGAGGAGGCGTTCGCGAGGTGGCTGAGGGAAAAGAGCCACTGTGGAGGGCACCCGTTCGAGATCGTCTTCAGCTGGCATGGGCACGGCATAATTTTGTATCCGCCCTACGAACGGAAGCGCAGTTTCTCCATCGGTGTGGGCAATTACGTGCTGGCGGAGGTCTACTTGAGGATGGTCGACGGCCTCATCAGGAGCAGGATCCCCTTTGTGGCACGGGACCTGAAGGATGTCCTGAATTACCTGAAAGGGGAGAGCTACTTCAAGGTCAACAGCTATGGCGATCTCTGCAACACCCTATTCTACTCTCATACCAAGGAGGAGAGGGAGCAGTACTTCAGACACATAGAATGGGACAGCGTCGGGATTGTGAGGTTCAAACCGCCAGCCCGGGATAAGCCAGAAGGTTGATGGAGACGAGGGCCAACAGTCGTCGATATGGCGGAGGTCGAGCCGGAGAGAAAGAGGGGGTTTCAGAGGATGGAGGATTACATCGTTTCTCAGAGATGTTATATGTTCAAGTCGGGTGTTCAGAATCGCAATGAGAAAGATTTTAATAGTTATGTAACAAAGGTATCTTTATGAAAGACTATGGTTACACAAGAAATAAGACTCGGACCGAGGGAGCTGAGGCTACTCTTCGACCTTGAGAGGGGGGGCAGGTCCGCGTTCTCCTTCGCGGATGCTGAGGGGGTACTCGGCACCTCAAAGGCCTCGGTAAAGAACATCCTCATGCGCCTGAAGAGAAAGGGCAGGATAGAGGAGATAGAGAGGGGGAGATACCTGCTCATACCAGCAAGGGCCGGATACGAAGGGACATGGTCGGAGGCCCCGCTCCTCCTGGTCCCTCATCTCATCGACGCCTACTATGTGGGCTTCTGGACCGCCCTGAACTACTGGGGGATGACCGAGCAGGCGCCGAGGACGGTCTTCGTTGCCACCGTCAAGAGGAAGAGGGACGTCGAACACGGGA
>VGLU01000014.1 GCA_016882195.1 Thermoproteota archaeon
GGGCATGTAGGAACGCTAGAGTTTTTTATCCGGCATTGGATTTGGGACGAAAATGAGAGAGTGTTCAACCAACGCCCACCACCTTCGTTTGCCGATCCAACGCCTTTGGACGAGACTCTAGCTCTTCCCCATTTACCTATTTTGACCCTAAAAAATGGGGGAATTTATTGGTACGGCAGGTACGCCAGCATGTACAGCAGCCAGACTCTACCCTCAAGCGAGGGGAAGTTCTCTAAGGTCTCACCGTATATTGACTGTAGCATCCTCAGAAATGCGCTCGCCGCCTCTGGGTCAAAGGTAAAGCTCGGTGGTCTTAGTAGCCCTGCATCGACGAGCTGGTCCCAGGCATCGGCTATATTGACCATTCCATCGTGGTTGTAGTCCAGCTCCTCACCGGCCACAGAGGCATCCTCGCCTGCTATGATAACATCGCCAAGCGTCGACAGTATGGTGTCGGCGTTACCTCTGACCTCTGTCTGGCTTACCGGCGGCACGTATGGTTCTGGCGGCCATGTTGGCGGTGGAGGTGGATAGCTGTCGAAGAGCCACGGGTAAAAGGTCACGTTGTCGCTCACCGCGGCGCCCAAGCCGCCAGGGTTGGCTGTGGCGTGGAAGGGTCCGCTTGGGTCACCCCAATAGTTGTATCTGGCATCGATAGTGGAGGTGTACTCGTTTATTATTCCGTACTTGCCATATATGTTATTTTGTTTGGCTGTGAGGTTAAGTACTCCAAATGGATTTGTTGGGATACCATAGGATGCAGCTTCAGTAGTGTCAACTCGTATTGCAGCTCCAGCTATATTCTTGAATGTATTTCTGTTGATTTGTACTGGACCAAGTTTGCCGATATCAATGTTTCCACATGTCCAGATTGAGATCGCATCTCCAGTGATATCATCCAAGACGTTTTCTTCGATGTTAATGTCAACTTTCTTGGAAGGCTCCGCCCAATGGTTGAATACTAAGAAGCTTTTCACCCCGGTAACGGTATTTTCGATGATGTTCATTGTACCACCGTACAATATTTGCTCAACAGGTCCAGGCTCAACGACGATAACTCTTCCTCCACCTGATCCGGTGAATGTGTTCCCAGAGATGGTCACTTCTCCGTCGAATGCCGCTATTTGAACCGTCGAATAAGCAGCGTAACCAATGAACTCTGAATTTTCCAATGTAAAGTCGCCATTCATGTTGATATACATCGCGCCGTCTTTTCCACCTTCAAAGGAACAGTCACGGATAGTTAGTCCTCCATAAAGAGATAGGTAATCAGGGTGGCCTCCTTTTGGAACTTCCAAAATATAGCTATTCCAAAGACTATCTGCAGTTTTGATGAAACTTAGATGCTCCAATAGTACATTGTCTGCTTTTATGACGACGTTATCAGATCCTCCATCGAACTGGATAGTGGGCTTTCCAGAAGCTCCAAGAATGTAAACTTCCTTGTCTATCACCAGATCACCTGTTTGGATATATGTCCCCGCCGCCACGAGCACGGTGTCTCCAGGGGAAGCTTGGTTAACGGCTTCTTGGATGGTGCCATTAGTGCTTACCCCCCAGACCATGGGGGTGGGCAGCTGATATCCAAGTGTATCTAGGTCCGTGTCCTCAATGGCACACCACGGGCTGTATTTTACTTTGTCAGCGACTTCATTACCTAAGCCACTGGGGTTGGTAGTCGCGTGCTTAGGACCAGTGGCATCCCCCCACCAAAGAAGCGTCGATAGAGTATGTTCCCATCCCCGTCACGCCACATTTGGTGTTTCCATAGATGTTATTGTAGCGAGCCAGGACCCCGTTTACCATGACCCTTATGCCAATTACATTGCCATGGATGTCGTTGTTTTCTATTATAACGCCAGTCCCCTGTTGAGATACATATATTCCAGAGTCCCAGTAACCATTGCCCTTGGTGTTGTACACCTCGTTTCCTCTCACAATTGTGTCATGGGAGTAATAGGAAACCCAGATACCCATGCCATCACCGCCGCCGAAACTGTTGCCGTAAACCGTGTTGTTTTCTATTAGGCTGTTTGGTGCTCGTGCCAAGGTTATGCCCTGACTACAGCAGTCGTGTACAATGTTGTTTTTTACGGTTGCCCTCGGCGACTCCTTACCAGATCCAGCATAGACCCATATACCGTTCCCTCCAGAGCAACTGACATCGAATCCCTCAATTCGAGCATCCGCGGATTCTCCGACATATACTCCCGTCATATAGTAGCTCCCACCGATAACAGCCCATCGTCCAGTCACAAATGTCACGCTGGGCCCGTCTGTAGACTTGACTGTAAGATTGTTCTTGCCAATCCATCCAAATGGCTCGTATGTCCCCGGCCCAACGAGCACGGTGTCGCCGGGGGAGGCCGCATTGATGGCTGCTTGGATCGTTGAATAATCGCTTGGAACATTGATTACAGAATTTGCCCTCACAGATGGGACGTATAGTGGAATTGCCGATACTAGGAATACCGCTATCAATAGGGTTGCTGTTATCCGTTTTGTGTTCATGCTTTTTCCTTCTCCTTTTCTTTTTCTTTCTTTCCAACCGCCGCTTGGAGCTTGTACACGAGCTTTATGCCGTCCACGCCGTCCAAGATTTCGAAGGTGAAGCGGTCGTCGTGGGTGATGTTGTACATCATCATGACGTCCTGGGGTACGCGCAGGTAGAGGGTGCTCATTCCACCCTTTGCAGGCTTAATTTCAAGCGGCAATACACAAGCCTCCTAGCGTCGGCTGAGCAACTGTAACCTCATCGGTCACGGCTTATAATGAGGCAAGAAACTATGTTACTGAACTATGTTACTGAACTCGGATTCGCTGGGGCTTATAAAAGAGCTCAATCCATCTTTATTCGTGCTGGTGTTGCCGGTGTGCTGCGGAGCGGATAAGTCAAACAGGGTCGATGAGTTCTTGGCTTACATAGCCGACGGGGAATACCATGCCCTGGAGGAGGTGGCCGAGAGGGTTGGCGTAACCCCAAAGAAGGCCCTTAGGTTGGCGCGGTTCCTCTCCGAGTACGGGTTCATAAAGCTTGAGGGTGGCGGCAGGAGGGTGAAGATAGACGCTACGACCAAGAAGATTCTGGACGGCACCTAGAGCAGTTCCTTAATTTTACTGTATTGGTCGAGGAATTCCGAGCCCTTCTCCGTGGTCGTATACCTTTTGGCCGAGTCCTCTATACACATTAGCAGACCCTTAGATTCTAGGTCTTTAAGGTACCGCTGGCATATCTTGAAGTTCAGGTTCGCCCGGTAGACTATATGGGTTTTAGAGGCTCCGTTCAAGGCCGTCGTCAGTATGGCCTCCACGACCCTCATGTAGTCCCTCCGCCGCTCCGGTCCCCTCTCCTCTTCCCCAGAACCCATTAAAAACCCACTGATGATACATTTTAATGTATATAATTGTAACTGTTAACACTTTATAAATATTCCGCTCAGGGGAAGTGTTAAACGGTTTATAATTATCGCTCAGGGCAATATCCTTGGCTGACCAAATTGGTCCCCCTGTTAAGGTCTCCTCCATAAAGCCTTTCGTGCAAAGTCTCTAAGGACGGCCTCGTGATCCTTAGCCTTCACGACCCCGGAGGCGACAAGAATCCCCTCGGAGCCTAGCCTCAGGGCGGTAGCAACGTCCTCGCCAGTTGTAACGCCCGCCCCGCAGAGGACGTGGATCTTTGGGTTGACGGCCTTTATCATCCGCACAGAGTTGGTGATCACCTGGGGTTTCGCCTTTGACACGGATATGCCGCTGCCTATCAGTTCGGGCGGCTCGACGGCGATCATCTCTGGGCTGAGCGCGGCGAGAGCCTTCCCGACCCGGGAGGTGTTGGCGCAGACGCAGGTTCCCTCCAGATATCCAAGAATTGGGAATTTTCCAAAGGCCAGTATCGGAATGTAGCCCTCCCACTTTTCCCCCTTGGCATAGAAACCAACCCTTATCGGCACCAGGGACAGCTGTCCGTATTTATTGCTGAATTCCTGCAGTTGTCTCATGACCGTGTTCAAATCCTCAGGAGCCATATCACGCCGCCAGTCCCTCATATTGAGGTTGAAGTGCTTAACTGTGTGACCTCCTCCCCACGCTCTCGCATGGGGCTTCCGCTTTTCCTTCTGGTTGCTCCTTCACCGCCTCTGCTTCAGGGAGCGTTTTGCGGAGGCTTTTCCCTTTTCAGGGTACTCCAGGTTCCTGCTTCATCCACCGAGGCTCGATCCCCATTAGGGTTACGGAGGCCCCAGAGTCAGGTCTCATATCATCGACCACGCACAGGCGCTTTAGGGGTGGCCCCTCCCTGCATCCGAGTGATACTTTGCTGAGAGGCTATAAAAAGTTTCGGCTTTCATCCCCACCCTTTCGGATGGGGACCTCCCGCCGAACAAGTTAAAGGAAAAAGGAGCGAAGGAATGCGTAATCTATGATAAGCCAGGGCAAGTAGCGGTTTAGCGTCAAGAGTGCAACCTTTCCCTCAATATTGAGAGAAGCTTCTCAACGACCTCTTTTATCCGCCTCTCATTTCTTTCCAGGTAATCAGGGTCAACAAAAAACCCCATATAGGAAATTTTGTTTCTCAATTGCCGCAAGCGATCCACAAGCAATGCCTCAGACTCGGAAAACTGTGGGAAGAACTCTTTCAGATAACCTACTAGGACCTCATGGCTAAGCGTCTTGTATCCGTCCAAAGCCATCAGGGCCGTCAAAGTCTCCTTGATCACCTCGTAATAGCCCTCCACAACTAAGGATGCGAAATCCTCCCTGCTCACGCTCTCCATCATCCTCATTCTGACCTCGATCATCTTGAGCATTGACCTCGCCATCTCTTTGTCCGGTCTGACCCTCCTCACCTCGCCTTGCGACTCTTTCCACGTCCTCATTCAAAACACCCTAAGGTATCCGTGAATTACGATGCCGTTGATTATGTTGTTCAGCAGCTCCTTCGGCAACTTAGACACATCATCCTCGAAGTGTAGGCTGATGTTTCTCATTAGCTTCTTCTCGAACTTGCTCAAATCTACCTCCCTCTCCTTGGCGACCAGAAAGATGTCGATGTCACTGCCTTCCACGTCCTCACCCTTGGACGCTGAGCCGAAGAGTACCGCCGCGTCCGGTTGGAGCTTGTCCGCTATGAATTCTTCGAGTCCCAATTCGTGAATCCTCAAAAGGACGTCGTTTCTTTTATAGAGCCTGAAGATATCGCTCATACTCGCCCTGTAGCTCTCATAGACGCCCCTTCTCTCTTTCGTCAGAAACCTCTGCCTCTCAAGGGCCTTCACATGCTTGCTGACCGATGGCATTCCCATCCTGAGCATCCTGCAGATCTCCCTTAGTTGGAAGTGCCTCGTTGGGTAGTTGAAGAACACCCTCAGGATCTTGTACTCGGTATAATTTTGTATCATATGATACAATAATATATCATCTGATATTTTAATGTATCACTTCCAATAGGCTCGCATCACCTGTCTCTTTGAATGCAGGTAATATTCAAGTCCCACCCGGTTGAGATGGAGCAGGATGCGATCGATTGGCTACCGCCGCATGTGCTCCGCAAAGTCCCTGAGTACCGCCTCGGGATCCTTAGCCTTGACGATTCCCGACGCCACCAAGATGCCCTCCGATCCAAGCCTCAGGGCTGCGGCAACGTCCTCCCCCTTGGTTATTCCGGCGCCGCAAAGCACCTTGATCTTGGGGTTTACCGCCCTTATCATCCTCACCGAATCAGTAATGACCTCGGGCTTTGCCTTTGACACGGATATGCCGCTGCCTATCAGTTCGGGCGGCTCGACGGCGATCATCTCTGGGCTGAGCGCGGCGAGAGCCTTCCCGACCCGGGAGGTGTTGGCGCAGACGCAGGTAATGAGCTTGAGCGAGCCGCACCTTCCCACTATCTCCTCGATGACATCTGCCCTCAGCCGGCGTTCCGAGTGGTTGATTATCGATCCGCAGGCACCGGCCTCCACCACCGACTCCGGCGTGATGTGTCCCGTGTGAGAGCCGGGCATCTCAGGGTCCACGTGCTGAGCAAACACGGGGACGGACCTATTCTTTGCAATTAGAGGGATGTCAACGTGCTGAGGGGCTACGGCTATGCAGACCCCGTACTCCTTGCCCACCTTCTCCGCAGCTCTAGCCAGTGCAAGGGCCCTCTTGCCCTGCGACTCCTCATACGTCTTGAAGTTTATCAGTATCAAAGGGTATTTTATCTTCAAATTTCATCACCATACAATTACTCGCATGCCGTTATGGGCGGACAACAACCATCCACGGACACTACTCTTGGGCTTGCCGCATTTAAAAATTGTCCCCTCATGGTTAATCATAGCGTGCCTATGCGATAAAGAAACAAAAAAATGGACAAAGATGAAAAATGAGGAAAAGGCGGATTTTCCTTGTTTGCTGCTTCTCGTTAGTTGCAGGCCCTTACCTCTTCTCCTCTGTCTCCTTCAGCTCAGGTATCTCCTCCAACGGCTTTGGAGGGGGGGTCGTTGCCATGGTGTATCCTATCCAGGCTGCTATGCCCAGGACTGCCAGGACTATAATGAGTACCGGTACGACGATTGCCCACCAAGCGTAAGGTGTGAAGAACAGCCAGTATAGGTATAGTATGATGATAACGATCGAGACCACGAGAATTCCTGCACCCATCGTCTGGTCCTTCGATGTCATAGGTTCACGATCCTATACAACTCTGATGGATTTATTCGTAGATTTAAACTTTTATATATACCAGCCCCATATTCGTAAGAGGGACTTTTTATGAGGGCCTCCGAGCAACTCGCCTTGAATTATGATGTTGCCGAGAAGGAGATCTGCGATTTCATAAAGCGGGAGGTAAAGGCTCGAGGCGTTGTTCTTGGGTTGAGCGGAGGCGTTGACTCCTCGACCGTGGCAGTCCTGTCAGTAAAGGCCCTCGGCAAGGACAGGGTTCTCGCCCTAATAATGCCCGAGGCGAGTTCCACGCCGGCTTCGGATGTGGAGGACGCGATAGAGCTAGCACGGACGCTCGGGATCAGGTACGAGAAGATAGACATAACGGAGGCCGTGGAGGGTGTTCTGAAGGCGTCCGGCAGAAGGGGGAACAAGGTAGCACAGGGGAACGTGAAGGCGAGGATGAGGATGACGCTCCTCTACTACATGGCGAACCTCGAGGGCAGGATCGTAGTGGGCAGCGGGGACAGGAGCGAGCTGCTGATCGGATACTTCACGAAGTACGGTGACGGCGGGGTGGACATACTCCCCCTGGGGGGGCTTTACAAGACGCAGGTCAGGGAGCTTGCCAAGCACATAGGCATCCCCGATAAGATAGTGAGGAAGAAGAGCAGCCCCAGGCTCTGGCCCGGTCACAGGGCCGAGGAGGAGCTGGGGATGAGCTACGAGGACATGGACATGATCCTCCACCTACATGCAGACTTAGGGCACTCGACGGAGAAGATCGCCGAGGAGCTGGGACAAGGCCGGCGAGAGAATATTGAGAAGATAATGAGAAGGATTAAAGAGAACGCCCATAAACTGAAACTGCCGCCAATTGCCAAGATCTCTAGCAGAGCGAGGCTGCGACGCTAGAAGAGGGTGCAGGGGCACGACGGGTAAGATCTCATTGGCAGAGCTCGAAGAGAGGGTAAGGAGCGGAGTCGCTTTTGAGGATGCCACAAAGGACCTCGAGTGGAGGGACTTCGAGGGGCTGGTCTCGGACGTATTCTCGGAGAACGGCTTCAGAACCTTCAGAAACTTCAGGTTCTCCTCCAAGAAGAGGCGGTACGAGGTGGACGTGGTGGCGCTGGAGAGGCCACGGATAGTAGCCGCGGACTGCAAGCACTGGAGGATCAGGCTCGGCAAGGCCTCGGCATTGAAGGCTGCAGCCTCGGCTCACCTGGAAAGAGCGGTGGAGTTTGGAAACAAGCTGCAGGAGTTTGCAGATTTGGGTGTGGGGGACTGGCGGAGCATAACTATCATACCGATACTGGTGACGCTCTACCAAGAGGGGATCACGGAGAACGAGGGGGTTCTGGTCGTCCCAGTGTTCAAGCTGAACTCATTCGTGGAGGAGCTGAAGAGCGGATTTTTCGACTCGATAAAAGTGAAGGTCTTCACCATCGGCTCTTGGTAAACGCTCTTCAGTAAAACTTTTTCCGTAATCACGCACGGTTGGCACGGAGGCGCTTGCCTATCTTTATGGTCCGCATTGCGACCTCTACAGGATCCCTGCCCAGTATAGTGATCATCGGTTCCTTTCCCAAGTCGCCCTTGTGGTAAATTATGTCTGGAACCGCGCCCAATTCCTTGATCGCCTGCCGGACGCCCCAAGGTATAGTTGCCCCCTCCTTTGCCTTCGCCTCTTCAGGCTCCCTCTTCCTGTCGTAGGATCCTATCTTGAAGCCCAGGCTTCTGCAGGCAGCTATGATCTCTTGAGAGTAGCGTATGTTCATGGCAGATCTTACCTCGGGGTCAAACTCCATTGCGGTGAGGACCACGTTCGCGACGTGTTTGGACGCACCGAAGGCGGGGCATGAGGCAGCCTTCAGCCTTCCGCCCACGTTGAATATCCTACCCGGGATGCCGCACACGGATTCGATGCCCCTCGCATAGGTTTTTGGTAACGCCATCACGATGTTTATCTGACATTCGGGAGAGAGGAGGGAGAGGACCTCGGACGACTCAATTACAGATATTGCGTCGTACATCCTCGAGATCACCCTGTACCTCTCGGCATCAATCCTCAAGCCACTCACGGGATCGACTGGCCCGACGCCCTTCCCTATCCTCAGACCGCATGTTATGGCTCCGGTTACGAAATCCTTGGCTCCCTTAACGGCCTCCTCGATGGATCGATCCATTGCCAAGAACGCCGCGATTGCCGATGAGAAGGTGCAGCCGGTGCCGTGGGTCGTAACAGACTCGATCCTGCCCGCGGAAAACTCCTTCAGGGGCCTCCCCCTAACGCAGAGGACGTCCACGGCATTTCCCTTCAGATGGCCTCCCTTGACAACCACAGCCTTCGGGCCGAGATTCAATATGGTCTCCCCAGCTCTTACCGAGTCCTTAACACCTGCTATCTTCAGCCCTGTCAGGGCCTCAGCCTCGTCCAGGTTGGGGGTGACGACCTCTGCCACGGGCAGTAAATCCTTTATCAGCGATCCCAAGGCGTCGCGCCGCAGGAGATCGGCCCCGGACTTGGAGACCATCACCGGGTCCACGACCAGGCGCAGCCGGAAATCCTTGGCAGCCCTTGCGACCTCCCTGATGATGGGGGATGAGGAGAGCATCCCGGTCTTCGCCACCTCCACGCCGATGTCCTTGACCACGGCCTCGATCTGTAGCCGCACCATCTCTGGGGGGACCTCGTGGATGCCCATAACCCCGGCGGTGTTCTGCGCGGTCACGGCGGTGAGGGCCACCAGCCCGTGGACGCCCAGAGCCGCGAAGGTCTTCAGATCTGCCTGGATGCCTGCTCCGCCGCCGGAGTCAGATCCCGCTATGGTTAGGACCCTAGGGATGCTGTATGACAATTGGCTCACCGCCTTTAATTACGCAGGTTTTTATATAAGACTTGTTTATAATTAACTAATATAAATCTTATAATAAGTAGGTTATGGAGGAGAGTTTTTGAATCCACCCTGCGAGCTGACCGTTAGGGCACTACTGCCTGCCCTAAGAGTTCTGGTGGCGAAGGAGCTTGCAGAGAACCATTCTTGGACGCAGACGAGGATAGCAAGGAAGCTCGGCGTCACGCAGGCTGCGGTGAGCGGCTACCTCTCTCAGGATGTCGCCACCGTCGCAACGCCCCCATTCAGCTTTGACGAGCTCAAGAGCATAGCAAAGGGTCTCACGCCGGAGATCGCGACAAAGAGGCTGACCCATGTAGACCTCATCAACAACATCTGTCAGATCTGCCTCAGCCTCAGAAGGGGAGGGGCGATATGCCATGTCCACAAGATCAAGGTTCCGGAGCTGGAGGAGGAGAGGTGCACCCTCTGCATGCAGCTCCATATGAGTCTGGCGGACATCTCAGACATCAGGCGGATAATCCTGGAAGATCTGCGGGCGGCGGTATCACTTCTTGAGAGTGCCCCAGAGTTCACAGAGCTCGTTCCAGAGGTCTTCACCAACATTGTCATGGCAATAAAGGAGGCAAAGGGCATAGCGGACGTGGCGGGGATCCCCGGCAGGCTCGTGAGGATAAGGGGCAAGGTAAAGGCGCTCATGGATCCTGAGTTCGGCGTATCCAGCCACCTCGCGAAGATTTTACTGGCGGTCATGAAGGCCAACCCGAACATAAGGTCGGCGATCAACCTGAAATACAACGACAGCGTGCTGAAGATAATTAAAAAGCTCAGCCTCAAGTACGCGGTTCTCCACAGGGACCCCAACTACAAGGGGAAGGAGGATCAGCTGATCGCGTTCGCCGAGGCCGCGGTCAGGAAGGGGGAGGGCTGGCTGGACATCATAATAGACGAGGGTGGCTTCGGAATCGAGCCCAACGCCTACTTCCTTGACGAGAGCGCGACGAAACTCGCGGACAGGGTCGTCAGGATCGCGAGGATGGTCAGCGTCTCGCTGAAGGAAGGCAAAAGTTAGGCAAAGACCGCTGATTTAATATTAATTGCATAGCTGATATAGGACAGTAGGGTGCTCGCGGTGCCAGCCAACCTACCGCCCCAAGCAAGGGCTGCGGAGAGGAGGTATATAGAGGCCAAGAACCTCCCCGACAGGATCAGGTACCTGCAGGAGTTCATATCGTCCATCCCGGAGCACAAGGGCAACGAGAAGATGAGGGGGTACCTTCGGAGGAGACTTGCCCAGCTGAAGGATGAGCTGGAGGGGCAGAGGAAGAGGAGGGCGGGCGGGAGCGGTGGAGGCGGCTTCTCCTTCAAGAAGGAGGGCGCGGCACAGGTGGTAATCCTGGGGATGACCGGCTCGGGGAAGAGCTCCCTTCTCATGAAGGTAACCAACGCCAAGACCGAGGTGGCGGACCACCCCTTCACTACGAGGGAGCCGGTTCCGGGCATGATGCCCTTCGAGGACATACAGTTCCAGCTCATAGACACCCCGGCGATCTTCGAGAACGTGAGAGACGGGGCCTGGGGATCCCAGCTCCTGAGTCTCGCCAGGAACGCGGACGGGCTCCTGATACTGCTCGATGCGGCGGATTCCGTAAACCAGTTCAAACTGATAGTCAACGAGCTGACCTCGGCAGGCATAACCATTGACAGGAAGGTAAGGAAGATCGAGATAGAGAGGACGACGGGGGGCGGCATACAGATAGCGTGCACCGGCAGGATAACGTGCAGGGTGGATGAGATCGACAGGACTCTGAAGGAGTTTGGCGTGCGCAACGCGGTTGTGAGAATATGGGGAGATGTCACGCTCGAGGAGGTCGAGGATGCGCTCGACCAGACGAGGATCTACAAACCGTCACTAATAGTCGTAAATAAGGTGGATCGCTTCCCGGGAGCGTTAGAGAACTTCCATATGGCATGCAATAAAGAGGCGATCGAAGTATCGACCGCTACGGGAGAGGGCCTGAACAGCCTGGGCGAGTCCCTCTTCAGAGCTATGGGAATCATGAGGGCCTACACCAAGGGAGCCGGAGGGGAGGTAGCGGAGAAGCCGATAATAATGAAGACGGGGGCAAGGGTTAAGGACATTGCCAAGATTGTCCATTCCCAGCTCTACCGGAATTTCAAGTACGCTAGGGTTTGGGGGAATTCGGTCAACTTTAATGGAGAACGCGTTGGCGCAGAACATGAGCTTGCTGACAAAGATGTGTTGGAGATCCACATGAAATGAAGGGGGCTTTGAGAGGGAAGAGTTATTTAAACGGGTCTTTCGATATAATGACATCAATAATGAGGACGGGGGCTTCAAGTGGTCAGGATAGCACAGATCTCTTGCGGTACTGAGTACAGCGGAATTCAGAGGGAGATAGAGAGGGCCGCTGAGCTTGTCGGGGGGAAGATCTTTGTCCCGGAGGTCGATGTGTCCGAGATCAAGACGGTGGAGGACGACTTTGGCTTCCACGTCCTCAGCCCGGGTCTCAGGGTCATGATGGCAAGGGCGAAGGCGCTCGGCGAGGGGAGGGTGGATGCGGACGGGGTCTTCATAGCCTCCTGCTTTAAGTGCGCCGAGGGAGCGCTCGTCCGGAGCATCATTAGGAGGTACATCCAGAGCCATACTAAGATCCCGGTGGTGACCTACTCCTTCACCGAGAGGACGAAGGCGGGCGCCCTGATGCTCAGAATGGAAGCCCTTGTAGATATAATTGGTAAGAAGCCACTCTTCGCAAGAACCAAGCAGGAGGGGCTGACCGCGGGTATAGACTCCGGTTCGACCACGACTAAGGCCGTTATCATGAAGGATAATGAGATAATCGGGGTGGGATGGCTGCCCACGACGAGCGTCCTGGAGTCGGGGGAGCAGGCGCTAAATGATGCCCTAAATGAGGCGAAGGTGAGTCTGGACAAGCTCGAGGGCATAGGCGTTACTGGTTACGGCAGGAAGATGCTAAAAGAGAGGTATAAGGCCCAGCTCGCTATGGAGGAGGTCTCGACCTGCTCAAAGGGCGCGCTTTACATGACGGACAAGCAGAGGGGGGACGCCACAGTGATAGACATCGGGGGGATGGACAACAAGGCCGTGACCCTCTACGACAGCATTCCCGACAGCTTCACCGTCGGCGGGCTGTGCGCCGGGGCTTCTGGGAGGTTTCTCGAAACAAGCGCCAAGAGGCTCGGCGTCTCGATTGAGGAGTTTGGGGAGATGGCATTCAAAGGGAACTACAAATTGGTTCCGATGAACGCATACTGCATAGTATTCGGGCTCCAAGATCTGGTTGCCGGGCTGGCAAGCGGGGCGAAGCTTGAGGACGTCGCCGCTGCGGCATGCCACAGCGTGGTCGAACAGGTATTCGAGCAGCAACTCCAGGAGATCGACATAAGGTACCCGATAATACAGGTCGGTTCCACGGCACTGGTGAGGGGGCTCGTCAAGGCCATGTCAGATATACTTAGCGCAAACATCATCGTCCCCAAGAGACCCAACCTCATCGGGGCGGTGGGCGCCGCCCTGATGGTCTCAGGCATGAAGGAGCTTGAAGAGAAGAAATAGCGATTGTTGACAGGGAATGACGCATGATTTTGAACTCGGTCTTAAAGGGGTACATGGCAGAAACGCACCGTGTTAGGCCGCCTGAGGATACGCTGAGACGGGTCAAGGAGGTCACCGGCAAGGCGGGAATAACAAGGGTGGCGGATATAACGGGACTCGACAGGCTTGGCATACCCATCTTCACCTCGATAAGACCGGGGGCCCAAGAGGGCGCGGTTACGGTTTACACGGGCAAGGGTTGTACGCCCCAAGAGGCTGAGGTCTCTGCGATAATGGAGGGGATGGAGAGGTTCTCCGCAGAGCCAGGGGCTCTAACCCTGATAAAGGGGAGTTACGACGCTCTGAAGGGCAGATACAACGTATTGGATCCTGTAAGGCTAATCATTCCAAAGATAAGAATGTACGCTTATAAAGAGGAGTTGGAGTGGGTAAAGGGCTACTCCGTAACGAATGAAGGGAGCATCCTCGTCCCAGCAGAGGCGGCGTTTCACCCGTACGAGAGGCGGAATCAGCTCTTCAGGACAAACACAAACGGGCTGGCCGTGGGGAACGTGGTGGAGGAGGCGGCGGTCCACGGGCTGATGGAGGTTATTGAGAGGGATGCATGGTCTCTCTTCGAGGGCGGAGTGGCCAGAGATCGGGACGTGGATCTGAGCGGCAGTAATAACGCTCTAGTTAAAGAGATCTTAAAGAAGCTTGAGGCGGCCTCGATAAAGGTGTACGCCAAGGACATTACATCGGACGTGGGGATCACGACGATAGGCGTTGCCATAGATGACGAGACGACCAGAGATCCGGCGCTCCTGTCCCTAGGCGTGGGAACCCACCTTATTCCCGAGGTAGCTGCGTTGAGGGCGCTGACGGAGGCGGTTCAGAGCAGGCTTACGACCATTCACGGAACGAGGGAGGACACCTTCAAGGCCGAATTTGCCAGGAGAATCGGATACGAGAGGATGAAGAGGCTCAATAAGAGGTGGTTTACCCCATCGGATGAGTCCGTGAGACTTGAGGACCTGGCCTCTGTCCTGAATCAGGATTTCCTTGAGGACATAAAGTACACCGTAAAGAGGCTGACGGAATCTGGTTTTGGCGAGGTGATTTTGGTGGACCTCACCAAGCCAGATTTGAGGGTGCCGGCTGTGAGGGTAATAGTGCCGGGTATGGAGGTTTATGCCCTGGATAAGGACAGAATGGGAGAGCGTCTTCGAACCAGGCTCTGTTTGAGGAGTAGATGAACGGATGGTGTTTCCATGAAGGTTGTGGTGTTTCTGGGACCGAGCCTCTCGCACCAAGAGGCAAATGCGATCTTGGGCGGAGCAGAGTACAGGCTTCCGGCAGGAAGGGGGGACATAGTGAGGGCCGCCAATGATGGTGCCGGTGCCATAGGCCTAATAGACGGGGTATTCTACCAACGGGCTGCAGTATCGCACAGGGAGATCCTTTACGCCATTAAAGAAGGGATAACCGTTGTAGGGGGCTCGAGCATGGGCGCCCTCAGAGCATCGGAGCTAGACGTCTACGGAATGATCGGTGTGGGTAAGATCTACAAGTGGTACAAAGATGGCACCATAAACTCTGACGACGAGGTCGCCCTGGCGTTCAACCCCGAAACCCTTGCGCCCATATCCGAGCCTCTCGTCAACATCAGGGCAACGCTAGAGGGGCTCTTGAAGAGGAAGTATGTCAGCGAGGAGGAGGGCGAGATAATACTGAGGGCGGCAAAGGCCGTTCCCTTCCAGCTTCGAAATTACCAGAGGATAGTTCAGAGGGCCATGATAATTGGGCTGGGCAAAGCAAGGGGGAGGATTCTTTTAGATAGGATGAAGGAGAAACGCGTAGATCAGAAGAGGCTTGACGCCGTAGCAGTCCTCAACAAATTAAAAGAGTTGTGTTCCACTTAACCGTGGTTTTGACCGATTTTTATTGTGTTAGGGTTCATAATGGCTTTCTGAGTTTTTCAAAATTGTCCCAGAATGCCTTTTGGGATTTTACCACGCTGCAGAGCCTGCAGAATGCCAAGATCATCTCGTCTGAGCCGCTCTTGCCGGCCAGCGACTTTGATACATCAGTTACGGTCTCTTTCACTCCCGGAATCTTCTCCAGCTCGCTCATCATCACTGCACCCCTTTTCGAGTTAATGTAGTGGCTCACCGCTGCTTGTGTGATGCCCAATTTTTCGGCAACCTCATTCTGGGAGAACGAGTAGGTCTCCAATAGCTCTTTGGCGACCAAGGCCCTGAATACAGGGAGGACGTATTTTGCGATAAGCTCGCAAGGGGACCTCATGCGCATCACGCTGTTATTATCTGAAGAGTATGAGAAGGACTATATAATTCTGATCTCAATGGTGTACAGCATTTAGTGCGGATTCTTTTGAGAAATTACATCGTTATTTTAACGGTGTTATTCAATTTATTTATATACAACCGCATTAAAACTAATTTGTTCCTTGGTGACATTAATGGGCAACCCATTCCTCATAATTGACAACGTCTCAAAGAAGTTCGGCAATAAAGAGGTCCTGAAGGACATCTCCCTTGAGATTGGTGAGGGAGACAGGCTCGGGATAATAGGTAGGAGCGGTTCGGGCAAGACGGTACTTCTCTCCATGCTTAAGGGGATGAGCGAATATGCCCCTACCAAGGGAAGGATAATTTATCGCGTCGCCTTCTGCAAGGAGTGCGAGCACATAGAGGGACCCAGTTGGACCGGGAAAGTTTGCCCCAGATGTTCCAGCAAGATGGAACTCGTGGAGGTGGATTATTGGAAGTTCGATGAGGTAGCAAAGACGCTGAAGAATAGGATCGCCATAATGTTCCAGAGAACCTTCGCCCTGTACGGCAGCCTTACAGTTTATGAAAACCTGGTGGAGTCCCTGACCAAGGCCCAGACATGTGAGGAGGACGTCAGCAAGAGGGCACTGGAGATCGCGAAGGAGATGGGTCTATCGCATAGGCTACTCCACGCGGCAAGGGACCTCAGCGGCGGGGAGAAGCAGAGGGTGGTCTTGGGGAGGCAGCTGGCTCTGAACCCAGTCCTTCTGCTGGCAGACGAGCCCACCGGAACGCTAGACCAGATAAGCGCCAACGCCATCTACAAGATAATCAACCAAGAGGTGAAGGGGCACGGAACAACGCTCTTGGTTACGTCCCACATGCCGGAGGCCATCTCTGAGATGGCGGATAAGGCCGTCCTGCTGGAGGAGGGAAGGGCGGAGGCTGTGGGGGACTCCAAGAGTATTGTGAAGAGGTTCCTCTCCTACGTAAAGGCTGAGGAGGTCGCTGGACCAAAAGAGTTCGGTGGAGTGATATTAAGGGTCAAGGATCTCAAGAAGCACTACTTCTCCATTGACAAGGGGGTTGTCAAAGCGCTGGATGGAGTGTCCTTTGAGGTCAGAGAGAGGCAGATCTTCGGCATAATAGGGCTAAGCGGAGCTGGAAAGACGACCCTCTCCAGGATAATAAGCGGCGTGACGACACCCACCTCGGGGAGCGTGGATTTGAAGATGGGAGACGAGTGGGTGAATATGCTCGAGCCCGGTCCCTTGGGGAGGGGAAGGGCGACCCCCTACATAGGCATACTGCACCAGGAATACACGCTCTACCCGCACTTGACAGTCATTGAGAACTTGACCGACGCGGTGGGTCTAGGGCTACCGGACGAGTTCGCCAGGTTCAAGGCGAACGTCGTTCTGTCCGCGACCGGCTTCGAGGAAGGCGCCATAGACAGGATAATATCAACCTACCCAGATGAGCTGAGCGAGGGGGAGAGGCACCGGGTTGCCCTTGCGCAGGTTCTGATAAGGGAGCCCATCGTCGTTATTCTGGACGAGCCCTCCGGTACCATGGACCCGATAACCAGGCATGAGATATCAAGATCCATAAAGAACGCGAGGAACGAGCTGGGGCAGACCTTCATCATAGTGTCTCATGATCTGGACTTCGTTCTTGACACATGTGAGGAAGGGATTCTGCAGAGGGACGGACAAATCGTAGCCAGAGGAGCGCCCGGCGACATTATAAAAGCATTCACCCCCGAAGAGGAGAAGGGACTATCCGAGGCAAATAATAAGGCAGCCTGAGCTAGCGGAGTCCGAAGATAGACTCGCTCGTCAGATCCATGAATGTTCGGCTCGCTCTGCCTAGCTGGGCCTTAATTTTCATCTCTCTGGTGAAGTGACCAACAACCTCTGTCTTGAGCCCCACCTCCCTGAGCGGACCCAAGACCTTCTCGGAGTTTATGGCGAATATGAAACCCATTGCCGGGTAAGAGGTCAACCACTCCGATAGCCGGATGTTTTCAGGTTTTGGGATCTTTCCGAGATCAATCTCTGCGCCCACCGAGCTGGCCTCACAGAGCATGGCGAGGGTCCCCAGTATGCCGGGGGCGCTCATGTCCCTAGAGGCCTCGATGTGCCCAGACTGGATGACCGAACGCACGGCAGAGAGTATTCGGCTGATCTCTGGTTTTGTCTTCTTCAGGGTGCTGTCAAAACACTTGACCCAGCCCTTGATGCCAAAGGACCCGGCTAGGTCGATTGCCATGACGATGGGATCGCCAGGAACGGCGGTTGTGCTCCTGGCCACCCTCTTCGCAATGCCGACCACCGCGGCGTCTATGGCCTCGTAGGAGGAGTCCGGATGGGTGTGCCCCTTCAGCAACTTGAGATCGTACTTGTCAAGACCTGCCCTTATCCCCTTGGCTATCTTTATCCTCGTATCGCGGTTCCCCGAGGATATTACGTTCACGTAGCCCAGAGGTTTGGCGCCTTTTACGACCACATCGTTCACGTTCACGAGGACGGAGTAATACCCAGCAAACCACGGATCGGACTTTACAAGATCCTCGGTTATACCGTCCGTGGAGACGACCAGCAGCTGGTCTCCCAGCTCAAGTATGCCGGCATCATCATACTCGCTCTCCCCCATTATCTGAACGATCTCACCGATCTGAGCCTTCCTCGCGAAGCCTTTGAAGATCTTAGCCGAGGCGAGTATGTGAGCTAGGTCCTCCAAGTGCCACCCCTCAGATTAATATGAGAGAGAGGAGATAAATATAATAAACCTTTGTGGAGGCACGGTCATGGCCATTAAGGAGGGTGAGGGTGTCGTATACAACAAGACGGGGACGATCGGGAGAGTCGTGCGCTTACTTAAGATGGACGGAAAGGTCTGGGCGGAGGTTGACAGCACCGGTCTCCTATACGATGTGAACGTTCTGGAGCCGGCAAGTGTTGCAGCCGTAGAGAAGGAGAAGGAGGGAAAGGAGAAGGAAGGTAAGAAGCGGGAAGAGATGAAGAGACCGGCGGGAGTTGAGGATATGAAGGACGAGGGAACGCTTGATAGCACCGCTGGTATCTGCGGGGCCGGCTAAGGGGTTTTCTATTGAGGAAAGCGGTGGTTCTTGACAAGTCAGGTACGATAGTGGATGCTTGCAGGGTCGTACTGGATCTTAGTAATGGCAAGTGCACATTTTGCGCGAGCACTTTGAGTTATGTGGTGAAGAAGCAGGTGGTTCTGGTCAACATCCGTGGACCTCTTAAAGCTCTGATGGAAGGAAACGTTGATAGGCTGGGTCTCAAGGTCAGCTGCTGTTTGCTACCCGTTGTTCCCGAGATCGGAAGAGACCTCTTGAGGGGGGAGAGGGTCTTAAAGGGGCTCAGGGAGGTGGCCAATAAGGTGATGGAACACTGCGACTCACAGCTCGGTGTTTGCACAGCGCTATTCGTCAACAGGCATGGCGAGGCTACACATGCGGTGGGGCTGGGCGGAAGGCTCTACGAAGAGGTGCAGGGGGTCGTTAAATCCATAAGCGATTCGGGCTCGGACGTATTCCTAGCCACGGGCAATTGCAAGGAGGCGTCGATGAAGTGTGCTCACCTGCTGGATATTCCTAGAAGGTTTGTGCTATTCGACGCAACGCCCGAGGAGAAGAGGAGCTTGGTCAAAAAACTTAGGGGATTCTATGGTTCAGTGATCATGGTGGGAAATGACGTAAATGACCTGATAGCCATGAGGGAGGCGGATGTCTCCATAATGGTGAGGAGGAGGAACCTCCCAGAGGAGGAGTTTACAGTAGGTCCAGAAGTGGACTACGTGGTACCGTCACTGCGAGAGGTCGAGACAATAGTCTCGAAGATCAGGCATTCCTGATCTCATAGTAATGTCTCTGATACTCAGGGTGGAGATGGGGCAACGCGGAAGACAGTTCATTTTCAAGAAGGCGCAGCCTCTCCACATCCTCTCTGGCTATAAATGCGATGAGGCCTCTAAGATGACTCTCCTTGCAGAAGACGCTGTGGGGTATGAAGCCGGCGGTGGTCACGAAAATCCTCCCCTTTACTTGTTTCAATTCCCTTACATGTTCCTCGTCCAAACTATACCTTAGCTCCTCAGCGTAAGGTCTCATGCAGCAGTCGGGGTAGCCCAGAAAAGAACCGATCTCCCAATCGCTGAAGTTCTTTGAGAAGACGCCGATCTGCGTGGAGACGTATGGGTCCATGGCAGGTCTTACCGGAGGGTCGTACCTTCTGATTATTCCGAGCTGTATCGCAAGTCTTGGCAGTACATCGAATAGGCGATCCTCTGAGAAGAGCTTCGCTATATGCTCTGCAAAGGACGGGAAGGCCGGGTACGTGGTCCTAGCACTGGACGGATCGTCGATGGAAGAGAGGTCCTTCAGAAGGCTCAGGATCCTTAAAAAAGAGGTTACTGCAACTCCCTTAGATGTCATAAATAAAAAAAGAAGGAGGAAGGGGTATTTTAGTGCGTCGGAATGATTACCGTTCTCTCGCCTGCTGGCATGAATTCCCTCAGCGCACCCTTTCCGAAGCAGAGCCTCGGGTGTGTGAAGTCGAATACCAGGTTCTTGTCTGCGAAGGCTATTTTTATCAGCGGGTTTGTTGTCCAAGCATCGCCTCTTCCGCCGTGGGCGGCCGAGACTATGCCTGTGTGCGCAGACTGGTGTCCGACGTTCAGGGCGTAGTTGGGATAGTTCACGCCTCTCAGGTTGAACGGAAGTCCCTCGTCGCTTCTCCAAGAGAAGCTGTTCGCCGAACCGCACTGGTCTTGCTGGTCGTAGCCGTAGAAGCCGAGCCTGCCCATCTCCTCTTTATGCAGGAGCTGGCTCAGGTACCAACCGTTGATTCCGGCTGTGCAGTTTCCAGTTGCAAGCGAGACTGCAACTCCTGCACCTGCTGCTACACAAGCAGCCCTCTGAGATCCACCGAAGTGGGCCTCCATGCATGCAGGGTACTTCTCGTACTGCTCTAGTCCGTACAGCGAAACCTCCGTGGCTACGTCCTTTATCAGATCCCAGCTCGGTTTTTTCTTTCCGAAGCCGCCGTGTTTCTTCTTCACGTAGTCGGCACCGTAGTAGCAGAAGTCGTCGAGGATGTCATCGGTGTACGTGCAGCTGGCGTACTGCGTGAAGCCAACTCCACCGGACATGTAGCTACCGAACCAGAACTGGTCGTATAGCACAGCGCCCATGGAGATCGCCTCAAGGGCTACCCAAACCGGATCGTTTGGCTTCACCCTCGATGCTTGGCACATATCAGCACAGTATCCGAGCGGTATACCACCGGGCTCGTTCGGGCCTCTTGCACGCCTCCAAGGCGTGAGGGTACCCATCTCGATTACTTCCGCGTGCTTTGCAGCGAAGGCAAACTCGCCTACTGCTGCCTCACCTGCCATCAGCTTGTATGCATCGATCATTGACATGGAGATTTGCATTGCTGCCCATCGGGCCATGGTGCCTCCATCGCATGACATGGATGTAGCTGTTGGCATGCGGCAGACTTGGTACACCCTCTTGCCTACGACCTCCTTAAGCTGCTTGGCTTGGTCAGCTGGGAACTGCTTGTTTATGTCTATTAGGAACCTGGGGTCTATCTCGTCAGCAAGCTCGTCGTCGCCGGTGAAGACCTTCACGTAGCAGTCTTTGACTAGCTCTGGGTTGGTCTCAGCCATGTGCTCCTGAACGACTGCTCCGCCAGGCAGGGCGTGGTTCAGAATCTCAAGGTAGCCGTTTACGGTCTCAGGAGTGACTTCCTTCCCGAGTCGCTTCTGTAGGACCGTGTGGGCAGCATCGAGACCGCTTATGACGGTGCGCCTTATGTCGTGCCACATCTGCTGCATCGCGGCGTTGTTTATGAAGTGCAGGTCGTCGGCCTCGCAGTATATGTCGGTGTTAGACATGCGGTATGCCATCAGGACTCTCTGTCCCAATGGGGCACCTAGGTGTAGCTCGGGGTTGTACATTGGTATGTTGCGTTGCTTTGCAATCTTCTTGCTGTATTCCATGAATTCTCTCTTTCTCTTGGATTGCCTCCAAGCGCCAAAGATGTAGAACTTGGTGTATTTCTCCTCAGGTGCTTCCTTGAACTTCCTCCTGAGGGCTTCCAGGAACATTCTCTTTTCTTTGCTCATGTCATTTCAACTCCTTAGATACCCTTCACCTTTTCTGGATCGAAGCCAGCAATGGTTCTGAGCATATGGATCCTCTGCATCCAGCTGATAAGCTCCTTGTCGTCTCTGAAGGCGTTGCCGTCTATCCTGAACTCGCTCGTCCGCTTTCGCAGCTCTGTCTCAGGGATAGGCTTGCCAACCGATATTGGCTTGTCTAGGGGTACTCCAATCTGGTCCTTTACGTAATCGACCTCGCCGGTCTTCTTGTTGAACAGGTATCTCCTGTATGCGTCGAACATCAGCCCGTTCTCGTCGAGCCTCAGTGCGTGGCCGTGGACGGTTGCTCCTCTGATTCCGCATCTTGCCGAGTCGAAGATTTCGGTCTCGACAAGCTCCTTTGCAACCTTCTCAAGGTCCCTCTCTCTTGCCTCAAGAGGAACACGGCCTGATAGTACTCCGACATCGACGCCGCGATACCTTGTGTGGTACATCCATGCCCTGACGTATGGTGTTACGGGCGCGTAATATACAGAGTCGGTGAACTGTATGTACCTGATCCTGTCGCCGGCCTTGGCACCTGGTGTCGGCGTTACAATCTCCCTTATCGGGCAAGCAGGCTCACCCGTCTCCTCAAGCGGCGGATGGGTGCTCTTGTACGCCTCACCTGGAACCCTGTGGCCCATTATTCTGACCAGGTCGTCGTCGCTGATGGTCCTCAGTTTCTGCAGTTTGTATTCTGGATCCAGATACTTCCTCCTGTTCTTGGATGGAAGGGTGCTTCCTGGGTAGTATTGTGGTTTGTATTCTGGCATTTTAGAACTCTCCCTTTATTTTTATAGCAGCTTCATTCACGTACTTTAGCGGTTCCCTTAGCTCTGGAACCTCGCTTAGGACCTCACCAACTACTCCGCTCAGCTTCTCTGGCGTGTAGATTGTTGTGCCGGCGTCCAGCGCTACTGCTGCAGCGACGCATGGGATGCAGAAGCCCTTGCTGTGCCTTGTGACAATGTGGTTTCCGTTGAATACCGCGGGGTTGCCTCCACCGTATATGGAGTGGCTGAAGAAGGACATCTCTACACCGGTTCCTGCGACCCTACCCCAGTCGACCGCCGGTAGACCGGTCTCCCTCTCAAGCAGGTCGTTGAAGTATATGAACACCGATGGTGTGTGCTGCATGGCTCTTGCGGCACCGCACGTGACCATTGTTCCGGCCATCAAGCCGGCCGCAGCGTAGGCGTTCCATTTGTTGAGGTCGTTTGTTGTGTAGATGGTGTAGCCAGATTTTGTCTTCTCAAGAGGCCTTATTACTCCATCTGCTATGGCTCTATTGACCGTGGACTTTACACAGTCCCCCAAATTCCCAGTCTTTGCATTCTCCTTGACAATGTCGTAGACAACGTTATCGGCGTTTAGTCCTTGATAGGCCAATCCTAGCAGGTGGAATCTCTCGAAGTTGCCCATGGCATCACCCATCTCCCAGTGGGCTGTCTGTTCAAGTATCGATGAAAGGGCAGCGGCGTTCATGGAGTTCTTCCTTGTTATCATAGCTATGTGTGCAGCGAGTACGTTTCGCAGGGCGTATCCCATGCCCTCGTTCTGCTGCGGGACCGACAACAGGGACACAACGTTACCGCCCAGCATATCCATGGTCTGAGGATACCTGCCCCAAACCGCGGCGTGGACGAGGTCAGCATCCCACATGTCGATGTTGAACTTGTCGATTACTACATGGCATAGTCCGGCTGCCACTGCGGTAGCAGAGGTTGTGTACTCGACGCCTGCGTTTAGTCTGGCGGCTGGAACTGTTACTAGAAGGTTCTTACCCTCCTTCAGAACCTTCACCTCTGTGTCGTCCTTTGGTTTCACCTGCAGGGTCTCTTTGAGGTCTCTTGCAACAGCCTCAGCGTTGCCAACTAGATCCACCTTTGTGGATCTGCCCCTAAGCATGGACCACTTTCCACCGACCTCGCCGGTAGTAAGCGCAGTCTGGACGCCCTGTAGGTTCACAGCAACGCACTGTTTAACGTAGGCCACGATCTTCTGTATGGCTGGGTTGACTAGAGGACTCAGTGCTGCAACGGGTATATTGGATGCAACGAGTCGGCCATGATCGTCGTGTAGATCCACTACATCTTTATATTTTTTCATAGGTCTCCTCTCTATAGAGTTGTTTCCGAACCTATTTGTGGGCGTTTGGTGTTAAAAAGCTTTTGTATTAAAAAGTAAATAATAAAACAGTGTTATTTTTACATAACTATTTCAAAAAAACCATAGGTAATTGTGGAGTCCTTACTCAGAGGTAGGTTTCGGCGTTCAGAAATAGTCTTTTCCAAGTGCCGAATGAATCCTAAGCGATCTTATCCATCAGCAACATTACCCCTTGGAGGAGATCTTGTCTACCAGCAAAGACACCGAGTCCAAAAGATTAGACTCTTCCACCATTACCGCCATTATAGGGATGCGCACGAACTTTTCGATCACCTGCGCCACTATGGAGGCACAGACAATTCCATCGACCCTCTCCCTCTCGGCCCTGATGGCGTTGATGATCACGTCTTCTATGCTGGAGGCGGGGTACTCTTTTATTATCACCCTTTTGCCCTTTGCCATTATCTGATGCTTGGAGATTTTATCCAGTGAGGGCCTGGCTGCGATGACGCCGATTGTGAGATCGGCTTCAGGAACTCCTAGAGATCGCAGATACTGGAGGATATCCCTCAATGTGGAGAGGCGGAGGTCGCGCCCTTGGGAGATTATCTTGTTTATTGTACTCAGCGGTACGCCGGATCCTGCGCTGAGGTCCTTCGACGAGATCCCCTTTTGCCTCATGGTAGTCTTCAGTTTGTTGACGAATGTTTCATTTGAGACCATGGCAGCGGATAGCAGTTCAGCGCAGATGTCAGATTCCTCGGAGATGGTTCTCACCCCCCTATGATATTGAAGGTATCTCCTCGCGTAGGAGGTCGATTATTTTCTCCCTGTAGGATATGAAGGGTGCGGCAAGCCTTGATCTTGGGTAGGGCAGATCGATGTTGATCAGCGTCTTCAGCTTGGCGGGCCTTTTAGAGAGGACTGCCACGTACTGGCCCAAGAATACTGCCTCCTCCACGTTGTGTGTGATGAAGATCGCGGTCTTCTTCAGCTGTGACCATATGGACAGGAGCTCCTTCTGCAGTATCCATCTGGTCTGCGCGTCCAGGTCCGCAAAGGGTTCGTCCATCATTATGATGTCGGGATCCACCGCCAGCGCCCGTGCTATGGCGACCCTCTTCTTCATGCCCCCAGATATCTGGTGGGGGAAGTAATTCTCGAAGCCCTCGAGTCCGACTAGGTTTATGTATTTCTTAGCGATCTCGTCGGAGGCGCCAATTTTGTTTATCTCTTGGCCAAATTTCACGTTATTGAACACGTTCCTCCACGGCAGCAAAGACTCCTCTTGGAAGATCACGCCAAACTTCTGTTTGCGCGGATCCGGAGGGGAGCCGTTTATGAGTATCGTGCCTGAGGTCGGGGGGTCGAGCCCGCACAGGATCCTGAGTAGAGTGGTCTTTCCGCACCCTGAGGGACCCACTATGCACAGGAACCTGCCCTCTTCCAGCGAGAGGGACAGGTCATCAATGACGTCGATGGTGCCGTTCTCTGTTTCGAACGACTTCTTCAGATGCTCAACTGTGAACATTGCGGCCATAATCTACACCTACGTCGTTACCTCCACCCTCCAGCGGAACATGCGCTTCTCCAGCAGGAGAATGGCGTAGTTCATCGCCAGACCTATCAGTCCGATGGTCACCATGCCCACAATGACCACATCGATCTGGAGAAAGTTGGCGTACTTAAGTATGAGTCGCCCGAGGCCCACAGGATCGCCGCCTATCATCTCGGCAGCCACTATGCACATCCAGCCTATTCCAAGCCCGACCCTCAAGCCCGTCATTATCTCCGGGAGGGCGCTGGGAAAGATTATGTGGCGCAATACCGCATTGTTGTCCGCGCCAAAGGTTCTAGCCACATTGACGAGCGTGATGGATGTCCTCCTCACGCCTGCTATGGTGTTGAGTAGCACAGGGAAGAAGACGCCGACCCAGATTAGGAAGGTGAACCGAGTTAGCCCGCTGAGGAGAACTATTGACAGCGGTATCCAGGCTATGGGCGGTATGAACCTGATGGGTTCTATTATCGGCGTGGCGACATCCTTGACGGTCAGCTTTATCCCCATGAAGAGCCCAAGCGGGATCCCCGTCACAGCACCCGCCAGAAAACCCAGTAGGACCCGGTAGAGGCTTACGGCCGAGTGCCAGCCGAGGCTGTAGCCGTCAATATCGCCCACGGTGCTTATCTGGATAAAGGCAAGGAAGACGCTGTAAGGACCGGGGAGGAAGGGGGAGTTGACCACCCGAGTGACCGCTTCCCATAGGATGAGGAAGGTGGCTATTGAGGCTAGGCCAATTACAATGCTCTTGGCACTACGGAGATAACTCCTCACGGTGCTCACTTCGTAGTGTTTGTTACTGGGTGATTGCGTAGTTTGTATCGACGAACCCGCTTACAAAGCTGTCGACCTGACTTGCGTTTAGGGTTTTTATTACGTTAAGTTCAATCATGTTGCTGACGAAGGTCCTTATGCTGTCAACGTTCACGGTCTTTGTGTAGACGATGCGACTGAACGCCATGTCTATCACTGGCATAGAAAGTCCAGTGTAGTTGGCTGCTACCTGCTTTGCCTCTGTGGGATGAGCATTTATGAAGTCCTGAGCAGAGTTGTGCACATTGACCACTTTGGTCACTATGTCGGGGTGCTCTGCGAGGAACTTACTTGAAACGACGAAGACACAGCATTGGTGGTTCGGCATCATGTCATGCGAGGTCAGAAGAACCGATGCGCTGAAGTTTATCACTGCGATTGAGGGGGCGGTCTCCCAGCCTATGAAGCCGTCGATCTCGCCCGTGCCAAACTGCAGTGGCAGGTTGGCGATGCTACCTGGGTACTTCGTGAGGGTCAAGTTGTGGTCCTTCATGTAGATGGAGAGCATAATGTCCTGTATTGTCCCCGATCCAGGGGTCCCAATTTTCTTGCCGTTTAGATCGGCCACGCTTGTAATAACGTTGGGGTTGACGACCAGCGCAGATCCCTCAAGGTTGACGGAGCTCACCACCACTGGGAGATAGGACACGTTGCCTACGGACATTGCGTTCGCCCTGCCAGTAATGGCCGGTGGGGCGCCCACGTAGGCGAAGTCAAGCTCCCCAGCAACGAAATGCGTCATTAGCGTTGGACCGTTGATGAATTCGTAACGCTCGACCGTTAGGCCATACTGGTCAAAGTACTTATTCGCTATGGCCACGTGGAGGGGAAGCTGATGAAGATCGCCGGTCAAGTATCCGATGCGGATCGTGGTTGGGGTTGGTGTAAAGTAACCCGTTATGTACAGCCCTGCGACGCCGACTACTAGCACAATGAGGACAACACCTACGACAATAATACTAGTTTTCATAATATTAGCCCTCTTGCAGGTAAATTAACCTAACATGGATATATATTTTTGTATACAATTAGGCATTTATTAGGAAAAGGGCGGCGGACAGGGTTCCGAGCTCTGCCGCCTTATTGTCCTCTGAGAACCCGATCAGGATGGAGTCGCCGTCCTCAAGGCTGAAGCCCGATTTAAGGGCATGCACAATACTTGGGTACTCCTTTGATACGTCATCGACCATCATAGGCAGGGAGATCCGGCCGCCCTTCATGGTGAAGATCACCATTCCTTCGGCGCCGTGCTTCACTGCGATGTCGCGCAGCTTCGTGAGGGGAAGACCGGTGAGGGGAACGCCGCGGAGCTGGAGTGCGTAGGAGGGGAGTGTTATGCCCATCTCATTCAGGTCCACTTCGGTGGTGGAAACGATGGTGTGCCTCAGCTCTGAAACCAGTGATTTTCCGAGATCTGTAAGTTGACAGCCCCCTACCGAGTCCACAGAGACTACAGAACCCTCAACAAGTTTCTTAATTATAGTCCGGACAGACCCCTCGCCTATTCCAAGCGTCTTGGAGAGGTTTATACGACCCATCGTCCTCTCGGCATCGAGGACGAGCAGGACCTTGACGACGTGGGCCGCCGTGAATGCGGGAGAGGGACCCTTCGGAACCTCGGACTTTGTCAGCTGGCCAATAAAAGACTTGAGAGGCGGAGCCATAACGATCCTCGTTGCTACTTTGTGAGATCGTTTTATTCACTCTTTCGGTGGATTCATTTCGGGCAACCGTTAAATCGTAACAAGCGACAAGATATTCTAGGAAGTTCTAGAAATGACCGCTTCGGTTGGAGGGCGAATTTGATGATCGAGAAGATGGTAGATAAGGGGCTGGCCGGGCTCAGCAGGTGCTTCAAGACGGCCATATCCGCATACGGCAGAGGAGGAAAGTTGCTGTTCGTCGGTTCGCCCTTTACATGCCTTCCCTTCGCAGAGTTCCTATCGTACGGGATAAGGGATCTACCGCTCAGGGTCTACTTCTCGCCTGATGCTGACGTGAACAGGATAGCAACTATAGTTCTGAGGGAGGGGTACGGGTACAGCTTAGGGGAGGTAAAAAAGGAGAAAGGGTTCGACATAGTGGTACTGTTGGGAGGGTTGGCCATGCCGAGGTCGCAGGTCGGACCGAAAGAGGTTAGGAAGAGGTTGCTGGAGGTAAGTGCGCTGGATTTCGTGGTCGCGTTCTGTTTTCAGGGCGTGATGTACAAGCCGGAGTGGTTGGATGAATTCAAATTCAGGTACTTCATCAATGCGGATCTGAGCAGGGTAACCCTGATGGAGTGAACCAAATGATAAGGGAGCTCGGCGGCAAAAGACCGGAGATACATCCGAAGGCCTTTGTCCACGAGGCGGCTGTGGTGATAGGCGATGTGGTGATCGAGGAGGATGCGAACGTGTGGCCCAGCGCGGTGCTAAGGGGGGATGTCGAGAGGATAACTGTGAAGAGGGGGGCAAGCATACAGGACGGAGCCATTCTCCATACCGACCCGGGCTTCCCCGTGGTGATAGGCGAGAGGAGCACAGTGGCTCACGGCTGCATAATACACGGGTGCAAGATCGGGCGGGAGACCCTAGTAGCGATAGGGGCGATAGTTCTCACCGGCGCAGAGGTAGGGGACGGCTGCGTAATAGGCGCGGGTGCATTGGTCCCTGAGGGCAAGTCGATACCGAGCGGAACCATCGCTATGGGGATACCGGCAAAGATCGTGAGGAGTGTTGAGGCGCAGGACAGGGAGAGGATAAGAGAGACAGCACATGCTTATCGCAATTTAATGAAGAAGTATCTCCGGTGAACCGCTCGGTCTCATTTCTCTCTTTTCGTTATCTTCAGTACGCCCAGGAGTATTATGCCCAGTACGAACGGGAGAACGCTTACTATTTGAGCCTGCGCGGAGGGCATGGACGGACCGACCTTGATGATCATGAGATATACAAACGTGGGGGAGAATAGGAGCAGCAGCGCGATGCCGAAGAGTCCAATGGTGAGTTTGCTCATACCAGATCATCTCGTTTGGGAGAGTAACTTGACATTCGGATAAATTGAGAGGCGCTCCTTTATAAGTGCGATGGGGTGCTCGTCCATACTCTTGAAGCCGACCACGAGGCATCTGTCAGGAGACTTATCGTCTTTGTCGTGGACCAGACGGATGTAGTGGTCGAGGTCGAAACGGATGGTGGACTCATTTGGACCGAAGGTCACCTTGAAGCCCACCCTGTTCTTCAGGAAGGCCTCTGCTGCGCTTGTGATTATCGACTTCTGAGCTTCGGGAACCTTCCTCTTGCCGCCCTTTCTAATCTTTGCTCCTTTCAGCTCGTCCTTTGAGATCGAAACCTTGGTTATGCCCTTGGCTTCGTCCACCACGGGTTGGTCGCCGTCAAACTTTACCTCGAATGCCTTGCCCTGATCAAGATAGTCCTTGATCACAGCGAACGCGTCTTGGTCCATAACATCCCCGTTTACGGGTATGAGTCGAGACAATATTTATCGGTAACGTAACTTTTTATGCCAGGAAGAAATTATCAGGCTATTGAGGTTAACCTTTTATAGAGTGTTGAAGAGATTAACCCTAATCTGAAGGTGGCGCTTAAATGCTCGAGATCAGGTTGCATGGTCGGGGTGGACAGGGGGTGGTCACCGCAGCCGAAATACTCGCCACGGCGGCGATAAATGAAGGCAGGTTTGCACAGGCCTTCGCGGCTTTCGGCCCCGAGAGGAGAGGAGCGCCTGTCCTCGCTTTTACACGTATCAATGATAAGGAGATCCTTCTAAGGGCGCAGATCTACGAGCCGGACGTTATTGTTGTGCTCGACCATAATCTAGTCAGCATGGAGGGGTTGGAGGAGGGGCTGAAGAGCAACGGGACGGTTGTCCTGAACACTGCCTCTGAACCAGAGGCTTTAATGAAAAGGTTCGCTGAGGCGGGCAGGATCGCGACGGTGGACGCGACGGATATTGCCATCAAGGAGCTTGGGACGCCCATAACCAACACGGCTATACTGGGCGCGCTCTTGAGGGCAACTGGTATCGTAAGGCTTGAGACGCTGGAGGGGGTCTTTAAGGAGAGGTTCGAGGCGTATGCGGAGAAGAACGTGAAGGCGGTGAGGAGCGCCTACCAGCAGACGAAGGTCCTTGACAGGAGGGGGCGGTCTTGAGTAAGAGGAGGCTGAAGGGATGGAAGGAGATACCCATGGGCGGGATGGTAACCGAGCCTGGCAGTTCGGTAGAGTTTGACGTGAGTGCGTGGAGGACCTTCAAACCCGTAATAGATCAGAGCAAGTGCACCAAGTGCGGGTTGTGCTGGATCTACTGCCCTGAGGCGGCAATCGTAATTAAAGAGGACGGAAGGTATGAGGTTGATCTTACGTTCTGTAAGGGGTGCGGCATCTGTGAGAGGGCCTGCGCCCCAAGGGCGATCACGATGGTAAAGGAGGAATCGGCTTGAAGAGATTAGGTCTCAGTGGTAATTATGCGGTCGCGTACGCCGTGAAGATGGCTGATGTCGACGTGATAGCAGCCTACCCCATCACGCCACAGACGACGATAGTGGAGAAGCTATCCGATTTCGTCGCAAACGGCGAGCTTGACGCGGAGTACGTGAACGTGGAGTCGGAGCACTCTGCTATGAGCGCGTGTGTGGGGGCCTCTCTGACGGGGGCGAGGGTCTTCACAGCGACCTCTTCTCAGGGTCTGGCATACATGCACGAGGTACTGTTCATGGCATCCGCCCTAAGGACGCCCATAGTTATGACGAACGTCAACAGGGCGCTCTCGGCACCCCTAAACATATGGAACGACCACTCAGACGCCATGGCAGAGAGGGACTCGGGGTGGATACAACTATGGGCATCCTCTGCGCAGGAGGCCCTCGACACGACCATCGAGGCCTTCAAAATTGCGGAGGACGTCCTGCTGCCGGTCATGGTGAACATTGACGGTTTTATAGTGAGCCACACCTACGAGCCGGTCACCCTCCCGGACGAGGGGGAGGTCAAGAGGTACATTCCCTCCAAGCCCTTGACAAACAGGCTCTCCCCGAGACTGGCGTACAGCGTTGGGGTGGTGGGACCGCCAGAGTACTACTACGAGATGAAGTACCAGGCGGTGGACGCCATGGAGAGGAGCAGGCAGAGGATAAAGGAGATCGAGGCAGACTTCAACCGGCGCTTCGGGAAGGATTACAAGGACATCAACGCGTATTACATGGAGGACGCGGAGTACGCCCTGCTTGCTATGGGATCGATGACCGGGACGGCAAGGGTTGTGGCAGAGAGCCTCAGAAGGAGGGGGGAGAGGGCAGGTGTGGTCTCCATAAGATGGTTCAGGCCCTTCCCGTTTGAGAGGCTCGCTGAGATATTGGAAGGGGTCAGAGGCATCGGGGTGATGGACAGGGCGGTCACGCCCGGTGGACCATCGAACCCGCTCTTCGTGGACGTTGCGTCAGGGCTCTACGGAATGGCAGAGAGGCCGGTCCTGCAGAGCTTTGTAGCGGGGCTCGGGGGTAGGGACGTGTCCACAGACGAGTTCGGGATGATGTTCAGTAAGACGAAGGAGGCTGCGAGGAGTGGACGCGCCGGACCTTGCATCTATGTGGGGTTGAGAGAATGAGCACAGCCTTCAGAACCATAAAGGACATACCAAAGGAGGAGTATTTCGCGCCAGGTAACAGGCTCTGCGCGGGGTGCACCGCGGCCACGGCCATAAGGCAGATACTGAAGGCGTCCGGCAGAAATGTCGTGGTGGTCACTGCTACAGGATGCGTGGAGGTTGCCACCTCATACTTCCCGCAGAGTGCTTGGAGGGTGCCTTGGGTGCACATCGCGTTTGAGAATGCAGCAGCTGTCGCCTCAGGTATAGAGTCGGCCATGAAGGCATTGAACCGCAAGAAGAAGTCGGACGAGAGGATCCACGTCATAGCCCTCGGCGGGGACGGCGGAACGTTCGACATAGGTCTGCAGGCCCTCAGTGGTGCGCTGGAAAGGGGGCACGACCTCCTCTACATCTGCTACGACAACGAGGCGTACATGAACACGGGCATCCAGAGGAGCTCTGCAACGCCGTACTGCGCGGCCGCGACGACCTGCCCACCGGGCAGGCTCTCCTCCGGCCAGAGCACCCAGAAGAAGGACTTGGTGGCAATAGCGGTGGCGCACGGCATACCCTACGCCGCGACCGCCTGCCCCTCCTACCCGTTCGACCTCATGAACAAGGTCAGGAGGGCCCTAGACGTCGAGGGACCGGCAGTACTGCACGCTCTGACACCCTGCCCCACGGGTTGGAGGTTCGATACAGACAAAGGGATAGACCTGGGCAAGCTGGCGGTTATGACGGGGCTGTGGCCGCTCTACGAGGTCGTGGACGGCGTGACGAAGTTGACGGTGCAGGTCCCCAGGAGGGAGCCCGTTAAGAGATACCTCGAGGTTCAGGGCAGGTTCAAGCACGTGAAGGACGAGGACGTGAAGAGGATACAGGAGAGGACAGACCTGCTGGCAGCGAAGTTCGGTCTGGGCCCAGTAAGACAGTAGTGGTTCATATGGGCCCGCCGAAGGACTCCAAGTTTTTTTTGACGATCTTCATTGCCTACCTCATGATCGTCTTTGGTTTAACGTTCGTCTCAAGGGCGGTCTCCGGCACCAACTTTCCGCTGTCGGCGGTGCAGTCAGGGAGCATGGAGCCGACCATACCGACAGGATCACTCATATTCGTACAGAAGGTCTCCGGCGAGGACCTCGTGGCGGGCGACAATCCTGTAGGGGACGTGGTCGTCTACTACTTCCCGAATACGAAGATTACGGACTACTTCCTCTTCTCAGTGTACGATCCGACACCTTGGTCTCATAGGGCTATAGACAAGCAGGAGATCAATGGTACGTTCTACGTTCTCACGAAGGGGGACGCCAACAGGTATCCGGATCAGAGTCCCCTTAACCCCAGCTCCTGGGTTCCTATGGACAGGGTGCTAGGGAAGGTCGTGTGGTTCGTACCCTACTTGGGCTACCCCTTTCTCTGGATTAAGAACCCATTTGTGGTTGTTGCGGTGCTCATAGTCCTGATAATCCTAATTATTCTGCCTGAAGGCGAAAAGAAAAGTGATAAAGCTGATGGTGCGCCTGTTTGAAAACAAAAAAGCTTTGTGACATCCTCCCCTCAACGAATCGAGGGGCTTCCCGCTTCAGGGCTTCGGCTTGCTTGGTACGATCGGATGCCAAGTAGAGGTCTGGGCTCAGCGGGTGACGATCCCCCGTCCGGGGACGGGCAGCTTGAACTTAAGGAGAGGATGCCAAGCCTCTTAATCAGTTTGGCTGAGTTTTCATCACTTCGTAAATGGAGAGCACAAGTTTTCATACATTAAATTAGTGCGGTATTTAAAGTGACACGCTCCTACCCCTGAAGGGGTGTAGGCTTCCTGCTTCATGGTCAACCTTTCCTGCGTCAGGTTGACTCCACAGGCTTGACTTTCCGTATGCCCTACGGTAGCTCGGTTCAGTATATTTATTGAGGCGTTCAGGTCGCGGTCAATTGATAGGCCGCAGGGGCAGTTGTGAATCCTGTCCTTCAGGGTCTTCGGGACCGTGCGGCCGCAGCCCGAGCATTCCTGCGTCGTGCCCCCCGGCTCTACCTTCACTACCCGGCAACCGGCACTTTCAGCCTTGTTGCAAAGTTTCATTACGAAGGATGACCATCCGGCGTCGTGGATGGACCTGTTGAGGTGTTGGCACGGCCGTTCGATTAATTCCTTCAGCGACAGGTCTTCAACGGCTATCATCGAATACTTGTGGGCGAGCCTGAAGGACAGTTTATGATGGAAGTCCCTGCGGGTGTTGGCAACTCTTTCGTGGGCTGCGGCGAGTATTTGTTTTGATTTGAACCAGTTCCTCA
>VGLU01000015.1 GCA_016882195.1 Thermoproteota archaeon
ATCGTAAATAACTATCGCCCTTTTCATTTCTCCATCACTGTATCATTGTGTGCTGTGCTGTTATTTAGACTTTGACCTCAAAAAGACGCGAGAAGTGAGATTCTTGTACGAGGTGCGGGGGGTGGGATTTGAACCCACGAAGGCCTACGCCACGAGGTCCTGAGCCTCGCACCTTTGACCTGACTTGGCGACCCCCGCTCAGCCCCTACTATTTTATAAATCCTCACATATATTTTTAGTAGCTATGAGTCTGGCAATCCTCAAGGGCATCTGCGGGTCTGAAGTCGAGGCATTGTCAAAGCTCTCTACCCACTTGTCAGATAAAATACTTGGCGAAGGCGCCGGCGGGGACTATACAAAGATGATCGACCTCGTGGCCGAGGAGGCCGCAATCTCGTATCTAAAGTCCATCGGATTCGAGGGTCGCCTGCTAAGCGAAGAACTCGGCGAGAAGCGGTTCGGCTCCGCAGATTATCCGTTACTCGTATTGGATCCCGTAGACGGCACAACCAACGCGACTCGGGGGATAAGCTTCTACTCCATATCTGTCGCAGCCTCGTCAGGTCCCCTGCTCTCAGACGTCTATGCCGGAGCGGTCATGGAGCTCCCCTCAGGCAAGCTCTTCACCGCCAAGAGGGGCATTGGTGCATACCTCGATGACAAGAGGATAGTCGTTAAGCAACCATCCACTCTGAAGGAGGGCTTGGTGGGGATCGATCTCAACGTCCAAGGCGACGAGCAGAAGATGGCGGAAATCATGCCCCTCTGCCTCTACGCCAGGCACGTCAGGAACATGGGCTCTGCGGCCCTCGAACTCTGCTACGTGGCCGGCGGCGCCCTCGATCTGTACGCCGACAACAGAGGTCTTTTGAGGGTCACAGACATAGCCGCATCCTATATTATTCTGAAGGAGGCCGGTGCATCAATACTCGACATGCAGGGAGCCGAACTTGACTGCAATCTAAACCTGGGCGAGAGGGTATCCCTCATAGCAGGCGCGCAAAACGCGTGCAGGGAGGCGCTATCCCTCCTAAAAAGGGGCGCTCCTGTCTAAAAACGGCAGCATCAAGCCCTCGGGCAGTTGAGTTCCGCTCCTCGCTTATCCCTTCTGAGCAGAATGCGTCTTTTAAGAGTGCGTAAGATCCAATCGGTTAAGAAACCATAGATGAATGAGCATAGCACAAAGGTGAAAAACGTAAGTATTAGCATGGCGTTCCTGCTCAACCATCCAAATATTGCGTAGGGAGCGATCCAAGGATTTTGAAGAAGATGCGTTAGATCATATGGGTCCATGTATGTGCTCGTAGAGTGGACAAATAAGATGACGTAGATGAGAAAATAGATGGTTGCAAAACTGAGCACTCCTATCCACCGCATCTCGGACACGCATCTCATTTTTCACTTACTTCTCATGAATACCAAATGCCCCAATTATTTAACGCTGCCCTGGAAACAAAATTTTAAATATCTCCTCACGCTAAGGTGGTGACGGGTCAATATCCCAAATACCGACGGCGCCGGCTGCTTCTTGAAATCTTCGACCTCATTGGACTCCAAATTCCCCTCCCCAGGGGAAATAGAAATTGGAATTTGTGAATAGAGACGTGGTCTCCATAAAGGACTTTGCGAGACCTGAGCTGGAGCATATCTTTGAGAAGGCAGAGGATATGGAGAAAAAAGGGTACGACAAGTCCCTTCTGAAGGGGAAGAAAGTTGGGCTGCTTTTCTACGAGCCTAGCACGAGGACGAGGATGAGCTTCGACTCAGCGGCACAGGCACTGGGCGCCGGCACCATCTGGTTCGCGGGGGTGGAGGGCACCTCGGTGATGAAGGGTGAGACCCTCAAGGACACCATAGAGACCGTGGCGAACTACATGGATGTCATAGTGATGCGCCATCCCTTCGACGGTTCCGCCAGGTGGGCCGCCGACGTGACCACCAAGAGGGCAACGAGAGGTTTCAACAAGGTCCCCATCGTCAACGGCGGGGACGGGAAGAACGAGCATCCAACCCAGACCATGCTCGATCTCTACAGCGTCCAGAAGACCCAGAGAAGGGTCGACGGACTCGAGTTGGCGTTGGTCGGCGACCTGAAATACGGCAGAACAACCCACTCCCTCTCGTACGCCCTATCCATGTTCGACACCAAGATAAGGTACGTGGCGCCGGACGCCCTCCAGATACCCGAGCACGTAACGTCGTTCCTGAAGCGAAAGGGCATCGCCTTCACCAAGCACTCCAGAATAGAAGAAGTCATAGAGACCGTGGACATCATTTACATGACTCGGATCCAGAAGGAGAGGTTCCCTGACGAGAACGAGTACAACAAGGTCAAGGGCGTGTACAGGATGGACAAAAAGCTGCTCTCGAGGGCAAAGCCGACCATGCGCCTGATGCACCCCCTGCCGCGGGTGGACGAGATAACCCTGGATGTCGACGATGACCAGAGGTCCTACTACTTCCAGCAGGCGGGGAACGGCGTGCCGGTCAGGGCCGCCCTGCTGGCGCTGATCATGGGGGCGGTGAGATGAGGGAGGGGGCAAACATGAGCGAACCAGCCAAGACCAAGAAGGGTCTGATAGTCAGCCCCATAGAGAACGGCACCGTGATAGACCACCTGCCGCCGGGAAAGGCAATAAAGATCGCAGAGATCCTGAGCCTGCTCCAGCCGGGGTCTGTGGTGATAATGGGGCAGAACCTCAAGAGCACAAAGTACGGCAAAAAGGACCTGATAAAGGTGGAAGACCGCTACCTCACCGGCGAGGAGTACAACAAGATCGCACTGGTGGCGCCCAACGCCACGGTCAACATAATCCGGAACTTCGAGATACAGGAGAAGAGGAAGGTCTCGGTGCCCGACGTTCTGGAGGATGTAGCCCTCTGTGCCAACGCCAACTGCATCTCCAATAAGGAGCGCATCCCGTCGCGCCTCTACACAGTTAGCAGGGACCCTCTGGTAATGGTTTGCCACTACTGCAACTTTGAGTTCAAGGGGGAGGAGCTGAGGCTCAAGGGCTAGGTGGTTCTAACGTCCCTACTAATAAAAAATGGCATCGTGGTGACCCACAAAGAACGGATACGCGCAAACGTTCTTCTCAAGGATGAAAAGGTAGAGACGTTGACCGCCAGCGAGCCCCGAGCAGACGAGGTGATCGATGCCGAGGGGTTACTAGTGATGCCAGGCGTTATAGACCCACACGTCCACTTCAGGCAGCCCGGCATGGACTCCGAGGACTGGAGGAGCGGCTCCAAGGCAGCCCTCGCTGGTGGAGTGACCACCGTGCTCGACATGCCCAATACCAAGCCGCCCTTGACCACATCCGAGAGGCTCGATGAGAAGAGGCGGTTGATCTCAGAATCCGTTGCCGGCGAGCCGTGCGTCAACTACGGCTTCCACTTCGGAGCCACGAGCGACAACATGGAGGAAATCTCGAAGGTGATGGACTTAGGGTCTCTGCCGGAGCTCCCCGCAGTCGCATCGGTTAAGGTCTTCATGGGGAGCTCCACCGGTGAGCTCCTCCTCACCGACCTGAGCGTATTAAAGCACATTATCCAGAAGTCGAGGCTCGTCACGGTCCACGCCGAGGACGAGACGGTGATCAAGAAGCATGCTGGGGAGCTGAACCACGGCTCTAGAAGACCCAAGATAGCCGCCCTCTCCGCCATAAGGAAGCTCCTCGCTGTGGGGATCCAGGGGCGGGTTTACGTCCTCCACGTGACCTCTTGGGAGGAGGCGGATCTCGCCTCGTGCTTCTTCAGGGAGGCGACTCCTCACCACCTCTTCCTAAACGTCTCAACAACGAGGGAGCTGGGGAACTACGCCAAGGTGAACCCTCCCATAAGGGAGGAGTGCGACAGGGCATCCCTCTGGGGTGCCCTCAACAGCGGCATGATCGATACCATAGGCTCCGACCACGCACCGCACCTGAGGAGCGCAAAGGATCGGGAGGACGCGCCCTCCGGCGTACCAGGGGTAGAGACATCACTGCCCCTCTTGATGGACGCCGCGCTCAAGGGTATGCTTACGCTGGAGAGGGTCGTGGAGCTGATGTGCTACAACCCATCAAAGATCTTCAGGATCAGAGGGAAGGGGGGGTTAGAGCTTGGGGCTGATGGGGACGTCACGATAGTCGATCCGAGGAGGGAGCGAAAGGTCGGGGGGGAGGAACTACACTACAAGTGCGGCTGGACCCCCTACGAGGGCATGGTCCTGAGGGGCTGGCCCGTCATCACGATCCTGGGCGGCAGGGTGGCCTTCCGGGAAGGAACGTTCCATCCGGTTCAGGGGAGGGAGGTATCGTATGCGCCTTGAGCTGCCCAAAGAGGAGTTCGTTCTTCCCTCAGGGATCGTTGCGTCTACCCCGGACATCATAAAGAGGATGGCAGAAATTGCCGAGTTGGGCGTCATAACCACAAAGAGCATCGGCTCGGCGGAGAGGGAGGGATATAAGGAGCCCATAGTCGCCGGGGTGGGTGGCTCCCTTATTAACGCCGTGGGCCTCTCCAACTCTGGCGTCGACGCCCACCTCGAGGAGATCAAAAACGTATACCCGCTCGGAAAGGTTCTCATGACATCCATATTCGGCGGAACCGCCAGCGAGTTTGCCGAGCTGGCGAGCAAGGTCGAGAGGTACACAGACTGGATAGAGCTCAACCTCTCATGCCCGCATGCGGAGGGGTACGGCGCCACTATTGGTGCCTCCCCTGATCTCGTGGCCCAGGTCGTCTCTGCGGTAAGGGAGGCCACGGATCTCCCCATCTTTGCGAAGATAGTCCCGAGCGTGGGCAGTGCAGGACTGATAGCAAAGAGGGCCGTTGATGCGGGGGCAGATGGCATAACAGCCGTCAATACGGTTGGGCCACTCATCTTCACCGATGAGATCAGCGGCAACGCGCTGCTCTCAAACGTATCGGGTGGGCTTTCGGGGAAGGCGATAAGGGAGGTTGCCCTGAAGTGCGTAAAGGAGGTCAGGGAAAGGGTCTCGGTTCCAATAATAGGTATGGGCGGCATTTACACGCCGGCAGACGTGGACGCGTTCAGGTCAGCCGGGGCGTCTCTGTTTGGTGTAGGAACGGCGCTGGGAGGCATGAGCACAGAGGAGGTCGCGGCGTACTTTAGAATGCTGTCCTCTGGTAATTCAAAGTCTACCCAAGCCACCAAACCACCACCTCTCGCATACCACACTTTCCATGTAAAGGAGGCACGGGGCTCGGTGATGAGGGTCTTGGTTCTGGACGGATCCATGGACGCGATACCGGGTCAGTTCCTCTTCCTGTGGTTGCCCGGCGTAGGGGAGAAGCCCTTCTCCTTGGCATCAAGGAACCCGGTGACGGTCTTGGTCAAGAATGTGGGGCGCGTGAGCGCTGCCCTAGCCTCGCTGGAGGAGGGAAGCAGCATTCTGGTGAAGGGACCCTACGGGAATGGCTACACGCCGTCCAGCCCCGTCTGCTTGGTAGGCGGCGGCTCGGGCGTGGCTCCCCTGCACTTCATAGCCAGTGAGTTCAAGGGCAGGGCAAAGGTCGCCTTCATCGGGGGTAAGAACAGCTCCGAGCTCCCGATCTACGACGACTTATGTGATCACGTGGAGGTGAGGGTCGCAACCGAGGACGGATCCCTTGGCGCAAAGGGCCTAGTAACCGACATCCTCGACATAGGCGGCTACGCGGGCAACGAGTTCTTCAACTGCGGGCCCGAGGCCATGCTGGTGAAGGTGGCAGAACTGGAGAGCAAGGTCACAGAGGCTAATAGAATATACTGCGCTATAGAGAGGTATACCAAGTGCGGTATAGGTATATGCGGCAGCTGTGCCATGGACGGCTACAGGATCTGCGTGGACGGGCCGGTATTTCCCTACAGCATCCTGAGGAGTGGAAGTGATTTTGGAAGGTGTAAGAGAAGTGCTAGTGGTAGGAGGGTATCGATAAATGCGTGAGGACATTCAGAAGACGAAGGCCGAGTTCTCCGACTTCCTCTTAAGAAGTGGTGCCATCAAGTTCGGCACCTTCAAGCTGAAGAGCGGCAGGATATCTCCATACTTCGTGAATATAGGGGCCATCGGCGACGGTCTCTCAGCCTCAAAGCTGGGGGAGTTCTACGCCAAGGCCATAGTCGGGTACGGCCTACTCGAGAAGACTGACGTCCTATTCGGGCCATCGTACAAGGGAATACCCATAGTGGTGTCTACGGCTGTGGCCCTCTTCAACCTCTTCGGATCTTCAAAGCGCTTCGCCTTCAACAGGAAGGAGGCGAAGGAGCACGGCGAGGGCGGGTTGATAATAGGCAGCATAAAGGACGGGGACAGGGTAGGGATGCTGGACGACGTTATGACCACGGGCAAGACTAAGGAGGAGGTCCTCTCCGTCATCCTCTCCTCTGCCAAGGTGAACCTCTCCTACATTCTGATAGCGGTGGACCGGCTCGAGAGGGGGGAGACGGACCTGATGGCGACCTTGGAGTTCGAGAGGAGGTACGGCATCCCTGTGAGGTCCATAGTTACGATAGAGGAGGTGGCAGAGAGGGCACTACAGGAGGGTCTTATCGCCAAAAACGATACAGATGCCATAAGGACGTACCTCAATACCTATGGAGGGAAGAGAACTTGAGAATATCCTCAACGAAGAGCATAGTGGTGGCATGCGACCTTGCATCGATGAATGATCTGGAGAGGGTCGTGGCTAGTACATGCAAACTCAACGGTATAGGGGGCTACAAGATCGGTTTTGCACTGGCACTGAAGTACAGCATCCCAGCGGTCATGGATGCAATAAGGAAGTACACAGCGAAGCCCGTGATCTATGACCATCAGAAGGGAGGCACCGACGTCCCGCACACCGGGGCGCTCTTCTCTGATGTATTGGCAGAAGCAGGGGTGGACTACGCCATCCTATTCCCCTTTGCTGGTCCTTCGACGGAGGCCGCATGGGTAGAGGCCCTGACCAAAAAGGGGATAGTTCCCGTAGTCGGAGCGGTTATGACTATACCAGACTTCCTGAAAGAAGGGGGTGGTTACATAGACGGTAACTCCGCCGCCAGAATCTTCGAGACGGCTGCCTCCCTCGGTGTGAAGGACTTCGTACTACCAGGGAACAAGCCCAACATCGCATCGGAGTATAAGCGAAAAATAGATGGCCTGGTGTCCTCGCCGACATACTACCTTCCGGGGCTCGGTGCACAGGGAGGAGACATACGATCATGTGCCGGGGTGATGGGGGAGAACTGGCACGCCATAGTCGGCAGATCAATATACGGCGCGAAGGACATAAGGGGTGCGGCCCTATCCTTGACGGAAGAACTCTTAGGGAAATGAACCAACATTACCTATTGCAGTCCGGCATTATCTACATAAACTGTGATAAAAACTCAAGTTGACGGACTAGTCCTTTATCTGCTCAAGAGTACTGATGGCTTGCCATATGGCTGTTCTCGCGAAAAGGGGCATGTTGGGGTCCTGGCTGCACTCCTCCAGGATGCTTATGGCGTTCGAAGCCTTCACGGCATTAGAATAGACCCTGCCCTGGAGTACCTTCATGGCCTCAGTTGCGGCCCTTCTGATATTCCTCGGGACGCCGTTGTCCTCCGCTACCCTCTGTAGGACGCTGAGGGCCTGAGCCATCTTGTCGTCGCCCATAGAAACCACCAATCAATTAGCAAATAGCATATAATCCTACTTATATTATTTCTATTCTGGTAATAAAAAATGAGCAAAAGAGACGCCGATGCCAAGAAGGGGGCAGATCTCCTGCGATCTGGGGCGACAATGCTTCCTCAAGCCTGCCCCGACTGTAAGGTCCCGCTGTTCAAGCTGAGCGACGGGGAGATAATCTGCCCGAGCTGCAACCGACGGGTGATCTTCGTGAAGTCCACAGAGGTCGAGAAGGTGGTTGCTGAGTCTGCTACAACGTCGCAGTTTGAGGATGACCTGCAGAAGAAGATAGCACAGATCAGGGAGAGGATGGTCTCAACCAAAAATCCAGAGGATCTCGAGAAGATGGCTAAGGCCCTCTCCTCCCTGTTTGATCTCCTTGAGAAGGTTCGTCGGAGGAAGGCTTAACACCGTAGAGCCCAGCCGCAACCTCCCTGATCCGCCGGGACTTTTTAGGACCTATTCCGTCCACCTCCATCAACTCCTTCTCGCCGGCGGAAAATACGCCCTCGACGGTCTTGAATGCCGAGAGCAGCCTCTTGGCGGTAGCAGCCTCGACAAATGGCAGGCTGGCAACTATGTACTCCCTCTCCTCGTCTGGAGTTTTTGGCCGCCTCCTGTCCTTTAGAGCAACCTCCCTCATAGCGCCCCTCTGCTCCCTCCTTGCCACAGTCATCAGCAACTTCGCCGCCTCCTCCGAGTCGTCTGCCCAGAGAATAGGCACCTCAAAATCTAGAATTAGGCTGATAAGAGCGCCTCTCAGGCCCTCTTCAGTGATGCCCCTTACCGTGGGGCCCCTCCCCTCCAGCAGTATCATCGGCCTGCCGTAGGCCTCCTTCAGAGCCCTCGTCTGCTCAAATAGCCTCCTGTCGATAATGGAGCCTGCGAAATCGTCGTATGTCTTCCTCTCAACAGCAACGTCGTCCGAGAGAACGTAATCCCCGACCTTCAGGCTCTTGAACTCCAACACCGCGCCGAGTCTGGAGAGCCCCTCGACCACCTGAGACGACCTCTCTCTATGGTCAACGATGATCTTCACGGGCTCCTTCATCCTCTCCTTGGGCAAGAAAGTTACGAGCGTCTTCTGTTCCTCCTCATTGCCCTTAGGACGCATCGACCCATCCCTCCCAAAGCCCTTACATCTTCTCTAAATGTGGGCTCATAATAATATAATATCTTACATTCGCCTTGGCATGAACGATTCGATAGAAATATAATCGCTTTGGTCCAGATATCAGAGTATGGCATCGCTCAAGAGGGGGGCCTTCATCGCCATAGAGGGGGTGGACGGGGCGGGCTCCTCCACCCAGACCAAGCTCCTCGTCGACTGGCTGGTCGAGAAGGGGTATCCCGCAGTTTCTACGAAGGAGCCCAACCCCAAGGGCAAGGTCGAGCCAGTCATAAGGTACTTCCTTCGTGAACCCTGCCCGGCACCGGAGCTGGACGCCATTCTCTTCGCCGCTGACAGGGTGGATCACGTTGAGCGTTTCATCAAGCCGTGGTTAAAGTCGAAGAAGATCGTCGTCTCCGACAGATACCTCGAGTCCTCCATCGCCTACCAGTCCTCTCAGGGTCTGAGTGAGAGGTGGGTCCTCTCGATAAATCGAGGTGCGATCCCTCCAGACATTACAATCATACTAGACGTGGACCCCACGATCTCTCTGAAAAGGAAGGGCGCGAATACAGAGAAGTTTGAGAACGCTACTTTCCTATCAAAGGTAAGAGCGCACTTCCTTGAGAGGGCGAGAAGAAAGGGCTATTGCGTCATCGATGCCAGCAAGTCCTTAGAAGAGGTCCACCTCGGGGTCCTTAAGGCAGTTCTGCCACTAGTGGAAAGGATTAGTAAGAGACCCTAGCCGACTCCGGGAGGTTCCCGAGCACCTTCTCCGCCGCTTCCCTTACCCTGTCCCTGTTCTTCTCGTCGGTGTAGACCCTCACCATGTTGACAAACCCCCTCAGAACCTCTATCGTCCTCGACAGCTTGGTCGCCTTCAGGAGCTTTCTCACGTTCCTCTCCACGTCCACTACGGGTATCTCCATGGGGTCAAAGTCGAGGGCATGTCGATAGGGTATTGACGGAAGGGAGGGCGTATCGATGAACACGTCTCCTGACGGGACTCCGGCAAGCGCGGCTATCTCATCCTCCACCTGCTTTCTTATCCCCTCCAGGCCGAAGAGGCTGCTGACTGCCTTGTCCTCTGCCTGTACCTCCCTCTCATACGCGCACTTGAGGAGCCTCCTCCTCTCCAGATCCTTTATTATCTGCCTGGACCCCTTGCACCTCTTCAGCTCGCTCCAGAGGCTGTAGTCGTCCATCTCCATGTACTCCTCTGGCGTCTTGAAGCCGCAGATGCCGATCTCCTCGTCTGCCGCCTCCAGCGCCTTAACCAGAAGGATCTGGGCCGCCCTAGCCGTTTTATGATAATAAATCGCCTTGAACGACTCGACCCGGGCTATCAGGAATGCCTCTAGGGTCGGAAGCGCGGAACTGTCCACCACCAAGGTGTCGTCCACAACATCCATTGTGTAGATCAGCCTATAGATGTCTACCTTGCCATACTCCGCACCGGTGTGGTGCGTATCCCTTACAAGGAAGTCCATCTTATCAACATCAACCGCGCTTGTTATCATCTGATTCATGAACGCGCGCTCTCTCTTCGACCTGCCAATAGCAAGTTCTGCCAGATCTGCCGCTTTAAAACCATGATCCGTAAGAACGTCCTTCAGCTCGGTCCCATTAATTATCCAGGGGGTCAGATCCTCGTGGGTCTTGTTCAGTTTCTTGAGAAGGATCTGCTCAAAGGTGTGCGAGAAGGGGCCATGCCCCAAGTCATGGAATAGCCCGGCGAGCCTCACCCTCTGGAGGTCATCTTTGCTTATCTCTACTGGCAGAGATCGCCCAAGGATCCCGGCAAGGTGCATCACGCCTATTGAATGCTCGAATCTTGTGTGGTTGGCGCCAGGGTATACGAAGTCGGCGAAGACCAGCTGTTTTATCCTTCTGAGCCTCTGGAGCGGGAGGGTATCAATGATCTCCTTCTCCACATTCGATATATGGACATAACCATGAATGGGATCCTTTATCATTCCCCACGATCTTTCCATCGTCGACCCCTTTCTATAACTTCATGTTCTGTAAAGCCTTCGTCGGATTTAAATACCTAATCTAATTGTGGGGGGAGGGGAAGGGAACTACGGGCTGGCATTAGGCTCATTTCAATTAATTGACTACAGCGAAATGAGGAATCGCATCACACATATGGGGCGCACAGTGGGAGAGACTCTGAATTGTGCCACATGAGACGTTCATGCAGAATGGAGGCAGACGGGGACATGGTTGCCATGATAAAACAGTCCCCGAGGGGGCGGTTGAGGTTCGCCCGTTCCCTGCCATACACGGCAAAAGGCGGGGCAGTTGAAGCAGTGAGGGTGAACCCGACGGCTACGGTAATCCCCGGAGTCGATGCCCCGAAGTCAACTCATCCGACGACAGAACCTAACTTCACTTCAATCAACTTAAGGCTGATGGTCTACTTCCTGATGATTATCTTGCCCTCTTTTCCATCCACGATTACGTGATCCTCGCTCTTTATCACTTCCAGAGGATTCACCTCCAGTTTGTCAACAAGCGGCACCTCCGCTAGGATGCATCCCGCGGCTATTATCGTCTCGGTCTCGACATTCACTATACCCGCAGGGGCGTGGCCGTTCTTTTTGAGCTGGTAGATCACGTAAGAGCCTACAGTACTGCCCTTCCCCTTTGGAAAAACCAAAACCTTGCCCGTCACGTCTGCTCCGCACAGGTCGTGCCCCTTCTCCTTCACCACGCCGGTCTTTGGATCTACCCCGCCGAAGAAGGATATGCCCTGTCTAGAGACCAGTGCCTCGCCCTCGCCCACGAACTTTGCCACCCCCCTCCCTGCGTAGACCTTCTCTGGCATTACTGCCCCTCCAAAACCTTGTTCACGGCGTTGTGCAGGTCGGTGACCGATGCCTTGAGCCCAGACGTTGAGGGAACGTAGTGGGCTGCCTTGCAGGAGTTAGAGACCATGTGCTTGTATCCCGACTTTTCCAAGGGGCAGACGACCATGCAGGTGTCGGTGAAGACCTTGCCCCCCGCCCCCTCTATAGCGCTTACGTACCCCTCCCTCTTTGATAGATTGTAGATCCCCTTCGAAGTCCAGATCCAGAGCCCCTTGCCCCTTCCAACCCTCCTTCCTTTGAGGATCCGGGCAAGGTTCCTCATCTCCTTGGCGCTGCAGTGTGGGCAACCTATGCAGGCCAGGTCGGGCTCACCATCTGCGGACAGCCTCTCCCTCGTGATCTCCAGCTCCCTCTGGTCTACGCACAGCCTCTCCAGCCCCTCAGTCTTCAGCCCTCCCGCCTCGGGCGTGGTGCCTTTGACACGAAACATCGCAATTCCACCAGACGCTGCCAAGGCGGCCGACATGATCTTGAGCCTGTCCGAATCCGCTCGAGGAACACCGATGAGGAGGGGGATCCCCGAACCCAGTATGCGCCCAACTGTATAACCGAGCAGGCTGAAGTCATATGTCGTGACGATTCTCGCCTTGACCTCCACGACCGCGGTCGGCTTCCTGTTCTCTTCCATGTGCAATCCGTAGTGCGGCGTCCTCCCCGTTACGGCTGCCGCAAGCGCCGATGGCCCCCCCTCCCTGTTAGTCTTGGCTCCCAATACCGAGTTGGCGTAACCCACCGCTGAGGACTCGGACCAAGCGATATGCGCGCCGCGCTTTGGGGCGTTCCCCACCAAGTAGGGGGTGCAGGTGCACGTTATCTCCGCTCCCATCCTCTCAAAAGCCCTGATTATTCTCAGCTGCCTAGCATGGTACTCCTCATCGACCCCCATCTCCCTCCACCTCTCGAGGTCCATTCCGGCTGGGTTGAGGGTCGACTTGACCTTGATCCTAGCCCCTTGTTCTGCCCAGTCCTCAAGGAGTTCCATCCCGGCGTCCCCGATATTGCCGTAGGAGACTCCAGCGATCTGGGCGCTCTCTATCGGTATCAATCTGTCCGCACCAAGGACGTCGCCTAACGCCACAAGCAGCCGCATCGCCTTCTGAACAGCGGGTCCCTTCCCCCCCGCCAGCATCCTCTCCTCGTCTTTGGTAAGGAACATGTCCCTTCACTGAACTTGATCTATTTCACGCCTGGCATCCTTGCCTTCTCAAACTTCTCCTTAGGCTTATTCCAGGGTATTGTTGCATCAAGTCCGATCTTGGTCGTCAGGATCTTCTCCTGGTCGGACGATGGGTCAAGGGTAGACCCCCTCGCCTTCCTTATCCTTATCATATCCTCGTCGCCTTGGAACCTCGTGGCTATCGCCCATTCCACCTCGTTAACGTCGTCTATGTCTATGTCCTCGTCCACAACAACGACGTGCTTCACGCTCGGGTTCGATCCGAACGCCGCCATCAAGGCGTTCTTCCCGTCGCCATCCGCCTGCTTCCTTATGGAGACAACGGCATGGAACCAGCAGGAGCCGCCCAGAGTGAGCCTTACTCCCCTCACCTCCGGAACGACCTTGGTTATCCCCTCAAACATCTTTGCCTCCTTGGGGAGCCCCATCAACAGCTTGTGCTCCGACCCGCCCGGCAGGATTGCCTGGAAGAGGGGATCTCTTCTCCTCATCATCCCTGTTATCTCGACTACCGGCTGCTTTCTTACGATGTCATACGTCCCGGTCAGGTCAACGAACGGCCCCTCCTCCACGACCTCGTCCCTCTTGATCAGCCCCTCAAGGACGATCTCGGCCTCCGCTGGCACCTTGACATCAACGTGCCTGCACCTCACAAGTTTCAGGTTACCGCCAAGCAGCGAGTTCGCCACGCCCAGCTCATCCACCCCCAACCTCGGCCCCGCGTTAACCCCGACCAAGACAGCCGGATGGACCCCCATCACTATGGCGACCTGAAGGTCCTTGCCCTGCCTCTTCGCCTCTTGGTGCAGGGCGTAGAGGTGGCGCGGGACGATCCTTATGGTTAGACGATCCTTGCCAAGCACCAGAAGCCTGTGCATAGACGCATTCTGGAACTTCCCATCCGGGCTCCTCGCAACCACGATTCCCGACGTGATGTACGGACCTGGGTCCTTCTCGTAGTGTGTCAGTACTGGCAGCCTCCTCAGATCGGGCCTCTCTTGGCCCTCCATCACCGGCCCGTCGTCCACCATTTTCGGCGGTTTCGGATTGTTTGTGGCACCGATTATCCTTGAGTAATACGTATGGCTGTCTGCGCCTATGGCCCTGAATATCCTCTCCCTTGTCCCGCAAAGCCCGCTAACAACCTTGAAATCACTGCCCCTTACCTTATTGAATATCAGAACTGGCCCATTGTCATGCTCCTTCATTATTGCCGGGATCTCAAACTTTGGCGAGAGCTCCTTATCCTGCCTCAGCACCTCGCCTGAGATTCCCGACCCGCTCTTTAAAAAGGGCCTGAGACTCAAACCTCGTCCCCCGTCCATCGACACTATGATAAGCTATTGACATGGCTAAAACCTTTTTGATTAGGAAAATTTAAATCAAGAGCCATTTTGTAGAACAGTGGTGCGGCTTTTGTCCTCAGGCGCTTGGTGGTACTTCCCCTACCCCTCCTTCAAACCGAATCAGGAAAGGCTACTCTCCGTAGCCTATGAATCGATCAAGAACAACTCCCACGTCATAATAGACGGGGCAAGCGGCCTCGGCAAGACCGTCGGCGCCCTGGCAGGTGCCCTCCAGGCGTGCAGGGAACGGGACCTCAGGATACTCTACACCGCCAGAACCTACAAGGAGCTTGACAGGGTGATCGAGGAGCTGATCGCCATAAACAGGAGGGAAAGGGTCTCGGGGGTCTCCATAAGGGGCAGGGCGGAGATGTGCGTTAACGAGGCGGTCCTCCGCCTCTCCAGAGACCCTCGGACCGTCATGGAGCTCTGCTCAGACCTTATGGAGAGCGGGAGGTGCCCCTACTACTCAAACATCGACGACGCAGGACGGATCGTCAGGGGGCTCGTGGATGACTTCCTGAGCGTTCCCGTAGCCGCCTTTGACCTCATCTCAAGATCAAAGGAGAATGAGCTCTGCCCCTACGAGCTGACGAAGCTTCTGCTGCCCAACGTCAATGTTGTGGCGCTCAGCTACGCCTACCTTTTCAACAGGCAGATCCGTGACACCTTCATGAAGAAGCTCGGCAGGTCTCTGTCGCACTACGTTCTGATACTGGACGAGGCCCACAACCTTCCGGAAATTGCCAACGAGTTCGAGAGCGACTACCTGTCCTCCTCCTCAATTTCATCCTCCGTCTCGGAGGCAGAGAATTACGGCAAGGCCGACGTGAGGCGGTTCTCCGAGAGCCTGCTGCGGATCGTGGAACGAATGGGCGTGGGGGAGCACGTGGTCGACCTCAAGTCTGTGGCGGAGGAGGCGGCTAAGGATGCACGCATAGGCGACAGCGCCTCCATCTTCTTGGAGGAGACTCACGCCTTTGGGGAGGCAGTCAAGGCGCTTCTCCTATCAAAAGGGAGGTTGCCCCGCTCACACATCCACCGACTCGGTGAGTTCTTCCTCAGGGCGGTCGAAACCTCTGAAAGACCCGATTTTGTGCATCTGGTTCAATCGGAGGCAAGGAAGGAGGCAAATGGGAGCGAGGGCGATCGGTCGTCCTCCCGGCTGGAGATAGTCTCCCTCGATCCCAGATCCTCAACCTCCGAGGTGATAAACTCCGCCGTCTCCACAATAAGCATGTCCGGAACGCTGGAGGACATGGACGCCTACCGCGCCGTAGTCGGCCTTCCCGAGGGCACCAGAACCGCTGCGTTGCCCTCCCCCTTCAAGGAGGATCAGACCCTAGTGATGGCCTGCAAGGGGCTGTCCACCCTGTACGAAAAGCGCGGCGCAGAGATCTACAGCAAAATGGTCTCGAGGATATCCGAGGTTGTCCGCTCCACCCCGGGGAACTCGGGGGTCTTCTGTGCCTCCTACGACGTCATGGAGGGTCTTCTCAATGCCCGCCTCGAAACCTCGCTGCTGAGGCCCCTGTTCGTGGAGAAGCAGAGGGCAAGATCCACCGAACAAGACCGACTGCTCGAGGAGTTCAAGTCCATATCCCTGAGAGGGGGTGGTGTTCTGCTGGGTGTGATGGGCGGAAGGTTCGGCGAGGGCGAGGACTATCCAGGCAACGAGATGAACTCCGTCGTGGTAGTCGGGGTGCCCTACCCAAAGCCCAGCGCCAAGGTGAATGCGCAGATAGATTACTACGAATCAATCTTTCCGGGCAAAGGAAAGGAGTACGGCTATGTGATTCCTGCCATGAGGAAGGCCTCGCAGGCGGCCGGGAGACCCTTCAGAAATCTTAATGATAGGGGTGTGGTCGTCTTTATGGATTACAGGTTCTCCACGCGGTATCTTACCAGATTCCTGCCTGCATGGATAAGAGAGCGCCTTCGCACGGTCGAGGACCGCAGCGGATCGCTAGAAAGTGCCGTCTCAGCCTTCTATACGGCCTCAAATTCGAAATAAGTGCCGATTTAGTCCGAGCCCAATAGAAATCTTATTAAACTTGACCGAAATTTCTAGAGCATGGCACCAAAGCTGGCGAGCCACACCTCAGGACTGCTGCTAATAATTATCGCAGACCTCTTCTGGGGCACGGTGTTCGTCGCATCTCAAATAGGGCTTCAGTACACAAACCCCTACAATCTTGTCTTTTTGAGGTTCGTTATGGCATCGGCACTGATCGTTGCCCTCGCCCTCCCCTTTGATAAGAGGCTGGGGCTGATGAAAGAGTTAAGGAATAAATGGATTTGGTTTTTCGGAGGCATCTATGCCCTCGGTTTTCTTTTTCAATACGTTGGGCAAGATCTGACCACGGTCTCTGAAGCGACGCTACTCGCCAATCTTTCTCCGATGATCATTCCGATATTTGCCATTTTTTTATTGAAGGAACGTATAACCAATACCCAAAAGGCAGCCATGGTCTTAGCCCTCTTGGGCCTATTGCTTATTGCAAGCCCAAGGCTGAATTTGGGGCTCTCCCAGACAATCGGTAATCTTCTGTTATTCGGAGCTTCGATCAGCTATGCTCTATTCACGGTCTTAAACAAGAAGTTCAACATAGTCTCTATTGCCAGCTCCTTCTCCATTATTATCGCCGTAACCGTATTTCTTGCTCCGATTGCAATCATATTTGGAGGACTATCTCCTCTCGATCTAACGATCGGATTGATGGGGTGGGCCTCGATACTCTATCTGGGAGTTCCGTGTACCCTTGTTGCGATATCGTTATACCTCAAGGGACTCGGGAATGTCTCTGCCTCGGAGGCGGCCATCTTATTTCTTTTCCAAGTTCTCATCGGACTTATCCTTTCAGCGGTACTTTTAGGTGATTTCCTAAATTTATCCCAAACTCTTGGGGCAATAGCCATCTTGGCAGCCATGACCTTTGGCGTAAGAATTAAAAATAAGGCGTGAATGACCGCCAGACCCTGTGTGCTGTTGCCATGATCCTTCTAACTGATGGCAATTATAAGAGCCGACTTCGCGTCCTTCTTGAGCCCCTTCCTCAGAAATTTTGGGGGCAGCGTCCTCTTAGTCTCGACAACAAATTCCATCCTCACACGAGGATCCTCTTGGAGTTTGACGATGACCTCACCGGATACGTCCCCTCTGCCGATCCTGAAGACAAATCTCTCTGCGGGATAGTCCTCTAAGATCTCTTCGACCTCTTGTTTTAAGATCAGACGGTCAACGGTGTAGGCTTCCACAAGTTCGCCGTCTGCGATGATGGCTACGCCCGTGCAACCTCCAGGGTCGATGCCAACCACCACCAACTCAAATCGCTTTTTACCGGCTGATGCGCTCATTGCCTTCAATACAGTCCTTCTGGCATTTCCATCATAACTGACCGCCATCTTATAGTTCTGTAGATGGATTCCCCCACACAGTATCAGAGCCGATATGTGGTCTGGTACCGGATCTCCAGCCTTAATGAGCGCAAAGGGGATCTTCATCCTCTTCAATTCCCTTATTACGCCGTAAGAAGTCTTTATATTCTCTATAACGATACCTAGATATCTCAAGACCTATCTCTCCGATGGGAGGCCATGTAATATTGGGCACAGTCTCTATAAAAAAATTGACCACAGGCTGTGATCCGCTCGATAATTTGCTCGACGGCGGCCCCAGGCCAGGGGAGGTCCTGCTCGTCTTTGGGGAACGTGGGACCGGAAAGACCGCTCTGATCTTTCAAACAATGGCGAGTGCCGCATCCCGAGGGCTCAGATCCATGATGATCTACTCAGAGGGCCATGCCCCCCTGCAGCGCCTAAAGGAGATCGCCCACCCAAGATGGTCCACCCTCAGCGAGCTGATGTGGATAGTCGAGGTTAAGGACTTCAAGGAGCAGGACCTGCTCGTGGAAAATATCGAACGGCAGATGCCCCCAAAGGCCGACCTGCTCGTCATAGACTCCATTACCGCCTGCTACAGGGCCGCGCTCGGGGAGCACGAGGAGAACATCTCCATAAACAAGTCCCTGAACCGCGAGCTGGCCCTCATCAAGGACATGTGCAGAAGAACCGGTCTGGTTGCTGTGATGACCAGCGAGGTCACCGCTCAGCTGAACGGTAAAGGGGTTCAACCGGTGGCCTCCTCCATACTCACGTACTGGGCTGACAGGGTGCTGCGCCTCGAGAAGGTCCACGGTGATCTCCGAAAAGTTGTGCTTGTGAAACCCCCTCCCCCGCGAGAGGCATTAATAAAACTGGCAGCAAGAGGTTTAATTAGAACCACAGAGGTCTAAGCATGGCAGATCTAGCCTCCATAGCCCTCTCCTCCTTCATAATCATCCTCCCTGCCTACATTGCCAACTCGGTCCCCGTCCTCTTCAGGGGGAGGCGGCCGATCGACCTCGGGAAGAACTTCAGCGATGGGAGGAGGGTCCTCGGCGACGGAAAGACCATTGAGGGGTTCATCTCAGGCCTCTTCTTTGGCACCCTCGCAGGGGCGGCGGTGGGCTACCCCCTTCATTCATTTTTATTGGCTCTGGGAGCCTTGGCAGGAGATATTGCAGGCGCCTTCCTGAAGAGACGGATCGGTATACCGAGGGGGTGCCCCGCTCCCGTGCTGGATCAGCTGGACTTCATAATGGGCGCCCTGCTGTTCATCTCCCCGCTTTACATCGTGACAATTGAGCAGTTCATCTTCATAATTCTGGTGACGCCGCCGATACACCTATTCACAAACTACGTGGCCTACCTGTTCAAACTCAAGCCCCATCCATGGTAGGTCGTCGGCAAAATATGCAAAGGAACAGCGCAAACCGCGGCCCATCTCGTTTAGCTGAACTTTGCATAGAAGAGGAACTCCAACAGCCCTATGGACAGGACTATTAGAATCAACCCCATCAGAAATTTCATCTTCGAGGCGCTCAGATCGAACGACCTCCTCAGAGCACCCTCGAGCAGCACAAACCCTGCCATCCCGGCCACCGTCAAGAAGAAGGCCACGAAGAATTCTGTCGTCGTCTGGCTCGTGCTGGACATTGCCATAAAACTGGTTCCTGTGCTGGAGGGTGCCATCGCTCCAGGCTGAACAACGAGCAGAAAAACGCCGCCGCTCGTCAAGAAGATCATAAAGAACACTGCAAGGATGGTTATTGCTCTCCTAGAGAGGATGCCTCTGAGCCTGGAGAGACCGTTTCCGAACACCCGGTACCACCGACACCTATCTCGATACTATCTTGTAATTATTATCCTTAACGGTTTCTGGTACTGTAGAATCTTAGGTTGTGGTGCCTGGTATGTTGCATCGGAGGGAAAAATGAAGAATAATGGGGAGAATCACCAGTTGGTAAGCTCAAATGGACTATAAGTAAGACTCTTCAGGAGCCTCGAGAACGTATACCGCGAGGCTGCCCGGACGGTCTTCAGGGGGATGGTGTGGAAGTGAACCTAAATTTAAACTTCAAAGCCGTCGAAGGGCTTCAGGTTCCTGTCGGACGTGTACCTGCTGGAGAAGATAAGTAGCAAGGACTGGATAAAGTAGGCCGCGCGAAAAACGTCGAGGGGCATACGAGCAAAAGGTTTAATTGTTTGCAACTGCTACTATCTGTAAACAGGGGTACAAAAACATGCAGAGGACCGTTGCGACGCGCATCCCGAAGGAGCTGGAGGGCGAGATACGCAGGTTCATGGAGGAGGAGGGCTTGGACAGGTCTGCAGCCATAAGGAGGATCCTCGAGATCGGTGTGCTCGAATGGAAGAGGAGGAGGGCGGTCGAGCTGTACCGGTCGGGGAAGGCTACGCTGTGGAGGGCGGCGCAGATCGCGGGACTGTCGCTGAGGGAGATGATAGACGAACTGTGCCGGCTAAAGGCGGTCACGCACGTCTCGGTGGAGGACCTCGAGGAGGACCTTGAGGCTGCCGAGAAGGACGCCAAGACGGTGGGCTGATTGCGGCCGCTTGTGTTGGACGCGACCCCCCTCATATACCTGTGCAAGATCGGCTACGCATCAATGTTCGCCGAGTTTCCGGAGAGGAGGGTTACAACTCCAAGGGTCTTGGGGGAGGTCGTGGACAGGGGCAAGGAGCTGGGGGCTGCCGACGCCTTTGCCGTCGAGGAACTGATCCAAGGGAGGATAATAGAGATCACGACGTTGAAGGACAAAGGCTTGATGGAAAGGTTGCTGAAGATCTCGGACCTGCACCCGGCGGAGGCGGAGGTGCTCGCCCTGGCTAAAGAGATGGATGGGACGGCGGTAACAGACGAGGGGATCGCCCGCCGGGTCGCCCGGGTGTACGGCATAAGGGCGCACGGGACCGCCTACCTGCTGATGAGGCTGGTGCACCGGGGAAGGATACCGCGGGAGGAGGCAAAGAGGGCGGTTGATAAAATGATCTCTGCCGGATGGTACTTGGCCGCAGAGGATTACGCCAAGCTGATGAAGATGCTGGAGATGGGGTGATATTATACTGCGTGACGGTACACTTTGCCGAGCACGGCGAGGGGAGTACATGGTATGGGCTGACGTGGTACCGGCGGGAGATGGCTTGGTGGTATTTACTGGCGGCGGCGAGGACGGTCTTCAGGGGCATTGGGGTAAAGTTAAATCCCAAAGCCGAGCCCTTGCAGGGGACCCTGAGAGATGGCTCCGCTAGGTGGATAATCGCCTCAATATGTTTACAAGGCTGAGCCTCACCACTACCTGCAATCTGAATGTAACCCCGAGTGCAGGCTTTTAGTTTTATAAAAGTTCAGCCATTTTATCCACGTTGTCCGGGGTGAGGATCTGCCAGAAGATCCGCTCTAAGGGTTTGCCCCTCAACTCCTTGAAAGAGGATGTGCATGCTTCGGCATGTGCTAATAGCTGTCCACGAAGTTTTGGCACATCTTCCCTACGGGCTTCTCTCATCCTTGAAGAGACGTCTTGACTTTTAAGGATTGATTGTACAACTCGGCCGGCATCAATCTTACCCGAGAGGTGGGTTTGCATTAATGTGGCGAGAAACTTGACCCTAAGCGCCCTAGAGCTCCACTCGTAAAGTCTCGTCGACATTTCCCTTCTGTGCACGTAGAATTGCTGAAAGTTGTTGATGTTTCTCTTGGTCGATGTGTTGCCGACGGCCAAGTCTACTAGTGAATAACATTCCATGGTTTTTTCTACATCCTTCAAGACCCCTATCGGTGAGGTTTCGATTCTTCTGAATCGAGCCTCCTCTAAAACAATCTTTTCTATGGCATCTGCCGCGTCCTTGATAGCGCCCTCCGTCAGCCTCCCGCCCCTGAATGCCAACATTTCGACGTCATAAATCTGTTTTGGATAGTCCTCTTCACTCATCATCCCTATAGTTCCCCCGGCTAGCGTGAGAAGCTTGTCGCCGATGAGCGCGCCGAGGCTGATGATCTTCGCCTTCGAGACCTTTATTGCAAAGGTTTCTATGCCGCTCATCTCTACGATCGGCAACGATAGGTCACTTGTTAGGATGTCCACCTTTATGCTACAGTCCCCTCGGAAGACGCTGGGAAGAAGCACATCATAAGTTGTTATAGGCACGTTAACCTTTGGAGCCTTCGGCGAGTACTTCTTGAACTGGAACAAGGGCGTGGCTGCTCTAAACTTCTGGGACACCTTGCTGACGAGTTGGTCGAGTTCGTCTCGCCTGAGATGGGTTGTGAGGTCGATGTCCACGCTCCCCCTTTGGCCCTCGATTGGCAGATAGAGCTGGGCGGCAGCTCCGCCCTTTAAGATCAAATCGTCGGAGAGCATCTGCAGTTGGGCCATCAGCTCGTAGTCCCATGCGAACAGCTCAAGAATCTGGGGCTGGGAGAACCCGTACTTCTCCGCACGCCTGGACAGCTCCTCTTTCGAGAAGGACCCAGGCGCATGGATCAGCAGGGCGTCGTGTCCGCTCGTTTTAAACTCCTCTCCCGAGGGTGCTCAGGACGGACTCCACATATCCGTTCATCTTGACATTCTTGGTCATAGTGTCGGGGACATGTATGCCGGCAGCCTTTATCAAAGCCCTCAACTCCCCATCTATACCCCTCCTTGAGGCAGATTTGTTCAGCTTGGCGAGGTCGATCTTTGCGTTCCTGAGGGCCGAGAAGATAATCCTTCCCGCCTCAGCCACCGGGAAGGGAATCCGGCGGCGAGTGCTCTCAAAGTAAAGGTCGACCAACGCCCTCTCTATCGAGGCCACGCCATCCTTCCCCCCGGAGAGATTGGAGAACTCTCTAACGACAACCAGATCCCTCTCAGAGATGCTGAGCGCGACATTGACCTCTTCTTCGCTGGGATTCACCAGCACCTCATACCCCGCTCCCAGTACTTCGGCAACATATTCTCCCGAACCCTTTAGGGTGTATATCAGATGGATCATCCGTCTCGGTAGCGAGTGCATATACCTGACTAAGACAGGGGGCCCAGTTATCATGAATTCCACTCCCCTGTCCAAGAGGAGCCCCCTGGCTCCCTCCATGCTCAACGCAAGGGACGGTGAAGTCATCCTCATCCACATCCCTTTCTCTTTGGGCGCTCCAATGTTGTATATGCCGTAACCAATTCTCATCAGTTTGTCAGAGTCCACGAGATCCTTGAGTAGCCTGTAGGTTGTACCCGGCTTGTAATCCGCCTCCTGCTCCAGCAGATCAACAGCTTCTACTGCATGAAAACTATTGTTACCGAACCTTTCCTTCAGGATTTTCAGTGCTTTGTCCTTCCAACCCATAACCTTAGTAAGACTAGACAAAAATATATATCTTTTGACTACTCTTACTCTTCCTCCGAAATTCTTAGAGGCGAGGGCTCACTTTAATGAGTACTTCAGGAGGAAACTCTCATGGAAGGGTCAAGAGAGGAGCAAGCTCTGCGACGTTGTCGATATAATCCATAGGAACTCCTAGGACGACCCAAACCTACAGATAGCCGATTACATAGCCGGGGCCCTCTACGAAAAATTTGAGAAGGAAGATGCCAAAGAGTGCCTTCTGATAAAGTCTAAGATAAAATACGGTACATCCACGCTTGGGGCAATATTAGCTTTGGCTGGCAGAAGGTAAACTGGTGGATTCCCCCTTCCATCCCGCCCCGCATCCACGGGCATCATCCATCCAGGCGAGCAGGAACGCCCTGACGACCGGCTACCCTTCCCTGGACTCGCTGGTGGGCGGGCTCAGGGGAGGGCGTAGTTTCACAAGTCGCGTCACTATTTACACGTTTTTCAACAAGCAATGATGACGAATCCAGAGTTTGTGGATTTGTAAGCAAACAAACCGGCAGTCAATTTCTAGGGTTTAGTGTTCTATAAAGGAATACCGCAGTCGAGACCGACTTTCAGGGAGAGCAGCGTCCTCCGGAACCCGGTCCATGGCCAGGCTCCTTCTTCCACCGTTCACCCGCAGCAACTTACCTCGGCCGTGACGTCGAATTTTACTCCGACGCCCTGGATTTTCCCATTGCCACGCCCTGCCCGTTGCGCCTAACGATCCCTATGGACTTTCCTTCCTTTCGGTCGTTCCGCCCAAGGTTTCAATTATTTGCCGTTGCAGGCCTTTTTCGGTCTCAACTGCGGCGACAGTATAATGGGTGCGGTCGCTCTTAACTTAGCATACTCCTCCTGATGCAAGTGGAGCAATAATTTCAACCGGAGTTGATGCAGGTGCCTAATGTTTTTATGCTCGATAGTCGATGATCATGCTACATTAGAGGTTTATTGTCAATTATACTGATTTATCTAAATCAACTTTTTATGATGGTTCGGAAAAAGTCATGACTGGTCCCCTTTTTTATAATAAAGGAAAGGGATTCGGGGTTTGCGGATTTGTGAGCAGGTTGGTTACTGTGGTGACGAACTGAAAAATAAAAAAATTAAGAGATGTCCTTCGGTAGACTATTCTCTTCTTCTTACTGAACGATTTCAGCCGACGCGAATCTAGGTGAGACCTTGGTAACCTTTACCTTAACATGGTCTCCAGCCTTTGTGTTTGGAACAAAGACTACAAAGCCCTCGATCCTGGCTATGCCCTCGCCACGCCTACTGATTTCCTTGATGTCTACTTCGTACTCCTTGCCCTCTTCTACTGGCTTAGGACCGACGTTGGCTGGGCTTCGATTTTGATCGCCGAATCTTCGCGGATCCCCTTGGTAGTATCCCAATTTTTTCCCTCCTTCTTGACTTTAGGGCCTTCCTTAAAAGAAGCCGAATCAGTTCCTTCAATTCTGCCCAAGCCGATCCATGAAAATTCTTCCTTATAAAGTTTCTAGCATAATCCCAGGAGTCTGCGAATTTGTGAGCAGGGTTGGTCTTGATTCAAAACGGTGATTGTGGTTCAAAGTTCGGTAAAAATAGAGCAACAAAGACCCACGGAGGTAGAGCAAAATGGGCGGAAATCCGGTCATATCTGGATCGGCAATGGCCGTGCTGTTAGGTGTGGAGTGCCTCATAGGCGCAATATATGTGCCAGGACTCGATTGGTCGAGTAGCATTCTGTTTGGTCTCGTCGGTATAGGTCTAATATTTTTCGGGCTTAGCTTTTCAAGAGGATAACTCCACGCCCTTCGATAAATAAGCATTGAAACGTTCCTCAGATCTGAGGGATCCAGCCCCGGTCACGTAGAATTTTTGCATCTCACAAGCCGGGGCTCCTCGCCGGGAGCCACGACAGGGGCTACCACGGGGAATGGTGGTGGAGGCTGCCCGCACGGTCCTCAGGGGGATAGGCATCAGGCCCCGCTTTGGTCGAGCCAAGATTTTAGGATCCTCATTTTCTCCCGTAGATCTCCCTCTCGTCGTTAAATGCTGGATTATTGGCTAATCCTTGGAGGGCTGGTATTTCCGAAAAAAAATTGTTAGAATCTTTGTTTTATTTAAACAGGGCGCTCCTAGACTCGTTACAGGCGTGCACCAACTCAAAGAAGCCAGAGTGTAGGAGCTCCGTGGTGGCACCATGCCGCCGGCAAAGGCCAACAGTGAGAAGGAAGAGCACCCGCTGGCTGGGAGGGTCCTAGTAGCCACTCTTAAGGCAACTGCTATAAAGCGCAGAAGCGCATAATGATGCGAAGCGGGGCATGCAATTGATGCAACTCGAGAGGGACCCACGCATGAACCTCAACATGAAAACGAGCGCATTGGCGCTCTTACTGCTTCTCGTCTTCCTCGGCGGCTCTTCCGTGCAGTACGTCACCGCCTTTAGCTGTCACTACGAGTTCGACAAGGACTACTACCATCCGGGCGACGTCGGGTACTTTCTCGCCGAGGTCAACAACAACCAACCGGATTACGTCACGATAGCGCAGGCAACACTGAACATAACCGGCATCGGCGTCTTCACGTGGGACTCATCGACGATTAACGCGTCCAATCTGCATTCCGCGTCGCTCACGAACGTGCCGCTCTTCGCACCGAACGGGACCTACCTGGGGGACGTCGTCGGGTGCCGCATAGAGAGGGGCGGGAGCGCCACCTTCCACGTATACTTCAAGATACCGGAGGATGCCAAAAAAGGCGATTACCCGTACACCTTCAATATGCCAATAATGATAGACCTCCCTGTGGAGATCTCTGGAAGCATCGCAGTCTATCCTCAGGGTGAGGTGCCGCCGCCTGATGTGGTGGGCGAGGCCCTCTCGCTCTTGGGTACGGCGGGTCTCCTCTTGCTTCTTGTGCTCTCACCGGTCTACTTGGTTTTAAGGTGGAAGAAGAAGGCGAGGGCGGCAAAGTACGCCAAAATAGTTCTCATTCTGTCCGTAATACTCGTGTTTGCTGCGCTGTGGAAGATAATCGCATTTGCGATGTACTTGGGTTTCGTGTTCTTTCCGTTTTGGCCGCTGCTGGCCCTCATTATTATCGTAGTGCTTCTTTGGAGGCGCCGGAAGAGAAAGAAATTAGCGAACAACATGCTAGAAGACTCCAAAAAAAATAAGAAAGACACGAAAGCCTTCAAACTTGACTGCACGATACCGTATTCTTATTCTACTTACCTACAGGAAAGTTGAAGATAGTAAGCAAGATTGCGGACGAAATTAGCTTACCTACCGGACGGTCTTCAGAGGGATTGGGGTAAATCCTGAGGCTGAACCTATACAGGGGACCTTGGAGAGATGGCTCTGCCAGAAGGGAGCGGTGGAGGGATGTAAATTTAAATGCAAACGTAAAGACAGCACCGCCGATGGTGTGTCCCTGCCTGGCTGCCGACCACCCTCCCCCCACGAGAATACTGGCCGACCGGCTGCATCACGATCACTTTCGCCCGAAAACGCCTAGCGGAACCATCAGAAAGCCCATGGACCTGCCTTCAACTGGAGACATTTTCGCCCGGGGGAGTGCCTCCAGCAAAGATCGCAGGTCACGGGTATAAGGAAAAATCTACCAAAGGGCAAAATCATGCCCGGCTAATCTAAAGGATCTTTAAAGGTTAGGCCGAGGTCCCTCCATGAAATTTTTGTTAAGGACAAAAGATCTTGGTCGTGGGTGTAAATTATGGAGACCTTATTTGCCAAGAGATTTGCCAGAACTAGGGCGTCCCTTCCACCCAGCCTGTACTTCACAGCCAAATCGAGGGCCATCTCGCAGATCCTCTTTGTTTGATTGAAGAACTCAATGTAAGGGTGCCTCAGCATCATCCTTATCCTCCTCCTTGCCTCCTCAGAAACCCATTTTTGACCGAAGACAAGCGTATGGTAAGTTTCATGTATTACCGTTGGATTTACGGCTATCCGCCTTTCCGGGGACAGCGTTGTCAGCATATCTTTCAAGTCTTCATGTTCGGGGTATGCGGGATCAAGACAGTAACAGAGGATATTGGAATCCAATCCGGCGATCATGGAATACCTCCAAGGAAACCTCATTTATTTTAAGCTAGGCAGTTCTCCATACCGCCTTCATCCTCGACGGAGGCCAGTTCTCGGGCTTGCCGGTCCGTGGAGGCTCCGAGGTTACGACCTTGCGGAACTCCTCTAGGAAGTTCCTGGGCGGTCCGGATGTTATTAAGAACCCCTCCGGGGTCCTCTTAAGGATGGCAACACCACCGAGCTGCTCCCTTATCTCCGGCGGAATGCAGAGCCTCCCCTTTGAATCAATCTTAAGCTGAACCTCCTCCATTTTCCCACCACTAGAAGGTGGGAGAACCCCTCATTTAAAGGTTTTGGCACAATGGCGCCAGGACGCCGCTCCAACCTATATTTGAAGAGACCTGCGCGCCCACCACCCGGAACTGCTGGATATGAAGGGTGAGGGTTGAGCCGGTGGCGTTGGAGAGGGCGGGGAGGCGTTTCTGGCTGGGTACTACGAGGCGTTCCTGCTTAACCTGGACGAATGCCGGATCTACTCGAGGTGCGCCGGGGATAGGGCGAAGAGCAAGGCGGATGATCATCCTCACCGAGAAGGGAGGTGGAGGTGGACGATGACGTGTTAGCTTGCGTCGGGTGATCTCTTTCTCATTAGAACCTTAAGGCAGTCTACAACAAGGAGGGACTGATAGTTCTTCCTTATTTTTCCCCTTTTACAGTACTACTGCGAGAAAATGATGTCCTACATTGAATCAAACGGTAGCAGCATCTCTGATAATTACCCCAAGATCGCTAAGTATCTCATTAGAAAAGACAAGGAAGTCGTTATCCAGAGTTAACAGTTCAGGGTTATTACTGAGCATATCAACCCCTACTGCCAAGATGGATATGTCCGCACCCTTAGGAGGACCATCCGATACATTTTTTCTCTTTAGCCTAGCCCAAGCTTCTCTTTTATGTTGGAGGCCACTGCGTGTCCACAAATCGCTGTAGAAATCTTTTACTTTTATGATTGATCCATTGGAGGCAACAACCACTCGACTCTTCTTTTTAAGCCTGTTGAAATTACCCCTAGCTTGAATTAGCAAGGGCGGAACCAGCTTCACGTTCAAATTGGCCCTTTTTACAAGTTCACAGAGCACGTCCCAGACCTTTCTGTTGAATTCGTTTTCCACGACATCAGGAATGACCGTCTCAACATTACGTGCCGGTAAAGACTGGAGGTACCTCTTTATCGAATCGGAGTATTTCGCCTTGAGGGGAAAATTTCCTGTGCTGAAGCGTATCGTGAAACTCAGGCTGTAGCTCAAGCATACGTTGGTGTCAAGCACTTCTACATTTTGAGTTCTATTGACTGAAGCGCATCCCGGAGCCGTACCGCATCATCCCTGCTCAATACCTCTTCCAGAGGCACCTTGAAGGGGTTCTTGACTACCCCCCTCTTCTCGCAGTACTCGATCAGAGAACCCCATATGTCCGCGATATTCATGAAGGTGGGTCGCAGCCTGTCGCTGTCTACCGGTGGGGCTATTTCCGGTACTGCCTCTTTGCATGCCTCCAGAAGCTCTGCTGCCAATCTGGCAATGACTGCCTTCTGGACATCATCCTTCAGCGCCTTGGACCTCTCGATTGCATTCTGCATGTAATTCAATACTGTCAGCAAGAAGAGGGACTGGCGGTTGCAGTAGCTATTGAAGACGTGCTCGACGTTGCTTTGTAGCGCCCCCGTATCCGACTCGAGGTTTTTCAGCCTCTCGTCTATCGATGCAAAGGTGGCATAGGCCTGTTCCAAAAGTTGGTCGTAAGACATGCTGAAATAATTATCAAGAGCGCCCTTGACGAGGTCTACCCTTTTCCTGTCCAGCCCCCTTTCCATTTGTTCCCTGATCCTCTGCCCCTCATCAGTAAGAGAGTACTCGTAATATGCGCGGTCCGGGTTCATGATGCTGGGGTGGACGTTTACCTCGACAAGGTCCGCGTGGCACACTATGTCGTTGTCGAGATCGCGGCTAAATGGGCCAAAATAATGCCTTCTGAAATCGTAGAGATCTAGTTTCGCGTCGCACTGAATGAGGTATGCCAGTTTCTGCAACCTGGTCTTTCCGACAAACGTGGGGCCTTTACCAATGATAAGGAGTGGGAGCCAAAGCCTCCCGTTTCGCTTTGGTGCGGGCATTATTATCACGAACAATAATTATTAATTATCAATATCTGTTACAACGTTTAATCATTTGAATTACTTAAATCTTTCGAACAGACGAAGTGGTATAAAAATCAACAGGCCGATGTGGCGCACCAAGCACCGCCTCCATCGCATGAACAGGTTGTACCTTATCCCGAGCCGGTCCGGCACCTCCCCACCACAGGATCCACCCGCCCCTCCGGCGCCTAGGGCCTGTGGTAGAATCCCGGTCGCGCAGAATTTTTGCTCCTCAAAGCCGGATCTCTTCACCGGGGATGACCGGGGCTGCTACGAGGGGATGGTGACGGAGGCTGCCCGGACGGTCTTCAGGGGGGATTGGAGCGGGTGGGCGTAAACGTAAACCCTAACGCTGGCGTTGCTGAACAGCCCAGCCAAGGGTGCCACCCATGATACATTCAGTTATCTCTCACACTTTTATCTTAAATAATGATCAATATATCTGGAAAGGCTAAATGGCAACCTGCAACAATTATCAGCTAAGGCTTAATGAGCCCGGCGTTTGCTACGGTGAGGAACCTGTGATCTACCAGACCTACAAGACACTCGATGGCAGAAGGCGGAGGTTAATCGCCAGAATCGGCGATGGAAGGGTCATCAAGAGGTTCGACAAGACCGGCACCGCGGTCTCGGGGGAGGACATCGTCTGCCCCCACTTTCTGGAGCTGAAGTGGGCCTACGGGTGCCCCCTGCAGTGCGCCTACTGCTACCTTCAAGGCACATTGAGGTTCCTGCCTAACAAGAAGGCCCCTAACAAGAGACCGGTGGAAGATGTTGAAGCAGCAGTAAAGCGGTTTCTGGAGGAGGCAAAGGGTCCGGAGATCCTCAACTCAGGCGAGCTGGCAGACTCCTTGATGTGGGAAAGGTCCGAGTGGGCCCTGAGCAGGAAGATACTACCCATGTTCAAGGGAACAGGGCATAAGGTCCTCCTGGTGACGAAGCTGGACTGGATAGATAACCTTCTGAGGCTGGACAATGCTCTTAAGAGGAATCTGATCGTTTCCTTCAGCATCAACTCTGAGCCTGTAGCGAGGAGATGGGAAATAGGCGCCCCAGAGCCATCAAGGAGGGTGGAGGCAGCCGGGAAACTTTACGATGCAGGGTTCGAGGTGAGGGTGCGCCTGGACCCGGTAGTTGCCTATCCAGAAAGCGGGTGGCTGAACTGCTATGTTTCTTTAATTGACCACATATTCGCCCGGCTGACTCCAGAGAGGGTAACTGTAGGTTCTCTTAGAGGACTCATCTCGACGATCAACAACTCAAAGGATAGATCCTGGACGCAGTATCTAGCAGAGAGTTCAAAGTGGGGCAGGAGGATTCCCTTCGAGCAGAGGTTCGAGATCTTCTCTGCGATACTCGAGCACATCCGGAACCAGCACAACTACAACAACCTGGCACTCTGCAAGGAGCCGGTGTCGATGTGGGATGCGCTCGACATGGACTGGAAACACTGCAGGTGCAACTGCACATGGTAAGACAGAAAATGAGCTACCTGGAGTGGTGGCTCTACTAGAGCCGGCGTTGAGAGGACGGATAGAGGTAGGGGGCGGTGGTCGGGATCCATGTTGAATGGGCGTCAAAATCAGATATCTAGAAGCTCCTAAGAATTCTGGCAAATGCATAAACCTGGTCTTGGGCAAGATTGCTAAACTATGAACTGGGCTATCAAAACCCGTTTCGTTCGTCTCCTCGCTAAGTCCCAACCTGAAGCGTTGTCGTACGTTATATAACAATCAAAAATTTTTTTAATGATTGTTATATAAATAACTATCATGAAACTGCTAACGAAGTATATCCTATCTACATTTGGCGGGAAGGCGGTAAGAAGAGTCGGTATAGACGAGGCGTGCAAAAAGTTTCGTGCGAACACCACCCACACCGTAGACTTCATGATCTCCTACGGCTACCTAGTCCGGGTTCTTAGGGGACTCTACTATGTGAAGACAATGGAGGAGTTCGCGATGAAGAGGGCGGTTGATATCCACAAAATTATCTCCTTGGGCATGGATAAACTCGGGATCAGATGGTACTTCGGGCTCTATACCGCCCTAAAGTTTAACGGCGTTACCCACGAATTCTCCGACACGATCTTCGTCCTCAGCGACGGGATCTTCAGAGCAAAGGATGTAAATGTGGGAGGGGAGAAGGTCAGGTTCATAAAGTTGAGCCCGGACCTCTTCGGATTCGGCGTCATCGAAAGCAACTC
>VGLU01000016.1 GCA_016882195.1 Thermoproteota archaeon
CAACTGCCCTTCCCATTCGCAACCCTGATGATGGTCGTCCTCCCCGTGCCGCTGGGCCTTATCGCTGACCTGTCTCTGAGGCCCGTGATAGCGTCGTCTTCGCGGAAGAAGCTATGCGAGAGGGAGCTGCCCTTCTTTGCAACATACCTCACAATGGCTGCGGCATCCGGGGTCTCCATGCAGGCCGCCTTCGAGCGCCTGAAGGATTTCCGGTACCTGCCACAGTTCAGGAGGGAGTCGCTGCGCATTGAGAAGGTCCGCAGGCTCTACGCGCTCCACCCGTATGAGGCCATACTCTTCGAGGGCAAGTACCACCCTGCAGACTACGTAAAAGACCTCTACTACTCGGCCGTGGCAGCACAGAAGGAGGGCGGGGAGGTCTTCATAATACTGAGAGATGAGATGCTGAAGCTCTTCTCGATACTTCAGGGGAGGCTGAATACCGTATCCGACAAGTTCTCCCTCATAGCCTCGGCCGAGATGGTGGCGTTCATAATGTTCCCCATGGGTGTCATCACCATTGGGGTCCTATTCAGCGGCATTCTGGGTCTGCCGACGCTGATCGTCATGTGTCTGGTCTTCCCCACGCTCGTGGCAGTCCTCCTGAGCTTTTCAATAGACTCATACACCCCCAAAGAGCTAACCGAACCGGTCTCGTTGAAGGGATTTTTCAAGTCTCTTATGGCCTTTCCTGTTGTCCTCGTCCTCTATTTTCTTCTACAAAACTTCGGTTCTCCCTTCCCGTTCTACTACGTGGTCGGCTTGGTGGTAATCCTCTCCTCACTGCCCGTCGCCCTCTCCTACTCCTCGTCGAGGAGGAGGACGAGGGAGATACTTGCCGCCCTTCCTTCCTTCACCCGATCTGTTGCCGAGGAGGTGAAGAAGGGAAACTCGCCGAGGATGGCCCTCACGAACTTCTCGGAGAGGAGGACCTTCAACAGGTCGTTCGACAGGCTCCTGCATAAAATTGCCACCTACCTGAAGGTGGGATGCCCTATAGCGGACGCAATAACGGCGGTTGAGGCACCGTGGATCGCGAAGGTCTCCTTTGAGCTGTTGGATAAGGCCGAGATGATGGGTGCAGAGCCCAAGAGCCTCGACTCCCTATCCGACCTGGTGGGCAACATATACCTGAGTTACAAGTCCCTCGACTCGCAGACCCGTCTCTTCACCCTCATGAGCTACGTCAACACCCTCGTCCTCTCCTTCAGCGTGGTCATCGCCGTGGACGTCGTGGCAACCCTCTTTGCGGGCATAGTGGGCGCAACCTCTTTGGTGGATATGCCGCTGGGGATGTCCTTCATCACGCCGGAACAGCTGGGCACGGTGGAGACGATCGCCTACACGGCCGTGGTTTATGACGCCTTCCTGCTGGGAGTGCTCGGTGGAAAGGCAAGCAACGGCGGTTCTGTGGTGGACGGGCTGAAGCCGGGCATAATATGCGTGGCCCTCTCCCTGCTCGGAATATTACTGTTCAAGGAGTTTGGGCTGATTCATGCTCTGACGGGGAGCTTTGGGGGTGCCTCGTAGTGGATCAGACCGTCGAAGCCATAGTCGCGACGATGATATTTCTCGCTTTTTTGGCCGCTACAAATTACATCTCGTTGAGCACCTTCTCATCTCTTGCAGCCAGGGAGACCGACGCGACCTACTCAGACATGGCCTCCGTAATCTCGAGTTCCGTGATCCTCCAGAACAACGCCTCAGCCTCTCTGTGGCGCGAATGGGTTCCAGAACCGGATCCCGGCGTATACGGTCTGCCGCCCGGCATCCACATCAAAGTCAATGCCACCTCATTCGTCATTCAGGACGACTCAGAGATCGTTACCTTGTGGTCGAAGACTGCTGGTACCTCTCCGCCACCTCAAAGGGGGGAGTATGACCGTCTCGTACTACTCAACGACGGATCGGCCGTCTTGCTGGTTGTGGGGGTGTGGTAGGATGAATTCGGTTAAAGGAACCAAGGGGATGGCAAGGATCTATGACGTAATCATCGCCTGCACGATCCTGCTAATGGGTTCGGCAATGGCCGTGGGTTACGCCCTCTCAGCACACCAGTCCGAACAATGCCGCGACCTCGGGGACCTTGCTTCCAAGTGCCTGACATACATGGATCAACAGGGGGCGCTTGCCCCCTTGGTTTACCGCCAGGAGTCACTAATGGTTCAAAAGGTTCTCTCGGAAGTGTTGCCTGAAGCGGTGGGTTACAGCTTTAGCGTTTATTCATCTGGATGGAGGTTGCTATGGACGACCAACAACCACTTCAGCCTCGGCTCCTCCTCCTCTTCGTCATATTACCTGAGCGGCTACAACGGAACGGCTGATCCAAGGATCGTCGTTCTGGCTCTATCGAGGTGATGGAGGGACGAAGTGGAAAGATTGCGGAGGGGGTGCGGCTGGAATAAGGAACATAACCCGTGGGCGCCATGTCCCTATTCGGACACACTCTCGTGCCAGGGGGGTATCTGCGCCGCTCACGATGATCTTTGTGACCCTTGCGATGCTTTCAGTGGCAACAGCGCTGGCGACAACCTCGTTTACCACCTTATCCACCGTTCTCGGTGATCCGCGCCTCAACACACTCGGTACCGTAATCGAGCTACATGAAGCCATAGAGGGACTCTGGTACGCACAGCCCGGCGCCTCAACAACAGCGTTCACCAGCCTTCCCTCCGGATCGATCACCTTCACGGCAGAGGGCATGATGTTCGATGCTGTACCACCTAGAGAGATCTTAGATCATGCGGGGATAGTCACGTCAATTTCAGCTAATGGCATAATGTACAACGCGTCAAAGATCCGCTTCACCCCCGTTGTTATTCCTTCAGGAGTCTCCAAAGTCGTGCTCTCCGTCCACTTCTCAGGATCAGTAAAAGAGGTCCTCTTGGAGGTGGATGCGCCGTGAATGGAAAGAGAGGCTTTGTCTTCATACTCATGGCCCTGATCCTCTCGCTCATAATGGTCTCGACCTGCTTCCTTGCCACATCCCTTGCATCTCCTATCAACGTGGTATTTACGACAGATCCCGGTGCCAGCAGGCAGATCTACCGATCTATCCTCATCGGTGCGGGCGTGGCAGCATCCCAAAGCAATGAGCCTGTCGGATCTTCGGAGAGCTACGTGACATCATCAATGAACGCCCTCGCCCTAATACCGCATCTCACGTTCTTCATTCCTGCCTATAATGGGACTGGCTTAGGCGAACAGAGGCCACCGTCAAGCAACGACACATCCTATGGCGTAATCTTCAGATCATACGAGGCGGGCAATGGATCCGTAATTAGGGTGGAGAACGTCCCCATCAACAGCACCATGATCCTGACGGATAAAAAACACAACATACTTGCTACCTCCGTATCAACCTCCCCGTCCGTTGAAATTGACATCGGCTACGCATTGTTGCCCTCCGCTTACCTGCTGATATATACGCCCGACTCCTTGGTGTGGACCTATTCGGGGACGGTCTCTCCGTCATACTGCTTCAATGTCTCCCCGTCGGATTATGCCATTTCTGCGGTTAGTTGGGCACCCCCTGCGGGCTTCTCGTCCATCATCGTCTACGGCGCCCCTCAGCTTGCCTTGGTGCAGGTAACCGACAGTGGCGGATCGCCCGTGAGGAGTTCTGTGAAGGATCTGCACTACCAGTACGCGGTTGTGGGCGCCTCTGGTCTTCCAATGCCGATGACTGGCAGGGTGACCGTCAGGACGGTCACGGCATGGTATTATGGGGAGGTGAAGGGTGGTGATGTGTATGCGTTCGCCTAGTTGTAGCCCTCTTAACAGCAGAAGGACCAGGTCTCTGATCCATCTTAGCCTATTTCTATTCCTCCTCCCAGTCGCGCTCGCTCTTCTGACACCACTCGTGCCGACATCCTCGGGCGGCTACGTCACATATTACAGCGGCGATGACGTCGTACTGTCAACCGGCGGGTCAGGAGTCAGTTTGGCAAGGGCCCTCCACTGTGTGATCCGTGGGAACCTCACCGAGGGGTTCAGCACCCCGCCCTACACATACGCCTACCTCTGGGCAGACTCAAACGGCTGGTCCTCCTCCGGCTCGTGCCCCGTCTGGCCCGGATTCCTGTGGTGCGGGGTGACATCGGACGGCTACCTGCAGTGGCACAACTGGTTCCACTCCACAGGGGGGGCCATCTACGACTTCCGCATGTGGAAGGACATCGCTCCGGTGGGTTCGGACTTCGAGCTCTACGTGCCAATAACCACCGCTCATCCCAGCGGCAGCGGCATAGCTGGGTCCCCAGACCTACATGTGTACGTGAACCTCTACGACGCCACCGACACGCAACTCTTCTCGGTGGACACCGTCTACAACTACCCCGTAAGAGGCATCACGGCTTGGTTCTACGGCGCCAACACCACGGCCGTGCTCACCCACACCTCCCTAGATCTGAAGCTCTGGCAGAACTCTTCTGGTGCCTACTTCAGCTACGACAACGGCACGTCCGTCATGGCAACCGGGAAGTTTTATACCGCCCCAGCCAGGGTGGAGATAAGGTTCTACATCTGGGAGTGCAACAAAATCCAGCCCTACTCCGACTACGAGTACTGGATAAACATTGACGGGGTCGTGCTCAGCCCGGCCACTGCTGCCAACGCAATAAATTTCAACGGGCTTGCCGCAGGGAGCTGGTATCTCATCGGCAACGACGGAAAGGTCATTGCCAATAATACCCTGAGCGGCAGCGGTACCCTCTCCTACAACCAGACCTCACTCAACGACGAGTTTGATGATGAGAACACCATGGGATGGGCCGCCATCAACCTGGCAACCCTCAGCGAGTCGGGAGGCTACCTGTCCACGTACGGAAAAGACAACACATGGTTCTCTGATGCAGGTGCCTATTGCGCGTTGCCGAGCGCCAAGTTGGGCGACTTCTGGGTGGAGACCTCCCTAAAATACACCGGCCAGAGCGGTGACCTCTCGGTTCTTTACCTCACTGTGAAGAACCCCTCCGGCTCAACAATTGCTTATGCAGGCGTCTGTGATTCGTGGAGCGCCGCGAACCCGCAGTTCGCTTATGGCGTTACTGGTGGATCTTCATGGGGATCTGGCTCTAATACGATGCCAGCGAGCGGGACGGTGACGCTTAGACTCCAGCGGACTGGGAGCACCTGGACGATAACGGCATCGGGGGCATACTCGGGCACGTGGATCACCTCTGGCTCGACGGACGCGATTGCTGGCGTCTTCCTCACACACAACCGCTACTTCTCCTCGCCAGGCAAGCTCGCCCAGTGGGGCTACATCCGTTCCAACCTGCCTGGCTACGTATCGCCGGTGGCAAACGGAACGCTCGCTGGTCTCTGCAACTATACACACGTGAAGAGGGCGACCTTCCACGCCAACACCACCATCACATACCACGAGGACGCTGGCTACTTCATCTTGGTGCAGATCCCGTCCCAGACGACCCTTACCATACAGGGCGTGCCCGCAAATGACGTGGTGAAGGTCTACCAAGGCGAGACGCTGAGGAAGACCGTGGTGAGCAACGGTTCTTCCATTGTGGTCACCCAGGCGGAGATCCCGCAGCCCTTCCACGGTTCCGTTGTCGTAGTGAGCAGACCGTACCTCCGCCCCCTAGCTGTGTACAACGGCACCCTCGACTGGAACGATCAGCTCGCATACTCTGGAGGATCCCTCGTGAAGTCAGGAAGCAACACGTCGCTCGTTCCTAGTGCGTTGGGGAGCGAGTGCAACGATGCCGCCGGATGGTCTCTCACTTACAACCTCGTAACGGGCGGAACGTCCCCTTCGTTATCAGCTTCAGGCGGCTACGTGAGGGTGGACGAGCCATACCTCCACTACTCTGGCAATGTCATGGAGGCATACTACTGGCTCAGCTATCACATCAACGCAACTGGAAGGAACTTTACGATCTCGCTCTGGAGCGACGCATACTTTACATTCTCATCTGGAGGCGACATATTCGAGCAGTATGCCGAGATAAAGCTCTACTACGTATCTGGGGGGGTACAGCTCCTCCTCGCCACCACCTCGCGGTCGCTGACGCCGATCATGAACGTTACGTTGACGAACGTATCCCCCTCCAGCGTGATAACGATGGACGAAATTATCGTGGAGGCGCACGCATACGCGAGGTGTAGGCGCGGGTATTCCCTCTACTCGAGCAATGACTGGGTCCGGGTGGACTACCTCCGCGTGAATTACTCGTCGGTGCCTGACGGCTTCGCTGGGATCCCCGTCACGGGGTTGCAACAGGGATGGAGGGCCGCCTTTGGTACCGACACCTACTGGGCAAACTCCTCCGGGGCTCTAACGATAGCCGTGGGTGCCTCTACTTGGCCCTCCAACCAAGTCGTTGCCGTCTATCCGCCCTCAGAGTCCTACAAAGCAAACTTCACGCTGGGGATGGCGTACTACCCGCTTACGAATAAAACCTACGAGCCGGCGACCGACACCATTTATTACGTGGTGAGCTCCGAGGGCTACTCTTATAGGGTGGAGCTCAGACTCCTGTCAGCAACCACGGTTCCAGGCAAGGTCGGCGCAACTCACGTCCTCAACTTCACGTACCTCGTCTATGAGAATGGAGCCTTGCGGGAGAGGGGAATTCCAGCCATTTATATCAACGGCCTGCGAGCCGCGGTAACGAGGCTCTCAGACACCTACTCCACGTCTTTCTCAACGCCGGGCAACGTCCAATACGTGAACTTCTCCTCGGTGGACGGCACAGGCATAAGGCTGGCGTGTAGGCTCAAGGTAACCAAGTGATCGATCGTGCGGTCATGTGCGTACCAACCGGATCAGATGCCTATGGCTGACAGCACGATGCTAACCACCAGCAGAACCCAGCCCAGTGCAAGTATTATTCCCAGTATTTTTTTGGTGGAGGATATGAACACCAATATCAGGTATATGGCAGTGATCGCTATGAGGAGGGATATCGTCGTTGAATAGGAATCTGCCAGCTGGGGCCTGAACCTCAGTATCGTCTGATCTATTATCATTCTTATTATGGACTTGAGCCAATCAAAGACTACATACACCAAATTCAATACCTGAGACAATTCCATGAAGATACCAGCTTATAGATCACTCCAGGTCATGACAATTTAAAGCTAACGGGAACCTCTTGCCTCTCATTAAAACTAGAGGTCGTACTCACTAAGACGTTTGTCCTTTGCCTTCTCCAGCAGTTCGGAGTACCACCTCGGAATACTCAGATCCGCCTCGACCCTTGCCCTGGTGTAGGGTTTTATGTCCAGCACCGGAGTGGAATTGAAGAGATCAAGTCCGTCCACGTGCAGCCTCCGCCCCTCGACCTTCAGCAACCTGACGATAGTTATGGCTATGGGGTTCGGTCTGTGGGGCGAGTCCGTGCAGAAGACCCCGAGGGTGGGTATGAGTGCAGGATCCACCCCTAAGCGGATGAACCTCCGGGGCTTGACCATAAGGGTGCCCCGCTCCTCATCCTTCACCCTGTTAAGGCACGCGACCAGAATCAGGTGAGAGAAGCCGTCTATTCCCTCCAGCCCTTGGCTGAATTCTTTGTATACCTCAACGACCCCCCTTACGCCGTCGAGGCTCGTCCTCACGACCTCATCCTCGTATTCCACCCTCACAACGCCAATGGGATTGATCACGAATCCACCCCTGCCGCCGAGCATCCTGTTTGTCCTCATTTTGGGTCACCACAGCATATCTCAGGTTGGAATTTAATAATGATGCCGTAATTCGGAATAAATGTAGTGACGTCCTCCCCTCAATGAATTGAGGGGGCTTCCCGCTTCAATTCAAAGCCACGGCTTACCATTCCCCTCAGGGATGGCAGAGACCTCGGCTCGGCGAGTGACGAACCTCCGTCCGAGGTCGGGCTCCTTACGTAGAGGATGCCAAGCCTCCTTATCAGTTTAGCAGAGTTCTCATCCCTTGGGAGGTCGCCGCAGTCTGGGCATTTATGCCTCCTTTCCGAGAGGTCTTTTTGGCACCCATTCTAAGCAATTGTAGCAGAACTGGGTTGTGCCCCAAGGTCTACGGCTACAAAATATTTTCCTAGGACATCGGCCTTGAAAAGAGTCTTACTGATGAACTTACCGAAGGAAGAATCCGCCATGGATTTTGCCAATGAGTGGTTTCGCATCATGCCCTGCACGTTCAGCTTCTCCAGCACGAGCACGTCGCTCCCCTTGAAGAGTTTCGATAAGAGTTTGTTCTGGTACTCATTCCTCTGCCTCTTTACGTGCTGGTGGAGCCTCGCTAGTGAGAAGGAGAGTTGCCTCCAGCGCTTTGATCCCTTTTGTTTGCCGGAAAGCCTCCTCTGTAGTTCCCTCATCTTCTCTTCTGATCTCCTAAGGAAGCGTGGGTACTCCGCCGACTCAGAGTTGTCAAGTACGACGAAATTGTGGAGACCTAGGTCAGCGCCCGTTATCCTTTCGTCCGGGATGGATTTGATATCGGGTTTCTCTGAGGCTTCCCTCTCCGTGATGAATACTGCATACCACTCCCCGACCTCGTATTTGATAGTGAGGCGCCTGATCTTTCCCTGTATGGCCCTGTGGAGGAAGACCCTGACATGCCCTATTTTGGGGAGGTAGAGCCTTCCTGCCCTCAACTCGAAGCCTGACTGTGGATATGTTAAAGATAGGTACTTTCTCGGGTTCTTGCTCCTCGGAAACCTCACCCTTCCCTCGAAGTAATTCTTGAATACTGTGTACACCCTGTCGGCGACGTTCTGGACAACCTGGCTGTATACAGATTGGAGCTCCTGGCTCTTCTTTCTCCCCTCTAGGGCCATGCCCCTTAGGTCTGTCAGCATTAATGAGGCTCCGTGCTCCTTGTACTCCTCTATCTTCCTTACTCTCAGCCAGTTGTATAGGTCGCAGAGAAGGAGCAGGCTGCGCTTCAGCCGCATCTCCCGCTCTTTTTTAGGGTAGATTCTGTACTTGTAGGCCGAGAGCACAAGCAACCCTAAAAATATAGGTCTTTATTTTATTTTATTTTATTAAAAGCTGCGAGAATACCGCACCCGCAAGGGTGCGGATGAATCGCACGCTTCTTTTTCTATTAGCCTTCAATCCACGAACCCTCTACCGATCCATATGCTAGGCGACGGCGGAGCCGGTACAGCACTACACCGCCAGATCGGTGCACGTCTAGTGAACGGATACCCTACCCGCAAGGGTAGGGTTCTTCATTCATCCGAATATATGAATGTTTTCTTTTTGAGCATTGTTGAATCTTAGGTTGTTGCTTTTGGTGCGTCTTACAGAAGTATATCGTGTCGTCGGTTCGAATCCGACGAAAGCATAAAAAACGTGATAGGAAAGATTCAGAACCGATAAAGAGACCATGAGGGTTAGCGGAAATTTATCGACGGATAGGGATCAAACCACCGTCCTACACGGCCGTCACAAAGAAGTCCCTGCAGTTCCTTAAGTAAATCAAGGGGGCGCGGCCTAAAGCCGCATTTCTTTTCTCAATTTAGGACAGCACCTATAATAAAAAGTTTTATTCCCTTAGATTGATCACTCACTTTACAAAGATTATTGTCTAAAGCCTCTAGTTAATAGTTAGATTGATTTTTTATATGAACTGTGGTTTAAAATATCACGCTCTGGTTTAAATTTTCTTTACCTGATTGTTCATGCTTAACCTTATAAGATGCACATGATCCTCTGAAACCTGAATAAGTGATTGATGGATGTGTCTCTTATGGATAGGCTCAAGAGGGCCGGACCGAGGAAATATTTCATCGCGCCCATAATCATCCTTTCTCTGATCATTATCGCCCTCTTAGTCCTCACCTCCGCTCTTCAGATCGAAATACAGCCGAAAAGTTTCCGACTCTTTGTTGTAAACGGCAGTCCAGAAGTGGGATCGTATACCGTTCTATTTGCCCTCCAGGACGAGAACCAGACAAACGGACCCGCAAACGGTTACGTCATGTTAAAGATCCGCGATGGACATGACACCATTCTGCATGATAGTGAGTTTAGGGTAAGATCAGGCGACTTCAGGACCTATGACGACCCCCTGCATGGTGGCAGGGTCATTGGATACTCGTGGCAGATACCCGTCGCTAACATCAGCAGTGGAGTGCCAGATCAGCAGGGATACGGTGAGGCTGAGCTAACGTTCCTTTCATTCGCTGGACGTTCGGCAACAGATACCTACAGGGTTAAAATCCCTTCATTGCCGTTGCCCTAGAAGGCAGTGCCCCCTCCAGTCAAGCTTTTTCAGAGACCTAGTTCGTCCGCCACTTTCTTCATCCCTTCCAGCGCCGCCGTTAAAAACTCCTCCAGCGGCACCCCGAACTCCGCGCTTATGACCATCCTCTCCCGGCTCGCCCCCCTCGCGAACTCCTTGCTCTTGTACTTCTTAATTAGTGACTCCGGCTTCACCTCCGCAAGCTTCTTGGAGGGCATCACAAGCGCTGCCGCCACGATCAGCCCCGACACCGCATCGCTGGCTACCAGCGCCTTCTTCATCCTCGTGTCCAGCGCCACCCCAGTATTCTCCCAGTTGTGTGCCATGATCGCCCCGACCACCTCGTCGTCCACCACACCCTTCAGCAACTCCCTCGCTATCAGCGTGTGATCCGTTAGTCCGGTACACCTCTCGAAATCGATATCGTGCAAAATGCCGACCACCTCCCACTTCACCGGGTCCTCGCCCAGCCTCGCTGCCAGCTCCTTCATCACGGCCCCAACGGCAATCATGTGCTTGAGGTTGTTCTCCTCGGACACGTGCCTCTTTACGAGTGTAAGGGCCTCGTCCCTTGTGAGCATAAAAAGTCCCTGTATCAAGACTTTTCATGCTGGATATTAACTTTAAGCTTTAATCTGCCCACTCCGCATATTCAAGACCGTTAGAGGGATCGTTATGGACGCTTTCATGAAGGTTGCTATTGAGGAGGCCAAAAAGGGGTTGCAGGAGGGCGGCATCCCCATCGGCTCCGTGTTGGTCAGGAATAACAAGATTATTGGGAGGGGGCATAACAGGCGCGTGCAGGAGAACGACCCTGTCATGCACGCTGAAATAGACTGCCTGCGCAGTGCAGGGAGGATCGGAAGCTATCGCGGAACGGTTCTGTACTCGACGCTTATGCCCTGCTACCTATGCGCCGGCGCAGTGGTTCAGTTCGGGATAAAGAAGGTGACAGTGGGAGAGACCAAGAACTTCTCTGGCGCGAGGGAGTTCATGGAGTCCCACGGCGTGGAGGTCGTCAACCTAGACCTCGATGAGTGCAAGAGTATGATGAGGGCATTCATAAGGACCAAACCCGAACTCTGGGACGAGGATATCGGCCGGCTTTAGGTCCAGTGTTAAAATTTCCCTTATTTTTCTTAACCACCTTTATATCAAGGTGCAACCAAGTCCATTCGAGCGCCGATGGTCGACTCGCTAATTACCTCATCCTTCGTTGCCGTGGCAGTGATCGGGTTGGTGCACGGCTTTGAGCCCGGGCACGGATGGCCCGTTGCAGCCCTCCTCTCCATCAAGAGGGAGCGCCCCATTGTCTATGGTCTTGCCTCTTCCAGCATACTGTCGGCGGCGCACTTCCTCTCCTCCGCTGCGGTCCTCCTCCTCTACTATCTTGCCGCAACGTTCGTGGACTTTTCCTCACCCTACTTCCGTTACGTAGTCGCGGCGATCCTCATTGTAATAGCCTTACGGCTCCTCTCCTCCAGACCTAAAGGGTCGCAGGATGTAAAGGGTAGAGGCGTTATTAGCCTCAAGGGGCTCGCTGCTCTCGCGCTCCTGCTAGGCTTCGCCCACGAGGAGGAGTTCATGCTCCTCGCGTTGGCTGTGGGAGGCGTAAATCCGCTATTGCTCATCGCAGTCTATACCTCGGCCGTGACGGTATCGCTGATATCGGTCACCTTGGTCTCCATAAAGGCGTACGCCATCGTGGAGGGCAGAATGAAGAGATACGAGAGGCACATGCCCAAGATAACTGCTCTCATCCTACTTCTCCTCGCCACTCTCTTCCTCCTCGGCGTTTACTGACCCTGGGGTTACAAATCGTCCCGAATCAGTTCTTGCGCGCTATCTCTATGTGGAGACCTGTCCGAGCCTCAAGGGCCCTCACCCGGGACTCCACCAGCGAGCAGAGGGCAGGGTCGCTGTAAAGGACGAAGTCGTGCCCGCAGGCCTCTTCCTTGATGGTCTCATATAATTCGCCGATATCGATCGGTTTGCCCTTGGTCAAAGCATTCAGATCTACTTGCCTTAAGGTGCTGATTATCTTCCGCTTCAGGACGGAATCGACTCTGAGCGAGTCCAACACTTCCTTTGCCTCTGCCTCTGATATCCCGTAAAGCCCGAAGACCAAGGCCTCAACCACGGCAAGGGTTGCCAGAAGCCTCCCCTCAACCCCGACTATGTCCATGGGAACCTCCGCGGACTTGCCGTCCAACGGTTTAAACTCGTACGAAACGAGCCTCTCAGTCTGCACGAAGTTGCGGAAGTCAGAGGAAACCGCCTCGAAGACATAATCCGTGCCCCTGTCGCCCTCATTGTGTATCGTAGGGATCATGGTATTTTCCAGCGCCTCCCTTAGACTTTTCGCTCGCTCGTTTCCGCTTTGCAGCGCGCAGTAGATATGTAGCATCAACTTTCGGTTGCCGAAGTACATCTCGAGGAGCCGGTGGCGTTCTCCCATCTGGTTCACGCCGCTTATGGTAAAGTAGCTCTCCTTCTGGTGCGCCTCGCAGGCGAGGCTACGAAATGACTTAGGATTCTTTGCTCCTGGATGATAATGGACCTTTGTTGTCCAGCACCTCTCAGTCTTGCCCTCTGATCTGTTCCTTTCATCTTCTTTCAGAACTTCGTAGAGCCTCTTGTACCCTCCCTTGAAAAACTCTGAGTAGTTGCGCCAGATATCGAGGTATATCCTCCTTGCCTTCTTCAGGTTGTAGGTGTCGTTGGAGAACTTTATGATGACGTCCTCAACAGCGCCAGTTACCTTCCTCAATGGAACGCTCTGGATGGTCTTCGGATCCATCCTTAGGTACTTACTTCGCCACCCCTCAAAGTGCCTGAACCAGAACCACATGAGTGAGGAATTAAGCAGGGCGACCGCGTACCTTGGATCGATGTCCTTTAGATCGAGGTAGCGGACTCCGTCGCCCATATAGTAGGGCGCGTTTACCCACGCGAACCTTGGCCAGCTCGTCCTATCAACGGCTATTATCTTTCTCTTGTTTTCGAAGAGCCGCGTCTCCTTTTTGCCCCGATCCTTAAGGAGCAGCCGTCCGGCTGGCTTATCGCCGAAGTAGAAGGCGTCGATCTGATTGGGCTTGAAGAAGGGCAGAAGAAGTTCCCTCTCCTTCTCGCTGAGGACCATGGATATGTACTTGTCCTCGGGTATCAGCAGACTGGGGTCTACCTCCTTGAGGCTGCGCATTTTTTCCAAAACGCTCAGGTCCTCGTTAATGTTCCCAAGACCGCGGTGTATCCTCTCCGATGCCAGACTATAGTTTGCAGCCGCCTCGATCTTCTTCAGAATGCGGTCGCGCACACCGGTGGCCTTTATAGTCCCACCTCTTCTGCCTACCATTCAAGGAGCTTCCAGACAACACTGAATGAATCGACTGGTATATAAAAGATAAAATTGGATCCCTGCCCTCAACGCCGCTCAGGGGCCGTTATTGAACTTCTTCAGCACGACCCTCGTGTTCGTTGCCGTCACTCCCTTGATGATCCTGATGTTCTCCAGGACATCGTTCATCTGGGATATGGAGTCCACGTTGATCAGCACCTCTATGTCGAAGTCGCCGCTTATCTCCAGCACCCTCTCCACGCCCTTTATCCACAAGATCCTCCTAGCTACTGCCGTGGTGTAGACGTTGGACTCGCACTTCACCATGACAAGGGCCTCGATCTTCTTGGGCACCTGCACCTCGAGCTTCTTGCCCGTCGCCTTCTCGGCGAGTTCGAGCAGGTCAACGTCTCTGTAGCTCCTTATCTCCGGCTTCTCCTTTATCGCCGAGAGGACGCGCATCAGCTCCTCCTCGCTCAGCGCAACACCAAGCCTCTTCAGCCTGTCCTCCACGGCAACCTTCCCCGAGTACTTGCTTATCACTATCTCCCTTTGCCTGCCGACTATAGCCGGCGGGAATGCCTCATAGGTCTGCGGGTCAAAGATCACCGCAGCAGCGTGCACGCCTCCCTTATGCGAGAAGGCGTTCTCTCCTACTATGGGCTTGGTGGGGGATATGGGTATGCCGCTGTACTTCTCCACAAGGAGGGAGAGCTCAGGGAGCTTACCAAGATCCACCGTGTCCGTATCGTGGAGTACCTTCATGGCAACGGCGAACGGCTCGAGGGGCGTGATCCCTGCCCTCTCGCCCAGCCCGTTCACGGTCGTGTGAACCGCGGTAGCCCCGCCCTCCACTGCCGCAATTGCGTTGGCAACGGACATACCGAGGTCGTCGTGGCAGTGTGCGTCAAGCTCCGCCTTGAGGTCCTTCGAGAGCTTGGAGAAGAGCCCCCTCATCCTTGCAGGTGTCATACATCCCACGGTGTCCGGCACGCTTATCCTGTCCGCGCCGGCGTCTATCGCCGCCCTGCAGATCCTTACCACGAAGTCGTAATCTGCCCTGGTCCCGTCCTCTGCCGTAAACCTCGCCTTCATGCCGTGATCCTTGGCGTACTGGATGCTATTGACCGCGGCCTCGATCGCCTTCTCCTCGGTCATGTTCATGGTCTTGAGCTTCGTTTCCGTTACCCCCAGGAAGACGGCTACCCTCTGCACGTCGCACTTTACGGCGGTATCAACGTCGGATATGATCGCCCTGCTGTGGGCAAGGATCTCAGCGGAGAGCCTCTCGGAGGCTATCCTCTTGACGGCCTCCGCCACGTCCGGTGAGACCGCCGGATGTCCCGCCTCTATCATGTTGACCCTCGCCTCGTCGAGCTTTCTCGCTATCTCAAGCTTCTCCTCCACGCTGAAGGCTACTCCGGGGGTCTGCTCCCCCTCCCTCAGGGTAGTGTCCAGTATCAGAGCCTTGACCATTGAAAGGCACCGCCATTAATTGAATTCGAACCTTATATAAACTTTTTCGTTATATAAATTGCTATATTTTTATATTTTTAATGGTCAAGGTTCGTTAATGATACTAATTATGACGTTTATCGTTATTTAGTCACAATCAACCTCCTTTTCTGGATCAAATGTTTTTAACCACCAATTGGCATATGAAAGGCGTAAGGTTGTGAGAGCATGGGCGATCCCATTGGCGAACTTTGCTCAGAGGTACGATCCTTGCTGGAGAGGGCGGTCGCGCGGAACCTGGGCGATGGCATTCTTCTATCCGGCGGCTTGGATACAAGCGTGCTCGCGGTCTTGGCATCGAAGTATGCCCGCCTAAGAGCATTCACGATCGCCTTTCGCGGGGCTCCCGCACCCGACATTGAGTACGCAACCTTGATGGCCAACTACTTGGGGCTCGAGCATTCCGTCCGTTTCTTTGATGAGGGGGAACTCTATGGCGCCGTCCCGGCGGTCGTCAAGACGCTGAGGTCATTCGACCCCATGGAGGTACGCAACAGTGTGACGATCTATGTTGGTCTGAGGACCGCAAGGGAGAACGGGGTAAGGTCGGTTATCACCGGCGACGGGTGCGACGAACTGTTGGCGGGGTACAGCTTCCTCTTCAATCTGGAGAAGGAGAAGCTGGGGTTGGAGTTACGAAAGCTCTGGGATGTGATGTCCTTCTCCTCGGTCCCGCTGGCAGAGGTCCTGGGGATGGAGGCGAGGCTCCCCTACCTTGATCCGGAGTTCAAATCCTTTGCCATGAAGCTGGACCCTCGGCACATGATCGGAACCAAGAAGGGCCAGATCTACGGCAAGTGGATACTTCGCAAGGCGTTCGAGGGGTTGCTGCCTGATGAGGTTGTGTGGAGGGTCAAGACTCCCATAGAGTATGGCTCAGGAACGACGGTGCTGCCGAACCTCTTCAACTCGAGGATATCTGAGGCAGAATTCCATGAAAAGAGAAGGAGATACCTTTCTGAGGATAAGGTGACCATCCGCGACAAGGAGCAGTTGTTTTACTACGAGGTGTACCGGGCGGAGGTGGGCATTCCGAATCCCACCGATGTTAAGGGTAAGATCTGTCCCCAGTGCAACTCTAATGTCTCGAACAGGGCAACCTACTGCCGGACCTGCGGTGCCTACCCGATCTGAGAATTTTTTGTTCTCGAAAAACAGACTCCGAATCCGTTATAAATGATTGAGGACAATTCATAAGAGAGGTCAAGTAATTTGTCCTCAGTCGCCCCAATAGTAGGCAAGATAGAAGGCGTTACGAGTACAGAATCATTTTCGGTCGTCATTCAGAGGGAAGACGTCGGAAAGAACGACTACGTGGAGGTGAAGCACGAAGGCAAGGTCTACCTTCTCATGATAAAAGAGGTCAAGAGGAGCGCGGACAGGTCCCTCGGCGTCTGCACCGTGGTGGGTGTTCCGCCAAAGACGCCCTTTGCCCCAGGATCAGAGGTCTGCCTTGCCTCTGAGGAGGCCGTCAGGAGGGGGCTCGGCCTCGTGACGAAGGAGTCCGAGGGCGTCTACATTGGTAAGCTAAAGGCCATGGAATTCAAGATATGGCTCCCCATCAAGAAGCTGACGAGGGTCTTCATCGTGGGCAAGCCCGGCGCTGGCAAGTCCTACACCATGGGCGTAATTGCCGAGGAGCTGATAAAGAAGGGAATACCCCTCGTGATCATAGACGCCCACGGCGAATACTCGAGCCTTAAGGTTCCCGCGGACTCTCCATCGAAGGAGTTCCATGTTGAGCCGAGGTCCTACGCCGAGCAGATAATAGAGTTCGGGGACATGGTCTTCAACCCAGGCGCAGACATCGACGTCTCTGCCTTGGAGAACACGAAGCCCGAGGATATCGTCTGCCAGATGCAGTGCACCATAGTGAACCTGAGGGGGCTGGGTTCAAATGAGCAGTACTCCACAGTCGCGAAGCTCCTGAAGAGGTTGCTGGAGGCCGCCATGGTCATGCAGGTCCCGCCGTTCTACCTGGCGCTTGACGAGGCGCACCTCTTCGCAGGCAGGAGCAAGCGTAGCGACCCATATGTGAAGGAGACCCTCGAGGTCGTGAGGAGGTTCGCCCAGGAGGGCAGGAAGTTCGGCGCCAACCTGGTAGTGCTCACCCAGAGACCCCAGCTGCTGGACATGACCGTGAGGAGCCTCTCCGCCACATGGGTAATCCACCAGCTCACCGACCCCAATGATGTCAGGATCGCTGTGGAGAGCGGCGGCCTGAGCAAGGAATGGGAGTACGACATCAACTGGCTAGAGCCCGGGGACGCGATAATAACCGGCGATGTCGTGGAGAGGATCCCCCTGCACGTGAGGATAAGGAGCAGGGAGACGAGGCACGGCGCGCCAGGCTTCAACCCGCTGGACTTCGTATCGCCCGAGGAGAGGGCGAAGATGAAGAAGAGGATGGCTGCTCTGAAGGAGAAGCTGATGAGGATGAGGGCCGCGCCCGGCACCCCTCCGGAGCTCCCACCCGCCCTTCCGTCGCTCTACATGCCGATAAAGGTTGACGAGCAGGATCTCCTGAGCACCCTCAAGGAGAACAAATCCCTCGACTCTGTGGAGGTTCTAAAGTCAGACCTTCGCTACATGCCAGCCCTATTCTCCGAGGTCTCTGTGATGTCTGTGAGGAAGACTCCCGAGATAGAGTTCAAGGACAGGATGCGGAGGCTCGTCCCCGCGGATTCCTCGGTCTCCATGATCGACTGGCGTCATGAGTCTGCCTACAACCTCGTGGCAAAGGAGGCGCTGGACTTCCCTCCCACCCCAAGCCCCTCAAGGGAGGGGAGGTACGAGCAGCCCTCGTCGGTCATCCTCGAGGCGTCCAGCGTTGAGGCTTTGAAGGGTCCGCTGAAGACCTTTACCGCCTCCAAGCTCACGCAGACCATTTACTACCATAAGGCGCTGGGCGAGTACTCCAGACCAGGGGAGTCCATGGACGTGTTCAACTCCCGGCTGAGGGCAAGGCTTGAGGATATGAAGAGGACCAAGGTCTCCGAGGTACAGTCCTCCTACGCCGCAAAGATGCAGGAGGTGCGCTCCTCCATGAACGCCGCCAAGGAGGAGTACGAGAGCATAAGGAAGCTCGTCGAGGGTATACGGGGCGAGCTCAGGTCTCTCGAGAGGGACAGGGTGAGGGCCGGGAGGGAGAGGAGATCAACACTGAAGATATCCGCCCAGATCCAGACCAGAGAGGCACGGCTCGCGAGGCTTGAGAAGAGGGTCTCGGAGCTGAGCGAGAAGATCAGCAGCTACAGGAGGGACGAGGATAGGTTAGAGAAGGCCGTGAGGGCTGATATCCTGAAGGCCGAGAGGGAGGTAGAAGCCGTCCTGGACGCCCCTCTCCAGAACATAGTCTTCCAGCCCAAGGTGGATGAGGTGGACGTGGAGGCGCTCCAACTCGTCTGGATACCAGTGATCGAGGCCATCTACAGGGTCTCCTTCGAGGGCATGACCGCGGACTTCAAGTTCGAGTGGAACGCCGTCAACGGCAGAGGGATATTCGGCACCTGCTCCGAGTGCGGGACCACCATAGAATCCCTCGAGGGCGGGCTGTTCTGCTGCAAGTGTGGCCAGATATACTGCTCCGATCACCTTCAGGTATGCTCGGCGTGCGGGAGGAGCGCCTGCTCTGAGCATGTCTGGACCTGCCCCGAGTGCGGTAAGGTCTACTGCGTGGACGAGAGGCCGTTGATATGCGCCGCCTGCGGCAAGAAGATGTGCGCGGAGTGTGCAGTAAGGTGCGCCAACTGCGCCGACAAGGTCTACTGCAAGAACCACGTGAGGGAGTGCTCTGTCTGCAGGAACCTCTACTGCCCCGAGCACTACAAGGAGCACATCGCCTGCTGCTCCAAGTGCGGGAAGGAGCTCTGCGTGGTGGAGCAGGTGAAGTGCAAGGTCTGCGGGAAGACGTTCGGCGAGGAGTGTGTGGTGAAGTGCTCAAGGTGCGGCGAGGAGGTTTGCAAGGACGATACATGGTACTGCACCAACTGCGGGAAGGCCTTCTGCGCCGAGGAGCCCAAATTAAAGTGCAAGGTCTGTGGGCGGCCCATATGCGAGTCCTGCGTTGTTGCATGTTCGGTCTGCGGCGCCCCACTCTGCAAGACGCATGTCAAGGTCTGCACGAGCTGCGGCGGTAGGGTCTGTCAGGACTGCCTCGTTGAGACGAAGAGGCTCGGTGTATTCAAGAAGGTCGTATGCAAGAGCTGCGCCGAGAGATGATTTGCCCCAGAAAAGATTTTTAAGACGGCGATCCGGGTGGGACACCATGAACTATTGTCGTGTACTTTTCACGGGAGGAAAAACGAGCAAGGTTGCCGAGGAGCTCGCCAGGGCTGCTGAATTTGCTACACAGCTAAAGCCGGGTGTGAGTCCTTAAGCCCTCCTTTTCTCAGGATCTCACCATCATCAGGAGCATCTTGAACCTCTCTGCTGCCTTCACGGCGTGCGGCTCATTGGCGGGCATTATGGTCGTCTCGCCCTCCTTTAGGTGAAGCCTCTTGCCTGAGATGACGATGTCAGCCTCACCATCGACGATGTAGACCAGGGCATCAAACGGCGCGGTGTGTTCGCTCAGCCCCTGCCCTGCATCGAAGGCGAAGAGGGTCACCGTGCCCGTATCTTTGTCTATCAACATCCTACTCACGATGGAATTCTCTTGATAACCCACCAAACCTGCCAGATTTACAACCTTGGCTAAAAGTCTTTCAGCGGCGATCCGCTCCTTGTCATGCGCCATGATATCACGTCCTTCAGCCGAGTCGCAAGATTACCTTGTCGGGACAGCATATAAATTTTTGAGAATTGCTTATAGTTCTGTTCTTACTATTTTAGTGTAAAGGCGGGAAAACTTTTGTCAGAGAAAATCAGCGCACATGAATCTGTTAGGGAGATGTATGCCAGGCTCAAGGAGGACGGAATGACAAACGTATGGGACAGGTGGGCTGCCCAGGAGCTGGTCAGGTGCAAGTCCTTCTGCGCCAAGGGCCTCAGCTGCCAGTTCTGCAGCAACGGTCCCTGCAGGATCATCCCTGGCAGGCTGGAGAGGGGCACCTGCGGGATGGACGGGGACGGCATGGCCATCCGCTACATGCTGCTCCGAAACGCCATGGGCTTATCCACCTACACCTACCATGCCCGGGAGGTGGCCAAGACCCTAATCGCCACCGGCGAGGGGAGGACGCCCTACACGATAACAGATCCCGTCAAGCTCAAGTCCTTCGCGGCAAAGGCAGGTCTGGACACGAACAAACCCGTCGAGGAGCTCGCCGTAGCTTTAGGCCGTTTCATCCTCGATGAGATAAACAGGGATCCCAGGACGCCATTAAGGTTGATAGAGGCCCTCTCCACACCCGGCAGAGTTGCCGCCTGGAAGAGGCTCGGCATACTGCCAGGAGGGCCCGCCAACGAGCAGATCGACGCGGTCTCCCACTGCCTGACCAACGTGGACGGGGACTACGTCTCGCTCTCGAAGACTGCGCTGAGGCTTGCCCTCTCCTGCATCTACGGCTCCTTAGTACCGCTGGAGTACGGCCAGGACATCCTCTTCGGCGCCCCCAAGCCCCACACCATGAACTTTGACCTGGGAACACCCGATCCTGAATACGTGAACGTGGTCGTCAACGGACACGAGCCCTTCGTTGGTATGGCTCTGATAAAGTACTGCAGGAGGCCTGAGGTCCAGGCTGAGGCAAGGAAGGCGGGGGCAAAAGGCATCCGCGTGATAGGCTCCATAGAAACAGGGCAGGAGATCCTCCAGCGAACCGAGCTCGATGAGGTCTTTGTCGGGATGATGGGCAACTGGATCTCCATAGAGCCCCTCATCGCCACGGGGGCGGTTGACCTCTTCGCGATGGACATGAACTGCTCCCCACCCTCCTTGGAGGAGTATGTCCCCAAGTACCCGACGACCTTCGTCTCTGTATCGCCGCTGGTCAACGTCCCTGGCGTCGAGAAGCATGTCGATTATCTCCCGGATAAGGCAGAGGCGCAGGCGGTGCAACTGACGCAGATGGCCCTAGAGAACTTCAAGAGGAGGCGGGGGAAGGAGACGCACGTCCCCAAGGTGGTGCAGCCTGCCATAGTGGGCTTCTCCATCGAGTCCATACTCGATGCGCTGGGCGGGACCCTCGTCCCACTACTGGACGCGATAAAATCTGGTAAAATCAAGGGAGTCGTCGGACTCGTCTCGTGCACCTCGCTGGGGAACGGTGCTCAGGACGTCTCCACGATTATTATAGCCAAGGAGCTGATAAAAAGAGACATACTCGTACTCTCCATGGGGTGCGGCAATGCTGCGGTTCAGCTCGGTGGGCTCTGCACAGCCGAGGCAAGGGGGCTTGCAGGTCCCGGGCTGAGATCTGTGTGCGAGGCGTTGGGCGTCCCTCCGGTCCTCTCATTCGGCACTTGCACAGATACCGGACGCCTGTCTGTTCTGGTATCAGCAGTCGCAAACGCGCTGGGGGTCGACGTCCCTGACCTGCCTGTAGCCGTAACCGCCCCCCAGTACATGGAGCAGAAGGCGACGATAGACGCCATCTTCGCTCTGGCGTTTGGTACATTTACACATGTCTCGCCAACACCACCCATCGTAGGCGGGGCACGTCTCATGAAGCTTCTCTCGGAGGATCTTGAGGGGATCACTGGCGGTAAGCTTCTACTGGAGAATGATATGATCAAGGCTGCCGATGCGATAGAACTGCACATACAGAAGAAGAGGAGGGCGCTGGGGCTATCTTAAGCCACTTTCTTATCACATAAGAAGAAACGAAAGGGTTGAAAGGTCAATCAGATAGGAAGCTCCTTCACCTCGACTGCCATGGCGTCCCTGTTCCCGAGGATCTTCCTCCTTATCTCCTCTATGGTCATGCCCGACTGCCCCACGTCCGCGACAACAACCCACTCCGCTAGATCTCCCTTCTTCACAGTCCTTGAGCTTGAGGTCATCAGGTCCAGATTCATCTCGCTTAGGGTTCTAGCTACCCTCGCAAGCGCCCCGGGCCTATCGGGTATCTTCAACTTCATCTCCACCAACCTTGCATGGGCGCCGGCGAAGAGACTGACCGCCACGCTTCTGTCCTCCCGGTCTATCCTGACCGCCGTGTAGGAACCCTCCTTCATGCCGAGCTCCTCCCTCATATGGGCCGGTATCGTCACCCTTCCCTTTGAGTCGATCCTCATGATCTCCTGCTCGTGTGCCATATGTCCCACTCAATATTGTACGGAAAAGTTCTTAATTGTTTCTGTCAGCCCCTTGCTTTACGAATGCTTAAAAGGTAGGTGTTGCTCTTGTATTGATTCGACAAACTTTGCGTTCGGAGGTGAACTATCGTGGCTGAAGAAGTACAACCAAAAGAGAAGCCGGCAATGCCTAGAGACGTGATATTGGTCGGTAAGAAACCGATCATGAGCTATGCCATGGCCGCCCTGATGCAGCTCACGGAGAGCGGCGAAATAACCATCAAGGCAAGGGGCAGGGCCATCTCTGCTGCCGTCGACGTTGCCGAGGTAGTATCGAAGAGGTTCCTTAGTGGCAGTACCGTCGTGAAGAGCGTCACCATAGGTACCGAGGTTCTAGGTGAACCAGCTAGGAACGTCTCTACCATTGAAATAAAGGTGTCGAGCAAACCAAAGAAGTGATGCCCTGATACGATGCAAGACAGGAAAACATGACCCATCTTTTTTTCTAACCCATTTTTATTATCAGAGCGGTAAGCTAAGCGACAGCCCCTAGCATGATATAAATTATGCCTAGCGCGATCATCAGCAACGCCGCGCCCTTTCTTAGGAGGTCGGACTTTATGCGTTTTGCGACCCTCTTCACGATGTAGAGTGCACATGCCTGAACAAGGGCGTACCCGATGATCGCCCCCACAAAGACGACCGCCGGGGAGTAGGTTATGGCAAGACCGAGGATCGCGATCTCGGTCTTGTCTCCTAGCTCTGCGAGCGTGACCGCCCCCAAGAACGCGGCGGAGGCGGTGCTACTGCCATACTTCAATTTTTCCCCCTCATCCTTTTCCCTCAGCATCATGATACCGATAATTAGGAAGAGGGCCCCCGCCGCTATGGAGAGTATGCGGCTCGAGCCCACGAACGTACCGAGCAGCGACGCTACAAGGACCGCCACCACCGATGCTAGGGTGAATCCGGAAACGCTGATCAGGAAGGCCTGAAGATACCTCTTCTTAGCCAGCGCAAAGCTGATCGTGGCAAGCATGGTCTTGTCCCCGACCTCCATCAGTCCTATGGTCAGCACCACAATCGCAAGGTCGAGCAAGATAAGCACCGAACCAAAAAATAATGAGCGTTGGTATAAATCTGCCGATTTCTAAGAGGCTCTTACTTTTACAGCCCTAATCTGAAAGAGATGAAACTGAAAATCCAAGATAAGGCCTTTAAAAGGCGCACTTTTCTGCTAATAGTACTTAATTTATTTTGACAATACTTATATATAGCACAATTTAACTCTCGCAGAGTGATTGACATGACATCATTATCTGATAGTCTTTCACATGCTGCTGACTACACCAAAGGGCTACTCTCAAGGCTCGGCGATTACATAATACTCGTCATAATTTCCATTATCCCAATCGTAAACTTCATCGCTTTGGGATACTATGGTCGGGTTATCAAGGACGGTTCCGTATCGAAGGAACCACCGAAGCTGGAAAAATACGGAGACATGTTCGTAGGTGGTCTCAAGGTCTTCGTTGCTGGCATAATTTGGGCTATACCTATCATTATTATTTCGGCGGTCATTGCGACCCCAATCAGAGTCATACCTCTCTCGCAGTGGAGCCAGATGATGTCGCCGGATTTCTTCGCTAATCCAGCTGCTATGATGTTTTTGATCATGCCCTTGCTGGCAATAATGGGGATAATCGCCTTCTTGGTCGGCATAGTTGCGCTGATGGGAATAATCCACATGTTCAAGACCGGTTCGTTCGGTAAGGCGTTCGCCATTGGCGAGATACTCAACATCATAGGGAAGATAGGCTGGCTGCGCTACCTTGCGTGGCTTGTTGTATCCTTCGTCCTCGGTACGGTAATAGGTGCCCTTTCTTGGATACCTTTCATCGGCTGGGTCATCGGTGCCTTCCTATCGGTGTTGCTGGCCATATTCCTTGCCAGGAGCATTGGCATAATGTACGATGCCGCAATGAGTGGGACGACCGCCCCTGCGGCTCCGACCGCAACTCCTCCACCACCGCCTCCACAGGCGCCTACAGCTTAACCTTCAACTCATTTTTTCTTTTTTATTTCAACCAGTAGCGAGTTTGAGATCTATTGAATTGACTTGAATTGAATTGACTTAGGTCCTGACGCACATTATGATCCAGCGTGAAGGCGATTTAACTCTACCGGCGAGAAGCCCCCTGCGAAAGCTGGGGATGAGAGCCGATAAGTATTTATGTTCTACTAACTACTATCTAACTTATGAGATTGCGTTGCAAAAACTGCGGATACGGATGGGAGTATAAGGGTAAATCAAAGTGGTATGCAACTTGCCCAAGATGCTTGCGGAAGGTGAAGGTGGAAGGTGCAACTGACCTATAAGTTCAGACTGTACCCGAGGGAGATACATGAAGAAAGGTTAGTTGAAACCTTGGAGTTATGCAGACAGATTTACAACTATTTTTTGGCCCAATGGAACGGGAAAGAGAAAATTCCGAGCAGGTTTGAGTTGCAGGTCCAGTTGCCCAAGCTGAAAGATGAAAAGCCTGAGTTGAGTAAAGTCTACTCTAAGGTTTTGCAGATGGTTCTGCACCAGCTGTACTCCAATCTAGAGGCATTATCGCAGTTGAAGAAGAACGGTAAGAAGGTCGGGAGGCTCCGCTTCAAGGGCATGGGATGGTTCAAAACTCTTTGTTACAACCAATCAGGCTTCAAGCCGATAAAGACTGGAAAAAGGCTCGACCTGCTGCATTTATCCAAAATTGGCGATGTGCCGATAAGGGTTCACAGAGAGATCAAAGGGAAGATAAAGCAGGTAATGATCAAAAAACACAACTCTGGCAAGTGGTTTGCCTGCATATGTGTTGAAGAGGAAATGCGAGTGGAGAAAAGAGGCATACAGAGGGCAATCGGCATCGATATGGGGATAAAGCACTTCCTGACAGACAGCGATGGAAAACAGATAGAAAACCCAGGGTTTTACGAGAAGACGCTTAAGAGGATGAAAGTGGTCCAGCATTGGCTTAGCAGGAAATGTGAGGGCTCAAAGAACTGGGAGAGACAGAAGATAAAACTTGCCAAACTGTATGAGAAGCTTGTAGATCAGAGGGACGACTTCCTCCATAAGCTCTCAAAGTTCTATGTGGACAGCTATGACGTAATAGTCGTTGAAGATCTGAACATAAAGAACATGGTTAGAAATCACAATCTGGCTGGTAAAATCCTCGATGCCTCCTGGGGCAATTTCCTCCGACTGCTGGAGCTCAAGGCTGAGAGGGCTGGGGCTCTGCTGGTGGAGGTGAACCCAAGGGGCGCTTCAGAGGGGTTGAGCTACGACAACCCTCTGAGAGATTATATCTCGGCAAATAGGATAAAGATGCGGGGTTGGGACGACCCTAAGGCGCCTGTGGAGATGAGACCTCTACGGGAGCTTATCGAAGTTCCCGCAAGCCTCATCGTTGAAGCAGGAAGCCCCTTCCGACAGGGAGGGGCAGTTCACAAACCCTCTGCGCCCTGAGTCTGTGATGCCCATGAAACGAAGGATAACCACGGTCTCATTTGACGTCGACGGGACCCTCGTGACCCCTTCCTTCGCAGACCTTGTGTGGCTGGAGGCTCTGCCGCAGGCGGTCTCAGACTGCTGGAAGATTAGCCTGGAGGACGCCAAGCAGAGGCTCTACGCCGACTACGACTCCATAGGGCAGCAGCGCCCTGAGTGGTACGACCTCCAGTACTGGGTCAAGAGGTACCGCCTCGAACTGAACCCGAGGAACTTCGTCCTCCAGTACAAGAACGCCGTAACCGTCTACCCTGAGGTCGTGGATGTGCTGGAGGAGCTGAGTGAGCGGTTCGACCTCGCCATCGTGTCAAACTCCTCGCGCCTCTTCCTCGATGTAACGACAGAGCCCCTCAGGTCATACTTCAAGCACGTATACTCGACCCTCTCGGATCTGGGCATGATGAAGGACACGCGCGCCTACACGACGGTATGCGGGAGGATCGGCATCAACCCCCACGAGATGGCCCACATAGGGGACAGCCTGGAGCTGGACTACATCAGGGCAAAGAGGGCGGGGCTGAGGGCCTTCTACCTCGACAGGAAGGGCAGGAGGCACGGCCGGTACTTCGTGAAGGATCTGAAGGAGTTTGCCATGCGCCTTGGATAAGCGGATTGCCTGAAACTTTATATAATGATCCCTGTTGATTTGCGATCATGATAACCAACCGAACTTTGACGACGATTGCTTGGGGCGCCTTCGTAATACTTCTTGGTCTGATCTTCATCTCAGAGTCCTACGGGGTATTCTTCTGGTTCGGCGTCGGTCTGATACTGATCTGCCTCAATGTTGCCCGTCACTACTCGGGGATACGCATCAGCAAGTTTACCTTCTTTATAGGCATAATCGCTTTTATAGGTGGATTTGCTGACGTGATGGGTTATCGCGTCCCACTGCTAGGGACGATCCTGATAGTAATTGGACTATTCATCATCGGGGAGATGCTCGCGAAGAGATCGAGACGCTGAGCCAGACTTTTTACCACACTCAAAATTTATTATCGTCAGAGAGCCGTATTCTCCTATGGCACTAAAAGATGTGATAGCAAATGAGAGACGAGACGCTTTCATGCTCTGCAACGAGGCAATCGCAAGGGGTGCCTTTGAATCCAACGTCAAGGTCGTTGCCTTTTACCCGGGCGCCCCGACCTCTGAGGTTCT
>VGLU01000017.1 GCA_016882195.1 Thermoproteota archaeon
CGTGCCGCTGGAAGGCAGGGTCTGGCTGCTGTATATGCTCACGTACCTGCCGTACTAATAAAACAAACTTTTTTTCCTTTTTTTCTTAGATTTTCTACGCCATGCTGATGAGACCGTACCCACAGTATTATTCCTTAGGTCCATCTAGGTCCACGGCTTTTTTCTGAGGCAGAGTTCTTACCTCTGCGTTATCGATCTTAAGATCTGGTAAACAGAAATCAGCAAAGCGATGGCGCCCGTGCCGTATCCCGTAGCGTATGAGGTTCAGCTCCAGGAGGCCCTATACTTTCAGGACGTTCCAACTGACTGATGATGGTGTTTACCACCTCATCAAGGGCACCATCATTATGCCTCCCTCTAGACTTTGGCACATAACTCCCTCCTGACTGTTACCGCCCTTTCCGCCACTCCCCTTTGAACTCTGCACTCCTCAAAGGCGGCGGTTCTCCAACGGCGCAGCAGCTCCCGGCACTCCATGTTGCGGCCGGTGCTGTGCAAAGAGAGCACCGCGTAGGTGCGGTGGTCGCCGTCCCCCCGCTTCGCGAAGAACCATGCGTGGCTGGCCACGCAGCGCCCGGCGAAGCCGCAGACCGGGCAGATGGAGTGGTGAAAGCGCATCACGTGGGTCTTGAGGTCGTAGGGGTGGCGGAAGACCGACGTGGAGCCGGGTGGGCAGTAGGGGCAGTACCAGAGCCGGCTCAGCATGCTCATTCGGAGGTCTCATCCGCCACGTTGATCAGCCCGTACCCGTACTGGCTGTCCCTCCCGGGTGCGCCCAGGTCCACGCCTCCCTTTCGAAGCAGGCCCCTAACACCCTCGGCGTCGAGGTCGGGGTGGGCAGAAATCAGCAGGGCGATGGCGCCAGTGGCGTATCCCGCGGTGTACGAGGTCCCGCTCCGGACGGCGTAACTGCCGCCGGGCACCGTTGAGATGATCCTAACTCCTGGGGCTACAACCTCCACCTCAGGCCCTGTGGCCGAGTTCTTGGCCAGCTGGTCCTCCCTGTCCACGGAGCCAACGGCGATGACCGTCTCGTACCTGGCGGGGAAGGTGACCCTGCCGCCTGTGTTCCCGGCGGCCGCAACGAGCAGGATGCCCCTGCCGTACGCCTCCTCCATTGCCGCCCTGAGGGCTGGATTGTCATAGGTGATGCTGAGGCTCATGCAGATTATCTGGACGTCGTTGTCGATCGCCCACTGAACCCCCCTAACGATGTTTCTGACAGATCCCCTCCCGCCTGCCCCGATGACCTTGACCGAGTATATCTCTGTGTCTGGAGCCGCACCCAGGCTGCCCTTCCTTCCGCCGATGGTCCCGGCGATGACGCCTGCCACGAAGGTCCCGTGGCCGTGGTCGTCGTAGGGGTCGGAGTCGTTGTTGACAAAGTCGTACCCGCCCACGTAGGAGTGCGAAAGGGCTGGGTTGTTGTAGTCTATGCCCGTATCGAGGATGGCGATGCGGACCCCCTGACCCGTGACATCGTTCGATATGGCCACGTCCGCCCCGATCTGGTGCAGGGGCCATGCGGTGTCCTGAATAAACACATCGTTCCCGTCTGCCTCGCCGTCGGCAATGGTCGCCTCGAGCTGGTCGGTAGAAAGACCTCCTATGCCCGGCATGGGGAAAAGCGAGGTGGCGACGGGGATGTCTGTGGTTGTGCCGCTAGGGGGTCCCGCCGTCCCCTGGGACATAACCAAGGCCCCGAGTGGGCCGAGGAAGGGGGCTACGAGCATGAGGAGCGCGACGGCCCTCAGCCTGCCGCAGCTGCTGGCCAATCGCCTCATCACCCGGGGGACGACGGAACGGATTGCCGCTTGCATTTTCTTGAAACCGTATATATGTTCTACAATAATACAGATATGCAAGGGTGTGTAACACGTGTTCGTGCACAATGTTTGTAACATCCGTTCGTACAATTTATAAGCAGGAGAAGTCTAGGGTAATGCGTGATGAGAATTGGCTGAGGAAATGGTGGTCGAGAGCCTTCTGGACTTCGGCTTTGACAGGGATGAGGCAAGGGTCTACCTGCTCCTCCTGAGGGCAGGCCCCTGTCCTGCCAGGGTGGTTGCCTACAAGCTCGGCGGCAACAGGATGAAGGCATACCGGACGCTCAAGGTCCTGCAGGAGAGGGGCCTCGTGGAGGTTACTGTGGAGCGGCCCGTAAAATTTGTAGCCGCCCCCCTGAATGAGGCTCTGGACCGGCTGATGGAGGACTTTAGGGCGAGGTTTTCAAACCTGGAGGAGGGCAGGAGGAGGATCATGGAGTACTGGGAGAAGTTGCCCGTCGCCGAGCCCCAGGCGGAGGAGCCCAGGCTCCGCATCCTGCAGGGCCGGCAGCAGGTCTACGACTCGCTGCTCAGGATGTTTGAAAGAGCCAAGGCGGAGATACGCCTCATCACCACCAGAAATGACCTCTACCGTCTTTCATTCGCCGGCGTGGACGGCAGGTTGAAGGACCTGCACCGTGCGGGCGTGAGGACGCGGGTGCTGACCCAGGTGGACGAGCAGGGAATCGAGGCGGTCAACAACTACATGGGCTTCGCAGAGGTCCGCCATACCGCTCTGCCCGCCACAATGCGCCTCGCCACCGTTGATGAGGGCGAATCCCTCACAACCTTTGTCATGGACGACTCCATGAGCATGACCACGGAGGAGGACTCTGGGCTGTGGACCAATGCCCCCAACTACGTCAAGGCCATGAGCGCCTCCTTCGGCGCCCTATGGGGCAGCAGCCTTCCGATCCGCGAGATCCTTCCAAAACTTATGGCTCAGCAGGAGCTCATGGAGGGTCTGAACCTTGCCAAAAAGGCCCTGGAGGAGGCCGGCTGGGCTGTTGATGTACCCGGAAGATTGGTCGGAGAGTCGGGGGCCGAGCATTCCTTTAGCCTTGTGGCAAGGCGCCCAGATCAGCCGGACAGACCTATTGCCATTGACCTGCTGACCGAGGCGAAGCCATTGAACCAGCTGCTCGCGCTAAACGTCAAGGTCATGGACGTAAGGCCGGCGGTTCAGTTCATGGCGGCAGTCAGACCCTTGGAGGAGAAGGAGCTTAGGTTGGCCGGCCAGTATGGCATCAGGCCGATCTGTGCCGCCAAGGCCAAAGAATTAGCCGCAAAAATGATCGATGCAATAAATACCCTGAAGGATGAGCATCAAGCATAATCATAGGCTCGTTTTTGTGCCCGAATCGCAGCGCCCCCCATCAATGACCCGGCATACGCCAACTAAGGCTCAACCACGAGGCAGGCACCCAATCTCGCGTTGCGCTTTGGTGTTCTCGCTGAAGGATATAAAAGGCATGTGCAAGAGGGTACTGTGTAATCTTTGTCGGATTTCTTTCGCTGTGTAAATTCGTCGGATAATGAAAAGCAATTTTTGAGTTTACAGCAATACCTTTTTAAAAATAAAAAACATATGTAGAAAATATGCCGACTGTGGCCGCCTTCGATTCAAAAGAATTCAAAAGGGAAAAAGAAGGCATCATTAAATTCTATACCCCATTTGGTTGTGGTGTAAGAATATCTAAACCTAAAGAGTTTGCATCTCGGTATATAGAAAGTCTAGATCGGCTATTCAAAGATTTTAGCATTGAACCAGTTTGTTGTTGCTTCTCATCTTCAGAATATTTCAAAAAGGTAGGCCGACCAAAAACGTATCTATTAAGCGAGGAACTGCTTAAGCTGATTGCGGATTTGATTGATTCGGTATATTTTTCATACATGATTTTTCCTTCCAAAAACATCCCTAAAGTTGAAGTTGGAGGGTATAAGTGTCCTAAAAAAGAAATAGACACATTTGATTTTTTAAGAAAAACATCTGCTCATTATTCGTACATTACAGCTTGGACTTATTTAGGAATACACACACGGGTAAGTGACCTTATTCTTATTGATAGTTTTAGTGGGAAAAGAACTTCTGCTTGGGATGATTTATTATCAAAAACCCGCCCCATCATATATCCACATGGTGATGAATGTAATCCCTTCATCTCAACAGCAGATATGATTGCGTCTCTAGTAGATAAAAAAATGTGGGACAACTATCTACGTTTAGATCCTGACAACCTCCGAAAAGTTTTGAGCAATTATTCGTTCAAAGTGGATGTCAATTTTATAGACCCCCGAGTTTTACACAATATAAGATGGCATAGTGATGAACAGCTTGATCTTTCCACCTATTGGGCAAAGCCTACCGTCTTTCTAAAAGCAGATGGCTATAACACAGGGGACATTAAAAAATTACCAATATACCCTAAAGCAACTTATCTAGCACGAAAATTAAATGGCGGTGTCCAAGGATTTGACAAGAGCATTGATTCCTCCAAAATAAAAGATGGCGATATCTTTGTATACGCTGGGAAAGAAGCCGAGACTCTAGCAATAACGCTTCGAGATATGTACAATATACAAATTTTTGCATTCAGAGAATTAAAAGAAAAAAAAACACTTTAATGCCCATTATTGCGTCACGATGACGGGTGATGCCGATGTGGAACCATCCGCAATCCAGAATTCACCTCGATTCTATTTAAAAGTTGTTTCTGTTTGTCAAACAAACGGATTTTATACGGAAACTATATAAGCATACTTATCTTTATGTCTGATGACAAAAGGAGGGAAAGAATTTGCCTAAAATCGGGGTATATGATTACCCTATAATCAGTTTGGATGAGGCTATTAGTTATCTTAAAATTCTCAAGGATAACTGTGGGGGCGATGCTAAGAGAGAAACCTTCTCTCAAGAAATAGTAAAGAAAGGCGGTTGGTTCAATATGATCGTGGGCTCCATGAATGATTATGGGCTTGTTGAAACTGGTGGCGGTCGAATAAGTATAGGTAGTTTGGGAAAAAGAATCCTTTTTAATATAAATGAGAACGATATCAGAGAAGCGAAGGTTGAAGCTGCAAAACGATACAGGCTATTTTCTGAATTAAGCGAACGCTTTCCTAAAGGGGCCACTTTGGAACAATTTCAGATATACCTTCGTGACGTTGGAAATGTCGATTTAGAAATAGTAAAAAAGGAATCATCAAAAGTGTACAAAGTTTATTCAGACACATCAAAGTATCTTATTTCTGCCGAACCTTCAATCACCATTAAAGGGAAAGGGAAGGAAGGGCAGGAGGCGAAAATAATGCCAGAAGGATATATTGATGTGTCGTTGGATGGAAAATCCTTCTTAAGTTTTCCTTTAGACGACGAAGGTCTTGAAATGCTTAGACCTTACTTCACGGAGTCGTTTCTAAAGTTCCTGAAAAGCCGAGTTAAGGAACGTCTTGGTCAATGAAAAAGCCAAAAATCCTATCACGGAAAATGAAGCCCCCGTTGCTTAGCAGGCAAAGCGCCAGTGTTGGTACACTGGATGTCTCGGGTTCGATTCCCGACGGGGGCTCCACCACTTTTTCATTTATCACCATCACTTAAAAAGGTTTACCTGCCTTTCTTTTCCTTCAACCACAATCGGACTTCCTACCTAAATATGTTTTAGGAATTATGAACTCAAAGCTTATGACTTTCTATCTGAGGGACATAGTTTTTAACAGAGCAGAGTTGACCATGCATATGGACGATCCTTATCTCGGACAATTACCAATAAAACGAGAGCCAAAAGAAAAACAAGCTCAACTTGTGAAATTGGTAGACGAAACTATAGCATTACAGCATGAATTAAACAGCACAGAGCGGACGATTTATAATTGTAAAGAATACGATTCGATGGTAAAAGAACTACAGTATCATCTGAGTGCTATAGATAACTTCGTTTATGATGTTTATGGTCTGACAATGGAACAACGCTCAAAGATAGAAGAACTTATACCTTATTGGTAAAGTTAAGCTTGATATATTATCCGACGATTTTACACAATGGTTGTGATCCGACGCAGATTACACAGTACCTGCAAGAGTTACTGCCATTTTAAGAGGGGGTAAATGATTTTTATACTTCTAGAGAGAGTATGAGCGAGTGATCCATTTGCCCAACGAGATCGTCTTTGTGGGCCACGCCTCCGTCGATCGCATACGCAACGTGCGCGGCGAGAAGGTTCAGCCAGGCGGTGCAGCCCTCTATTCCGCCATGGGCGCAAGGACGGTCTGCAGGGACGTTGGTATACTCACAGCCGTGGGCGAGGACTACCCCTTCAAGGATGTCTTCGCAGACTTCCCCTACGCAATGGTTAAGACGGTTAAGGGTAAGAGCACCAGGTTCTTCATAAGCTACGGCAAAGGCTGGAATGCAAGCTACAGGAAGGTGTCCATAGGTCCTGGGTCCCAGATAACTACGAGGGATGTGGCCAATACCGTTAGAAATGGCGCAAAGATGATTCACCTGGCGCCCATGAACCCCCCAAAGGTCGAAAACATGGTAAAATCCATCAAGGAGCTCAACCAGAACGTAACGGTCTCGATCAACTCCGCAATCCACTACATGAACGACAGGTCGAACAGGCGCTCCATACTTAACGCCGCGGCCCTCTCGGACATATTCTTACTGAACGAGAGGGAGCTCCACGCCGTCACGGGCAGGGAGGTGGTCTCGGAGGCGATCAAGATGATAAAGGCAAAGATGCTCGTCCTCACCCTTGGGGAGATCGGGACGGTAGTCTCATCTCAGGGCAGCACGGAGTTCATACCGGCAATGGCTGCGATAACCAAGAGCCCGGTGGACGTCACAGGGGCCGGCGATACCTGGGCTGGGAGCTTCCTCGGATCTTACCTCAAGACCGGCAGCTGGATAAAGGCCGTCTCCTTCGCCTCGGTGGTCTCCGCGATAAAGTGTACTGGTTGGGGCTTCGAGAAGGTCCGGAGCCTCAGGTTCGAGAACGTGGAGGACGTGTACGATCTGGCGATCGCCCTCAAGGAGAAGGGAAGGCAGCTCACCCTCTCGGACGCGCTGAGGGCGTCGAGATAGAGTTGGCTTATTCTGGCGGCTATTTACCGTGCACTCCCGGCCAGTCTCGGCTGTCTCGGCTATCTCGGCTATAGAGAAGGTCTAAAAATCAGCCCAGCAAAGACCCGATGATATACTGTATCCCGAATACCATGATAAGGACCCCGAGCCCTCCGACCAAGTATGGATACAGCCTCCCCAGTCTCTTCCCCTCTGATCCTAGACCGGCTAAAACAGAGAGCCAAGCGAAGTCCATCCAGACGTGCGATATGTACATTATGCCGACCCCCACCAGACCCATAGCCCCCACGGCGATCATTATTAACGGCGTCCCCACGGTCAACCACCATATGATGAAGTATGGGTTCAGCGCCGAGAGGCCGATGCCGACCACCAGAGGGGATCCTGACCCGCGCCCGCCCCCTCGCCCCTCGATCACCGCCCCCCTCGCCCCCCTCAGCGTTGCGGCACCGAAGGCGATCATGAAGATACCTCCAAAAAGCGTGATCCACCTGTTCACGCCCTCGGAAATGAAGGAGAGGACCCCGAGCGCTATCAGCAGGACCAGGGGCAACTCCACGACCAGGTGCCCAGCGCCCACGAGCAGGCCCGCTTTCCACGACCTTCCGACCCCTGTAGCGATGGTAGCCACAGTGAGGGGCCCCGGTCCCATGACTCCAGACGCGCTTATGGCTATGACGCTCAGTATAAACCCGGCGGTGAGCATACACTATCCCTTGTCAAACGCATATTAAAGTATCAGGGATCAGCGTAAAGGTAACTTTCTGGTGCATGAAAGTGGGGAAAACCCTTCAGTCTTTACGTTTCTGCCCTCGATGCCAGAGGGGGCAATGGATGACAAGACGGTCTTCCATCTATTCAAGCCTATTCAACCGCCCGTCCGCATCCTCCCTCCGGTGGCGTCTATGGCAATTGCCCCCATCGTCCCTCCGGCAACCTCGCCGGCGGCGTGTAGCAGCCCCCACCAGAGCACGAAGTCCGGGGTCCGGGGTCCCATAAAGACCGAACCGATGATTATTCCCGCTAGGAATGCCATGATGACCGAGGGGACGAGCGCGAGTGCCGAGTAGAACCTGTCGTAGACCCTCGAGTATCCGATGGCAAAGCACGCCAGATCGAAGAATATGGCGGCTATCCCAAAGCTTATGAACTGTATCATGTAGGGGCTCAGACTCAGGGTTATCAGCATTGCAATCAAACCCGTTGCAGTGGCAACGCCAACCCTAAGGACCCTCCAGGTTACCACTATGAGCGATAGGATGCCAAGCAGATCGCAGAGGAAAGGCATCTTTGTTAATGCGAAGAAGATGGGCGACATCGTTGCGTTCAGGACGCTTCAGAGGGCCGCAGATATGGCGATCGTCGCTACGTTTCATGGAGCGTTAATCTTATTATATTAAAGACGTAAGACCAAAAGGGGCGACAGCGGTGAGGCGCATCGTGAGGACTTACGGGGAGTCGGAACTCCTTGAGGCTGCCTCTGCCTTCCACGGCCATCTCGGGCCCTATCTGGTGTTGGGCCTCAAGGCCGGAGAACTGGCGAATAAGATCATGGGCAAAGATCCCTTCAAAATGAGGGCTGAGGTCTTCTGCCCTCCGAAACCGCCTCACTCCTGCATCCTCGACGGCGTCCAGTTCTCGACTGGCTGCACCATGGGCAAGGGCAACATAGCCATGCACCCAAGCGAAGGGGTTAAGGTCATCTTCGCGAAGAAGGGCAGGTCTTTGGAGATCTCCCCCAAGAAGGTTATAGTGGAACAGATTTCCTCTTTAAAGAGAGGCGCTATCGAGGATATGAGCAGGAAGATATACGGCGACTCGGTGGAGGAGATCTTCGATTACGATCTCAAACCTTCCGAAACTCACAAAACTAACGAAACGGTTCATTCGGCTGGGCGAGGTCCGAAGGTCAGTAGATAATGGAGCACCGCCACCATTAAGATCACCTCCAAACTTCTATCCGGTTTGGGAAATGGCGGTGCCACACCCAGCGCTGCACCCGTGGCAGCGACTTAAAATTCGTTTAATCCAAATAGTAAGTTTTCAAAAAAATCTGTGAACATTCATTCGTAGACGCGCTTACGATGACCTATAACCAGTAGGAATACCTCATTCCCCTTAATTTGGTAGAGGGCCCGGTAATCCCCTATCCTTAAAGAATAAACTCCTTTCCACTCACCGCGTAGTGGCTTACCTGAACGAGGATTGGTCTTCAAGATGTTGATTTCTCGAAGCATCCGCACTTGAACTTCTCTATCTAGGACCTGGATTCCTTTTAAGAAGCGTTGCGTGAACTTAACTTCAATATTCTTCTTCAAGGTTTAACTCTCGCATAAGCTCATCCAGTGGTCTGGTCTTACCCTCTTCAACCTCCCGCAAGGCAGCCTTTAAGTCTTCAACAAGCTCGCTATCCTGCATAACCTCAAGTGTCTCCCGTAGCTCATCCATCAAGCTGACCGCCTTCACCAACAGCTCTTTCTCGTCAACAGTCAAGAGAGCCATTTTATAACCTCAGTATAAAATCTCCACAGGGCGTTTTAACCTTTACTCCACGCGGACTACAAAGTGGTACGTCAAGGGTTGCCGACGGCGGGGGTGAGCAACTACAAGTCCAAGGACAGCCCGATATGTGGCCGTTATAACAGGCCGAATGGGCACCTACCTTCTCCTCTTCCAGAGCTCTCTGTAGACCTCCTCCATATTAGCGCCCTTCATCTGCAGTAGCAACACGAGGTGGTATAACAGGTCGGCCGCCTCGTATACCGTCCTCTCCCTGTCCTCAGCCAGCGCCGCCACCGAGACCTCAGCAGCCTCCTCGCTCAGCTTCTTGGCAGCCTCCCTCATTCCTGCTTTTACGACCTTTGAGGTGTAGGACCCCTCCTTTGGGCTCCTCATCCTCTCCTGTATCACCGCCTCCAGTTTCCTAAGGATCTCGACTCCGCCCTTGTACTCCTTCAACCCCCTGTAGAAGCATGTGTATTCTCCTGTGTGGCACGCGGGACCGACCTGGTGGACCTTAAACAGCACAGAGTCGTTGTCGCAGTCCGTATAGGCTCCGAGGACGTACTGGTAGTGCTTGGACTCCTCGCCCTTCATCCACAGCCTCCTCCTGGATCTCGACCAGTAGTGCATCATCCCGGTCCGCAGGGTCCGCTCTAGGGCCTCCTTATTCATGAAGGCAAGCATCAGCACCTTGCCGTCTTCATCAACGGTCACCGCTGGGATTATCCCTTGGAGCTTCTCAAAGTTCAGCCCGTCGATTATCCTCCTTATCTCCTCCTCGGTAAACTTGACGCCCTCCATACTTTCCACCTCTAATCCGAAGAGACCGCCCCCACGTATCCAATGACCTTCATCCTCTCGTCTCCTCATTGTTTAATTCTTTTGCCATCTCCCATAAAGCAAAATGCATCCTCATAGGTGTCGATGATCCCTAACCGTTTCTGCTTCTCCAATATCCTCGTAATTGCCTTCCCGTGTATCCTGTCGTGCCAGACGAACCTCCTCAACACCTTCTTTAGCGTCCACAGCTCATTATCCACATCAAAAACCAAGGAGTTGTTGGACTCCCTCCACAGCTCCCCGATCCTCTTGAGGCAGAGCCGCCTGATCTTAAGGAACTCCTCCTCCCTCTCCGTGAATGCCGCCTTCGTCCTCGACAGGTAGTAGTACTGGGTCAGCCTCACATGCTCGAAGATCTCCCGGATCGTCCTCGGGTTCTCGCCCCAGAAGGTTCTCCTGATCCTCGCCTCATCGACCCAGTCCTTGAACCTGGCGCTGGTGTAAAGTCTCAGAAAGGTCTCGCCCGAGTACAGGGCCAGGTCGCGGAGCCCCCTGAACTCCTCGTCCTCGACAGCCCCTCTATCGGCCTCGAGCAGGACCTCGTTGTCGGCGTCCTCGACCGTCAGCGCGCTCCGGTGCCTCTGGACCACCCTGCACCCGCAACCCGCCTCCGCATCAACCCCCAACCACCTCATGTACGCCCCTACCTCCCCGCCCACCTTGGAGAGGGCCTCCTCCTCAGTCCTGCCCCGTACAAAGGCGCCTGGCAGCTCCACGATGTAACCCATGAACCCCTTTCCATTGGTTTCTAATGCTACGGAAAGGATACCTTCTGGGACTATCAAGGGCATTTTCATTTTCATGCTTATTCTCATTCTCATGCTACCATCACCTCGGCGGGTCGCCTCTCAGACCCTCACAGGTACCCTCCTGGCCTTAAGGTACTCCTTTACGTCCTTCACGGTATACTCTCCGTAGTGAAATATAGAGGCTGCAAGCGCCGCGTCCGCCTTTCCGTCCACAAAGGCGCGGTACACGTGCTCAGGTTTTCCGGCGCCGCCAGACGCTATCACCGGTATGTTTACAGCCTCCGAGACCCTCCTCGTGAGCTCCAGGTCGTAGCCGTCCTTGGAGCCGTCAAAGTCCATGCTCGTCAAGAGGATCTCGCCCGACCCCATCTCCTCAGCCTTCTTGGCCCACTGCACAGCGTCCAGCCCGGTGGGCTTGCGCCCTCCGTAAATGTAGACCTCCCACCTTCCCCTGCTGACCATCTTGGCGTCTATGGCGGTCACTATGCACTGGCTGCCGAAGATGTCCGCCCCCTCCTTTATCACGTTCGGATCGAGCACGGCTGCCGTGTTGAGGGAGACCTTGTCCGCGCCCGCGAGCAGCACCTTCCGCACGTCGCCGTAGCTCCTTATGCCCCCCCCAACCGTGAAGGGTATGGAGAGCTCGTAGGCAGTCTTCCTCACCATCTCCAGAACGGTCTCCCTGTACTCCGAGGAGGCCGTTATGTCCAGGAAGACTATCTCGTCCGCTCCCTGTTTCTCGTAGATCAGCGCCTGCTCCACAGGGTCCCCGGCGTCCCTCAGGTTCTTGAACTGTATGCCCTTCACCACGCGCCCCTTGTCCACGTCGAGGCAGGGTATTATCCTCTTCGTGAGCATTATCCCAAGGCCTCCTTTGCCTTCTTCAGATCAATCGTCCCCTCGTAGAGTGCCTTCCCCAGGATCACGCCCGCAACCCTCGAACCCCTCAGGAGCAGGAGGTCGTTCAGGGTGGTGAACCCGCCCGCCAGGTACACATCGCTCTTCAAACTGGCGGCTGCCTTGAGCGAGTAATCCAAGTTTGGTCCCTTCATGGTTCCGTCCCGGTCTATGGAGGTCATCATTATGTTCCTTACCCCCACCTCCTCAAGCCTCATGCAGAGCGTTAAGGCGTCTATACTCGTCAGCTCCTTCCACCCCTTTATGGCGACCCTGCCCATGAGGTGATCCACCGCAACCATCACCTTCGTTGGCCTGAGGGCCGTGAGTGCATCCCTTATAATCCTCAGCTCCAGGGCGGCAGTCCCGAAGATTACCCGCTCAGCCCCTGCCTCCGCGTACTCCCTCGCCCTGTCGATGCTCCTTATTCCTCCGCCGACCTCCACCGGGACGCCAGCCCCCTTTATTACCCTCTTTATCGCCTCGGAATTGTCCCCGATGCCCACCGCAGCGTCCAGGTCTACAAGGTGGAGCATCCCAGCGCCCTCCCCCGCCCATCTCTTTGCGGCATCGAGGGGGTCCTCGTAGTAGACGGTGTAATCCTCTATCCTTCCCTTGGTGAGCCTCACGCACCTCCCCCTCGAGACGTCCACGGCGGGCATTACCTTGATCACCGCCTCGCAGCCTCCAGAAAGTTCTTCAGGATCGTCAGACCTGCCCTGCCGCTCCTCTCTGGGTGGAACTGGGTGCCGAGGACGTTACCACTCTCGACTATGGCTGGTACCTCGACCCCGTATTCGGTATAAGCCACCGCGACATCCTTCTCGGGCTTGCAGTAATACGAGTGTACGAAGTAGAAGAACTCGCCTTCCCTGACGCCCTTCAGGATGGGCGAATCCTTCGTGAATCTTATGGCGTTCCACCCCATCTGCGGTACCTTGACAGAGTCTGGCAGCCTCACGACCTCCCCCTTTATCAGATCTAGACCCGGGTACTCGCCGCCCTCGTAGCTCTTTGTGAAGAGGAGTTGCATCCCCAGGCAGACGCCCAGGAGCGGTTTCCCTCCGCGGACCTGTTCCATGGTGGCGTTGAACCTGCCGACGGCATTGGCGGCGTCCCTGAAGGCACCCACCCCAGGCAATACCACGGCATCCGGCTCAGCGTCTTTGGGTGTGCCTCCTTCCCCGCCACCTGCTGTTATTGCGACCTCTGCCCCGGCCCTCTCCAGCCCCCTCTTTGTGCTCAGTAGATTGCCAAGCCCGAGGTCCAGCACGGCAACCCTCATCAGATCTCACCCTTGGCGCTGGGCACCCCCTCTGATCCGCTCCTCAATACCGCCATCTTGAGCGCAAGGGCGAGGGCCTTGACCGCAGCCTCCACCCTGTGGTGGTCGTTGGAGCCGTAGAGGACCCTCACGTGCAGGTTGCACCGAAGCGACTGCGATAGGGCCTCCATGAAGTGCAATATATCCTCAACCTTCGTGTCCTCGATGCTCTCGCCCTTGACGCCGAGGTATATCTTGGTGTACGCCCTCCCTCCCAGGTCTATCACCACACGGGCGAGGGAGTCGTCCATGGGGACGTAGGCAAAGCCGAACCTCGTTATCCCTACCTTCTCACCTAGCGCAGAGTCCAGCGCCCTCCCCAAGGTTATCGCGAGGTCCTCGATTATGTGGTGCCTCAGGTCCCCCTTTGCATGGACCCTGATGTCTATCTGGCTGTGCCTCGAGAGCGTCCTTAGCATGTGGTCCACGAAGGCGGATCCAGATCTCCCCCTGAATTCACCTCTGCCGTCAAGATCCACCGAGACGCGGATCTCGACCTCCTTGGTCTCCCTCTTGGATTCTCCGGTCCTATTCCTGTCTCTGCTCATCTTCATGCTCATGACGATCCCTTCATAGCCTTCTCTAACTCCTTAACGAACTTCAGGTTGCTCTCCCTCTCCGCGACGGTGACCCTCAGGCAGTTCTTGAGCATGGGCAGGTTCCCTCTATCCCTCACCTCTATCCCCGCGCTCCTCAGCCTCTTGCAAACATCCTCTGAGGTCACATCCCCGCCTATTACCTTGATCAGGATGAAGTTTGCGTCGGACTCGAAGGGCTTTATGCCGTTGACCATCTCAAGCTCCGCCATCAGGTACCTTCTCTCCTCGATCGTCTTCTTGACGAAGGAGTCGTAGACCCTCCTGTTCTCCAGGACGAGCCTGCAGGCCCCCTGCGCCACGGAGTTCACGCTGAAGGGGCTCTGCGCCGCCCTCAGCCACTCTATTATCTCGCTGCTTCCCACGCCGTAGCCTATCCTCAGCCCCGCCAGCCCGAAGGCCTTGGAGAAGGTCCTGAGGACCAGAAGGTTGTGGTATTTTGTCGCCTCCCTCGCCAGGCTGTAGGGCGCGAAGTCCACGTAGGCCTCGTCGAGGACAATCAGCCTGTCGCTCTCCTCCACCACCCTGAGGACCTCGTCCTTAGAGAACTGCTTCCCGGTCGGGTTGTTCGGGGAGCATATGAAGATGACCTTCGTCCTCTCGTTCACCGCCGAGAGAACATCGTCCGCCTCCATCTCGAAGTTCTTGCTGATCAGCACCTGCTTGGTCCTGCCCCCTGCCAGCCCCACGTAGAACCTGTACATCTCGAAGGTAGGATCAACGACGAGCCCCTCGCCCCTCCCCACGAATACCTTTGCCACGAGATCAAGGATCTCATCCGAGCCGTTCCCGACCATAACCTCGTCCTCCCACAGCCCCACGTTCTCGGATATCGCCTTGAGCGCCAGCCCGCCCTTGACCACGGGGTACCTCCTGGCGTCGGTGTTCTCAGAGGCCTCCATCAGTATGGTGCTGGAGAAGGACCTGTCTACCAGCATGTTCTCGTTAAGGTTCATCCTCACCGCCCTCTCCGGCTCTGAGAGCCTCTCGTAGAACTGCCTCCCCTTCCTCGCGCCGAGGATCTCCTTAACACCGTCCTCTATCAGGTCGCTGACGTTCATTTTTTCCCACCACATTCCTTCATTCTGATCTCTATCGACCTCGCATGATTTAACAGCCCCTCTGCTGTGGCGATGGTTCTGCCGTCCTCACCGATCGACCTGAGACCATCCCTGGTGCACCTCACGTACTCCCTGGCTCTGAGGAAGTCCCTCACCGAGAGCGGGGAGGCCCTCCTCGACCAGCCCATGGTAGGGAGGACATGGTTGGTGCCTGCCGTATAGTCGCCGACCGCAACCGGCGTGTACTCTCCCATGAAGACCGCCCCGGCATTCCTGACCCTGCTGATCATCTCCTCAGACCCGCCTCCGATGAGCTCAAGGTGCTCTGGTGCCACCTCGTTTATGACCTTTATCCCCTCCCCCCTGTCCTTCACAAGGATGATCGCTGCCTCGGGGAGGCTCCTCTCGAGGATTTCCCCTCGGGGGGCCTTCAAGGCCTCCCTCTCCACCTCATCCTTAACCTTCGTTGCAAGCGATCTGTTGGTGGTGACCAAAATCGTCCTCGCACAGGGGTCGTGCTCTGCCTGTGCAATCAGGTCCGCCGCGATCCAGTCCGCTCTGTCGTCGTCCTCGGTGTATATCAGCACCTCGCTAGGGCCTGCGGGCATATCAACGGCAGCGTCCCAGCCCACGAGCATCTTTGCGGCGGTCACGTAGACGTTCCCTGGACCCACTATCTTTTCCACCCTTCCTATTGTGGAGGTGCCGTATGCCATGGCTGCTATGGCCTGCGCCCCTCCCACCCTGTAGACCTCGTCAACCCCTGCCAGGCATGCTGCGGCAAGAATTGCCTTGGGAACCGCTCCCTCCCTGCCAGGGGGTGTAAACATCACGCACCTCTCCACCCCCGCAACCTTTGCTGGAATTGCGGTCATGAGCACCGTGGAGGGGTATGCTGCCCTCCCGCCGGGTATGTATATTCCCACCGACTGCACCGGGTCAAAGTTGACCCCGACGACGACGCCCGGGGCGGTCTCGGTGGAGAAGCCCTCCAGCACCTGCCGCTCCTGGAACATCCTTATCCTCTCAGCAGAGTTCCTGAGCGCGGTCCTAAGCCCCTCCGGGATCTCTTGGTACGCCTCCTCGATCTCCCTCCTGTCCACCCTCAGCCCATCCTCCGAGAGCCTCACGCCGTCAAACCTCTCGGTGTAATCCAGAATGGCAGCATTGCCCCTAGCCCTAACGTCCTTTACGATCTTCCCGACCGCCTCCATTACCTCGCCGGGTATTCCCTCCCGTCGCGAGAGTCTGAACTCCTCGTATGTAATTATCCTCATAGACGTCCCCTTATTCTGTTCACCATCTTCTCTACCATGTCGTACTTGGTCCTGTACGAGACCTTGTTGCATATCAGTCTGGCCGTGGAACTGAGAACCTTGCCTATCGGTTTTAATCCGTTCCTCTCCAGCGTGGCACCCGTGCTGGAGAGGTCCACTATACCATCCACCAGACCCAGTACGGGCGCGATCTCCACGGCGCCCCTCAGCGTGATGATCTCCACCTGCACACCGTTCTCGTTGAAGTACCGCCTCGCCAGATTGGGGAACTCCGTGGCAACCTTGGATCCTTGGGGCAAGTCCTTGGGCTGCCCATGCGGGCTCCCCTCCTTCACCGCCACCACCAGGTCGCAGGCGCCGAACCCCAGGTCTGCCAGCTCGTACACCTCGAGCCCAGTCTCCGCGATCACGTCCCTTCCGGTTATTCCAAGATCCGCGATCCCGTTGTAGACGTAGACGGGTATGTCCATCGCCCTGACCGAGAGGACCTGTACGCCATCCATGGTGGTATTTGCGAGGTAGACCCTGTCGTCGTCTATCCTCCTTATTCCCGCAGAGTCAAGCAGCCTCAGAGCGGGCTCCCTGAGCCTCCCCTTGTTTGGAACGGCGATGATCAGTCCCCTCATGTGAGCCACCTCAGGGCGCATACCTCCTGCCCGTCCTCAAATCGACGATCTCCCGCCCCACCGCTATCCCCTCACCCTGGCCGCTGTACCTCTCCACGGTGCAGATAATGCCCTTACGGCGCATCTCACACGCCAGACGGATGGCCTTGTCCCGGAACCCGTCGCAGTAGAGCACCGCCGTGGAGGCCCTCGGGCCCTCGAGGCCGAGGCCGCTCGCCTCCAGTGCCTTGACGCAGAGGTCCACGCTCATGGCAAAGCCCGTTGCCCTCGTGTCCCCGAGGCCGAACTCCTTCATCATGGAGTCATACCTCCCTCCACCCCCGATGGGCACCCCGAGGCCGCCCAGGAAGATCTCAAACACCGTGCCGTTGTAGTACTTCATCTCCTCCCTCAGGGTGCTTAGGTCCACCCTCACCCTGTCGGCGCAACCGTAGGTCTTGAGCAGCCCGAAGAGCTCATCGAAGTAGTCCGCGTACCCGTCGAACCCCTCCCCAACCATCCCTGAGAGCTCCCTGACGACCTCAGGACCCCCGCGCCTCGTCATTATGCAGGAGAGGGCCTCCTGTGCCCCCTCATCGGGCGTCACCCTCTTGAGGTCGCCCAAGGACTTGGATGCGACCGCCCTCCTCAAGGCATCGAAATCGCCTATGCCGAAGCGCTCGGCAACCCTCCTGAATAGCTCCACGTTGCCCAGGTCAACCCTCGCCTCCCTGATGCCCACGGACTCGAGGGCGCCGAGACTCAGCGCTATGACCTCTGCGTCCGCCTCCGCCTCCCTTCCGCCAACCAGCTCGGCCCCTGCCTGCCAGAACTCCCTCTGCGACAGGGGCTTCGCCTCCATGAACCTGATGCAGTTTGTTATGTAGAAGAGCCTTCCCTCGCTGCGCGCCTTGGAGACAAGCATCCTGGCTATCTGGGTAGTGACCTCGCCCCTCATGGAGAGGAGCCTCCCATCGCTGTCCTGAACCTTGAATATGGAGTCTGCGAAGCCCTCGCCTGCCCCTCCTCGGATGATGTCGAAGTAGTCCACGGTGGAGGTCCTTACCTCCCTGTAACCCCACAGCTCAAAGGTCTCTCTGAACCTGTTCTCCACAAAGAGGTACTTCTTGACATCATCCGGGGAGAGATCCCTGAACCCCTTTGGCGTCTGGAACCGTGTGAACAGAATTCCTCCTTTCCATAGATCTCTCCTCTACGATGGGATATCCTTACCGATATTTAAATATTTCCCACCTTCTTCCCACTTGAAAGAAAATTGAGTGTTCCTTCAATTTGTCCAGAAAGAATCTTTTTAAACCGTGAAGGAGCCTCTCCCAGGTGGTGGGAGGATGAGGAAGGCTACTCAAGTAGTGATGGAATCCTGCGGCGAGAGCCTTCAGGCCTGCGAGGACTTGGCCTCTAGCCTCAGATCGGTGCGGGGCCTATTGGGTAGGCATGAACAGAGGAGATCATACAAGCACCTCAAGAGCATCGGCACCGCCTTGGTACTTACTCCTACACCCGAGCCGTTATCGGATATCGTCGGTCTAGCCCTAATCGGCATAGCAGCAGGTGCGGAGCAGCGCAAACCTCCTCTGACCGTCTGCGAGATGGGCGAAGAGAGCCGCTCGATCCTTAAGGGGATCAGGTCCTCCCTCCCCCTCCCCGGCAGATCGTGGCTCTGAAATTGTAGAGCCCCTACAGCACAAAATTCGGGATCGCTTTTTTTACACACCACGATAAACTATCCACAACAGCCCTCCACCCCTCTATCTATTTTTTTAAATTATTCACTCAAAAAAAATTTTAAAAGCCGAAATGTATAAAACAGATACTGCGCACACACAGAGAGAGGGGCACATATTATGACAGAGGCAGTCCTCAACGGTAAGTTACCTCCTCCGGTTCGAAGGAGCGACGGGGTGATAATACCCTTCGACAAGGAGCTGATAGTGAAGAGCCTCCTTAAGGAGACTCAGCTGGTAAAGACCCTGTACGGCGGCACTCCCATGAAGGAGGAGGACGCCAGAAGGATAGCGGATGAGGTGGAGGAGGACATAAGGAGCATGAAGCTCCGTTTTCTGAGCGGTCCACTGATAAGGGAACTTGTCAGCGTAAAGCTGCTGGAGCACGGCTTCGACAAGCAGAGGAACGTCTACACCAGGGTTGGGATGCCCCTCTACGACGTCTACTCCATCGACAACTCCGAGGGCTATGAGGCAAAGGAGAACGCCAACCTGCAGCCGAACCCGGAGACCTTCCACAAGAAGAAGGCAGACTTCCTGAGCAAGGAGTCCTACCTGCTGATGCTCCCCTCCAACGTGGCGGATGCTCACCTGCGCGGCGACATCCACATCCACGATCTGGAGTACTGGGGAGTACGTCCTTTTTGTCAGGACTGGGACCTCCGATACTTTTTCTACTACGGCCTGATGCCCGACGGGACAGGCACCCACACCTCAGTCGCAGGCCCGGCGAAGCACGCGGAGGTGGCCATGCTCCACGCCGCCAAGGTTCTGGGCGCTGCGCAGACCAACTTCGCGGGCGGGCAGGGCTTCTTCAACTTCACCGTCTTTATGGCTCCGTACCTTATGGAGATGGACGACAGGAAGATCCACCAGCTGGCGCAGATGTTCCTCTACGAGATGACCCAGCTCTACGTCGCCAGGGGCGGTCAGCCGGTCTTCTCATCCATACAGATCGAGTCTGGCGTTCCTAAGGTCTGGCAGGAGGCGCCCGTGGTATCCCACGGCAAGGTATGGAAGGACATGAGGTACGGCGATCTTGAGGGCAAGGTCCACGCCTTTGCCAACGCGCTCCTGGACGAGTATATGAAGGGCGACGCCGTCGGAAAGATGTTCAACTTTCCGAAGCCGGAGGTGGTCCAGCGGACGAGGTACTGGAACGACAAGAGCTTCGAGGATATAATGATCAAGGCTGCACAGCTCTCAGCAAAGTTCGGATCCACCTACTACGACAACATGATACCGGCGTACAGGGGCGGGGAGGACGGCGTATCCTGCTTCCAGTGCTGCGCCTACGCATTCGCCGAGGACGGCAGGTCCGAGTCCTTCAGGAGGAAGATCCTGTTCGAGGACGGGGCGCACTTCAGCATGGGCGGGATGCAGGTCGTCACGCTGAACATGCCGCGCCTGGCCTACAAGTCCGGAGGCGACGAGGCGAGGCTACCGGAGGTCCTCCGCGAGACCATGAGCGTCGCCAAGGAGGCACACCTCCTGAAGCACCGACTGATGAAGCACCAGTTCGAGAGAGGGCTTGTGCCCTTCGCCTCCCAGAGGCCGAGGGGGGCGCCACCCGCGGTGGACATCGACAACCTCTCGCACACCATTGGCTTCGCCGGCATGAACGAGATGGTGGAGCACATGACGGGCTACCAGCTCCACGAGGATCAGTCCGCCCAGAGGCTTGCCCTGAAGACGCTGATAGAGATGGACAGGGTAAGGAAGGAGTACTCCACGGAGACGGGAATGAAGTTCTCAATAGCGAGGACGCCCGCAGAGTCCTCGGCGCAGAGGTTCGCGGTCGCAGACATGATACACTACACGAAGTTCGCCAGGGAGCTGGTCAAGGGCGATCTGGAGGCAGCCCTGCCGGGGTACAGGGAGAGCCGGGATGTCCCCATCTACTACACCAACGGCGCCCACGTCAACGTGGCGGCGCAGGTGCCCCTCTACGAGAGGCTCGCCATCGAGCAGAGGTTCTTCCCCATACTGAAGGGCGGGGACATATTCCACGTCTGGCTGGGCGAGGTGAATCCGGATCCAGATGCCCTGCTGAAGCTGAACAGGAGGCTGGCCAACGAGTCGTGGATAGGCTACTGGTCGCACACCAAGGACATCACCATGTGCATGAGCTGCGGCTACGTGGGAGGCGGTCTGAACGCGAGGTGCCCAGTCTGCGGCAGCGAGTCACTGAAGCACTACTCCAGGATAACCGGCTACTACCAGGACGTCTCCTCGTGGAACGCCGCAAAGAGGCAGGAGCTCAGGGACAGGTACCGGGTCAGGATATCTGCATGAGGCCGAGCAAGGTAAGGGTATTTGCACCGGAGATCCTCCCCCTTTCCTTATGCGACTACTTGGGCGAGCCGGCCTGTGTGATCTTCTTCTCCGGGTGCAACTACGACTGCGGCTACTGCCAGAACTGGCGGCTCAAGGCCAGGTCAAAGGAGCACCTGGTGAACATCGATAAGGTAAAGGAGAGCATAAGGAAGAACCGGCTCGTCACGGCCTGCAAGGTGACGGGAGGCGAGCCACTCCTCCAGCTGGAGGCCCTGTCCGAGCTGGGCAGGTTCGTAAAGTCCCTGGGACTAAAGTTCGGAATAGACACGAACGGCTCGCTGCCAGACTCCCTTAGGGCGCTAATCCCCACCCTGGACCTTGTCTCCATAGACATCAAGACCGCCCTCAACGAGGGGGAGTACAGGAAGATAACCGGGGTGGGTAAGCCATGCGTCGATGCCGTCAGAAGGTCCCTGGAGATCGTCATGTCATCCAAGGTATATGCGGACCTTCGCATGGTTGTTATTCCTGGCTACAACGACTCCAAGGAGGTCGCGCTCTCTGTTGCCGGGAGCCTGAGGCCCCTTGGCTACGAGGAGAAGGCTAGGAGGGGCATGGCAAGCCTCACCCTTGTGGAGTTTGTCCCGGAGAACGCCCTCTCAGAGGAGTTCCGGAGGCTGAAGAACCCCTCAGCCGAGGACCTGCGTTCCTTGGCGCTGGCGTCAGGGCTTCCAAACGTAAGGATCACGCACAGGGCCGCTGGCTTCTATAAAGAGGTTGAGGGCGGACCAAAGAAAAAAAAGGAAGGGTAGGAGTAGGGGTAGCGGTAGGGCTAGGTCGGCTCGCATTACTTCATTGTGCCGCCGTTCCCTGCTGATAGGAGGAGCTCGCCCATGGGGAGGAGGCTCCAGAGGTCGTTCATCTTCACCTTCGCCCCCGAGACCGTGTAGAGCACGTTCCCTATGTAGAGCGACCTCCTAATCGAGATGTCGCCTCCGCCGCTGGCACCGTCCTGGTGTGTTACCGTTCCCTTGAGCTGGAACCCGTTCTCCAGCGTCGTGCTGAAGACCGCCGCGCCCTGCCAGTATACCCACCTGTCCCCCGCGGGCATGGAGAGTGAGACGGGCAGGACAAGCAGCGCCTTTGCCTTGTCGAAGAGGAAGGCCCTGTGGTCGTTGTTCACCTCGGTGTATGACCACGTCGCGTTGAAGTTGAACTTTGCCACCTCTACTGGCGCCGAGACGTTAGTCGCGTCGAAGAGGGAGAGCTTTACGCCACTGCCCTCCATCCCCACGCCTATTATGTGTTCGCCGTCGTAGGGGTGCAGGTAGCTCGAGAAGCCTGGAATCTTGAGGTAGCCCAGCACCTTCGGCGCGGTCGGGTTTGAGACGTCTATGACGTAGAACGGGTCGATCTGCCTGAAGGTCACGAGGTAGCACCTGTCGCCCATGAACCTCGCGGAGTATATGCTCTCCCCTGGCGCGAGCCCCTCGAGGCTACCCATCACCTCCAGCTTGGGGTTGAGGACGTAGAGGTTGTTGATGGTACCGTCCCTCGTCCACTCGGTCGTGGCCATCCTGAAGTTCCCGTTGTATTCGTCCATGCTGAACTGGTCGTGAACTAATCCGTAGACCGATCCATCTGCCTCCACCGAGATATCCTCGCCGTTGAGGCTGATCCTGTAGATGAGGGTCTTCTGCCTCTCCTCCGAGCTTTCGCCACCCTTGTCTCCAACCAGGCTCCCCATGGTCATTATATGGACAGGGTACTTGGGCACCGTGAGGTACATGTTGTTCTGTGAGACGTGCATTACCGAGGAGATGCTGGTCAGGATGGTCTCGTACGTGGGCGGTGCAGAGTCGTTTGCCGTGTTTACCGCGAGGATAGTTACAAAGTTGTAATACAGAGACGGGACGTCCGAGTAGCTAACCTCGTTCGGCTGTACGGTCTTTGTAGAGTTGTTATCCATGATGACCGGGAGCACCACCATGTCCTCTATGTAACCCATGGCTGGCTGCTGAACGACAACGTATACGTAGTCGCCCATCATCCGCGAACCCGAGACCGTACCGTTGATGCTGAGGTCCCTAACCAGTACGGGGGCACTCTTGTCGGAGACATCGTAGACCTTGGCTATCACTGTATTTGGATAGCAGGGCACAAAGCCAGATCCGCCGACCTTCTCCATGGACCAATCGCCGCCAGAGTAGTAATCCAGGTACCACCGGTACTGGTCGCCAAGGATTACGAGCTTGTTACCGCTGATATAGAGGCCCACGTTGTCGACGTTGCCCGCCTCAATGGTTGCGAGTATCTTTGCATCCCCTGGCGGGAAGGCCTTGGCGATGTAGACGGTGCTGTGCGAGACTATGTAGATGTACTCCCCGTCCATCTTCACCAGGTCTGCCTCGTCCACGCCCTCCACCTGGATGTTGGTGGTCGAGTATTCGGAGCCCCTATCACCGGAGCCCTGAGTCATGGCCGAGAACTCCTTCGAGAAGACGGGGAATGAGGTGATCATGTCAAAGAAGGGGGAGGCGTAGTACAACCTCGCCTGAGCCGTATTCTTCTGCAGAAAGCTCAACAGTTCGTAGTAGCTTGAGAACGTCTTCAGGTGGTCGGAACCAGCACTCGCCAAGGAGTTAATTCCATACAATGTACCCGTGGTAAAGAGCGCCAGGGCGATTATGCCCCACACCATGATCCTATCCTTCGAGGTTGCCCTCACATACCATTACCACCATAATGATGGTATGGAGTCTATTTGATGCTATATTTTGGAACGGGGCGTTCAGGAAATAGAACACCCATAAAGTAGTTCTCTCATTAGCAGAATCATGGCTTCCCTTGCCTTTAGGCTCTGAGTTTATATAATCAGCTTCTTTTCGAGAAAAATGAGACCAATAAATAGGAACAGGAGAGGCGAGATCTCCACCCCCATTATTACGATACTTGTCACCGTGGCGGCGCTGGCCGTAACGGGCATGGCCATCACCTGGATGGCATCCACGGGCTCCGTCGCCTCCAACCAGGGCGCCCTGATGATCATAGGCTCCCCCATCGTTCAGAACGATACGCTATACCTGACCCTGAAGAACATTGGAACAGCCAATGCCACCTTGAACTTGTGCCACCTCGGATCTGCGCCCAGCACGAACTTCTCACCATCAGTGATTACAGCGGGCAATAGCACGGCGGTCACGGTCGTCTTTGGCAGCGCCTTCACCTCGGGGCAGACATTGAAGGGCTCTCTGAGCACCAACCAGGGGACGCTCCAGTTCAGTGCCTATGTTCAGTAATACCGTCCCTCTTTTTTCTTCTGATGGCGGGGTGGGCTAATGAGACGCAGGGGCAACACCGATGAAGGGCTGGGAGATCTGGCCTCCATGCCTTTCTCAAAGCTGGAAGGTAAGGTATACGAGGATCTGGACAGGAGGCGAGGCGGCAAAAGGATGCGCTTCGACCTGCCGATCTTCGGCATAAAGACCTCGCACGTCAACCTGGCGGGTCTCAACATGCTGGAGAGTTATACCGTTGGGCAAAGCACCATATACATCACGGAAGACTACGAGTACCTGATACACGACCCCCCTCTTACGCCGGAGGAGAGGGCAAAGCTGACGGACATCGCCTCGAAGCTTCTCTTCCTCATGCCGGCCTCAGTCGTGAACGACGGGAGGAAGTTCGACGAGTATCTCGAGAAGGCGGGCCTTAGGGACGGGAGGTTCAACCACTTCCTGAAGAGGGAGATCCTCGGGTACGGTCCGCTGGAACCTCTCGTAATGGACACAAGGGTCGAGGACATCGTCGTTGCCTCATCGGTCAATCCCGTCTCGTGCATGCACTCCGACTACGGCACAATGCCCACCAACATCCTGTTTACGCCTGAGGAGATGGATCGCTACGTGGAGAAGTTGGTTCACATCTCCGGAAAGTCCGTCTCCCTCTACAGACCCCTGCTGAGCATCCGCCTCCCAAACGGCGGGCGTCTCTCCGCCTCCTACAAGAAGGAGGTCTCCCCCGAGGGTTCGAACTTCCTCATAAGGAAGTTCCCTGAGAGGCCCTGGTCCATCACCTCGCTGATGCTTTTAAATACCATCCCTCCTGAGATGGCTGCCTGGCTGATGCTCTTGGAGGAGTACCGCAAGGCGTTTCTCGTCTGTGGCGCCATGGGCACAGGCAAGACCTCACTGATAAACGCCCTCTGCAACCTGATACCGGAGCGGTCCGTGATCGTAACGATTGAGGATACCCCAGAGCTGCGCCTGGTTCACCCCAACAGGTTCTCTCTGGTGATGAGGGAGTCCGCCACCCTTGACGATAAGGGCGAGATCGGGATGTTCGCCCTTGTCAAGGAGGCCCTCCGGATGTCGGCCGACTATATCATCGTGGGTGAGGTGAGGGGGGAGGAGGGGAGGATCTGGGCGCAGGCAATAATGACAGGGCACGGCGGCATCACGTCGCTCCACGCCGAGGGCCCTCAGGCCGCCCTCGAGAGGCTCCTCTCGCCGCCAATATCCGTGGAGAGGGGTGCCCTGAAGTCCCTCAGCGGGATAGTCTCGGTGGGGAAGCTGGTTCTTCGCACGAAGGGCAAGCTGGTGCAGCGGAGGCGGGCGCTCAACTTCTACGATCTCGGCGGCAACCTTGAGTTCACGCCCCTCTTCGGTTACAACTACGAGACCGACTCCTTCTCCTATAACAAGGAGTCAATAATCGCATCAAACACGGCAAGAAGGATGATGATGGAGTCTGGTCTCTCCGAGGACGTCCTTCTAGAGAGGTATCTGCAGAGGGTGGAATTTCTTCGCAGACTGCGCGAGATATCGAAGCTGAGGCCTGAGTTTAGGGAGTACTCGGCCGTGACAAAGGCCGTATGGGCGTTTCAGTCGTGCCCAGAGGGCTTTGACCCAGGATCAGCGGTGATCACAGGCGATGGGACACTAAGGTCACAAGAGAGCCTGGCCGAGGAGGTCTGCAATGATCGCGAACGGCATTACCCCATACCCTTGCCAACCCTCCGGCGGCTCAGGCACGACGGACAGGATCCCCCTGCCGAGCCTGACAGCATCAGAGGGCGGCAGCGGAAGCGCTCGGACTGATCTTCCATCGAGGGATCAAGATGAAGCGCGACTGCCAACCGAAAGCCTCACAAGCACAAACCGGAACGAGAGATCTGCCAAATAGCGCTGAGAGCAATAAAGAGGGCGTCACCGCCGCAAGAGTGCGGCTCCCCTCACGCATAAAGAACCGTATCATGATGTCGATCGCCGACCGGATCTCGGCTCCCTTGTATATGAGCGGCATCCTGACGAGTCCCTTGGACTACGCCTTGAGAATTATCAGATCCCTCGTCTTTGTGGCGTCTCTAGCGGCGGCGTCCGTCGCTTGTTTCGTCGTCGTTTCGGGCGGTTACCTTCAACTGCCCTTCCCATTCGCAACCCTGATGATGGTCGTCCTCCCCGTGCCGCTGGGCCTTATCGCTGACCTGTCTCTGAGGCCCGTGATAGCGTCGTCTTCGCGGAAGAAGCTATGCGAGAGGGAGTTGCCCTTCTTTGCAACATACCTCACAATGGCTGCGGCATCCGGGGTCTCCATGCAGGCCGCCTTCGAGCGCCTGAAGGATTTCCGGTACCTGCCACAGTTCAGGAGGGAGTCGCTGCGCATTGAGA
>VGLU01000018.1 GCA_016882195.1 Thermoproteota archaeon
TTCGTAGGATTGGCGGACGAAATAGTAGATGCGAAACCCCCACTGATGCGCATACCGCTTAGGACCGCCTCAAATACCGTATTCGACGAGAAGCGCGAGATACTGACGCTAGGGGACAGGGCGAGCGAGCGGAAGTTCAATGAGATTGGGGGAGTGAGGTCATTCATGCAGACCTGTTTACTTGCGAGGGCGATACACGAGGCGCTGAAGCATGACGACCACCCGACGATAAGGGACCTCTACTACTACACGTTGCACACGATAGAGGGGACCGAGGTGGAGACCTTCAACAGCCAGGATGAATCTAATGCGATATTTCAGGACATAGAGGTTATGACCGGGCTCCTCAGGGAGCAGATGGGTGTCGTGGCGGAGTCGAGGGGTGCCCTAGTTGGGAACGCGGTGCTGGAGTCGAAGGGGAACAGAATTGACTGCTCGCGGTTTGGAATAGGGGCGTTTAACATACCCTCGCTGTGCGACCAGATACAGATACTGGACGTGGACGCGGAGTACGTGCTGGTAGTGGAGAAGGACGCAATATTTCAGCGGCTGAACAACTACGAGTTCTGGAGGAAGAATAAATGTTTGTTGATCACGGGGAAGGGTCAGGCTGACAGGGCGACCCGGAGGATGGTAAGGAGGCTGAGCGAGGACTGGGACCTGCCCATATACGTGCTGACGGACGCGGACCCCTTCGGGTGGTACATTTACTCGACGTACCGCGCTGGGTCAATTTCGCTGTCGTACGAGTCGTTTCGATTGGCATGCCCCTCGGCGAAGTTCTTGGGGATGACCATGACCGACTTGGAGAGGTACGAGATACCCAAGGATCACCTCATAAAGGCGAACGATGTGGACATAAAGAGGGCGAAGGAGCTCCTTGTGAAGGACCCCGTTACGAAGCTCCCGAGGTATCCGTGGTTCTACGAGTCGAAGAGGTGGCGGCAGGAGATCAAGATGTTTCTGGAGAGGAGGGTGAAGGCGGAGATAGAGGCGAAGTCTTCTAAGGGCTTCAGGTTCCTGTTGGACGTGTACCTGCCGGAGAAGATAAGCAGCAAGGACTGGATAAAGTAAGTAGTGGTGTCGATGGGCCACTTTGCTGAGTGCGGTGAGGGGAGGCACAGGATTTGGGCCGATGTGATAGAGGCGGGGGACGACCTTGTTATGTTTATCGGAGGCGGCGAGAGACCCCACATAGGCTCAATATCGATCTCCGAGAAGGGGGGCGAGGCCTTTTCGGTATCCATGCCCGAGCATAAGGACTATATCGTATCAAGCGATGCCGCAAAAAAGATTTCCAAGGCCACTCGCCGAAGGTGCTTGGTGGTGGTTGGCATTCACATTGAAGGAGCATCAAAAAGTGATGTAGAGAAACTTCTTGAAAATTCCGATAAATGCATAAACACACTCTTAAGGAAATTTGGATAACTGCGAGTAATTAGATTTCTGTGATTGCGACGGGCGACTTAACAGGTTTTGCGCCCTCCGCACTCAGGGCACGCAACAATACATTTCTCTCCATGCTTTTCGTAAACGACGTACCCCACACCCTTACAACGCGGGCACGGCTTCCCTATCGATTATCCCCCCTTTGCTCCCCATCTCAATTTACCTAATCGCATCCACATCTCAGGCTCTATATCCCTTCGCCCCATCTCCTGAAGAGGCTATGCTTGATCCCCAACTGGTCGAGGACCTTCCCGACGATGTGGTCCACCAGCCCCTCCAGCGTCCTCGGCCTGTGGTAGAACCCCGGACACGCCGGTAGCACCACCGCCCCCGCCTCCGTCGCCTTCATCATATTCCTTATGTGCACCAAGCTCAGAGGCGTCTCCCGGGTCACCAGCACAAGCCTCCTCCTCTCCTTCAACGCAACGTCAGCCGTCCGGGCGGTCAGGGACGAGGACACGCCGTTCGCCACGCACGCCAGCGTCTTCATGCTGCAGGGCACCGCCACCATCGCATCAAACAAAAAGCTCCCACTCGCCGTTGGTGCCACCATGTCGTCGTTCCCGTAGACCTTCCCGAAGCGCGAGAGCGCCTTCCCGTTGATCCCGGTCTCCCTCCTCAGGATCTCAAGCGCCGTGTTCGAGGCAATAATAATTAATTCGACCTTCGCCTCTTGGAGTTTCTCCAACAACCTATAACCATAAATCGCTCCGCTCGCCCCAGTAAGCGCCACAACGACCTTCAAGGCAACCCCCATTAATTATCCGCCTAACAAACTGATATCGGTTCCTATAGTTGCGCGATCAAATTGAATTCTGCCAATGGTCTATCCGACTCCATTTTAAAACGTGTCGTGCGCCTAATTATTTTACTACACTTTTTAGACTTCGTTCAATCTCGTCTGGCCAATCACAAACTATTCCAAAGCGTTTCTCAATGGTTTCCGTAACACCTCTTGACACTATGCCATTCTTTCTGACGGGTGAAAAGTGGTGGTCGGTAGAAGCAATAAACAACGTCACCTTGCCTCCTTCTGTTTATTTGTACTGATTTAACAAATAGATTGCCTCAGCAAGTATTATCTTATCGCTGATTTCCACGGGTTTTCTTAGCAGATTTGTTAATTGGGAATTAATGATCTCATCTTGTGTCTTAAAGATATCGAAGGCCACTGCTTTAAAACCCCTTGGGATGAATGTGAGTAACCCCTCGGGCTTTGGAAGATCATACGCCGCCTCCGTCAATCCTTCGTACATATCAAAGACTTTTTTGATATTTTTAGAAACCTCTTTAGGGTCGACCGGTTCACGACGTAAGATTGAGAGTATGTTTCTTAACCTATCTTCACATATGTTGAATATGACTGAAAAAATTTGGAAATCTGTTGCACGATCTACAAGTTGGTTCTTCAGTTCATCTTTAACGGCCCTTTCAAGTGCATTATATGCTTGTTCTTCTATTGTGGCAGTGACTATCCCAATACGTTTTGAAAGGTGCTTCTTTACGAAGCCTATTAACCCCATAGATCGGTCAAAAAAATGATGTTTGAGATTTAGTTTCAAATCATCGCAAGCCGCGTATGTTGATCCTGCTATTAGAACGTTGGTGTCAAACAGAACTCTATACTTCAACGAACATCGCCCGTACGGTGTCCGCAAATCGACTGAAGCTTCTTTCAAGTTTTTCCTTGTTTATTTCTGTAAGCTCTTCTTTGGGCGATGGTAGCATACCAAAACGATTTGCCATGTTTCTTAAAGCCTTCAACTTATTTGAGATAAACGATATCTTCTGAGGAGTGATTGCTTGTTCTTTGAGAGAACATATACTCTGAAAGAGTTCGCTTAGTAAAGGAGCAACCTCTATTGCATGATCAATGACAATGGGGTTCTCGTGATTTTTCTCCGCTGAGATGAACTGGGTCTTCATTTTCTGAAGAATAAGGCGTGAGTTTCTTACAGAATGATACAGTAAAAATGACTCATCAACGGGCATGTCCTCTCTTTCAGCCCAAAACCTCTCATCAGATTTGCAATTTGCTATCAGTTTATCAAGTACCCCAACAATAGAAACGTCTACTTTCTTTTCCTCTTCCATTTTTCCAAGTAGGTCGACCAAACTTACAAAATCGTTTCCAACTTCCAACTTCAACACCTTAAGATATTCCTTAAATTATCGATAGGTGTACCTGCGTGTTTTACTATTGACAGATTTTCCATTTAAATATATCTACAATATTTAAACTTTGCTAATGTTGTTTTACTCAATGAAAGGAAGATGATGTTCTTAGAATAACTATAGACAAGTTTGTCTTCAGATGGTCCGAAATCACAACTCTTTTAAACCGCCTTCCCTCGTTATCTGTTGGTGTTTCTAATGCCCAACGTGATCGCCCTAATGCTCCTCGCCACCGAGACCGGCAAGGAGTACAACATAGTCAAAGAGGTCAAGAAACTGCACGGCGTCTCCGAGTGCAGGGTCGTCTACGGCGAGTACGATGTCTTCATAAGGATGGAGGCCGCGGACATCCCTCTTCTGGACGAGATAGTCACCCAGGTGAGGCGCATACCCGGGGTCGTGCGGACGACCACGCTCGTGGCATCTCCTTAATCTCAATCTTCTACTCTTTGAGCAGAAACTCGTCCACTCTTTTCTTAGCCGCCTCCCTTCGCCTCTGATGCTCCTTCAGGAAGGCGGCCACCTTATCCGCAAGCTGGTTCTTGCACTCGCCGCACATCCTCTCGCCCGCCTTGCAAGCCCTGTAGGTCTCCGCAACGCTCCTGTCGTCCTCGTCGAACAGACTGTAAAGGTAGCTGTATATCACACAGACGTCTGGGTTGCCGCCCTTCTCCCTCTGCTCCTTTATCGTGGGCTGCCCGCCCGTAAATGCATTCTTGACCTTCTTTACCGCCTCCTCAGGCTTGTCCGAGAGGAATATGCATGTCTCTGGCATACTGGCGCTCATCTTCCCGCCCGCTCCTAATCCGGGAATGAACTTGCTGTATATCCCGGCGGGCTTCCTGTACCCCAGCTTGGGCGCCACATCCCTCGCGATCCTCCAGTATGGCTCCTGATCAATCGCGCACGGGATCAGAACATGGGCATCCCTCTTCTCCAGTACCTGTGGCAGGAAGCAGGGAACCGCCTGTATCGCCGGGAAGAATATTATCCCTATGTTCGAGCTGTCCGTGAACCCGAATGTTGCCCTCGCCGTGGAGAAGGTGACATGCTTGGCCACCCTCACAGCGATGTTGTACTGCTCCTTCGTGTAGGTCAGGTCTGTGAATACCCGCGTCTTCCTCGGATCGAAGCCCACCGCTATTATGTCCAGTATGTTGTCCTTGGTGTACCTGTGGATGTCCTCCATGGTGAGTTCCTGGTCCACGAGGTACTTCTCATCGTCGGTGATCTGGAAGTACAGGTCCGAGCCGAAGGCGTCCTGCAGGTACTTGGTGAGGATCCACGGGATCAGGTGCCCCAGGTGCGTATATCCGGATGGCCCCCTCCCCGTATAGAGGACAGCCTTGACCCCCTTCTCATAGGAGTCCATCCAGTCGCCGATCTCCCGATGGGCGTAGAAAACCTTCCTTCGCAACAGCACGTGCAGGCTGCCGGCGTGCCCCCTCAACCTCTCTAGAAGCTTATCGTTCAGGGGCTCGACCCCGAACTGCTTGAGGAGTTCATCGTAGTCAACCTCACCCTTAACCTCCCAGGGCGTTACCTTGAACTCGTTGTTCGACATCTTCAGACCTCATTAACCGAAATTCAAACGCAAATACATATATTAACATAACATCTTTAAATCCATCATGCCTCTCCCATCACGAAGGATCTGCGACTTCCACATGCACTCCCTCATCAGCGACGGTGAACTCCTCCCGGCTGAGATCGTTCGGCGCACCTACGTCCTCGGGCACAGGGCTGTTGCCATCACGGACCACACGGATCCGTCGAATATGCAGCATGTAATCTCATCGCTCGTCCGGGCGTCCGAGTTCATTTCGAAGTACTACAGCGACTTCCAGCTCATCCCTGGCGTTGAGTTGACGCATGTCCCCCCGAAGAGCATCCCCTCATTGGCGAGGGAGGCGAAGAGGTACGGCGCGAAGATCGTGGTCGTGCACGGGGAGTCCCCGGTCGAGCCAGTCCAGGAGGGCACGGACGGGGCTGCCTGCAGTTGTTCTGATGTCGACTTAATCGCCCACCCCGGCTACATATCCAGAGAGGCCGTGGAGAGGGCGAGGGAGAACGGTATATTCCTCGAGCTCACGTCCAGGGGCGGGCACTGCTTGGGCAACGGGCACGTCGCCAGGCTGGCAAGGAGGATTGGCGCCCATCTGGTGGTGGATTCGGATGCCCACGACATCGGCGATCTCCTCACGCCCAAGATTGCGATGGGGGTTGCGCACAGCTCCGGGCTGACAAAGGCCGAGGCGGAAAGGGTGGTCTACGATAACCCGAGCCTCGTGATGAAGCGGCTTAACCTGTGATCCCGGAACTTGGGCATTCTGCAGATGCTTAAACTACTGAATATTGAGCCAGCAGTCAAGCAAAAAACTAAATTATTGCTATGCAGGAGCTTTGAGCACTTCCTTCTTGCCCTCTTTCTCAACTATCTTGTCTGCGTCGTGTTTTGCTATCTTCAGGCTCAAGTCCTCAAGCGCCTTGACGATGGGACTCTCTGCGTTGATCTGGTACATGGAAGCCTTCCCTACGTTCCTCGTCCGTTTGATCACGCCCCCCTCTTCCAGCTCTGGTAGCAGCCGCAGTACGGTGCGGAAACTGACACCGGCATTCTTAGCGATGTCAGTCTTCGAGTAGTCCCAGTGCCTGTAAACGATCAAGAAGTCCAGGACGGCGGCCATCGCCGATCCAGCAAACATCCTCGCGAGAGGTCCTTCCTGCAGCACTTTATCCATAACTATCCCTGCAATATAATCGCATGATGGCTATTAAACTTTACTATATGTCACAATAATGTGACTTAAAGAACATAATGGGCTATATGAGTGAACCCATATATTGATGAATATGGACGTGATAGCAAAAACAATCCTCGCCAGGCTCTACGCCGACAGGATCATAGGTGGCCGGCACACCGCTTTTGAGAACCTCTCCAAGGGATTCCCTAGGCATCTGAGAGGAGAGGCGAAGGAGACCGCGGAGTGGCTGATAAGGAAAGGGTTCATAATCGCAAAACCCACGAGCTACGGCTTGCAAGTCTCCTTGAACCATTACAGAATTGCAGAGATAGAGGAGATAATCAAGAGTCCTTGACGTCACATCACCTTGGCATTAAGCTACGATCAGCTGATCTTCAGCCCATACTTCTTGGCTATCTCGAAGAAGGCGTCCCTCACGTACCTTATCTGGTCCCATGTCAGCCCGTAGGTGTTGAGCTTGAAGTGCTTGGTCAGTCCCGGCTGTATCCCCACGATCTTCCTCGATCTGAGCTCGTCGTACAGGAAGTACCCCTTCCTCTTGTGGGTCTCCGAGACCTTGTAGAAGGACTCGGTCTCCATGTGCGTCAGCGTGTGCATCTTCGGTCTCATGCCCATCTGCTTTATCCCCTCGATCCTCTCCAGCTCCGCCACCAGATACCTGACCTTCTCGACCTCCTCGCCCCACCTCTCCACCCTCTTCACGACCTCCGGGAAGGATGCCATTAAAGTAATCAGCGGCGCACCCATCACCGTGCAGCCCAGCATGGCGAGCTCCTTAGCCCCAAACTTCCTCTTGGTAAGGTCGCCCTCCATCTTTGACCTTGCCGTGAACTTCTCCTCCAGCGACTTGTTGAACGCCAAGATTCCAGTAGGCGCACTCGCAGCCCAGCTCTTGTGCCCGCTACTCGTGAGCACGTCGGCGCCCAGCTCTTTTCCATTGATGGGCATTATTCCAGCCGAGTACGCGCAGTTGAGTATGTAGGGGACTTTGCACTCCTTCGCTATCTTCGCGACGACCTTGGCGTCGTTAAGGTTGCCGTACAAATAATCGATGTGGGTCAGCAGAAGAGCCGCTGGCAGTTTCCCCGTCTCCTTCTTTACCTCATCTATCTTCGCCGCGTACGCCTCCAGATCGACCCTGTACTCCGGCGGCCCGCTGTTCGGCACCTCCTTCACCCTCAACTCGGCCAGCTCTGCGGCTATGTAGCTCGAGTAGTGCGCCGTAGAGTCCAGCACCACGTAGTCCCCTGCTCCGCCCAGCATCCTGAATGCTATGAACTTCGCCTCCCTGCACCTCGTCACAACCCTCGCAACGTCCATTCCCAGAAACTCCGCCAGATCCTGGTAGAACTGCTGTATGGGCGGGTCCGTTATCATATCCAGCCTCGCAGTCTTGGGTGGGCACCAGTCGCAGGTGGAGTAGCCGTCCCCGAACTCCAATATCGCCCTCCTAGCCTCCTCGGTCAGTATCCCTCCCCTCTGTATCGGCTGTAGGTTGATGTACTCCTCCTCGGCAAAGTCGCGCCTCATGCCAACGTATCGATTTAGCCTGTCCTGCGGGATCTTCATCTTCCTTTCACCTCTTCCCTCATCATCTTCAGGATCTCCTCTGCCTTTTCAATAGATAAAAGAACCTGCCTCTTCTCCTCGTCGTTCATCTTGTGGTTCGGAGAAGTCCTCCTCAAAACCTGCTGGATCTTTATCATCTCGCTAATCGTTTCCTTAACGCTTGACGTCAGTGCCATAAAATCACCATGGAGCCAGGGTAGGGATTTGAACCCCAGTATAACGGGTCTGCAGCCCGTCGCCTAACGGCTCGGCCACCCTGGCACACCGTCAAAATCTCCCTTCCTTGCTATTTAGCTTTTCTTATACGCGCAATCCTTTTTAAACTACAAGCAAAAGATGTCTCTGCGAGGGTATCCAATGGACCGGTCTGACAACGCGTTGCTTCGGTACGACCGCCAGATGATGTTGCGAGGCTTCGGGCAGGAAGGTCAGGAGAGGCTGAGGCAGGCAAGGGTCGCGGTAGCAGGAATCGGCGGACTAGGGAGCGTCGCATCACTCTACCTAGCTGCTGCCGGCGTGGGCTACCTGCGTTTAATCGATTACGACGTGGTGGAGCTCTCCAACCTCAACCGGCAGGTCATCCACTGGAGCACAGACCTTGAGAGGCCAAAGGTGGAGTCCGCCGCGATGAAGCTTATCCAGCTTAACCCCGAGGTTAAGGTCGATGCCGTCAACGAGATGATCACGAGGGACTCCGTTACCAAGCTCCTTGAGGATATAGGCCTAGTCGTTGACGGCCAGGACACCATGCAGACGCGCATGATTATAAACGAGGAGTGCGTAAGACGGAGGATCCCATACATCTACGCCGCGGTCTACGGGCTTGAGGGGTACATGACCACCATCGTTCCCCATGCCGGACCGTGCCTGAGGTGCATATACCCTGCAGAGTGCCCGCAGCCAGAGAAGGTTCCCGTCGTGGGACCGACCCCTGGGGTGATGGGCTGCCTTGAGGCAACGGAAGCCCTTAAGTTGCTGACGGGCATCGGCAGGCCCGCCCTTGGGCGTCTCATAGTCTACGACGGTGAGCGTATGGCATTCCAGGAGGTCGCCATAAAAAAAGATGCACACTGCCCAGTCTGTGGAAGACGAAAAAGATGACCTTCCGCGACGGTGAAATTTTTCCGAAAAACAAAAAATAAGGGGGGTTGGCTTGGCTTGGTTTTGTTTTGTTTTGTGTTGTATTGTTTTGTTTTCTTATGGTCGCTACTCGAAGAACTCTCTCCCCGTCTTCTTGAGCAACCTCTCTCGGGCGGCCCTGAGTATAGCCTCTTCCCGCCTCGCCTCCTCCTCGATGCTCCTTGCCTTTACGGAGCTCTCCCTCTCCTCAAGTCCGCATGAGCCGTCGGGGAGCAGCGCCCTCCTCTCGCAGAAGGCATAGTTGCACTTTGAGACTACGCAGATGTCTCCCACCCAGTTGCAGAAGGCGCTCCCCTCCTGGGCCGTCCGCTGTTCCCACGGGTTGCTCCTGTATCCTCCTTGATTCTGCGGGTTTCTCGATCTTATGTATAAGGCTCTCTGTCCGCACCTGAAATGAGGACATGTCGCTTCGCACGGATGTCTGCCCTTCAATTTCAAGACCTCATTTTATGGCATTTTCAGGCATTTCCTGCATTTCTCTCACAGTTCAAAAGGTCTGGGTAAAATAGAACCTTTACGAATAGATAAACCTTATCACTGATTCGTGACATTTCTCCTAACTAAATCACCGCTTGTACCCGATCTTCCTGAGGAACTCGACCCTGTCCGCCCTCTCCCTCCCCCCCTCGACGCCCTTGGGCGAGCTCCCGTCTATCACTCCCAGTATCCCCCTCCCCAGATCGTCCTCGGCAACAACGACCTCCAGCGGGTTGGCCGTGGCGCAGAATATGCTGCAGACCTCCTGCACGTCCTTCAGGCGGTTCAGCACGTTTATTGGATAAGCCTCCCTCATGAAGACCACGAACGTGTGCCCTGCCCCTATCTCCCTGCAGCTCTCAACGGCGGCGTCCCGGAGCTCCTGGTCGTTCCCGTCGTGCCTCACGAGGCACGGTCCGGACGCCTCGGCAAAGGCGACCCCGAACTTTGCCTTTGGCACTGCGGTGACAATCGCCTCGTAGAGATCCTCCACGCTCTTTATGAAGTGGGTCTGCCCCACGATAACGTTGGCGTCCTTCGGCATCCTTACCTTTATTACCTTCAGCTCCATCATCAATTCCCCACAGATCTATTGCAGAAGGGATATAAATCCGAGTCGCTAATGTGAACCGTCATAGGCGTTACAATACGACGAGTTACAGGTGAACCTCATGAGATTCTCTTGTTACGATTTCAATATGGTCCTCCCGAATGATTGGAAGGTTACCATTGATAAGAAGTCGCAGTACGGCTCGGGAATAATCAGTTTTATTACCCCGAAAGGTATTGCGCTCGATATCGTCTGGGAGTGTCTTGACAGGTACAAGGCTAAAGCCCCGACGGTCGAGGTCTTCATCAACAATTACTTTGAGGAGATGAAGAATAACCGGAACATCAAGTCACTGGACGTTGTAAAGGGAACCCCCGTCACAGCGGATGAGCATGAGACCTTCCCGCATGAGTTCGCCTATACCTACAAGCAGCCCCTGAGCAGAGGCGTCAGCCTGAAGATCATCGGTCTATCCATGTACTGCCTCCACTCAAACAGGTTTGTGGTCGCGTACTCGAAGATGGACCCGAAGAAGGAGAACCCTGATGAAGCCGCCATGAGGGATGCCATAAAAACCTTTGGGTGCTCATGTAACAAAAATGCCAAACTTTAAAAAGTTAAAGGTATCCATTTAGTACTAAAGGGATCTTGGTTGTTGGAGGAGATTTAGAAGGGATAGAATATGGTGGATATCCTCATTATAGCAGTAGCCGTCGTGGTCTCTGTCGTAGCAGTGATAGGCCTCGGTCTATGGGCCGAGGGAGGAGTAGCACCAGCGACAAAGCGGGTCTTTGACAGCTACACCAAGACTTGGTTCGATGAAGACATCAAGACGGGCAAGAGAGCTTTAGCCGTTGCAAAGAAGTAATAGCCCACCTTTCCTCCTTTTTTCCTCTTTAATAACAACGCCAAGTGCACCGTGAGCAAAGCCCGTTTTGTCTTCGCACAATAAAAAGGCTTAAATCTAAAACGACTCTGCTCTCTTTAGGCGCTGAACATGTTCGATCCGTCCGCCCTCCTCCAGATCGGTGACTTATCCTCACTGCCTGCTCAAGTACTCGTGATCGCGGGGCAGATCTTCGCCATCCTCAACCCCATAAGCGTCCTACCGACCTTCCTTTCCCTCACCGACGATCTGAAGGCAGACGAGAGGCATCGAATAGTCCGCAACTCTTCAGTTGCCGTCTTGATAATAGCGCTCCTGCTGGCCGTGGGCGGCAACTACGTCTTGGGCTTCTTCCATGTGGGCATAGCCGGCCTGCAGGTAGGCGGCGGCATCCTGCTCATGAGCATAGCCGTGGAGATGCTGGGTGGTCTGCCCAGGACGAAGTCCCTAGAGTCTCACGCCGAGGTGGCCATCGTGCCCATTGCCACGCCGCTACTGGTGGGTCCCGGGACCATGACAACCATAATCGTGCTCTCGGCAACTGCCTCGATCGTGGCCCTGATAATCAGCATCTTCATAGTCACCGCCTTGACCTTCCTCTTGCTGAGGTACTCCGATATCCTGGTAAGGATCTTGGGCCGCAACGGGACGAGGGCCCTAGGCCGATTCATGACCATAATCATAGCCGCCTTTGCCGCCCAACTGATATACTCTGGAATCACCGAGTGGCTGAGATCGTGGGGCGTAACCCCGAAATAGGCTCTCGATTAGAACAAACTTGCCTAACATGACTGTTCTGACATATGCCGGCTGCCAGACCCATCAATTTTTCTCCAGGTCTCTTTATAACGACGATTAACCCGCCCAGACCTGTTGCTAAACTGGCCAAAGTGCTCAAGGTCAGCATGTCTATGAGATTGACTGCTGTTGTTCTCACCACATGCCTAAGCGATGGTAGCCCGGGAGAGATTCGAACTCTCGTCGGCGGGGCCAGAGCCCGCTATGCTTGGCCGCTACACCACCGGGCTGATAATTGAGATTAATCTAGCTTTATTAAAGCTTTCTTCAAGGCAATTAATCATTTAAACCACATTAAAGAAGAAGGACACCCATACTGGCAGGGTATCAGATATGCCACAACTTCGTAAGACCGCATGAGGCATTAGAAGACAAAACTCCTGCAGAGGCTTGCGGGATAGAAGTAAAAGGAAAGGATAAATGGAAAACCTTGATACAAAACGCTCATCTAAATATGAAATTCCAACCAGCTTGATATTAATAACTACGAAAATTTCCATCATTTTATTATTTGGTTGATCGTAAATATTTCTTCATTTCATTATACGCATCATGACCATGACCCATCGCACAAATATTTACTATATTGTCATTAAATTGATATACCACACGCCAGTCACCGACTCTTAGGCTTCGGTACCCACGTAATTCATATAACAGGTTTTCGCCAATATTAGGATCTTTACCAAGGTCTTGAATACCTTTTAAAATTTGATTTATTACCCCTCTATCTTTGATCTTTTCAAGTTGCTTTTCGAAAAAAAGCGAATGCCTTATTTCATACAACTCAATCAGGCCTGTATTTATAGAGCAGTTCTGGAAATTGACGAACTCGTCCTTTTTTGATGTCTTCACAGCCTTCTTTGATAGCTTGCATGAACTCTTTATCCTGAGTTATTGCGATAGTTTCAATTAATTCCTCCTTGCGAACTCCAAACATTTTAAATTCCTCTTCTGTGCATATTGCGCCCTTTAAAAATAAACTTTGGATTAGTTTGTCACGATTCTTATTTAATTGGGCAAATTCGGTGGAATATTTTTGTGTTTCAGGCAAAAGCACATACATAAAAAACATTAGTTCATGAGAATTCAAGTGATTGAGTTTATTTTTAGCGTAAGTCATTTTTTGTATATCATCAACATTTAGTATTTTCATCAATTCCATAACTGCTTTTTCACCTTCAGATGTAAGTTCATAAAAATGATCCGCTCTGTTAATTAATCCCACATCCAAAAGTGTATCTATATTTTCTTGTATTTCGTAAGAGACGCCACCGAGACTATAATTAGAAAAATCAATATCTTGTTTTGCTTTAAGGAATTCGAAAAATCTTATTACTTTCTGAAGATGTAGAATGTCCATCGCTTTTTTCTTACATATATCCTTTATAAAAAGTGTCAACAGAATAAACGCTCGTGCAGGTGACTCAAGTCCAAAGTCCTCAATATAGGACATGTTTAAATCATTATTTGGATACCATATATAAACATGGCTAAAATAATCAGGGCAAGGGAAATTGAAAGAGATGACGAATTGGGAATTATTAAAAAAGAGATATCCTTGCCTAATAACATCGTTTTCGAGACCCCCTCAGCATCGTTAAAAGAAGTTGGACGAATGGAGTTTTACTCTGGCATAAATGAGATAACGAGGCGTATTGATGAAAGACTCATAAATTTTTTAGAAGAAAGGGGAACGACGGATTTTATTTCTTTTATACGTTCCAAATTTCTTAAGGATAGATTAAATTTGACTATATTTGACTTGAGATTTGATTCCGTGCCTGATCAAAATAAATTAAAAACGCTAACTCATTGTCTATATGCCTCGAATGATGTTGCTATAATGTTACCAATCGTAAAAAGTAAATTGCTAAAGGAAAACAACACTCTCTCAGATGCCAAATTTCAAGAATATCTAAAGATGATGGCCTTTATTATCGATGAAACGGAACAGATAGGTAATAGCAAGGCCTTTATTGGAACCGTGCCTCTAATCGCCCCGAAATTCTCAAGATCAATAATAAAGCTTTACCATTCGAGAGGAATAAAGTCTTTTGCTATCGATGCTGGTTTAAGAGACATATTATTGAATGAAGTTGATTTTAGATTGATCCTCTCGGAAATCCATGATACAACCCCTCTTAACGAGACCCTGATTTATGCCTGCAATCTCGGGTTCCCGCAATATGAAAAAGTTGAAATTAGAGCCGATGATTTCCTTAGCCTTTTTACTTATGTTGATATTCTCGGCGTGTCTTTCAAGACGAGGGGAGGGGACAGTATGATAGGGAGGTTGCCAAGGGCGAAAATCTTTTCTCGTGAACGTTATTCTTATGGCGTAACAACATATAGCGAGGCCAGCAAACTCCTTGGTGAATATGTAAATTACAATTTACTTAGAGAACGAAACAGGCTTGAACAGTTAAAAGAGACAGACAAAATAAGATCCATTATAGGCAAAGAAAAAATGAAGAAATATTTACAACGCAAGCCTGCAGTAGATCCGCCCTCGTTAAAGCGATTGGAATCAATGGCTAAATTGCAAAAAAGATTATGGTAATTACCCTTGCAGAAGTTTGTGGGATATAGGCTAAGGGTGAAAACAAGCGGTTGACTTTGATCCAAAAATGCGTCATCCGACGAAAGTTGACAATGAGTAGAATCCGACGACAAGTTTACAGAACCATCTTCCGCAAACTTTAATTAGTAGTTTTACCGCCAAAATATAAACAAATCGAAAACTTTAAATAGAAGCAGAATTAAACATTCTTCCCCTCGAAGGTGTGGCCCCTCAAGCTGGTATAGTTATGTCCAAACCAGAGGCGAAGAATGTCACAGAACACGAGGTTAGGGAGAAGGATAGGGGAGAGTCCGGCTCCGAGTCAGAGGCCATCAAGTGCCCCAACTGCGGTAGCACCAACTTCGTGAGGAGTTTTGAGAGGGGCGAGGTCACCTGTACCAACTGCGGTCTGGTAATCACCGAGAAGATAATTGATAGGGGTCCTGAGTGGCGGGCATTCACCTCGGAGGAGCGGGACAAGAGGAGCAGGGTGGGGTCGCCGCTGTCCCCGACGGTCCACGACAGGGGGCTCTCCACCATCATAGACTGGCGCGACAAGGACGCCATGGGAAGGAAGCTCGAGCCGAGGAAGAGGATAGAGATCCTGAGGTGGAGGAAGTGGCAGATCCGTACGAGGGTCCACAGCTCCCTGGACAGGAACTTGGCGCAGGCGATGAGCGAGCTCGACAGGATAAGCTCCCAGATAGGCCTTCCCAAGAGCGTCAAGGAGGAGTCTGCCGTAATATACAGGCGGGCCGTTGAGAAGGGTCTCGTCAGGGGAAGGTCCATAGAGTCGGTCATGGCAGCCGCCATCTACGCGGCCTGCAGGACGCAGAAGGTTCCTAGAACGCTGGACGAGATCGCAAAGTACACCAAGGCAGGAAGGAAGGACGTCGCCCGCTGCTATAGGCTACTGCTCAGGGAGGTGGACGTCAACATACCCATCGCCGACCCCGTTGACTTCATCACCAGGATAGGCGGTGCCCTGGAGCTCAGCGGTACCACCCAGCACAAGGCCGCCGAGATCATCAGGGACGCAAAAAAGCTCGGAATAACCGCTGGCAAGGATCCTGCTGGACTCGCTGCAGCCGCAACATACGTCGCCTCACTGCTGGAGAACGAGAGGAGGACCCAGAAGGAGATAGCGCAGGCCGCCCAGGTCACGGAGGTCACGGTCAGGAACCGCTACAAAGAGCTGATGAAGGAGCTCGGGATAGAGGTTCCGCTACAGTAGGCATCAATGCGCTCGAGGCCGGGAAAAGGCTAACCCTCTCTCCTCTCCTCCCCTTCCCCATCAGTCTTAGCCCTCTCTATTTCTTCCTCCTCTTTTTCCTTGCTGACCTCAAGGAAGATATTGCCTCGAAAACCGCAACTGTTGCAGGCGTAAATGGGTTGCGTGACGTATCCGGTGAGCGTCAGGATCGAGACGTCAGCACTTCCACACCTGGGGCAGACCTTAAGCTTGATCCCGGCCCTCTTGAAGGAGGATACGGTTTCCCTAAAGTCCTTGGCACTCAAAGAAAGGACCTACTCCACATCTATGTTGTCCTGTGGGAACCCGCTCTCCACAAGGATCTCCGCAGCCCTCTCGCGGTGGTCGCCCTGGAGCTCTATCCTTCCGTCCTTGTCCGTCCCGCCGCAGGCCAGCTTGCTCTTTAGCTTGCCCGAAAGCTCCTTGAGGTTTATGTTCTTGTCGTCGATGCCCTCAACGATGGTGACGTCCCTGCCCCACTTCCTCTTTTCCACAAAAACTCTTATCCTCTGTTGCTCTTTTACGATGGCTTCACAAACACAAAGATCCTTAGGTAGCCCGCACTTGGAACAAATCTCACTCAAGTTTGCAAATCACCTAATGAGTAGTTCAAGTATACCTAATGGGCTATTTATTTTTTGTTTTTTTGATGGTCAGAATTAAATCCTAGAACCGATCTCGATAATTATGCGAACAATATTATTGAATTGATGAGACGGGGGTTACCATTGAACTACGACATATACCTCTGCAGGAAGTGTGGGGGCGTCTGTGCAGGGCGGCAGGATGCTTCAACGTTCACGTGTTGCTACTGCGGGACGAGGAACAGCGTCGAGAAGAGTCTCAGGCTGGCTAAAGGCATTGAGTCCAAGGACGTGCCGGGTGCCATCGGCAGGATAAAAATGGCTAGGGCAGGGAAGGGCTCGACGCTAAAGTGAAGGAAAGAGTTATCTACCGATCTCGATTTATGGTGGGTGAGCACATAAAGAGATCTGGCGCTCATTATCATTGCGATTCTAGCATGAGTGCCGTTGCTGACACCCTCCTCTACAACCCTCCGGCACCAACGGTCAGGATAGAGTATCTGCCAGCGGCGAGCTGCCCTCTGCCCTGGCTGGCTACAAGAATGGTACTTCAATAACAGGATCTGAAATCAGAGATTATCAGAATGCAGAGCGAACCAGCTAAAAAATGCCTGATCTCCAAGCAAAACTTTCGGTCAGCCGAAATCCTTATATTTTTCGGTGCACCGAAATTACTCGGGTGCACTTAAGTGGATATTGCTGAGCATAAGAACCCCGACGACTACCTCGAGATGATCTATACCATATCGGAGGAGGAGTCCAAGGGTCTGGTGCGCATAAAGGAGCTCTCTGAGAGGCTCGGCGTCTACCCATCCACCGTCACCGAGACGATGCAGAAACTGGCTGAGAGGGGTCTGGTGGTCAGGATCAGCTACGAGGGCGTGAGGCTGACGGGCGCCGGCAGGAGCTACGCCATGGATATCCTATCGAAGCACAGGGTACTGGAGTGTTTCTTCTCCCAGTATCTTGGAATGGTTCCGTCCGATGTGCAGGATGAGATCTGCGGCATAGAGCATCACCTGAGCCGGAGGGTGCTGGAGAGGCTATACCTAAAGCTGGGCAAACCGAAGAGCTGCCCTCACGGCAAACCCATCCCAGCAATCTGGGGGTGAACGGCGTGGTCGAGGAGGCCCTTGAGACCTTCTGCAGACTAAAGACCAGCCTCGGCGTGGTCAAGAGGGAGAACCTCCTGGAGGCTGGGGTCGATGCAGACAAACTGGATCTCCTCGTAAAAAATAAACTTCTGGAGGAGAGCAAGGGGGTACTTGAATTGACAAGCAAGGGTGAGGCCGTCCTGCTTAACCACAGGGAGGAGTTCCTCCACGACCATCTCCTCCACCGCGGCGAGGCGAAGAGGCCGCCCGGTGCCATGGATCACTGGATGTCCTGCCACCATATAGACCGAGCCACACTAAAGGAGTTCTACGACCGGCTCAAGATCATGCCCTACAGGATAGAGGAGCTTGTGCCCCTGCTGGACCTCTCGGTGGGCAGAACGGGTGAGGTCGTGCTTGTGGTAGGAGGTCGGGGGTTGATCGGTCGTCTCTGTGACCTCGGCCTTACCCCTGGAACCGCCGTTAAGATGCTGAGGCGTGCCCCCGCGGGAGGGCCGATAGAGCTAGAGGTAAGGTCGACGACAATCGCTGTTGGAAGGGGCATCGCCTCCAAGGTGCTGGTCAGGCCTAAAATAAATTAGAAACTCGGGGTGTCCAAGTTGAGCGATCGCCCTCCCGCCGGTGAGGAGCAGCGCCACCCCATCACCGTCGCCCTGGCAGGGAACCCAAACGTCGGAAAGAGCTCGATATTCAACCAGCTCACCGGGCTCAACCAGACGGTCGGGAACTGGCCGGGCAAGACCGTGGAGCGCGCGGAAGGCGTCCTCGTCTACAAAGGAAGGAGGATAAAGATAATCGACCTGCCCGGGATATATTCCCTCTCTACTTTCTCTGAGGAAGAGGTCATAACCAGGGATTACATCCTTTCGGGCGAGGCCGATGTAGTCATCAATGTGGTCGACGCAACAGCCCTTGAGAGAAACCTCTATCTGACCCTCCAACTGCTGGAGATGAACGCACCCGTCGTCATCGCCCTGAACATGATGGACGAGGCCTCAAGGAAGGGCATCGAGATAGATCCGAAGGGGCTCTCTGAGAGGCTTGGCGTCCCGGTGGTCTCGGTAATCGCAATCTCTGGTTTGGGCATGACAGAACTGATGGAGCAGGTCTTGGCTAGGAGCGCGCTCGGGAAGGGCAGAAGGCTCCTCTACGGCAAGGAGGTGGAGTCTTACATAGCGAATACCTCGGGATACCTAAGGTCAAGCGAATTGAAGCCGCCCTACCCCATCGATTGGGTCGCCATAAAGCTCTTGGAGGACGATCCAGCGGTCAAAGAGATCTTCCTGAAGGACGCAACCCTCCTGAGGAAGGTCGATGCCCTCCTAAAATCGATGGAGGCGATGCACGGGGAGCCTGCGCCGGTGATCATCGCCTCTGAGAGGTACTCCCTCTCAAACCGCATAGCCGGGGCGTCCGCCAGCCAACGCGTTGAGCCGATCCGCACGGTGGAGGAGAGGGTGGACAACCTCCTGTCCCACAGGTTCGCCGGGTACCTGATCCTTGTTGTCATACTCGGCATCCTCTTCTACACCATATTCTACTTTGGGGGAATAGCCTCATTCCTGATCGACGAAGCGTTCGGCCAGCTCATCTTGCTCCTCAGAGATCCCCTGTATTCATTCAATCCGGTATTCGGCGAACTTTTCCTCAACGGCGTAGTCTTCGGCATAGGCGCCGCTACATCCATCGCCCTACCGTACATAGCGACTTTCTACTTCCTTCTCTCCGTCCTTGAGGACACAGGCTATCTGCCTAGGGCTGCCTTCCTGCTGGACTCGCTCATGCACAAGATAGGGCTCCACGGCAAGGCCTTCATACCGATGCTCCTGGGCTACGGTTGCAGCGTCCCCGCATGTATAGGTTGCAGGATAATGGAGACGAAGAGGGAGAGGCTCATCTTGGGGGCCCTCGTCGTCCTAATACCATGTTCGGCAAGAACGGTCATAATCCTCGGCGTCGCCGGGACATACGTGGGGATCTGGGCCGCCCTTGCCATCTACGTCCTCGATCTGGCCATAGTGCTTGCCATTGGCAGGCTGCTCTTCAAGGTTCTGCCTGAGGAACCGGTAGGCCTAATAATGGAGATGCCCCGACTGCGCCCCTTCAAAGTGAAGACGATCCTCAAGAAGACTTGGTTCAAGACCAAGGACTTTGTGTATATGGCCCTCCCGCTTATAGTGGCCGGGTCTTTCGTGGTGGCGCTGGCTGGCTACCTCAACGTGATCAACGTGGTTGTGAGCGCCCTCTCTCCCGTCACGGTGGGCTTGCTGGGTCTGCCCGTCGGAACCGGTATAGCCCTCATATTCGGCCTCCTGAGGAAGGAGCTGGCCCTCATAATGCTCGCGACGTACTTCGGCACCACGAACTTCGCCCTATTCATGACGCCTGCTCAGATGCTTGTCTTCACCATCGTGATGGTGCTCTACATCCCGTGCATAGCAACGTTTGCGGTGCTCATCAGGGAGTACGGCGCCAAGAGGGCGCTTGCAATAACCCTGATGAACATTACATTAGCCATCGCCGTGGGTTTTGTGGCTATGAAAGTCCTCACCCTCGCAGGTCTCTGAAGTCCTCCCTTATCCTCCTGAACGTCTCGTCAAGGTGCTCTGGAAGTACCTTCGTATCGGAGAGGACCGGCATAAAGTTGGTGTCGCCGCTCCACCTTGGAACGACGTGAAGGTGGAGGTGCTCGAACCCGGCGCCCGAGGCCCTTCCGATGTTGAAGCCTACGTTGAACCCCTCCGGGCGCATCAGCTTGTTCAGGACAGCCGTCGTGTCCTGCAGGAGCTTGAGCATGGCCGTCCACTCCTCGTCCCTCAGCTCCTCGAAGCTGATGATGTGCCTGTAGGGCGCAATCATCAAATGCCCAGAGTTGTAGGGGAACCTGTTGAGAAGCCCGAAGACTAGGTTCCTCCTCTCGTAGATGTAGTTCTTCTTGTCGTCATTCTCGGCTGGCTTTTTGCAGAATATGCACTCGCCGCTTCTCTCCTCTGTTATGAAGGCAAGCCTCCAAGGTGCCCAGAGCGTCTTCAATTTTTCCACACCTAGCATAAAACTACAGCGGTTGGTAAAATTCTATTCGGTCGAGGCTGACCGTGCAGCCGACCTATGCACCATCTGTTCTCCCCCCCACTTGCCCAGCTTCTTCTGTCGCGCTGTATTTATTACACTACTGTGAAGGAGACCTTTTCCCCTTTGCTGTTATAGACGTTTACCGATCTCTCGTTGTACGGGTATCCTGCGATAATCATCAGCTTCCCGTATGTGCTGTTCAGGTCCTCAATCGAAGGCGTGGCATTCCCGCTTGGGTGGGAGTGGGCCACCCCTATGATGCTCAGGTCGAACGGGAGCATGTGGGGCTGGAAGCCGGAGAAGCCCTCCCCGTAGGTCGAGAAGGGAGGTATTAGGAACTCCTTAACCTCCGCGGTCTCGCCCTTCACCTTGCCCCTCATCAGCATGATGTTCTCGTTCGGGAAGACCTCTTTGCAGAGCTCGAGATAGGCCTCAAGGGCCTCCCGCTTTATCATGACCCATTCGATCAAGCCTTGCTCTCCTCCCATGCCCCGGCGAACTTCTCTACACCATCTGGCGCCTTCTCCACCAGAGCCGCGCCCACGTAGACCAGCGTTGAGACGACCAGGGTCCATGCATTCATTGGTAAGCCGAGCGGGCTAAGCTTGAGGAAGTAGAGGGCGATCGCAACGGCAAAGCCCGAGATGATCGCGGCCGTGGCGGAGGCCTTCCCGCCCCTCCTCCACACGAACATCCCTATCACCACAGGCGCCTGTGGGAGCAGTAGCGACGAGGAGAGGACGGCGAGGTCGACAATGAAGCCAGGTCTGGCGAGGGCAAAGAGGGTGCAGGCCAGCGCAAGCACCACGATTACGATCCTGCCGACCAGCAGCCCCGTCCTCGCCGATGGGGATGGCCTGTAGGGCTCGAGGACGTCCCTCACTGCCATGGAGCTCAGGGTGAGGATTATGCTGTCGATGGTCGAGACCGATGCCGCCAGCACCGCCACCAAACCCAGAACGCTGAGCCAGAGCGGCGCCATGCCGAGCAACGTGGGTGTGACGGAGTCCCTGTAGGTAATCAACGGGAAGGTCCCCCCAAGGGTCATCCCCCGCAGCATAAGGCCCATGAGCGTGACCAGAACCGTGAAGAGTAGACCGTAAGCCCCGAACCAGATGATCATGCCGTTGAGCGCCTTCCTGTCCTTGGGTGCGAAGAGGCGCTGTACGACCTGCGGGTTGGTCACCGCGAAGAAGAACCACGGCACCGTCATGTTGAGGAAGACCGCGAACGACCAGAACTGGTTCGGCACATAGGAGAGTGAACCCAACGAAGCGAGGTCGAAGCTCGCGTTGCTGTAGCCCCACAAGTAGACCCACAAGACCATCAGGATGCCCGTCCCAAGCATGATCATTCCTTGGAGGACGTCCGTCCACCCCACGCTCCAGATCCCTGCTATCACCGACCAAAGGAGCGCAACCACTATGGCTATGACCACAGCCCATGTGTAGGGCACCGCGCCCCCGCTGGCCCCCTCTGCGGCTATGGCCACCCCTATGACCTGTGAGGAGGCGTAAGGTATCAGGGAGACGAGGGCCAGGAGCGTCACCGTAGCCCCCACGACCCTGCTGCCGTAGCGCTCGCTGAGAACCTCCGCCGGCGAGACGTACCCGAACCTTTTGTGGAGCGCCCAGTACTTCGGGGCGATGTAGTAGAGGAGGAAGAGGGTTCCGACGAAGTAGACGAGCTCGAAACCGAGCGTCCCCACGCCGGTGCTGTACGCATACCCCACCAGCCCGATGAACATGAAGGCGCTGTAGGTCGTGGCGGCGTACGAAAGGGAGGAGAGGAGCGTTCCGAACCTGCCGCCGGCCGTGTAGAAGTCCCTCGCGTCCCTCCTCAGGAACTTCCTCGAGAAGAGTGCCACCGCCGTCCCGAGGCCTAAATAGATCACCAGCGCGAGGTACATCGAGAGTGATTCCATCCTTTCATCTCCTCGTCAGGAGGAACACAAAAGCCAGGTATGCTGCTGAGAGCCCTGCCCAGAATACGAGCGTGTAGTGTCCGGCATTTCCGCTCAGGACTAGGTAAGGCACGGCGTACATCAAGAAGATTACAATCAGTGATACTGCAAAGAATAGCTTCTTAGCTTCCATGGTAATAGAAGAACATCCCTTCAAAATAATAAATATTGTTATTTCTGGGTTATAATTGGGTTGACCTGCACCTGACTAAGTCTTATATCACACGCATAACCATAATTAAAACACAAAAAGGTGCAGGACGATGCGCGTCTGTCTTCTTTTAATGAGAACGCCCCGCTCAGATGAGGACGCAGAGCGTATGTTGGGCATACTCCGCGGCGCCAAGGACCAAGGTACGGAGATCGTGGTCTACCTCCTCGGCGACGGCGTACTGTGTGCGAGGAAGGGGCAGACGGGGTACGTCGGTCTCAACCTCGGCAACGCCCCAGAGAAGACCACCGTCAGAGCCAGCGCGAGAGACCTGAGGGCAAGGGGCATCTCTGAGGGTGATCTGGAGCCGGGCGTGGAGGTCATAGACGATCTGGAGGGAGTCTTCATAGAGGACATCATGGAGAGGGCGGAGCGGGTGTTCACATGGTAGAATCCTCAAGAAAGAAGACCGTTACAATGATGCTATTCTCTGCCCCCTTCGGCAGTCAGTACGCGGATCACCTGTGCAGGATGGCTGAGAGGGCGCTGGACAAGGGCTATGCCGTGGAGATTTTCCTTTACAGCGATGCGGTTCACGCGCAGATGACGGAGCAGAACCCTAAGCTCTTCTTCCCTGTTGGGGAGGCCGTTAAGCGGCTGATCGAGAAGGGGGCGGTCATAATGAGCTGTGAGATCTGCTCCATTGCCCGCGGCTACATAAAAGGAGAGCTCAGAGACGGAAAGAAGGACTACTCCTCGACGAAGGTGATCAACGGACTGAACTTCTGCAGTATCTACGGCTTCGTGGATATGCTGAACCGTGCCGATAGGGTACTCTCCTTCGGGGGTTCCTGAGAATGCCCAAACTTGTTATTGAGATCTCACACTCCCCCTTTGGTCACGAGAATGCATACGCCGCACTCTTCGCCGCCATGGCGTGGGCGTCCATGGGGAATGAGGTCGCGGTCGTCCTCAAGGGAGAGGGCGTCCACGTAGGAAGGAAGGGGCAAGTGGATCCTTTCAAGAACATCAGCCTGCCGCCCACCGAGAAGCAGGTGAACGAGCTACTTGAGGTAGACGGCAGGGTAGTAGCGGATCGCCAAGCGCTCCAGAAGCGCGGAATAAAAGAAGAGACCCTCATAAAGGGGGTTGAGGTTCTTGACCCCATTGAGATCCGCGCACTAATAATTGAAGCTGGTGAAAAGTTCCTTTCATTCTGAGGTGTGTATATGGCTGACGAGACGCTAGACTGCAAGGGACTCATATGCCCTAGGCCCCTATTCGAGACCCTGAAGAGGCTGAAGAAGATGGATGTTGGCAAGACTCTGGAGGTCATATTTGACTACCCCCTCTCCAAGGAGGAGATACCCGAGACCGTCAGGAAGCAGGGGCACGAGGTTATATCTATGACAGAGGAGAATGGTGTCTGGCGGATAACCATCAGGAAGATGAAGTGAGGTGGGAATGTGCCGAAGGCGACCATAGTGCTCTTCTCCGGCGACCTCGACAGGGCCTTCGCGGCATTCCTGATAGCCTCGAGGGCCGCAGCAGAGGGGTGGGATGTGGTTCTCCTCTTCACCTTCTGGGGCCTTAGCGTCATCAGGGATCCCAACAAGAAGGCGCCCCAAAGGAAGGAGTTCGCGCCTCGGATGTTTGACATGATGATGCCAAAGGGCGCGGACGATCTCAGGCTGTCGAGGATGCACATGCTAGGTCTTGGAACCTCCATGGTGAAGAAGCGGATGAGCGCCAAGAGGCTCCTCACGATCCGGGAGATGATAAAGGAGGCAAAGGAGTTTGGCGTCAGGTTCTATGCCTGCACCGTCCCAATGGAGATAATGGGCATCCAGCGGGAGGAGATCATCGACGAGGTGGACGAGTTCTGCAGCGTGGGCAAATACCTTGAAGAGGCGAAGGACGCCGATGTTAACCTCTTCATATGAAAGCTGTTAACCTCTGGCATTGCCGCGGTGTGCACGGTAACGCTGGTGCCTGCCATGCTTCAGGTTCTCGGGCCAGGAGCCCTCTACCGGCTCAAAGTTTATTCGATCCACCGCCAGGACGTTGGTGTACTGCCTTGTCAGGTTTATTACTTCTATGGCACTACCCATCTGGTTTGCCTTCTCTTTCCAGTAGCATGTTGATTACTGTGACCACCTTCCTGAGCCCCTCTATGGATTCCTTCAGATACTCGATTCCCTCTTCCGTTATTCTGTATACCCTCTTTGCCGGCCCGCTTGCCTTTACATCCCACTTGGAGACCAGCAGATCCTCCTTCTCCATCCTTCTGAGCATAGTATAGATAACCGGCTTGACGGCATCTATCCCGTATTTGTCCTTAAGGCTCTGATGTATATCACTGCCATGCGCATCCTTATCCTTGACCGAGGCCAGTATTGCTAGGTGCAGAAGCCCCCTTAGCGGAGTATCTCTAAGGCAGCAGCACTCCGAGTTTGGTCCACAATCTCCTTCGCAGCACATAATCTCACCTACTTAAGTAACTAACTTACCTATATATAACTGTTACCTGTGCATTCAGAAGTCGCCCTTAATTATGTTAAAATGATGTGGTATTTTGTGTACGATCGGTCAAGAACAAAAATGAAGCCGCCAAGCGCACACGCCTAACGACCTAACGTCATCGTCTTGACCACTACCTGGGAGAGGGACTCGAAGGAGAGCCTCTTTGCCTCCCTCTTCAGGAGCTTCCCTCCCATTATGTCGATCAGCCTTCCGCCCCTCGCAATGAGGTAGACCTGATCCGTCAGGCAGACCCCGACCTTCCGTCCGTTCACCACTATATCGTCCCCGGTCCTAGCGAACTGTATCTGCCTAATCTCCCTGCCCCCCTCCCTGGTGAACCTCTTCGCCTCGAGACTCGGTGTGATCACCGCCAGGTCCAGCTCCTCGGCTACCCTCCTCCCCAAGACCTTCCCGGACTCGTTCCAAACGATCAGGATGCCGTCCGTCTTGCCTGGCCTCTCGAGCTGGATCAGGGGAAATGAGGTCATGTTCCTCAATACTCTGGTATTGGCTATCGTCTCTGCCCCGAAGATTATTCCGCTCTGGGCACTCCTTCCAGAGTTTAGAAGCACCATGCCGTCGATGTCCAGAAGTGAGACCTCGTCAAGAATCCTGCTGTTGCTCTTCCTCTCGTCCAGAAGTGAGCCCCTCCTTCCGCCACCCCTCTTGGCGAGTTCTGCCGTTGCACTCTCCCCCACAGGCTTCAGCAACACACTGTGCCCCAGCCTCTCCAGTATAGCCTTTAACCTCTCGTGCCACCCCTCAACAATGGGCTCA
>VGLU01000019.1 GCA_016882195.1 Thermoproteota archaeon
TCTGATGTCCGAGCTGACTCATGAGGTAGAGAGTGGCTTCGTGGGAGTGCTTTTTATAATCGGAGCAATTTTATTGTTCCCACTGATCCCTGCCCTATTATATGCTGAATATTATACAATTATCCCATTCGCGGTGCCAGCTGGAATAGCGATAGTTCTTGGTTACCATCTGAATAAAAAATACCCTGTGAAAGACAGGTATTCGCTCGAGGCCGCAATAATCATTGCGCCATTGGCGTGGCTGCTCATCTCCATTATCGGCATGCTCCCATATCTATGGCTGACCAAGATGGCACCGCTGGATGCCCTATTTGAGACAATATCTGGGTTTACAACAACGGGAATGACCGTCATAAGCAGGGTAGAGGATTTGCCCTTCTCCCTCATCTTTTGGAGGAGCTTCACGCAGTGGGTTGGAGGCGTCGGGGTAATCGTGCTCTTCACCGTGCTCTTCACCGGGGGCATGAGTACCTGGCGGCTGTACTCCCTCGAAGGGCGTGAGGAAAAATTCACCCTCAGCATAAAATCCACGGTCAAGAGAATATGGTTAATTTACCTATTCTTCACCGCACTGTGTGCGATGGCCTTGTACCTTTCTGGCATGTCCCCCTTCGACGCAGCCAATCACGCTATGACGACCCTCTCGACCGGAGGCTTCTCGACCAGAACCAAAGGGCTCATGGCATTCGAGAGCCCAGCCACGAAGATTGTGCTGTGCATTTTTATGACCATAGGTGCCATGAGCTTCACCCTCTTTCACAGCCTATTCAGGCTCGATCTAAGAAGGATAGTCAACGATCTGGAATCAAAGTTACTCTTCGGAATAATTCTTGTGTCCGGTGTTATCGCCGCTTGGATGTTGGTTACCCAAAATTTTGGCACACCATCTGGACTCTTGGATGGCTTCTTCAATTCCATCTCAATACTTACGACAACGGGATACACCAGCATGGACCTCGGATTATGGGCAATCAGTGCCAAGGCACTCCTCCTGATATTGATGATGATTGGCGGCTGCGCAGGGTCTACAGCAGGAGGCATTAAGGTCTGGAGGATCGCCGTCCTCTACAGGCTTGGAAAGAGGGAGGTGGAGAAGATGGTCCTTCCACCCTCGGCTGTAAGACCCATAAAGATAGGAGGGAGGGTGCTTGATGAGGAGTACGTTATGAAGGTGGGGTCCTTCTTCTTCATATATGTTTTTGCCGTCCTAATTCAGTTCCTGCTTTTAACATTGGTCGTGCCCGATACCTTGGGCGCGTTATCTCTAGCCCTCTCTGCACAGGGGAATGTCGGACCGGCCTTCTATTCAATGAGTGGGCTCGACGGATTCGCTAAGATGATATTGATCTTTGGCATGTGGTTCGGGAGGCTTGAGCTCTTTCCCGTTTTAGCTCTGTTTAGCAAAGGACTGCCAAGAGCGATAAAGGAGGAATATGCGGTTTGGAAACAGAAGAGGGCTCAGCAACAGTCAGTTAAAGGAGAGATTGACACCCCTTAGAAAATGGGCATTGCCATATCTTTGAAATTTACCGTTCGCCATGCGTTTTTCTATGGTGTTCCGACCTGAGTTTAATCCTCTCAAACCCTGAGGCTTGGTGGCTGGCGGAGCCAAAGTAGATAGAAAAAAAGTTATTAAACACGATACCTTTTAGGTTGAACATTGAAGGGAAAGTGCATTTATGGTGCCCACGCTCTTCGCTCATTTTTACACGAACGGACCCGCCCTCTACGATAAAGCTAAGGAAGTTGCAGCCGGTCAGAACTATTCGATCTCGCTGGACGATCCCACGAACGGGGTAATGCATCTCCACAAAAAAGCCTCGGGAAGGATGGTGCACCTTGAGGTCCACATAGGAACCGGGAGGGATAGGGGGATGTCCGTCAGCGTGAAACCGGGCGAGGAGGGAATCTATATGGACTACGGTCGTCAATTCATTGAAGGTCTCAAAAAAGTGGTAAGGTGAGGGCAATAGGCGCCATTTGGGGAATAAGGTTCTGGCTGAGGCTTATAAGGGAGATAATGGGCTCCGTCATAGATGTAAGTAAGAGGTGCTGGAACGGGGATATTGATCCCTACATCCACATTGTGGATACTGTGCTTGAAAAACCTCTGTCCCAGACCATGCTTGCCAACAGTATAACCTACACGCCTGGTACTGTTTCTATAGATATCGACGTTCAAGGAAAGAAGATCTATGTTGGGACGATCGCCCCAAGGGGGAGGGGAGCTGTAATCCCCATGGAGCCGCACGTTGAAGGATGGTTGGGAAAATGATCGATCTCGCCCTTTTTGCGGACACCGCCTTCTTCTGGGGGGCATTCGTCTTTATGGTTGCCTGCTCAATAGCAGGAATAGGGGCCATAAGGCTGGCCCTCAAGGGCGAGGCCGTGACCTCGCTCATGGGCGTAAGCGCCTTAACAACCGTTGCAGGCGTCAGCCTCTACCTTATTCAGATAATCTTCGATGTTGAGTTTGCGAGGGATACCGCGATAGCGCTCTTGGTACTGGGCGCCGTTGGAACGATAGTCTTCGCCAGGCTCTTCAGGATGGAGGGCGGGCAATGATCGCTGAGATATTTGTTATAATGTACGCGATCGTCGTCATGGGATTTGTTGCTTGGAACATCAGGAAGGGCGCATTCGTGATAGATCCAAGCAAACTCGTACCGATCCTCATCTTTATACTTCTCGTGTTCGTGCTCTTCCTGCGCTACACCGGTCTTAACTTGGGCGTTGCGGTAGCTACACTCATGAAGATAGGGGCTGCAGGGATCCTCTTTGCCGGGACGATCCCGATGATCTCCGCCGCGGTCGGCTTATTCAGGTTCGGGGACGAGTTCAGCCCCAACATCTTCTACGTGAGGAACCACATCACAGGCGTTATCGACACCGTGGCCTCGCTCGTGATGATCTTCGCGGGCCTACTCATCTACCGACTGGATCTGGTGGCGGTCGGCTTCTTCTTCTTCGTGCTCATTCCGTTCTGCGGCAACGCCCTTGCCAACGCCTACTACTACAACTATCAAAGGAGGCTTGGCAAATGATAGAACTCTCCGCCAGTTTCATGGTTGTAGCCTACGTGATGGTGATCGGAATAACCATAGGCGCCGTGGCCGCGCTCCTTCAAAAGGATTTGCTGAGGGCCGCCTTCATAAGCGGCGCTGAGTGCATCGCCCTGGCCTTCTTCTTCCAGGCACTACTGGCCCCGGATATCGGCCTCACCCAAGCGATCGTAGGCACGGTGCTCCTGCCGGGAATCATAATCCTGGGGATCTTCAAGACGAGGAGGACTGAAGAGGAGTGATTCAGGTAACCATTCAGCTGCTGGCCTTCTTCGCGGCCGCCGTGCTCGTAATCATAGGCATAGCAGGGATGCTCTTTCTCGATAACCTGATAAAGAAGATCATCGCCTTCACCCTCCTCTCAGACGGTGTCAATCTGCTACTCGTGGCGGTGGGGTACGTGGAGGGCGGAATCGTATCCATACTCCTGCCGGGGATGTCCACGTCCGAATTTGCGTCGAGGGCAGTGCTGGTCTTCCCGGTCGGAATAGTCCTGACCAACATCGTCATAGGCGTGAGCACGACTGCTATACTTGTAGCGTTGGCAATCGTGCTCTACAGGCGGTACGGAACCCTGAAGGCCTCTAAGGTTCTCAAGGGGGAGCGGCGATGACCGAGTCAATATCCAACCTCTGGTCAATAGCCCTCCTTGTAACGATCCCCATATTCGCCACGATCATTGTCAACCTGCTCTTCAACAGAAACAGGGCGATAAAGTACATCTCTTTAATCTCCGCGCTGTCGCTCGTCGTTATCACCATACTCTCTCCCTATGGATTCCAGTGGTTTACAGGACAGCCTGCCCTTAACCCCAACACGCTCACATTCACCTTCGACGCGAGCATTCCCGCGTGGCGGATGGCCCTCGAGTTCTACTTCGGACCGCTCCAGCAGGTCCTAATCTTCGTGATGGCTCTGATCTTGGTCCTCGTGATTGGCATCGCGACCAACGGCCTGACCAAGAACCAGGGACCATACATTGGGATGATCTTCCTGCTGTTCATGTCAGCTGCCATAATCATAATGGTGAACGACCTCTACCACCTCTGGATAGCCGTGGAGATCGGCAGCCTTGTGGTTGTTGGCGTTGTCGCAGCCTCCGGCGAGGGGATAGGTCAGAAGGCCGCCCTCAAGTACGCCCTCTTCTCGGCCCTGAGCGGAGCAGGGTTGGCGATTGCCCTTGCCCTTATACTCGGTCTCACTGGCTACTCGAACATATCCGACGCCATCAGATACATCCAGACGACGAACCTCGCCGGAATGTCAAGCATCCTGTACGTGGCATTCGGCTTCTTTATCCTCTCCTGGATCTATGCCGGGGGCCTCGTCCCGATACATCCGCTGAAGTCCGAGGTTTACGGCGCCGCCTTCCCGCACGGCACCGCGATGCTCCAGGCCCAGTCCAAGCTCATGCTGGTTGCCATCGGTCTCGTAATGCTCCGCCTCTTCGGCAGCCTCCCGTTCGCGAGGGAGGTAATGCTCTCGATCAGTGTGCTCACGATGATGCTCGGCGTGGTTATGGCCCTGCTCCAGACAGACCTCAGATGGATACTCGCGTACCTTATCGTGAGCCACAGCGGTCTGGTCACCGTCGGCATATCCCTGGGCACGTATGATGCGCTCGTGGGAGGGCTCTTCCAGGCCGTGAACGACGTACTGTACATGAGCGTGCTCCTGCTCGGCTGCGAGGCCGTATACTACTTCGGTAAGGGCACCTCGACAAAGACCGCGGTGGGCATAGCCAAGAAGGCACCATGGCTGGCGCTGGCGATGGTTCTCGGGACCTTTGCAGCCTCCGGGATTCCTCCCTTTAACGGCTTCCAGAGCAAGATAATCCTCATTCAGTCTGCGCTCAAAGTCGGCCTGCCCGAGGTGGCGGTCGTCATACTCATCTTGAGCGTCACCACGTTCATAGCCCTATTCAGGGGGATCTACAGCATATTCCTGAAGCCGGCGGAAACGACCCCTCTGGCGGTCTCAGGTTCCGTGCCCTCAGAGGCGCAGGAGGACGATAAAGAGACCCCCATACCTCGAGGCCTCTATCTGAGTCTGGCCATTCTTGTTGTGATAACGCTGATCCTCGGCGTGTATCCCGATCTCGTGATCAGGTTTCTGACGCCGGTGGCACAGGCGGTGAGTATACCATGGTATCCGTAGACAGCCTCTACGATAAAATAAAGCGGTGGACCGTAGAGTTCGTAGGCGGTAGTGGGTACAGCAACCAGATGACCGGCTACATGACAGGAGAGCTCCAGACCGTCGTCTTCACCCTGATCCTGGCCTCGCTCTTCAGGATCTTCTCCATACCCCTCGGCATGGTCCTGCTGATAGCCGTGGCCGCCGCCCTTCTGTACTTCGCCCCCATGATAGTCCACGTCGAGAGGGAGAGCAGCAACGACCTCAACAGGGTGCTATTCTGGGTGGTCATATACTTCGCGGTCATAATCGCGGTGACGCTTTGGGGGAGATGAGGCATGGATCCAAGCGAGCTGAGGGGCAAAAGAGGAATACTGGCCGCAGTTGCCCTGCTCATAATATTTGTCGGAATGATGTCCTCCCTCGTAAAATTATCCGGGAACGTCAACCCCGGAATCAGCCAAGTCTACAACATCCTTGCTTTCTTGGTCGCCCCGAACAGCCTGTCCACTTGGCTCTACGACTGGCGTGGCTTTGATACCCTGCTGGAGACCGGCGTGATCTACGTCGGGGCGGTGGTCTCGGTCTTGGTTATCGGGAGGGGCATGGTGAGGATGAGATGCCGCCAGGGTGAGCCCCCTGTCCAGTCCCCACCTCTGGAGTACAAGACCGAGTCGCTCACGGTCATCCTGAAGTACTTCGGGTTACCTACCGCCATGCTCCTCGTGTCTTACGGCATCTTGGTAGTTACGGGGGTCTCCACCTCGGGGGGCGGTGGCTTCCAGTGCGGTGTCATCGTGGCGTCCGCCTACCTCCTCACCACGATCTTCTACGGCAAGAAGAATCCAATCAACTTTGGAAAGAGGTTCTTGGTAGGAATAGGAAGCGCCGGCTGGGCAGGTTACGCCCTTTGTGGCCTTCCAGGATTCTTGACCACCGGTTACTGGCAGTACAACCTCGGGGCAGATTTGTGGAACCTCGTCGCCCCGATCTACCACACCATCTTCGGCGATCCCTTCAGGCTCTCGCTCGCCCTCCAAGAGGGCGTCTTCAACTCCACCCCGGGAATAATCCCTCTCCTAAACATTGGCGAGGCCTTCAACGTGATCGGTGCGATTGGTCTAATATTCTTCGCCTTCATCTACGGCTGGTCCGACTCACCAGCGGATCAGGACACCGAGGGAGGTAAAGGCGAATGATGCTCGGCGAGATAACCCCGCTCATCATAGGCCTCCTACTGGGCGTGCTCCTCGGCACCCAGCTGTCCGCTCCGCTGAGCAAGAGAACCGTGGCATTGCTGCTCGGTCTCAGCATAGTTGCTGCCTTCCTCTTTGGGGCTCCGGTCTTCACCTGGAGCATCTATGGAGGATATATCCTCCCCGGTCTAAGTTTCGCAACCCCGTTCATAGGGGCGATGGTAGGCCTCCTGATAGGCAAGGCCCTTAGAGGTGGAAGATGATGTACCTCACCACGACCGACTGCAACAAGTGCGGCAAGTGCTGGGAGACATGCCCGACCGACTGCATAAAGCACCCCGAGGACATCCCCTTCAGCTGCACCACCTGCGGGGTCTGCGCATCGGTATGCCCCACCACCGCCATAAGAAAGAACCGCTTCGGCGGCTGGTACGTGGACAGGTCGAGGTGCATACTGTGCGGGATGTGCGTCAAGCACTGCCCGTTCGGCTTTGCCAAGATAGTGCCCGACCAAAGCATTGGCAAGGACAGGGTAAGGGGTATATGCGTGAGGTGCGGGCTCTGCGTAAAGGTGTGCCCCAAGAACGCGCGCTTCGATCTCGGCAGGCACATCCAACGCCCCATAGACTACTCCGTGGTGCTGGAGATAGCAACGCCCGAGCGCCTGAAGGAGATCCTGGAGGGGAAGAGGGTAGAGGCCAAGGCGGTGGTGACAAAATGACGGTTCAGACAGCAGAGGTAAAGGCGGCACAGGTCAGCAAGAGAAAGATCTACAGGGACATGTCCAAGTGCATACTCTGCGGCAGGTGCAGGAACGTATGCCCCACCGAGGCCGTAAGGTTCACGGTGGAGACCAGAGGGCTCTGCACCCACTGCAACCTCTGCGCCGAGGTCTGCCCCGTCAAGGCCATCGACTCCTACGAGGGCAAGATCAAGCCCGAGGAGGCTGGCAGGCATTACTGGAAGACGCAGTCCTACAAGGAGAGGATCATAAAGGCCAACTGCGTCATGTGCATGGAGTGCTACGAGAAGTGCCCCGTGGGCGCCATCTATCAGCATGAGGGCAGTCTCAAGATCAAGAAGGGCGACGCCGGCGCGTCCATAATAAACTGCACGCTCTGCTCCCTCTGCGCCACGGCGTGCCCCAACGGCGCCCTGAAGTTTGAGACGAACAGGATCAGGCTCAACCCCGAGCTGTGCACCCTCTGCGGCGAGTGCGTCAGGGTCTGCCCGCCCCAGAGCATGTGCCTCAAGGACAGGTATCCCGCGGGCTACTGTGTCATGTGCGGGCGTTGCATCAAGTCCTGTCCTGTGGGGGCACTCTCGATAAGGACGGTGAGCTGGGAGGGCAACATACTATGAGTTCTACCCCGGACACATGCATAAGGTGCGGCACGTGCGCCAAGGTGTGCCCCACGAACGCCATAGGGTTCAACCCCATAATACATGCGAAGCCGGTGGTAGACACCTCGAGGTGCATCCTCTGCGAACTCTGCGCCTCGCACTGCCCGGTGGACGCCATACCTATCCTGTACGTCCTCCCCCCCAGAAAACTGGAGAGGTGGACGATATCCATAAACCGCGACCTCTGCATCGGCTGCAGTCTCTGCGTGGATGCCTGCAAGATCACCCTCAAGGGGGATCACGCCCCATACTTGAAGGGCGGGCTGGCCTACATTGTCGAGTCCAAGTGCATCGGCTGCGGTGCCTGTGCTGTGACCTGCCCCACCGAGTGCATAAGGGTCGTGAAGGTCTACGACAGGAGGCGCGTGGGAGGGAGGGCTGAAGAGGTGGTGGTGATGCCATGATAACCTTCCTGAGGTTGATGCTTGAGGGCGCCTACCGTAACTTCGCGAGGATAGTCAATAAGGCCGACAGGGCGACGAGCATTGAGATTCGGAGGAAGGTCGTCACGCTGAGCGTGCCGCCGCTGGACACTGTGCTGGACGAGACCTGCATAGGTTGCTCAGGCTGCTATAACGTATGCCCTACAAAGGCGATAACGATGGTGCCGCTGGAGAGGCCGGTGGAGATAGTCGAGGGCTACATGAAGACCCAGGTGCCGAGGATAGACCTCGAGAAGTGTGTCTACTGCCTCAACTGCCACGATATATGCCCCATTTACTCCGTCTTCGGGGAGGCCGCCCCGATACATGGGAGGGACGTGGGCACTCCACACATGACGATACAGGAGATCCTCAAGAAGCCTGTGAGGGCGCCGCCCGAGACGATAGAGCAGCTCAGCAAACTCATACCGGTGGAGAGCCTAGCCCTGATAAAGGGAGGAGAGAGGAAGTGACACTGAAAGCAACGGCGAGAAGGAACGCCATCCACGCCATGCTCTTCTACAGCGGAGGGTGCAACGGATGCGACATCGAGGCGGTCAATGCCCTCCTGTCGCCGAGGTACGACGTCGAGCAGTACAAGGTTCTGTGGACCTGGAACCCGAGGGAGGCCGACGTGCTGGTGGTCTCCGGGATCATAGCTTGGCAGATGCTGGAGCCGCTGAAGAAGTTCTACGCCATCATCCCGGAACCTAAGGCAGTTGTCGCCATAGGTTCCTGCCCAATAAACGGGAACGTCTACAAGAACATGGTGGGGGACATCGGGGTGAACGAGGAGATATTCGCCCCCTTGGAGAGCATCATACCCGTGGACGTCAAGGTTCCGGGCTGCCCGCCGAGGCCCGAGGACATAATCGCCGGGGTCGTGAAGGCCCTGCCAAAGATACTGGAGGCACCCTAGCATGAGCGATCAGCCAAAGCCAGCGAACGCAGAGAACGTGGTCGTGGAGAAGGAGCTCTCCTTCGGGCCGGTTCACCCTGCCCTGATTGAGCCGTACAGGATAAGGCTCTTCGTGAACGACGAGATAGTCGAGGACTGCGAGATCAACATGAACATGGTCTACAGGGGGGTCGAGAAGCTCTTGGAGGGCCTACCCGTGGAGAGGGCACTACTAATCACCGAGAAGGTCTGCGGCATCTGCTCAAACGTTCACGCCTGGAACTCCGTCAGGGTCATAGAGGAGGGTCTAAAAATAGATGTGCCTGAGAGGGCAAACTACATCAGGACCCTCACGCACGAGGTCCAGCGCATCACCAGCCACCTCATATTCTTCGGGCACGCCTTCGAGGTGGTGGGTCACGAGACCTTCGCCATGAGGTCATTCCTGCTCAGGGAGACCTTCATGGACATCCTTGCCTACGTAGGTGGGAACAGGGTGATGCCCTCGGTGCCCATCATAGGTGGCATCAGGCCCAGGGCCGACCTGACAGAGGGCCTGAAGCGGGCGATACTGGAGAGGGTCGATGAGTTCGAGAAGAAATACACGGAGTACGTCAACAGGATAGTGGCCGACCCGCTCGTCATGTCGAGGCTTACAGGGGTTGGGCTGCTCTCCAAGGCGGATGCCATAAAGTACCACGCCACGGGTCCGACCGGCAGGGCATCTGGATGGGACTTCGACCTCCGGAGGGACATGAAGGAGTACAAATCCTTTGACTACAACATAATCGTCCTCCAAGATTGTGATAACAAGGCCAGAGTGGTCCAGAGGGCGCTGGAGATCGTGGAGAGCCTGAAGATAATCAGACAGGCCGTTAAGAACCTGCCCGAGGGACCGGTGGTCAATCGGTCATGGATTGCCGGCAGGATGGACTTCTACACCGCCTTGTTGGAGAGCTACAGGGGCGAGCTGATGCACTCCTACGCCCTTGACGGTCAGGGCATGATACGAAGCTACAAGATTCGTACCCCGACCCCCGCAAACCTTGCAGCCATGGAGAAGGCCTGCGTCGGCGATCACGTCACCGACGCCATACTGACCATAGCGAGCTGCGACCCGTGCCTGGCGTGCTGCACGAGGGCCGAGGTGGTGGAGTCTGGAAGGGGCAGGGTCATGTCCGATACGGAGATAATAAGAAAGTATGGCTGGAGGCGGTGATATGGGCGTTCTCTCGTTCTTAGCGGGCATAATAGCGTCCTCAGTTGTCGCCAGCATCATCGCGGTCCTCTACTCCCTAGTCCTGCCAGGGATCGAGAGGAAGGTTCAGGCCAGGGTCCAGCAGAGGATCGGTCCTCCGATCCTGACGCCAGGCTGGTGGGCCGTGCTGAAGTTCAGGTACAAGGCAAAGACCGAGCCGATCGCCCAGATGCCTGGCTTCTACAAGTCGATCGTCTACCTGGGGCTGGGCGTCGTCATCCTACTCTTCCTCTTCAGCACCCCGTACTGGTGGGCGGTGCTGGGGTGGGGGAGCATACTAGGACTCGCCGGACTCCTGAAGCTCGAGGAGGTTCTCTACGTCCTGATGGGTTCCCAGTCACAGTCCATCCTCTCCACGTCCATGCCAGTCCCCGACCTGGCAAAGGGCGCCAAGGGTGAGGGTATAAGGAGGGAGTTCGTCGAGCAGCACTCCGCGGAGAGGGCCCTCAAGATGATGGCGATAGGCTCAATACCGCTCTATTTGGCCCTCATAGTGCCGTTCGCCGCCGCCAAGAGCGGGTTGCTCTCCAGCGTTGTTGCCCTCCAGAACCCGGCCTACTCCGCGGCCTCGTGGTTCTCGCTGCCCCTTCCGAGTAGCCCTATCCTGTTCACCGTGCCCGGCCTCCTCGCCGCCGTGGTCTACTTCGTGGGCTACGTCATGCTCCTGAACGAGAAGCCCTTCAGCATACTCAAGGCCAAGATAGACGTCATCGAGGGAGGCGTTCTCGAGTACGCGGCCGACCTCAGGGCCGTCTACTACATCATGAGGAACCTTCTTCTCTTCACCCTCTCCAGCATCTTCGTGACCCTCTTCCTAGGGATACCCTTCGACCCCTTCATGCCGCTCCTCTTCATCCTCAACATGCTGCTCAGCCTGATAATGCCGGTGGCCCTCGCCATATTCGTGGCCTTCTCCCCAATCTTTACCTTCAGACAGATCTACCCGGCAACGATCGGTCTATCCGCGCTAGGTGTTCTGGCAATGATACTGGCGGCGAGCATATAATATGGATATGGAGATGAAAAAATGCCCAAGATAGTAATCAGAGGCAGACACGCCTTCAACCTTGGAGGCTGGGTGGTGGAGCACGTAGCCCGCCTCCCCTACCGCGACTACGTCGTGGGCAACCCCTTCGATGAGCCGGTCAAGATAGAGGCCCCCATCTACTCCATTGAGGGCATAAAGGCGTTGCAGGACCTTGGTCTCATCGTCGAGCCGGTGGCTACCTACGATAGGCTCGCAGAAAAGCTAAAGAAAGTGAAGGCACTGATTGAATCTCAACCATCGGGAACAAAGGCATAAGGGGTTCGAGATGAAGATCTTCTTTATCGGCGATCCGACGCTTGTAAACGGTTACAGGACGTCTGGGATTCAATCGATTCCAGTCGCCTCCCCGGATGAACTTCTCAAGGAGGTCGAGACGGTATTTAAGATGGACGACGTAGGGGTATTGCTTGTGGATCGGGACTACTCCTCGCAGGTAAAGGACAGAATAGAGTATCTGAAACTGAAGAGGGTTATGCCGGTACTGGTCGAGGTGCCTGGTAGGCGAATCTCTGGTGAAATTGACCTGAAGTCAACAATAAGCAGGATAATGGGGGTAAAGGTATGAGCTTGGGTGCGCCCAAGGATCTCCAAGCTGACGGTTTCAGGAAACTGGTGGATGCCGTCTTTGAGAAGGCCAGAGTAAAGTCGGAGTCAACAATGAACGAGGCGGTGCAGAGGGCCTCCGTAATTCTAGAGGAGTCCGAAAAGTTCGCATTAAAACACTGTGAGGAGATACTGGCCTCTTACAAGGACATGGCGGAGATAGAACCCAGAAAGGCGATCTCAAAGTCCGAGATAGACGCGCGCATGCAACTACTGAAGCTGAAAGAGTCGCATGTCGAGAAGGTCTTCGAAGAGGCAAAGAAGAGGTTGCAGGCATTTGTAGAGACACCTGAGTACAAACAGCTCATGCTGGACGGCCTGCATGCCCTCCCCAAGTCTATTGTCATGGGCGAGCTTCTCATGAACGATGGCGATATCAAAAAGTTGGGTGAGGATGCAATTAGGCACACTGTTGGTGCCGATGTTGAAATTAAGGGACACCCGGTGGGCATAGGCGGATTCATCATCATATCGAAGGACAAAAAGACGTCCGTGGACAAGACCATCGACAGCATGCTGAATCAGGAGAAGCAGACCCTGCGGGGCAAAATAGCAGATTTACTATTTAGGTGATTGTATGACCATTCAGGGAAGAATAATAAAGATAAGCGGACCGGTCATCCAAGCCGAGGGCGCATCCGGTCTAGAGATGCACGAGCTTGCAATGGTCGGCGAGGAGGAACTGATAGGCGAGGTTGTGAGGGTCGAGGGCGACCTGGCAACGGTACAGGTCTATGAGGACACCGTGGGCCTGAAGCCCGGCGAGAAGGTCGAGGGATCCGGGATGCCACTGGCTGTGGAGCTCGGTCCGGGTCTGCTGCAGGGCATATTCGACGGCATCCAACGCCCCCTGACGGTGATAAGGGAGATCACTGGGGACTACGTCAAGCGCGGGGTGAAGACTGCCGCCCTCTCCAAAGAGAAGAAGTGGCACTTTGTGCCCACCAAGAAGAAGGGGGAGACGGTTTCAGGCGGGGCGGTAATAGGCAGGATCCAGGAGACCCCGATCTTCGAGCATAGGATACTGGTTCCTCCCAACAGGTCAGGGGTGCTGGAGTTCGTGGCAAAGGAGGGCGACTACACCATAGAGGACGTGATCGCGATGGTATCACATGAAGGCACAACACACGACCTGAGGATGTACCACAGGTGGCCCGTGCGGGAGCCCCGCCCATACGTGGAGCGTCTGGAGCCCTCGGAACCGCTCATAACAGGTCAGAGGATCATCGATATGTTCTTCCCGGTCGCCAAGGGAGGAGCGGTGACCATACCTGGCGGTTTCGGCACGGGGAAGACCATCACGTCACACCAGCTCGCGGCCTGGTCAGACTCGGAGATCATCCTCTATATCGGGTGCGGCGAGAGGGGGAACGAGATGACCGAGGTCCTCCTCACCTTCCCAGAGTGGAAGGACCCCAAGAGCGGCAGGCCTCTCATGGAGAGGACCGTCCTGATAGCCAACACGAGCAACATGCCCGTCGCTGCCAGGGAGGCCAGCATCTATACCGGCGTGACCATCGCTGAGTACTTCAGGGACATGGGCTACAACGTGGCGGTCATGGCCGATTCTACCAGCAGGTGGGCCGAGGCCCTGAGGGAGATCTCGGGAAGGCTGGAGGAGATGCCCGCCGAGGAGGGATACCCCTCGTACCTCGCATCAAGGATCGGCGAGTTCTACGAGAGGGCGGGAAGGGTAAGGACCCTCGGAGGCAGTTATGGTTCGGTCTCGCTGATCGGAGCAGTTTCCCCAGGTGGAGGGGACTTCTCGGAGCCCGTCACTGTACACACGAAGCGCTTCGTGAGGGCCTTCTGGGCGCTGGACACCACACTCGCCAGCATGCGCCACTACCCGGCCATAAACTGGCTTACAAGTTACTCTGAGTACACCGACTACGTGGAGAAGTGGTGGAACGATCACACCGAGGGCCGGTGGAGGGAGTTGAGGTTGCGCGCCTTGGACATCCTGAAGAGGGAGGACGAGCTGAAGGAGGTCATCCGGCTGATTGGTCCTGAGGCGCTGCCGGAGTCCGAGAAGCTCCTGATGGAGACAGCGAGGCTGCTGAGGGAGGGCTTCCTCCAACAGAACGCGTACGACCCCATAGACACCTACTCCTCGCCTGAGAAGCAGTTCAAGCTCCTCACGACCATGCTCTCGTTCCACAACATCGCCTCGAAGGCTGTTTCCAAGGGCGTCACGGCCGCCAAGATAGCCTCGCTCCAGTCCGTAACGGACATGGCAAAGCTGAGGATGTCCATCCCGAACGATAAGGCGAGTGAGATCGACCTCTTCTTGGAGAAGGTATCTTCCGATATCGACCAGCTTGTGGAGGGGAAGTCCTAATGACAATATCTATGGAGTACCGCGGTGTGCAGAAGATAAGCGGACCCCTCATCTTCGTGGAGGGGGTCACAAACGTTGGGTATAACGAGCTCGTTGAGGTTAGGGGCGAGGAGGGGGGCCTCAGGAGGGGGAGGGTTCTCGAGATTAACAGGGGCATCGCTGCCGTAGAGGTCTTCGAGGGCACGACAGGCCTCTCCACGACCGGTACCTCCGTGAAGTTCCAGGGCAAGCCGCTGATGGTACCGCTCTCCACCGAGATGCTCGGGCGCGTCTTCAACGGACTCGGAGAGCCGGCGGACGGTGGGCCGACGCCGTTCACGGAGGACTACAGGGACGTCAACGGCCTGCCGATGAACCCCTACGCGAGGGACTACCCGACCCAGTTCATACAGACCGGCGTCTCAGCCATAGACGGCATGGACACCCTGGTCAGGGGGCAGAAGCTCCCCATATTCTCAGGCTCAGGGCTGCCGCACAACCTCATTGCGACGCAGGTCGCGCGTCAGGCCACCATCGTGGGCGAGGAGGTGAGCTTCGCGGTGGTCTTCGTCGCCATGGGCATAAAACACGACGAGGCGGCCTTCTTCAGGAGGAGCTTCGAGGAGTCCGGTGCCCTCAAGAACTCCGCGCTCTTCCTGAACCTGGCAGACGACCCGCCAGTGGAGAGGCTCGTCACCCCCAGGAGCGCCCTAACGCTGGCTGAGTACCTCGCCTTCGAGCAGGACATGCACGTCCTCGTAATTCTTACGGACATGACGAACTATGCAGAGGCCCTCAGGGAGATCAGCGCCGCCAGGGAGGAGGTCCCGAGCAGGAAGGGGTACCCGGGCTACCTCTACAGCGACTTTGCCTCCATATACGAGAGGGCGGGCAGGATAAGGGGGAGGAAGGGGAGCATAACGCAGATGCCCGTACTCACCATGCCCAACGACGACATCACTCACCCAATACCCGACCTTACCGGTTATATCACGGAGGGGCAGCTCGTGGTGGACAGGGACCTCCACAGGAGAGGGATCTACCCTCCAATAAACATCCTTCCGAGCCTCTCCAGACTTATGAAGGACGGCATAGGGAAGGGCAAGACCAGGGAGGACCACGGGCCAGTCGCCAGTCAGCTGTACTCTGCCTACTCCAGGGCGCAGGACCTGAGGGCGCTGAGCACGATAATCGGCGAGGAGGGCTTGACCGACAAGGACAGGGCCTACCTCAGGTTCGGGGAGAGCTTCGAGCAGCGGTTCTTGAACCAGAGGTACGACGAGAACAGGAGCCTTGAGACCACGCTGGATATGGCATGGTCGGAGCTGTCGCTGTTGCCCGAGTCCGAGCTGACAAGGATCCCAGACAGGTTTGTGAAGGCCTACTATAAACGAGCGTGAGCTCTTTGTCGATAACGGTTGCCCCCTCCAAGATAAACCTCATACGGTTCAGGAGGACGCTCGCCTTCCTGAGGAGGGCTCGCGACCTCTTGGAGGAGAAGAAGGAGATCTTGCTCTTGGAGGTGAACAGGAGGATAGGCGAGGCCGCAAAGATCCGTTCCGAACTGAACCGGACGCTGAAGGAGGCCCACTCCCTCCTCGACGCGGCCACCGTTGCCGTGGGCACCAAGGAGATGGAGGCCGCAGGAGGGGTTCCGTGCCTTGCATACGAACTGCGGGTCTCAAAGAGAAAGGTCATGGGCGTCACGGCTCTAGCCTTTGAGATCTCGGTAGTAAAGAGACCCGTGGGTTATAACATATCAAAACCATCGATACTTATAGACGAGACGTCAGAGAAGTTCCAACAGGCGCTGCCTTTGACTGTCAAGGTGGCTGAGCTGGAGAGCACCCTCGTGCGGCTCGTGGAGGAGGTAAAGAAGACCCAGCAGAGGATCAACGCGCTGGAGCAGTTTCTAATACCCCGCTATGCGAGTACCGTCTCCCTGATAACGAGCGTACTGGAGGAGAGGGACAGGGAGGAGTTCGTGAGAGTTAAGAAGGTTAAGAACCTCCTAGAAAGGAGGTCAAAGTGATGGTGATCAACCATGAGTGAAAGCCTGAGCAATGAGGTGAAAAAGGCATACGAGGCTGAAAAATCGGCTCTGAAACAAATGGCGGGCTCTGCTTTAAAGGAAATAAGCGACAAGATCGGATTAAAAAAGAACGAAATTTATAAAGAGGTTGTGCTCAAAGAGGATAGATGATGTGCTATGAAGATAAGTGATCTCTCTCCGGTCGCGCGAAAGCGGCTCTTCCTCGTATTAGTAGCTGTGGTGCCCATCGTTATAATAACCATAACCATTACCGCAGTCTCTGCCGCGATACAAGTGCCCCCAGCTGCTGCCACCGACGCAACCCAAAATACCTTGGACGTGCCCATGTTGGCTCTATCCTCTATGCTTGCAGTGACCCTAACGTCAATAGCTGCAGGCTACGCGCTTGCAAGGAGCGGTGTTGCTGCGATCTCCTCTCTTGTGGAAAAGCCCGAGGGCTTCTTCAAAGCCTTCTTGGTCGTAACGCTCTGCGAGGCAATCGCAATATACGGAGTAGTGGTCGCAGTACTTCTATGGACGAAGATCCCCGCGCTATAGCATTGGTGTTGCCGGGTGTTACGTCCCGAGAGGATGTCTAAGGCAACCCTGATTTTTTTGAGGTCTGACTCGGAGCGCGTAATGGACGCCCTCAACGATCAAGGTGCCTTCCACCTATCGCTCAAAGAGGTCGAGGGACATCTCGGCTCAGAATTAAGCGATAGGGTTCAGGCCCTCCTTAACCGCCTTAAGGAAGTCATCAATAAAGCAGACGCATTGACAGGGCCGAGCCCTCCCCAGCAAACCTCAAGGCAAGAGGCGGCGATCATAGAGGCGGCGGACTGGTCCTCGCTCATAAATACAATAGAGGAAGAGATCTACTCCTACGAGCAGAAATTAAAAAAGCTGGAGGCGGAACTCCAGGCAGAGGCAAAGGTAAAACCGGTCTTTGAGCTGTGGAAGACGTACATCACCTCTGCTCAGGGCGGCGCGTCTCTCGGGTACCTCTCCTCGCTTAAAAAGCTGAGCGCCGTAATCCTCTATACCCAAAATAAAGCCCCCTCAAAACTGGACGGCGCCCTCCCCAAGACGAGCTTAAACTTCCAAATTGCCTCTGAGCCTTACATATTTGTGGTTCTTTGCCTGCGAGAGGACAGGGAGAATGTCGTCCGGACAGCGGAGGGGATCGGCTACACCCTGTTTGAGCCACTAGAGGGGATGCCTCAAGATTACGCTGCCCTTCCTGACTTCCTGCGATCCTATGAAGAGTCGTTAATGAAGTCGGCTAATGTAATTGCCGAGAGGAAGCGCTCCATCCAGAGCCTGCGACCGAGGTTCCTTTACCTTAACTCGATGCTCTCCGACGCCTACTCTGTCCTCTCCATAAAAGAGAAGTCCTCCTTGGAGAAAAATTGGGCCGTTCTGGAGGGTTACATCCCAACCAAAATTGCAAACCCCCTGGTGGGGGATCTGACTGGCAAATTGAACGGGCGTATTATCTCCTTCCTCAAGGAAGAAAGGTCCTCGCCAAAGGTCCCGGTAACGTACCGCTACCCCAGGTTCATAAAACTGTTCGAGTCCATAACGAACCTCTACGGCATGCCTTCCTACAACGAAATAAATCCGACCCCCATCCTTGCCTTAACATTCCCCCTCTTCTTCGGGCTGATGTTCGGCGATGTCGGTCACGGCATTATGCTCGCGGCGATCGGACTAATACTATACAAGTACACCAAATCGCTTTCAAAGATCGGCGTGTTTTTGGTCGTGTGCGGCGTGTTTGGCGCTGCAGTGGGAGGGCTACTGTACGGCGAGGCGTTCGGTCGCCATATAGGGTACCAAACGATCTTCTCTCCGGCAGAGGATCTAATGTCGATCTTCAAATTCGCCCTCTACATCGGAGTGACCCAGATATCACTGGGGATGATAATAAACATTGGGAACAACCTGATCCAAAAGAAAAAAGAGGATGCCCTCTTCGTCAACCTGCCAAAGCTGATCATGTATCTGATCTTCATGTACCTCATCTTCCACTATGGTCTCAACCTCAACGTATGGTTCGCCGGCCCCATCTTCTACATGTTTGCACCAATAATAGTCATTCTGATAGGCAAGCCCGTTTACACCATGGCAAAGCACGGCAGGAGGGAGGGCATGTCGGTCCTTGGCGAGGTGGGATTCGAGGTCTTCGATAGTCTAATCCGCTTCGTATCTAACACGGTCTCATACCTGCGAATCTTTGCCATGGTCATGGCACACGTCCAACTGTGCAACGTATTTTACGTACTCGGGGGGTTAGCATCAGGCGGGCAGTTCGGTTTCATATTCTCAGGGTTGATGATTGCCGTGGGGAGTATCTTTGTGGTTGGGCTGGAAGGGATTCTGGTTATGGCCCAAGACCTGAGGCTCCACTTCTATGAATGGTTCAGCAAGTTCTACGAGGACAGTGGAGTAAGGTTCGCTCCATTCAAGCTATCCTTAGGCGTGCCAATCCTTAAAAAATGAAATCTTGGGCGATCCTCCTCGGATCCATGCCCCTGCTAATGGCATTTGCTATCCTTATGAGGTCCCTCACCTCCCTCAACCTGAGTTCCAAGTACCCTACGATGGCCCCCATGCCTGCATATCCGTTGTAGTACGTGCGCGTCAGGAGATTGGAAACCTTTTCCTCGTACGCCCTCTCCATCGCCCTCGCGCCCTCAACCTTGGGAAGGCCTACGCCCTTCAAGTAGGTCAGCGCCTTCTGCACATCCGCCTGCTTGAGGGCCTCTCTAAGGTTCTCCTTACTCAGGCTCCCGCCATGGAGAATTAGGACCTCCTCTAGCGCCTTCCTATCGATCCCGTTCCTGATGCCCCTCAGCACCGTGACGACATTGAAAACGTCGACCTTTAGCTTCAGGTACTCTCTGAGCTGCCTAGCCGAACCACCGCCAAGGTCTTTTGCGGCATTGAGCATCTTGAGTATCCTGCACCTTGCAAATACTGCGTCAATCATACCAGGGACCTTATACTTTTCGAATATATGGCTGGCCTCTTTCACTTCCAAATTAAAGCCCTTTGTTGAGAGCTGCTTGATAACATTCTCCACGCCCTCCTTCTTGGGTTGCCCCTCCTTGTCCTCTGCACCCAAAATCCCAAAGTACCGCTTCAGGAGATCCACCGCCTCTCCCTCCTCGACCTCCCGCTTTATCAGCTGGAGGATCTGTGAAGCATCTGGGCACACCTTTATAAACTCGTCCACCTCGCTGCTGAATGCTTTCAACATTAGATCCTCCACCTCCCTCAATGAGGGCGTTACACTGGAGGCTAGGATCGGGTAGCGCTCCTTCGCCCTGTTGAGGAAGTCATTCAAATCCTTCGAAGCCGCGAGATCACTAAGCTGTTGGTCTGATAGGAGCTGTCCCTTCCTTGCAGAGGCCTTCACTACTGCGGAACTCAGTTCGGTCAACTTAAACCTTGGTTTGATCGCTTTCAACCTTGGTTTGATCAACTTCAAGATCTTTCTCTTCAGCTCGATCCCTCCCGTCAGCTCGAGACTCTCATGCACCGAACTACGGCGTTAACAACCTCGTCTACGGCCTTCTCAATGTTCTTCTTTACCTTCTTGTCCATCTCAGCGGCGGTCTTCTCCGTCTCCGCCCTTATCCTCTCGGACTCCCTCTTCGCCGAATTCATCTTCTCAGCCACTAGCCGCTCGCCCGCTGCCTTCGCCTTGGCCTCCAGCTCGACCTCCAGCCTCTTGGCATCCTCCTCTGCCCTCGCGACGAGTGCGTCGGCCTTATCCTTGCTATCCGCCTCTATCGCGTCCGCCTCCTCCTCCACCTTCTTCAGAGCCTTCAGAACCCTCTCCATGTTAGCATCTCCTCCCAGAGACTATGTAGCCAGTATGACCTACCATCACCATATCCGGTCTCGTCTCATTAACCTTCACTTTGTAGGTGCGCATTATTAGCTCTACGGTCTTTACGCCCACGAACCCGGTCTTGCGCATCTCCTCCACCGTCCTCTCCACCTGGTTGATCGTGGGGCTGAAGCTCACGATCCTCCCGCCGGTCCTCAGCGCCCTGTAGGCGATTCCGACGACGAGCCAGGGCGTGGCCATGTCGAGCACCACGGCGTCCACGTCCCTCTCGTCTATGCCCTCGGTGATGTCCTTCAGCCTGAACTCCACGGAGTCTTCGAGGCCGAGCCTCTCTATGTTCTTCCTCGCGTTCTCTTGGAACTCCTCCCTCACCTCGTACGTGAACACCTTGCCTCCGGGCCTGACGTGGCTTGCCAAGTAGCTCGTCAGAGCGCCGCTCCCGGTCCCGCACTCCACCACCCTGGAGCCGGACCTCACGTTCGCCATCAAGGTGATGTAGGCCATGTCCTTCGGGTATATGACCTGCGTCCTCCTGGCGATCCTCTCGAGGTGGTCCAGGTAGTCCGCCGGTAGCACCTTCAGCGTTGCACCCAGCGTGGTCCTGACCTCCGACCCGTATGTCCTTCCCACCACACCGTCCAAATCGACTATCCCCTTGTGGCTATGGAACTTCTTACCCGCCTCAACCCTCACCAGCCAGCTCTTCCTCTCATTGAGGTAAAGAAGTACCTCCTCGCCGGTCTCGATCAACTTGCCCGAACTCTCCATAGCCGCAGAAGCACCTATCCGATCTCTCTGGTTTTCTATCTTAAATGTAGCGGTGGGAGCGGCATCAACGAGAAGGGGTGTTCCGTCCAGCAGTGCGCCCGCAATTTCACCCGCCTCGTGGGCGATCAGGGCGTCAACAATCGTACCGCAGCAGTTGCCATTGGCAAATAAACAGTTTTACAATTAAACAGTTTTTTATACTACAGATTGTATAAAATTATGCGTTGGGGAAAACATTTGCCTGCGAGAATCAGAATAACGGTGTACGGGATGGTCCAGGGCGTCGGCTTTCGCTACTTCACACTCCGCCTGGCAAAGAAACTGAAGCTGGGCGGGTACGTCCAGAACAAGAGCAACGGGAACGTCGAGGTAGTGGCCGAGGGTGAAAGGCACAACCTGCTGAGGCTGGTTGAGGAGCTTAGGATAGGACCCCCTGGATCATCCGTGGACAACCTGCGTCTCAAATGGGAGGATCCACAGAACGACTTCGATGAGTTCAGGATCCTCCACTAATTTTTACAGAATATCTTGTAGAAAGCCACGGGTTCGAACCCGTGGATGAATGTGACAACAACCTTTTATTAAAAGCTGCGAGAATACCGCACCCGCAAGGGTAGGGTTCTTCATTGATCCCCCTAATTATACCTTTCGGCATTCATCCACCGAATAAATTCGGTGGTCTTCTGCCGTATTTCCCTATAAGATCACGAGGGTACTGGTCAGGAACAGGGAGGGGCTCTTTGAATCCAAAGACCTGAACCATCTCTCCTCTCAGATGCGGCAGGAGATAATCGATAGGACAAAGGACAACATCAAAGGTCTCTCCACCCTCAAGAAGAATGGGTACAGGGTAGGAGCACTCAGGTTTAAAAGTAGGCTCTCTTCCATCCCGCCGAAGCAGTACGGTATCACCTACAGGCTCTACGGAGACAGGGTTGGAGTCCAGAACGTCAAGCAGCCTCTAAAAGTCAGGGGCGTCAGACAGATCCCCGAAGGGGCCGAGCTGGCCAGCGCGACCCTGGAGCAGAGGGACGGAGACTACTACATCCACGTGACTACGTACCAGCCAAGGTCGAAGGGACGTTTCCGGAGAGGGCAATCGGGCTTGATGCCGGCGTAAAAAACCAGCTGACCCTCTCAAACGGTCTGGTCATAAATGCGGGCATTCCGATCACAAGGAAGGTCAGACAGCTCCATCGGAAACTGTCGAGGAGGAGACTTCACGGGAGGAACTGGTTAAAGACAAACCTGAAACTGAACAGGGAGTATCGTCGGATAGCCAACAGCCGGGCTGACATCCGGCACAAGATCGTTTCTCGTATCGTCTCGACTTATGACTCTGTGGCCATCTAGGACGACAACATCAGGGGATGGCAGATGATGTGGGGCAGGCGAATAGCCGCCTCCGCGATCGGAGGGATAATGAGCGACTTGAGAAAGAGGTCGCATACTCTGGTCGTGGTCGGTAGGTTCGTCGCCACCACCAGGACCTGCAGCAATTGCGGGGCCGAGAAGGAGGTCTCTCTGGAGGAGCGTACCTACGAATGCCAAAATTGCGGTCTCCGGATAGACAGGGACCTCAACTCAGCCATAAACAACTGGAAGAAAATACCTGCGGAGCGCAGGGAACTGACGCCTGTGGACACGAAGGCCGCTACCGAGATGATGGGGTACTTCAACAGTATCCCACACATCTCGGCAAGCCTAGTGGTTGAAACAGGAAGCCACCCGATTTCTCAATCGGTGGTAGCTCACCGCGGCACAATCCTCTGGTATTCGGGGTATAATCTGGTTATGTATAATTATATAAGCC
>VGLU01000020.1 GCA_016882195.1 Thermoproteota archaeon
ACTTGGTAAGATTGGGTGTGCTCAGGACCGAAAAAATTGACCGATCCGAGGTCATCTTTCTGGATCATGCAAGAGACAGGGAAGTTCAGGAGGCAATTGCGAGGTACCTCGAGCGTGAGGGCGAGGGGGGCGTTTGAAAAGGGAGCGCCTCAGCCGGAATTTGGGTCGGATGAGTGCCAGGGGCGGGTGCCGTAGACCGTTGCCGATGTATAGAATTTTAGCTCGGCTCATCTCGACACGGATGGTGTCTGGATCAGCCGTTTTGATCTGCCCTTGGCACCAGGGCTGAAACCAATGTCCTGCCCCGCCGGCCGCCTCATCACTTATATTCTTTTTAACTTCTTCGGCGGGAAGTCCCCTTCCGTAAGGGAGGGGATGAAAGCCGAAAAACATTTATAAAAATTAGGCAAGAAGACCACCCATTTTAATGGGTGGATGAATTGCGGCTTTTTAAATACTGCCTTAATATCGAGAGGGAGGGACTAACTATGCTCTCGGCCTACAAGTACAGGCTGTACCCCAATGAAGAGCAGGGAGTGCGGTTGAAGCGCACCCTTCGCTCTCTATGCGACCTGTACAATTGGCTGAGGGGCGAGAAGATAAGAAGATACAAGGAAGAGGGGAAGAGCCTTACAAAGACGGACCTCAGAGCCCTGGCACTCCAAGCAAGGAGGGGCAGTGATGAGCTTCAGGAAGTATACAGCCAAGTTGTTCAGAACGCAGCCGACAGGGTGCACATAGCCTTTAGGAACTTCCTCGAGGGAAGGGCAAGGTTCCCAAGGGCGAAGAACTACAAAAAGTACAGATCATTGACGTACCCACAGTCAGGCTTCAGGCTTCAAGGAGAAGTCACAAAGAGAGGAAAGAAGACAGAGCTGAGAGGAAGGCTCTTCATTTCGAAGATGGGGGAAGTGAGGATATTCCTCCATAGACCAATAGAAGGGGAGATCGAGCGCCTCACGGTAAAGTATGAGGCTGGAGAGTGGTACGCCTGCCTCATAACAGGGCAAAAAAGGCCGGAGAAGCCTCATATCGAGAGCATACCCAAAGAGAGGATACGCGGTGCGGACCTCGGACTGGAGAGGTTCATAACACTCGACAACTCAGAATCAGAAGGGTACCCAGAATTCCTGAGACGATCAGAAGAGAAGATCAGAATGCTCCAGAGAAGTATATCACGGAAGAAGAGAGTGTCGAAGAGATACAATCAGTTAGCATTCCAGCTTGCAAAGCTTCACCTTCATACTGCGAGGCAGAGGGAGGATTGGCAGAACAAGATTGTCTCAAAGATATTCAAAGAGGCAGACGTAATCGTCTTGGAGAGGCTCTCCATCCAGAACATACTGAAGAACCACAACCTTGCCAAGTCGATCGCAGACGCATCCTTCGGCAGGTTCGCAGGCAGGTGTATACATAAGACTGATGCGCTCGGCAAGCATTCTGTATTCGTTGATGCCTGGGGTACTACCCAGTTCTGCTTCAGGTGCTTACATTGGGTTCCCAAGGAGCTCTCGGATAGAGAGCACATCTGCCCTAACTGTGGCGTCAAACTGCCCAGAGACTTGAACTCTGCCAGACTCATAAAGAGGCTTGGCATCCTTGCTTTAAGACGCCCGCCCTCGGACGGAGGGTCGTCACCCGCTGAGCTGAGGCTTCTGCCGTCCCTGAGAGGGATGGTAAGTCCGAGCGTTGAAGCGGGAAGCCACCGATTTTAATCGGTGGAGGACGTCACAGTTTTTTGTAGTAAACTATTGTGATGACTAAATATACCATTGTGGTTGACGACGACCTTTGGAAGAAGTTCAAGCGAACCGTTACTAAAGACAAAACCATCAATGAGGCAATCGTCGAAATGATAAGAGAAAGGGTGGAGGAAAAGAGTGCTTAGCTACAGGTTTCGCCTATACCCTTCCAAAGCTGTTGAAGCTGAATTGCTTAGGCATCTTGAGCTTTGCAGGTGGCTCTACAACCGTTTGCTCGGAGAACTAAACAGGGCCAGAGCGGAGGGGCGAAGACTCTCACCAAAAGACACGCAGGCACTGATAGTGAGGCTGAAGTCCGAAAATCCTGGGCTAAAGCTCGTCTACTCAAAGGTGTTGCAGATGGTGAGCCATCAGCTCTGGAGCAACATTAAAGCCTTAGCGGAGCTGAAGAAGAAAGGCAAAAAGGTTGGCAGGCTGAGGTTCAAGGGGAGATGGTTCAAGACCCTAAATTATAACCAGTCAGGCTTCGGGCTGGAGGGGAAGAAACTCGTCCTCTCCAAAGTTGGAGCAATAAACATCAAGTTGCACAGACCAATCAACGGCAAAGTGAAGGGTGTAATCATAAAACGCGAAAATTCAGGGAAATGGTTCGCGATCTTTCAGGTTGAAGACGGTGTTGAAGATAAGCCTGATCCACTGCCTAAGACTTGGAGAGCCATAGGCATAGACCTCGGAACAAACTATTTACTTACAGACAGCGATGGGAGGCAGATCGAGAACGCGAGGTTCTACGAGAGGACGCTTGATAAGATAAGGGTCCTCCACAAAGACCTCTCAAGGAAAAAGAAAGGCTCAAAGAACAGGGAAAAAGCTAGAACAAAACTCGCAAGAGCCTACGAGAAACTTACAAACCAGAGGGACAACTTCCTCCACAAGCTCTCCCGCTTCTACGTGAATAACCACGACCTCATCTGTGTGGAAGGACTGCCCATAGGCAACATGGTCAAGAACTCCTATCTAGGGAAGAAGATCCTGGATGCCTCTTGGGGGAAGTTCCTCCAAATGCTCGACTACAAAGCTGAAAAGGCTGGTAGGCGGCTCGAGAGGGTAGACCCCAAGGGGACGAGCAAGGGTCTGACCTACGAAGATCCATATAGAGATTATATTTCGGCATGCAGGATCCTTCACTCGGGGCTGGGACAGCCCTCAGAGCCTGTGGAGATGGAGCCTCTACGGGGACTAACTTATATCCCCGCAAGCTCCATCATTGAAGCAGGAAGCCCCACCCGATAGGGTGGGGTAGTTCACATGCTAATGAGTGATCAGAGGTGGCTTTGTTGGAGGATTACCTCGACCGCATCTCACAGTCCATAAAGAGGAGCCTGAGCTTCCCGGAGAGAACCGTCGCCCACGGGTTTGACGGGGCGCTGGACGAAGGCTCTGTTGCCGAGATAACGTATGAGGAGGATCCGTCTGAGGATTTGGCGCTATCCGCAATAGACGGCGGGTCAAATACGATCATAAAGACGCCCACCCTCGCCCTTGTCCTGAACAGGGTATACTGCAACAAGTTCGACAGGATGAAAAAACTCGATTTCGTTGAGCTCTCGACATTCGTGTCCAGCACAAGGGTCGTCACAGACGGGGACAGGGTCCTCTTTGAGACGGAGGTCTACCCGCAGCAGGGCGCCTGTCCCTTGGAGATGCCCAAGGTGGACACGAATGACCCGGAGATGAGGATCGGCAGGATGAGGGGGGATCTTGATAGGGCGATCTCCATGGCGAGGAGGTTCTGCGAGTGGAGCTTTGTCAGCAGGGCTCTGGGATCCGGCGCCGGGTTCATTGTCATGGACGGCTCCCTGCAGACGGCCTTTCCCGGGGAGTCCGAGCTTGCGAACAGGGCTTACGAGGAGGCCGGCTCAAGGGGGGCGGTTGTGGCCGGGCTCTCGAAGAGCTCCATGATCTACACCAACGAGGGGTACCCGCTTGTGGGCTTCCTGAACATGATGGCGGGGAGGGGCGGGCTCTCTAGGTGGATGGCAAGGGTGGGCAGGTCTGAGGAGTGGGCGCCCAGGGCCGAGGTCTACTTTGTGAGGCTGCACGAGGGCGCGGATCGGGCATTCAGGCTCGACGTCTTTGAGAGGGCCGGGGAGGCGGAGGTCGCGAGGCTCGTGAGGTCGCTGCAGGCAAACTCCAGATACTTCGCGTACCCCGGCTACCCGTACGCGCTGATCGACGCCCACGCCTATGCGAGGGTTGGAAAGGAGGAGGCAATGCACATAAGAGACCTGATCCTCGATAAATTAGATTTGGAGGATGCGAGCAGGCTGGAACAGGCGGAGAGGGCCCTGATGGGCCACGATGTCCTTGACGAGTTGGGTTGATGGATCACGAAGTGGTGGGAATACGATATGAATATGATAGTCGGACAGATCGTAGGCGGAGGAAATACGGAACTCATAATAAGGGAGAAGAAGGGCGTGGGGCTCGAGCTCGGGGACCTCGTCGCGGTGGAGGACGGCTCGAGGAGGTACCTCTACATGGTGTCGGCGCTCGAGTACGGCTCCCTCGTGGAGGAGGACAGGCTGTTCACCAGTTCTGGGAGCATGCTTGAAGGAACAAAGCCGAACGTGGAGATACCGGAGAGGGACCTCCGCCTCTTCAGGAAGGTGCACGTCAGCCCGCTCCTGGAGGTGAGGTACGAGGGGAAGGGGGAGGGAGGACGTCCGGTACCGAGGTCGCCCCGCGCCATACCGACTTTTCTTTCCAAGGCGAGGGAGATCACAAGGGAGGACTTCTCATTCCTGCAGAAGCCGGAGACGGAGATCTTCCTGGGGAGGATAAGGAGCGGGACAAAGGTGCTCGACCTCGACTACCACCTCAACGGTGAGGACATGCTCTCGCACCACACGCTGATCTCAGCCCAGACCGGCAGGGGCAAGTCAAATCTGGTCAAGGTGATGCTTTGGGAGGCTATGAGGCACAACAGGTTCGGCGTGTTAGTCATGGACATACACAACGAGTACTTCGGGGTCGGGAGCAACAAGGGTCTCAAGAACCACCCCAACGCCGACAGGTCCCTCGTCTACTACTCCAAGAGCCCCCCTCCGGGTCAGAGGAGGCTCAGGATCAACCTCAGGGCGCTGTACCCGTCGTATCTGATAGGGGTAGTTGAGCTTACCGAGGCGCAGGAGGGGGCGCTGGAGTTCTACTACAGGGAGCACGGCAGGGACTGGATAAGGGAGCTGATGACCGAGGATGCGGTCAGGGAGAAGGAGTACGAGAGGAGGGGGGTGCAGCCGGTCACCATCCACACGCTGAGGCGGAAGCTCGGCAACCTCTTCAAGATCAGGACGGCTAAGGAGGGCGGCGCGCCGTACTGCGAGGACGAGGTCTTCGACATGGAGAGCATGGGGGAGAGCACCGTGAAGGACATCGCGGACTGCATCGAGCAGGGAAAGGTCGTCATCATCGACGGCTCGTCCATCTCCGACGACACGGGATTGATAATAACGAACGCGGTGATGAAGGACATATTCCACAGGTACGAGAGCTACAAGGACGAGGGGACCCTGAAGGACAGGCCGCAGGTGGGTGTCGTGCTGGAGGAGGCCCCGAGGGTTCTGGGGGAGGCCTACGGCGATAACATCTTCGGGAAGATCGCCAGGGAGGGAAGGAAGTTCAGGATAGGGCTCATAGCCGTGAGCCAGATGGTCTCAATAATCCCGGACGACATACTGGCGAACATCGGGACAAAGATCATCATGGGCAACGAGATGGCGCAGGAGAGGAGGAAGCTCATAGAAAGTGCGTCGCAGGACCTATCGGCGTACGACCAGCTGATAGCCGGGCTCGACAAGGGGGAGGCGATAGTAAGCTCCATATTCTCCAAGTTCCCGGTTCCCATATACACGCCGCTCTTCGAGAACCTCGTTAAGGAGGTCGAGACAGAGAAGAGGTCGGAGAAGGCCTTCTTCTGAGATTAATGATATGGTGAGATTAATGATATGGTGATAGACCCTTGAAGTTTGCACACATGGCGGACCTGCACCTTGGGGCTACCTCGGATCCCAGGCTGAGGGAGCTGGAACTCAAGACGCTGGAGAGGGCCTTCGATAGGTGCGTGGAGGAGGGCGTAGACTTTGTCGTAGTGGCAGGGGATCTCTTCCACGTGAACGTGCCCGATCTGGCTGTGGTCAGGGACTCCGTTCGGATCTTCGTGAAGTTCGTGGCGACCGGGAGGAGGATCTACGTTGTGTACGGCAGCCATGACTTCTCGCCCAACGCAGCATCCATCATAGACATATTGGATGAGGCGGGGGTGATCGTGCGGGTCGGGAGGCCATCCTCGGTCGAGGGTAGGCTGAGGCCGGGCGTGGTCAAGGACGAGCGGAGCGGGGCGCTCCTTACGGGGATCTCTGGAAGGAGGGCCTCGCTTGAGAGGGAGGCCTTCGAGAATCTGGACAGGGAGTACCTCTCATCGCTGGAGGGGTTCAAGATCTTCGTTTTTCACACCGGGCTCGACGAGGTGAGGAGGGAGAACGAGAGGTTCGAGGGCATCGCCTCCACAGACCTGCCGAGGGGCTTCGACTACTACGCAGGAGGGCACATCCACAGGAGGGTGGAGGTTGTAAAGGGGGCGAGGGTAGTCTATCCTGGACCGCTCTTCACTGGATGGGGGGCGGACATGGAGGCCACGGTGAAGGGCGAGAGGAGGGGGTTCTACATCGTTGAGGGCGGGAGGGAGGTGAGGACGAGGTTTGTGGATCTGACCGCCTTCGAGGGGGTGTACGAGGAGATCGACGCGACGGGTCTTTCCTCATCGTCCGTCAACGAAAGGCTGAAGGCGTTGGTTCAGAGGTTGGACGCAAGGGACAAGGTATTGGTGGTCAAGGTCTTCGGAGAGCTGGCGAGCGGCAGGACCAGCGAGGTGGACTTTGCATCATTCAGGGACGCGCTGACGAGGAAGGGCGCCATCTACCTGCACCTGAGCAGGAACCAGCTGAGGGCAAGGGAGGTGGCGGCGGTCACGGTCGGCGGGGAGGAGTCCTCGGAGATCGAGGAGAGGGTCCTGAAGGAGCTGGCCGGAACCGTGAGGCTGAAGGAACCAAGGCTCAGGGAGGGCTCCGTGACCCTGGCAAAGGACCTGCTCGCCCAGCTGAGGGTAGCCAAGAGGGAGGGGGAGACCGAGGGGGACTATGAGGCGAGGACGAGCAGCGCCGCTGTGGAGGTCCTTGGCATCAAGAGGCTGATGGAGGGCTGATGGCATGCTGCTGAAGAGGCTCAGGCTCAGAAACATCAGGACCTACGAGGACGGGGAGGTCACCTTCCCGAGGGGGGTTATCCTCTTCGAGGGAGGGATAGGCTCCGGCAAGTCGACGCTCCTGCTCGCCGTGGAGTTCGCGCTCTTCGGGCTCGGCAACGAGAGGGGGACCACGCTCCTCAGCCTGGGCAAGAACGAGGGCGAGGTGGAGCTCCTCCTCGAGGCGAGGGGACGGGAGGTGAGGGTGCACAGGTCCCTCGTCAGGACCAGAAGGGGGGCGGGGGTGAACCAGGGGGCGCTGGTGGCCGGCGGGGTCAAGCAGGAGGAGTGCTGGATCGACGACGGCGAGAGGACGGTCAGCTACTCGCCGAGGGAGATGAAGGAGGCTGTGCTCAAGATCCTTGGGTACAACGAGCCGGTGGATCCGAAGGCAAAGAGCGTCATCTTCAGGTACGCGGTCTACACCCCCCAGGAGGAGATGAAGGAGATCCTGGCGCAGGCGCCGGAGCAGAGGCTCCAGACGATAAGGAAGGCACTGAAGCTGGAGGATTACAAGGTGGCGAGGGACAACGCCCACACCGTTGCGAGGGACCTTGTTAAAAGGGCGGGGTTCCTGATGGAGGGGGCAAGGAAGCTCCCGGAGATTGAGGGGGAGCTGAAGGATCTGGAGGGCGCGATGCCGAAGATAAGGGAGGAGATTGAGGAGATTGAGGAATCGATCACCGACGTCGAGGTCGAGATAAAGGGGCACAAGCTGGAGAGGGAGGAGCTGCGGGGCAGGCTCGAGGCCCTGGCCGGCGAGGCTAGGAAGGGGGCGGAGCTCGCCTCCTCGTTGCAGGAGGCCACAAGGAGGATCTCCTCGCTCACCACGGGCATCTCATCCAACAAGGAAAGGGCGGCAGGGCTAAGGCAAAGGATAGGGGAGATCACAAAAACACTGAGGAGACCGGACATGACGCTTGAGGAGGCTGAGGGGAGGCTCGCCGAGGCAAGGGAGGAGCTCAACAGGTGCACGAGGTCGCTTGGCACCATCAGCCATATCTTCAGCAGCTACTCCACGCTCGTTGAGAAGAGGGTCTGCCCCACATGCAGCCAGAGGGTTGACACGGAGGAGTTCAGGTCAAAACTGGAGGCCTCAAGGAGCGAGCTGGACAAGGCGAACGCCGAGAGGAGCAAGCTGGAGGGAGTGGTGAGGGATCTGGAGGGAAGGAGGCAGGCGGCGGTAAATTACAATAACGAGACGAACAGCCTCACAGGCCTTGAGGACAGGCTCTATGACACCGAGGAGCAGATCTCCAAGGACGAGGAGGAGCTGAGGGCGGCCAAGGTTCAGCAGGAGGGGCTGGAGAGGAAGGTAAGGGAGTCGGCGGAGGCTGCCGAGGGGTACAAGGCTGTAAAGGCGAGGTTCGACAAGAACGAGGGCGAGATAGAGGCGCTGGAGGGGAGGGAGGAGGATCTTAAGGCCAGAAAGACGGGCAGGGAATCAGACCTGAGGAACATCCAAACGCAGATTGAGGCTCTGAGGGAGGAGAGGGCGGGGATCGAGGCCAACATGGCAAGGGCGGAGAGCCTGAAGGAGTACGCGAACTGGCTTGAGGAGTACTTCAGCCTTGCCCTCGAGAGGATCGAGATCTCCATACTGACCGCCGCAAACAGGGAGTTCGACGAGGAGTTCGGGAGGTGGTTCTCCTTCATGGTAGAGGACCCGACCAAGAGCGTCAGGATCGACGAGGACTTTACGCCGCTTATAACGCAGGACGCCTACGAGCAGGAGGTCTCGAACCTGAGCGGCGGTGAGAGGACCGCACTCGCCCTCGCATACAGGCTCGCGCTAAACAAGACCGTTCAGCGGAGGTCCGGCGTTGAGTCTGGGCTGCTCATACTCGACGAGCCCACCGACGGCTTCAGCAAGGATCAGATAGGGAAGATAGGCGACCTCCTGAGGGAGCTGAACCTCGTCCAGGCGATCATAGTCTCCCACGAGAGGGAGCTGGAGGGGGCGGCGGATCACATATTCAGGGTCCAGAAGGAGGATGGCAAGTCGAGGGTACTTCCGGTGAACACCTGAACGATCAGGCGCCCTTGGAGGAGTAGTGAACGGGCCTGCCGAGGGCGATCTTCGCAGCCTCCACAACCGCCTCGCTCAGGGTTGGGTGCGGGTGGACGCCCTCGGCGATCTCCTTCAGCGTCAGGGATGCGGTAAGCGCAACGGCGCACTCGCCTATCAGCTCCGAGACCCCAGGACCCACCATCTGTGCGCCTAGGAGCTCGCCGTTGGACCTGTCCCCGATGAGCTTGACGAAGCCGTCGGTCCTGCCCATGGTCAGCGACCTCCCGCAGGCAATGAAAGGGAACTTGCCGCTGATGGTTTCAATACCGCGACGAGCCGCCTCCTGCTCGTCCATGCCGACGACGGCTATCTCCGGATCGGAGTAGACGACCGAGGGCGTGTGCATGGGGGGGAGCATGTCTATCACTCCGGAGGCTATCTCGGCGGCGTAGTAGCCCTGGTCCATCGCCCGGTGCGCCAGGTAGGGGAGACCGGTCACGTCCCCGACTGCGAATACGCCGCGGGCGCTGGTCTCCAGCCGGTTGTTGACCCTGATGAAGCCCCTCTGGTCGAGCGTGACGCTGGTTGACTGCAGGTTGAGCCCGTCAGTGTTGGGCCTCCTTCCCACAGACACGAGGACGTAGTCGGCCCCCAGCGACTCGCCCGTCTCCAGCCTCAGCTGAACCCCATCGCCTGCGTACTTGGTCTCGACGACCTTGGTCTTGAGGCGGGTGCCTACGCCGAGCCTCCGCAGCGCGTCGTTCACAGGAGCTATCACCTCGGCGGAGAAGCCCGGGAGGATCTGCTCCATTATCTCCACGATGGTGAGGTTGGTCCCAAGGGAGGCGAAGGCAGTAGCCATCTCCACGCCTATCACGCCCCCTCCCACTATCACCATGTCCCTAGGGAGCGCGCCCAGGAGGAATACATCGTCGGAGCTTAGGATCCGCTTGGAGTCCACCCTCAGAACCGGCAGGTCGGAGGGTCTTGACCCCGTCGCTATGATCACGACCTTGGCTCTAATCCTGTCGTTCTGGGGTTGCACGGCCACGGTGTTGGCTGATTCGAAGGAGGCGGTGCCCTTCACGACCTCGACCCCGTTCGCCTTTAGGAGGTACTCGACGCCCTTCCGGAGACGACCGACGACCGAGCGGTTCCACGCCTGGATCTTGTGGAAGTCCACCTCGACGCCGGGGGCTTTTATGCCCATCCTCTCGCCGTGCCGGACCTCCTTCACGAGCCTGCTCACGTGGATGAGAGCCTTTGTGGGTATGCACCCGCGGTTGGTGCACGTGCCACCGATTTCGCCCTGCTCCACTAGAATGACCTTATTACCAAGCTGCGCGAGGCGGATGGCTGAGACGTAGCCCCCGGGACCACCGCCGAGGACCACAGCGTCAACGCTCTTGTCCAAACGGAACCACCTTTGAACTGATGAGAACACTATTTGCCGATGGTTTAAATCCTTTTACGTAGAAGTCGGCCGTGAATAATCTTATGAGGAGACAAAACGCAGATCGTCCTCGAGCCACCACCGATGGATGGTTATGAAATACCGTCAAATCAGTCAATCAATATCAGGGTGTACTGTTTTGGAACCTCATCCTCGATGGGGAAGTTTGGCAACCTGATATTCAGTTTCTCCAGTGTCTTGTCCAAGCGTATACCGAGTCCCATCATGCAGGGCCTTCGAAGCGTCGGATGGTGGCACTCTGCCTTTGTCCCGCCGCAGTTGACCGCAGTGTAGTCTGAGGTTGCGCACCACATGCACTTCCCAGGAAAAGTTGCAAGGGCGGTGTTGTAGCCAAGCGTCCAGGCAAGCTTCTCAAGCTCAAGGCTCCCCGGCTGAATTATCTCCTTCCGTTCTCTTCTTATGGTCTTGCAGGCCCTCTGATAGGCCCTCTTTACCTCAGGCTCCTCTGGAGCCTGGCTGCCGTATTTGATAAAATTCTCGCTTACCTCCCTCGAGAGAACGTTCCCGGACTTCCATTCCACGAGGAGCGCCCAGCTGTACTCCTTGAGCATGTCCCTGAACTCTTTGACGGTGGGTATGAAGGGGGGACAGACGCGGCTCCCCCAGCCGTCGCAGCCGAAGATGCATTTCAATATCGTTCTATCCTCGACGACGATGCTCTTTGCCGGTATCATCAGGGCAACGCTGGCTCCCAGTTCCCTGGCCTTCTTCTCAAGGAGTTCTAGATGTGTTTTGGGTATCATATTCCACAATAATAAATTAAACGTGGGGCAGAAAAGTATTTTCCTCTCGCCTCACATTTTTGGCGGTTTGGGCATCTTAAGTGTGTGGTGGGCGTAGTTATCATTCGTTGGGCGCAGATTCTTCTGCCTCGACGCTAGATCGAGAACCACTTGTTCCCACGCTTGGTCATCCTCCCCCTCCTCTCGAGGTACCTCAGGTAGGCTATGGTCTGCTTCACGGGGATAAGCCGCCTCACGAAGTTCCTCTCGGTTATTGTGTCGTGGAGCTCCTGCACGATCTCCTTCAGGATCCTTCCCTCAACCGTCATCCTGAGCAGCTGGTCTGTCCGCGCGGTGAAGTGAGCTTCTACCCTTTCGATGTCCGCCCTCGCGAGGGGGGTCTTCCCGTGTCCGGCGTAAACGCTCTCAAATTCCTTCAGCCTCTGTAGGGAGGTAAACTCCTCCGTGAGGTTCACGACGTTTGCCCTCCCCTCAAGCGCGGCGTCCCCGGAGAAGACCGCCCTGCCTACGGCGTAGCCGGTGCTGCCCATTGTGTGCCCGGGGAGCGGTATGGACCTGACGGGTATGCCATCGAGCACGAGGTCGAGACCTCTGAAGGCGGAGAAGCCGGAGGGCTTTGGAATGAAGTCGGCGGCCATGGAGAGCAGGACATTCGCCTCATCGAGCTCGATCCTGTCGAATCCCCCCTCCACGCCCAGCTCGTATATCTCCTCGAACCAGGCCTTCGTGAAGGCCCAGTAGTCCCTTAAAGCCAGAGAGTCGGCCTCCGGGACCATTATCTTGGAGCCGGTCTCGCCCTGTATGTATGCCGAGAGCCCGAAGTGGTCGTGGTGGCCGTGGGTGACCAGTATTACGTCTGGTCCCCAAGCCCCTAAATCCTGGAGAGCCTTTTTGATGTGCGCCCTGTTCTCCACGCCGTCGACGCCGGAGTCGATCAAGACGGTCCTGTCGCCCCTCAGAAGGTAGGCGTTGGTCGCGGCACCACTTCCAAATTCCTTTGGGAAGGGGACCTCAATCCGATTGATCTCCATCCACTAGCCCCCATTTGGTAAGGTTTCCATCGCTCTTTAGCCTATTAAGTTTGCAGGATGAGCTGAGGGACAGCGGCTCAGACCACTTCCACTATCCTCAGGCCGTTGAGCCTCGCGTAGATAGTGGCCTCATAGCCCACGCCCTCGCCCTCAACGAGGTACCGGTTCACGCACACGAGGCGATCGTTCCTTAGCTCGACCTCCTTCTGTTTTGTGACCTTTAAGCCCCTTCGCCGCAGGCCTGCGCCCATCGCCTTGTAGACCCTTGCCGGGAGGTCGACCATGGTCGAGGAGTACAAAACTATCTCATCCTCGTACCGGAAGCACTCGTACAGCTCCTCGCGCAGCGGGGGTCCGATGGTCGTGGTGCGCTGTTCGGCGGCCTCTAAGGCATCGTCGAGCAGCCTCTTGATGGATCTCCGTCCGCGCCGCCTCACCAACAATGACACCGAGAATAGATTTGTTCGATTTAGTAATTTAGGTTTTGGGTTTAGAAGATACGCTTGCCGAAGACAAAGAAGGGCAGCGGTATCATCTTTTTTACCTTAAAAATGCTCGGAATGTTTGTCAATTTTGTCCGACTCGAATGCGGTTGGCTCCTTTTGACCATGAACTGAAATCTTCGAATCTTCGAATTTTCCCTCAATTTCTAGATAAAAGAATAGGTTAAAAGCCCCTTCCACGAGGGTTTTTGATGGTGACGAAGATGGAAAGACTTAAAGTCTTATCGTTTGGAATTCTGGCGATCCTAATTTTAGGTCTCAGCGGTGTGGCCACCCCAGTCTCCGCCCAACCGCAATCCGCAGCGAACGGAGCGGGCAATCCACCACAGGTCACGTATGAGGGGAACTACACGAAGATACAGACAGACCAGTACACCGTTATCTTCCCCAGGAACGGCACTAAGCCCATGTTCGTTTGGTGGGCCAACAACGAGACCGAGAAGGTATACGTCGTCCACTACAAAGGCCTGATAGAGTACGCAAAGATAGACGGCGCGAGCTTCATGCTCAAGAATATGGCAGAGGGTGAGCTGTTCGGGAGGCTTATCCATGAGATGAACGCAAGGGACATACTCAGGATGGAGGCGATGGAGAGGGGGATGGGGGCCACGATGAGAGCGGGCGATCTGCTCGCAGCAGCTCAACTCATGGCCGGAATGGGCCACGCAAACAGGACAGACATCTCCTCGAGGCTGCAGGAGGCGATTACGATCCTTCAGGACCTCAGGGAGGGCACCAACGACGAGGCCTTCACTGCCGAAATAGACCAGGCGATCGCGAGTATTAACGCGGCACTCTCCATGATAAACAACGGGACGAGTCCGGCACTGGCTCTGAAGGATGTCAGGAGGGAGATCATTGATGTCCTAAAGGCGGGCATGGAGAGGACCAGAGACATGATCAGGGAGAGGATAGCCGAGAGGGAGGGGCTGATGCAGATGACCTCCAAGTTCCACCCCGCACTTCTCCCGTTCGACGGGACAAAGTGGCAGCTCAGCGAGATCCAGCCGATAACAAAGGACGGCACCACCATAGGGCTGAGCTTCACGCTCACCCTGACCAGTGCGCCCCCCAAGTTCGACTTTGCGGAGAATAACGTCAAGCTGGCGGTCAGGATCTACAGTGAGCCAGTTCTGGAAACCTTCAGCGCCGGCGGGCAGACCCTCTCTTACAACGTCGCAGAGGGCGAGATGAAGATGGACTTTATAGTAAGCAACTGGTCATGGAACTTTGAACCTAGGACCATCGAGAGGATGAACGCTACCGACGTGACGATCTCTCCGGCCCTCGCATTGTGGATCGACGCATCCTCATTCAACGCCACGGGCACCGATCCAGAGTACTTCTTCAGGAACATGGAGGAGGTGAGGGCGACCAACGCCATTCAGGCAGCCAGCTTCAGCGCGGGCGACAGTAGATCCACAATCCCAATCCAAGCGCAGAGTATGGAGGCAAACCAGCTCAACTTCTCCGCAAATGTCGTGAACCAGAGGGTGGCGGGCGTGGGCGTAAGGCTCGCTCCGCACGCAAAGCTCAGCCTGACCAGCGAGGGAACCCTTGGAGGGTTCTTCAGGTTCGTCCCCTTCGCGACCGTCGACAACGGAACGGTAACGGTTGTGCCGGTCGGTGCCTCCTACTTTGAGGCGGGCAACCACCTGAGGATGTACCTGACCTACCCGTACTTTAATGGAACCCTGACCCACGACCCAAGCATAGGGATCGAGGGTGCTCCGGAGACTCCAGCATACATGGTGACCGCAGGGACGGCTGGGATTTTGAGCGTGCAGCAGATACCAGCGATCTCGACGTGGCCGACTTTAGAAGGGGCCGGGCTCGCGGGCGTCCTGGTGTTAGTTGGAGCCGCACTAGTACTCGTCGTTGTTCGGAGGCATCCAGCCCTTTGGAGGGCGCCTCTCTAAACAACTTTCCTCTTCTTTCTCTTCTTCCTTCCCCTATCCTCCTAGAGCCACAGCGATGTGTAGAGGAGGATCTCAAAGTAGAGCATTATGAGGCATATTATGATCGCGACTTCCTGTCTGACTCCCTTCGAGAGGGACGTGAAGATCGAGAGTACTAGTATGGATACGAGTTGCCCCAACGCAAGAGTCGCTATGGAGACTGGTGCGTAACTCACGCCCAATATTGGGACCAGCAGGACGAGCATCAGGGGGATCCTTGAGAACATTATGCCGTTTATCAGGGCAAGCTCCCCGCCAACCCTTCTTGTCAAGGCATAAGAGGAAACCTCCAAGACTGCGAAGAGGAGGAGCACATTGCTCAGATAGTAGAGCGGAAGGGAGACAAAATCAATGGACCGGGAGTAGCTGAACAGGTAGGGTCGGAAATATTGAAAGTAACAGATCAGGTACTCGACCACTCCGATGGCTATGCTCATCGGCAATAACCTTTTGGGCGACGAGACTTGCCTCGCTATGACAAGGTAGGGCACCAACCGGCCAACGGTTGACTTGGTCGACATCTCTTCCTTAAGGGCCTCTCTGTAAAGAGCCAGCCCCATCTCCGTGGCGGCAAACTCCCCGCGCGAGGATTTGACCACAAGCCCCCTCATGAGTTCGAGGTGATAGTAGACCGTGGGTATGCCTATTCTCAACTCCTCTGAGATCTCCTTCGCCGTCGCCGTCTTCCTGTTGTAGAGGATCTCCAGTATCTTCCGCCTGTGGGGGTTCTTCAGCACATCTTTCATCCGGGTACCCTGCCAGTGTATGCTGTTTAATATTCGGTCGGTCTATCATTTATTTTAAAGTGATCAATGTCGGCCCAGCGAGTCCAAAGCCCTCGCAATCCTGGAGACGGCTTCCTTCAGGTTCTCCATCGAGTTGGCGTAGGATATCCTGATGTTCCCCTGGTGGTCACCGAAGGCATCGCCAGGCGTTGTGCTCACGCCCCCCTCAAGGAGGACTTCACAGAACCTCGCCCCTTCCATACCAGAGTCAGATATGTCGGGGAATATGTAGAAGGCGCCAGCGGGCTTTTCAAACCTGAAGAGCCTTAGTTTCTTAAGTGCGTCACAGATGTAGTCCTGCCTCCTCTTGAACTCCTCTACCATCGGCTTGACGGGGGTCTCCGGTTTTAGCGCCTCAACCCCTGCCTTCTGCGCGAACGAGGCGGGGCAGCTGGCAGAGTGTTGCTGGAGTTTGTTTACCGCTGAGATTATCGGCCTCGAGGCAGCTATGTAGCCTAACCTCCAGCCAGTCATGGCATAAGCCTTGGAGAAGCCATTTACCGTTATGGCGTAATCGTCCATCCCGGGGAAGGATCCCACACTGATGTGTGAGCCCTCGTAAAGGAGCTTCTCGTAGATCTCGTCAGAGAGGACGTGGATCCTCCCTTCCATGGCGATGTCCGCGACCGCCTTCAGCTCTGCCCTTGAGGCGACGTAGCCTGTGGGGTTGTTCGGGGAGTTCACAAGCATCAGTTTAGTCCTCTTCGTCACCGCCTCCTTGATACCCTCCACGTTCAGCCTGAAGCCATTGCCCGACGGCACCGGCTTCACGAGGCCCCCGGCCACGGTCACCATCTCCACGTATGACGTCCAAGCGGGTGTGGGTATTATTACCTCGTCCCCCTCATCCACGAGGGCCATTATGGCGTAGAACAGGGCCTGCTTGGAGCCCGGCGTGATGACGACGTTCTCCTTCTTCACCTCGAGCCCGTTCTCGCTCCTCAGCTTGTTCGCTATAGCCTCCCGTAGCTCCGGTATGCCAGCGCTTGGCGTATAGTGGGTGAATCCTGCCTTGAGGGCAACCTCTGCCGCCCTTATTATGTTGTCGGGGGTCTTGAAGTCCGGCTCGCCGACGTCCAGCTGGATTATGCTTACACCTCTGCTCTGAAGCTCCTTCACCTTGTCGAGGACCTTCAGCGTACCAGACTCCTTGAGGTTCGTAATGCGCCGGGAGAAGGTCATGCCATCCACCGCCAACTATCCATTAAGCGTCAAAAGATTAATGAGGGTTTCGAAGGACGGAGCTTTTTTGCTGCGACATGGTGCATTTATCATCGATCGAAGATTTATACATTCCTCATATATATGGGATATATAGGGTATGAGGATGCCCAAAGCGATGGTAAAGATATCTGACGAAGCCAATAGAATATTGAATATTATCAAGGCAAAATACGCCCTGAAGGACAAGTCCCAAGCGATAAACAGGATGGCAGAGGAGTACGGTAAAGTGCTGTTGGAGCCCCAACTGAGGCCAGAGTACGTGAAGAAATTGAGGAGGATCGAGGAGGGGGGTACCGTCTCCGAGGAGGAGTTTGAAAGAAGGCTGAAAGCGGATATTTAAGTAAGGAAAGATCCGTTCAAAAACGCCGACTTCAGGCGACTGAAAAGTTTATTACCTTAGACGTACGGTAATCTCGGAGAGGCGGGTGAGTGGTCCTCCCACCCGTTCCGCCTTAGAAACCCCGGAGTAGGGAGGTTATTGAAGTGAAGGAGTCAGGTTCTAGAACCAGAGCTTTGGCAAAGACGGCGGTGCTTGCGGCGACTTACGTTGCCCTTGTGTTGCTGCTGGCACCCATAAGTTTTGGAGCGATTCAGGTGAGGGTGGCGGACGCGCTGGTGGGGCTCGTCCCCCTTCTTGGCATGCCGGGCGTTGCTGGCATCACCCTCGGCGTCTTCATAGGGAATATACCTAGCCCCCTTGGGCCCCTCGACCTCCTTAGCACGGTGCCGACCTTCATCTCGTGCCTTATTATAATGTGGCTCAGGAGGCGTTCCGTCCTGGCAGGTCTGATCTCCTACTCGGTGATACTCGCTGCGTGGGTCGGGTACCTTCTCAACTACGTCTTCGGGTTGCCCTTTCTCATCACCTTCGCCTACTTGTTGGTGGGGATAGGGTTCGCGACGGCAGGGCTCGGATATCTTCTATACAGGGCGATGCGAAGGATCTTGGGAGAGCCTGCTTAGCTTTGGTGGTGCCTATGAAAGCGGTCGTTGTATCCTCTGGCGGACCAGACAGCACGACGGTCCTCTACCTGGCGCTCAAGAGAGGATTTCAGGTCTTCCCCCTAACGTTTGACTACGGTCAGCTGGCAGAGAGGGAGATAGAGCACGCAAGGTCCATAGCCGAGAGGCTCGGGCTGAGGCTTTTGGCGGTGGATCTGGCGGCAATGAAGGGGGTCTACTCGGGATCAACATCTCTGGTGGACGAGAGGATTCCCATCACCGAGGAGTTCACGAGCCCAATCATCGTCCCCTTCAGGAACGGCATAATGCTCGCTATAGCGGTCGCGTACGCCCAGTCCATCGGCGCGACCCATGTTTTCTACGGGGCGCAAGAGTCGGATGCCGCCCACTACCCCGACTGCAGACCGTCCTTTGTGGAGGCGTTCAGGGAGGCAGCGAGACGCGGAACAGATAGCGAGATAGAAATAGAAGCCCCGTTGGCATCGATGAAGAAGAGTGAGGTCATAAAGCTTGGGACGGAGTTGGGCGTGCCCTTCAAGCTGACGTGGAGCTGCTACAGGCAGGGGGAGAGGCACTGCGGGGTCTGCGAGTCCTGCAACAACCGGAAGAGGGCTTTTCTGGAGGCGGGAATAAGAGACCCGACAATGTACGAGAACCCCTAAGCCAGGTGTGAGAGAGCGAACATTAGCGAGTATTAAGAGCCATGATGGTGTCGTAGAGCCTCAGCGGGTCGGAGAGGACTATGTCCGCGCCGGCCTCGCCCGCGAACTGACCCCCCGCTATGACCTTGATGTCTGGTCTCGCCGACCTTATCCCCTTTATCAGGGTCTCCAGCGCCGGCTTGGTGCCAGACTCCGTGCAGGAGAGGACCACGGCCTTCAGGGCGCGGTCGGCCAAGGGCTCCTTCAGCTCCTCCAGGGTGATGCCCTTCTTTGAGCTGTAGACCCTGAGCCCCTTTGCCTTGAGGAGCGACGTTATGACGTCCCTCATGGTTACGTGACCCTCGCCCTTCACCGTCCCCACAAAGACCGAGGGCGCCGCATCAGGGGGGGCAGGTATCCTCGAGTCCAGGACCTTCAGGACCTTCACCGTAGTGAAGTAGCAGAACTCCCATGCCTTCACCGCGCCCAAGCGATCCTTCTCGTACCACTCGCCGAACTTGAGGTGGGCGCTCAGTATACCATTGACCACCAGGTCCTCTATGCTATGCCCATTCCCCAGAGCCCCCTCAACGGCCTCCAAGGCTTCAGGGGTCTTTCCGTGCAACACCGCGTCCGCCAGCACCTTTAACGACGCGTCAGCCGCGGACAGGGATCCCACGCTCCATGACGACCTTGCCATCCACGATAAGCTTGCCCCTGGACATGTCCTTTATCATGTCCAAGTGCGAAGAGGCTTTATTCGTCCCATGGTAGCTTCCGGTGTTGTTGCCTATGGCAATGTGTAGGGTCTTGTAGATCTTCTCGTCGATTATTATGCTGCCGTTGGTGAACTCGGCGCCGGGGTTGCACCCGATGCCCAGCTCGGCGATCCTGTCCTTCTCGCCAGTGTTGGCGTCCAGGAACTTCTTGAACCTCTCTTTCCCTTTCTCTGCCTCGTAGGCAACGACCTTTCCGCCCTTGAAGGTCAAGGACAGATTATCGACCCTTCCAAAGCCCGGGATTACAACGATGGGGAATGCAATGTGACCCTCGGCGGTCGTCTCGAGCGGGGCCACGAAGATCTCCCCGGACGGGATGTTGAGCCCCACATCCCCCACAGCCAGGTCCTCCTTGGATATTATGCCGTCGTCCACTATCACTGGTCGCCCCTTGACGCTGAACTTCAGGTCGGTGTCGTCCGAGGTTATGTGGATCCTGTCCGCCCTGCCAAGCGCAGAGGAGTAAAACCTGCAGAGGTCGAGGAGCTCCTTTGAGAAGGACATCCTTATGGAGTTGAAGAA
>VGLU01000021.1 GCA_016882195.1 Thermoproteota archaeon
AAAAGAAGAAGAAAACATGGCACCGGAATCTGGGTTGACCAAATTTTACAAGCTGAGCTTGAACGAGAGAAGGCAGGTATTGAAGGAGAAGGCAGGTCTGACGGAGGAGGAAATGAAGGTACTCGGTGCCGGGCTGGACCTTGCCACCGCGGAGAGGATGATCGAGAACGTCGTGGGGATGACCCAGGTCCCCATCGGGATAGCCACGAACTTCAGGATAAACGGGAGGGACTACCTCGTCCCGATGGCAATTGAGGAGCCCTCGGTGGTGGCGGCTGCGAGCCACGCGGCTAAGCTCGCCCTGCCCACGGGAGGGTTTAAGGCGACCAGCTCTAGACCTGTGATGAGGGGGCAGATGCAGGTCCTTGACGTGAAGGATCTGGAAGAAGCCAAGAGAAGGGTACTTGAGGTCAAGGAGGAGCTGATCGGGCGGGCAAACCGCTTTGCCGATATGCTCCCATCGCTCGGGGGCGGTGTTCTGGATATAACGGCCAAGGTAGTCGGTCCACCCAGGGATGGAATGCTGATCGTGGAGTTCTTTGTGGACTGTAAGGACGCCATGGGGGCGAACACCATTATCACGATAGTGGAGGGCATGGCGCCTGAGATCGAGGGCATAACGGGCGGGAGATCGCTACTGAAGATAATCTCGAACCTCGCGACCGAGAGGACAGCAAAGGCCACGGTGACCTACAGAAGCGACGTCATCGGTGGAGAGAGGGTTGTTGACGGCATTGCGAAGGCCTACAAGTTCGCCGTGTACGACCCATACCGGGCAGCGACCCACAACAAGGGCATCATGAACGGCATTACCGCCATAACTCTTGCAACGGCCAACGATACGAGAGCCGTAGAGGCAGGGGCTCATGCATATGCCTCAATGTCAGGCAAGTACCTTCCGCTCTCGAGTTGGAGGAAGGACGAGAAGGGGGACCTTGTGGGGGAGCTTGAGTTGCCACTGGCGCTCGGCACGTTCGGCGGGGCCACTAGGACCCACCCGGTCGCTCAACTCTGCCTGAAGATACTCGGTGTTAAGACCGCCACGGAGCTGGCAGAGGTTGCTTGCGCCGTCGGATTGGCCCAGAACTTTGCGGCGCTCAGGGCGATGGTCACCGAGGGCATAAAGAGAGGGCACATGGAGCTCCACGCGAGGAACATCGCGATAATGGCTGGGGCGACCGGAGATCTTGTGGACAAGGTCGCAGAGATCCTCGCGAAGGAGGGGAACGTGAAGGTCTCAAGGGCAAAGGAGATACTGCAGTCGCTTAAGTGACCTACTTATCCACGAGTGAGATCGCGCTGACCGGACAAGAGTCCAGCACGAGCTGGAGGTCGCAGTTACCCTCCTCCTTTACCACGTGCGACTTTCCTTCGGGGAAGACCTTGAACATCTCCGGACATAGGGATTCGCAGGTCCCGCAACCTATGCAGAGTTCTTGATCTACGCGAGGGATCTTCAATTTCAACACAAGACCATCTAGGGAAATGGAATGATTTAAATTTTCAAGTCCGTGCATATAGCTACAGTAGGTGAAGTTGTTGGACCCGAAGGTTTTGACGGACACGGTAAGGATACTAAAGAACATTCCGAGGACAGGCTGGCTTCAGAGGGGGATCCCGCCCTCGATAGCCGAGACCGTGGCGGAGCACTCGTTCGAGGTCGCGTCAATACTTGCCGTTATCGCCATGGAGGTTGGAGAGGGCATGGATAAGGAGAGGATGCTCGTCATCGGCATAGTTCACGACTGGGGAGAGGCTGTTGCGGGGGACATCCCCAGATCCCTCACGAGGAGGCTCGGCAGGGACACAAAGAGCAGGGCAGAGAGGAAGATAATGAGTGAGCTTGCAGTTGCGAGCGGCTTCAGGAACCTATCAGAGATCTTTGAAGAGTACGAGGAGAGGAGGAGCAAAGAGGCCGTCATAGCCAAGATAGCGGACCTCATCTCCACTTGGAGGCAGGCTTGCACATATGCAGATAGGGGCTATAATGTGGAGGACATGGTGGTGAGCTGCAGGGAGGAGCTTGAGGAGCTGATGGGTAAGGTCAAGGATGAGAAGGTTATTAAGGTCGTCAAGAAGCTCCTTTGACGCTATTAAAGGCGTGAGTTGCAACTATAAATATAAATCGAGCCTTTCTCATGTTCTGATAGTATGAGCGCACCTGATGCCAGCAAGAGGTTTTACCTGCCAGTACCGGCAGGGACTCCCTATTCCCTCATAGCAGAGGCTGTCAATAAGTTCAACCTAGAGTTGGTGGAGAAGGACATCGTGCTTCCTGGTTCTGCGAAGGATGAGTATGTGCCGAAAGGCTGGTTCCTTGAGGGCGAAAAGGAGAACCTTGTGAAGGCCAAAGAGTACATTTACCAGGGGCTAAAGGAAAGGATTAAAAAATTTGAGTGAGTCCGGTAATAGAAGGGTTCGTCTAACGCGTTGAACCACACTTCAGCGGGGCGGTTTGCTCTTCTTCAGCGTCTCACAGAGGCGCTTATCCTCCTCGAGGACCTCTCTCTGAAGGTCGCCCATTATCCAAGAGAAGGCGCTGAGGAGGAGCTGCTCGACACATCGACCCATAGATATTCCCGTGGACTCGCATAATGGCTCTATATCACCGGCGTGCTGCTCCAGGAAGGGGGGGATGAGCTCGCTCATCGCCTCTGAGAGCGTACGGACGAGCTTGGTCTTTGGATAACCACCGAACTTTTCCATCGCGAATCCGAGCGCGTAGAGGTCTGGTCCGCTGTTGCTGGATTTTACCCTCCTGACCAGATTCATCGAGACAAGCGCATCCAGCCTCGGCGACAGATCCTCCTCTTTTATGTTTAGGGTCTGGGCGATCGTATCCAGCGCCATGGGGGCATCCTGCAGGCAGAAGATCACTTCCCTAAGGGTGTCCTCCTTGAACGCATTTGCGAAACTCAGCAGGTATTCATCCTCAATTACCAAACTAACCATTTTAAGCCCTCAGTTTACTTTTTTTACCACCAAGAGACCTCAAAAATGACCTTATCTTCGAGACCATTACCTTGGCGTCCTCCTCGGTGCTGGGGTATGGGACCTTCACGAACGGGATGTTCCTTTGTTTTATCAGGTAGAGCAGGAACTCGTTGGTCCTCCCGCAACTGGCGCACCCGAAGAGCGCCTCCGCCTCCTCCACGATTATTGCGGCGTCGGCCTCCTCCACCAGCGGCCCCATGAGCGCGAGGCGCCCCCTGACGCCTGCGGGAACCTCTATCGCGGCGTACTTCAGCCCGCGCCTGGGGAACTCCGGAGTGATGTTCATGGGCGGCGAGTCAATCTCGGGCTTGTCAAGGTTCTTTGCAACCTCCTCGCCCAGACCGAGGGGGGTGTGTCCCTCCCTCTTCACGAGATCGAAGAGTATCAGGCTATTGGGCGGGAATATGAATATCTTCGCCAGTGGTCACTCCTCCTAACTTCAGCTCTCCGCTGTTGATCTTACTCAACCAGAACTTGACCTTTATAACTATCTCGTTCAGCTTCTCCCTCGGGGCGCTGACCCCCCTCACGACGCCGGTCACCAAGTCCACTATGACCCCGGCACACTGAACCTTTTCCGGAGGGGGCCTTACGAGGCGGGTAATAATCCCAACCTTGGCAAAGTCCTCGTAGTCGACCGGCGCCTCGCATACAATTATTGCGGGAATGTCGGCGTACTGAAGGAACGACCTCGCCTTGTAGGCCACGTGGCCGCTGATACCACCAAAGTGGAACAGGGCGAGCTTGAACCTCCTTATCTGGAAGATCTCCTTCTCGTTTATGTTTGCCATTGAGCCGCCGGGGGCACCGCTGTAGGGGGAGTCCGATGGCACGCCGGAGCCCGAGTCTAGGACGAGGACGCTGGTCCTGACCCCCTGCTCCCGCAGACCGTAGGTGATCTCGCAGATGGGCTTGGTTATGTGCCTCTTCCCTGGGGACATGGCCACGGCCACCACCTCGAACTTCTCGGACTCGGCTATGGTGCCCCTCTGGGCCAGCCCGCCCCCCTCGCCCATGCCCTGAGCCTCTCTGCAATCGATTATCTGCACGTCTCTGCCAATGGCTTCTTGCAATTGCTTCACCATTCACCTTTTACATATCGTTAACCTTTCAGCCTTCCTTCTTATTCCGAACCGTGCCTCTTAAATAGTCTGATACCGTCGGTCGAGGCTTTACGAAGCGCCCGACCCGGACATAGTATCCGTGAGGCATCGTCTTGTCGCATACCGACCTCAATTTTTCAATCACTTTTTCCACTTCCGCCTCCTCAGACAATATCACTATAAAACGCCCGACCAGGTAGCCGCCCCCAACAAATTTGTGTTTGCGGGTATCCACATCCGAAACATAATCGATACCCTTTATTATGGCTATGAGTTCGTCGGCCTTCTTCCTGTCCATTAGCCTCTCGGGCATTATCTCTATGTCTGGTTTACCGGTGAAGGTAGGCATATCAAGGCACCTAGCATATAAAGTTAATTAGTCATTTAATAAATTAATGCTAACATCGGGGATGTGGCTGGTGAGGGTCTCCATAGACGGTCTTCAGGCGGATGTTAAACCTGGAGCAACTGTAGAGGCTTTGGCAAAGAAACTTGGGATCCAACTCATCGACAAATGCATAGTCGCGGTAAGGAGGCCCGTGGAGCCTGAGAAGGTCCTGACCAACCTCTTCGAGGTCACGACGACAAAGGGAAGGATGATCATAAGGTTAGAGTGCGAGAAGGTTCTCGACGGCTGGCGGAGGGCGTACAAGAGGTTTGAGGAGTCTGGCATCAGGTGGGTCACGAGGGACGCGGCCGTCTTCGGTCCCACCCTGACGGACTTTGAGCCCTCCAGAGACTCGGTGGAGCTGAGGCAATATGAGATAACGCTGAGCCTCGCGGGCTTCAGCAACGAGAACACGCACCTCGTCTTCAGCCGGAAGCTGCACGAGAGCGCCTATGCTCCGCCGCGCGGTTGCGGGGTTCTGGGCAGGGTCATTTACGGAAGGCACTTGGTGGATGAGCTCCGCCTAGGCGACAGGATAACGAAGATAGAGCCGATAATAGAGACGAGGGAGGCGGAGAAGGCCGTCATAAGGGCGGATAGGAGCTACGAGCTGAGGGAGCCCGTAAGGGTCTACACGAGGCTCGGGATAGAGCTGGACAGATCCTCGCCCGTGGGTGGAGAGCTCACCTATAACGTTGTCGGCGACGGGACGTTGATTGCCTCAAGGAGGACGAGCAGGTTCATAGCCTGCGACAGGGTGAACGTCATCTCGCTCGTCAACGAGAAGCTGGACCATAGGGTTAGGGGGGCTGTAACCGTAAGGAACACCGGGATCAACGCCGGTTCGGTCTACGTCTACCTGAAGGAGGCGCCGCTCTCCACCAGTCATAATATCGTGGGGAGGGTGACGGAAGGGATCGAGCTCGCAGACATGGCGGCGGAGGGAGACAGAATCGCGGTCAAGATAAGCCCCAGTAGGCTGGACGTCCTCGGCAGGACGCAGCAGGAGGCGAGCAGGCTCCTCAAGGTCCACGGCATCAAGCACGTGAGGGCACGGGATTCTTCGGATCGGGCGGTGGTGGTGGAGCAGGATCCGCCCACGACTCTGGAGGTCTACGGAAGGGGGGAGGTGAGCTGCCTCGGGGTCAGCCCCTCACAGGTGGTCAAGGTGCGGCTCTTCTACAAAGAGGCACCCAGCTCGGTGAAGTACTTCAAGAGGGTTACGGGACTGGACCTGAGGCGAGAGGGGAAGCTCACCGTCTACTTCACGACACCCAAGATGGAGATGGTGCTCTTCAAGGGGGATGATGTGCTGGCCAAGGAGCTAATGCCCGAGAACGTTCCCAAGCGCCAGGTTGCCGCCAACGTGATAGGGGTTACGAACGCCGCGAAGAAGTTTGCGGGGATGATAGGCGTCCGCTTCACCGAGAGCGACGAGTTCGGGCCCACTGCGGAGAGGTTCGAGGGGACCAACATCATCGGAGAGGTCGTGGAGAACCACGACGCGCTGAGGGGTCTGAAGGAGAAGGGGGTCGTCTACCTGTCGGAGGCGGTTCCATGATCAAGACCTACGTCGTCATGCTATCGACCGACTCCGATCTGACTCCCTCGATGCTTGCAGAGAGGGTGGCGGCTATAGGAGGGGTGGGTTACAAGGTGACCTGCTACGGCCTGCTCCTGGAGGGGGAGGAGGAGCCTCTGGAGAGGGTGCTCAAGGAGCTGAGGGCGCTCGATCCAAACAGGGTGTTCTTCAAGGTCAGGGGCTTCAGGATCGGGGACGAGAGGATCTGCAGGGCGAAGAGGGGAGGGGGACCCAGAATGGGATTCCACATGCTCGGCCTCGAGAGGGAGGCGCTGAAGAACGTCTCAAAGGCCCTTGAGGGCGGAGAGGTGGCGGTTAAGGAGGAGGTTAAGGGCAGGCTGAGCGTGGATGCCCTGAGGAGGATAATCGAGTCTAGGAAAGAAGGTCCCTCAGAGGTAAAGACGCCGGGGAGGGGCAAAGGTAAGGTTAAGGGCAAGGTAGGGAAGAGGGGCGGGAAGGGCAGGGAGGGAAGGGGCAATTAGGATCTTTGCGGACAGCGATGACAAGAAGGGCGGAGAGCTTTACGAGCACATAGCAGCGAGGGGTGTGGAGGACCTGGCCCTCGGCGGGAGCGTGCAGACCGTCCACATGTTCATAAGGTCTGATGGACCGGTCTTCATAATAAAGATCAAGTACAGGGAGTTCGTGGGGAGAAACACCCTCGGGGAGCTCTCACGCATACTTGAGCGAGGGAACGGCGTCAGGATAATCCTCGAGAGCGAGGTCGACCTCGGGGACGCCCTGAAGGCGCTCTGGAATGTCTTCGGCAGGGACAGGGTGGAGCAGGTGGGGAGGATGGATATAGTCGTCTCCAGAGCGCGGGAGGATGAGGTCAGGAACATAAAGATCAGGGACAGGGCCCTCGACATCTCCAACAAGATAAATGAGCTCGCGGCAAGGATAATCCCGGAGGGGTTCAGGATCCGCAGCGTGACTAAGGGGGCTGGGGTCATGACGTTCATAGCCGCCGAGGATCCGATCACGGAGGAGTGGAAGGAGATCGCCTCACGCATGGAGGGCGGCGACTGATGCTGAAGTACCTAATCTTTGAGGGCGGACTCTACAGGCACGAGATTCTGGAGGAGTTCCTCCAGGACATCGGGGGCTTCGTTGTTCAGAAGACCGTGGTGAGCCTGGACCTCATAATGAACCTCGCGGTGCCCGAGGAGGAGGTGGGTCGACTGCAGGAACTCGTCGTCGAGCTCAAGGGAAAGGTCAAGGAGGCGCCCCTGATAGGGACGGAGGTGGCGGTGGTGGCACCCACCCTCTCGAGGCATCACCTCCCGCATCCGGCCTGCGACATAGCCGAGAACCTGAGGAGGAGCGGCGCTAAGACGAACATCATAGGCCTTGCCAGGGGGGTTGGGCAGAGGATAGTCCACACGTCAGCGAAGGAGAAGGAGCTTATAGAGGAGCACGACATCGCCGTATTCACCCTCGGCAACTTCGAGCGCTGCCTGAGGGAGTTCAAACCCATCCTCTTCAGGGAACTCTCCATACCGGTAATTATAACGGGCGGACCCCCCCTCGACTCTCTTCCAGGGGCTCAGGGGTACGTGGGTGGGATAGGCAGGTATCCGGAGAGGGTCAGGACTGGTGAGATGATAGAGAGGCTGAGGGCTGTCTCTGCGCTTTCAGGAAGGGTCGCGGAGCAGAGGAGGAGGGAGCTTGATATTGACCCGCTGGTGGTTGAGCCCATCATCGTGAAGGAGGAGGTCGAGAGGCAGGTGCCGGAGTCTGTGGAGGCGCTCTCCCCCAACCCCGTGACCCTGAAGGTGGACGGCGTTAGGATCAAGCTGCCGTACGACGAATATCACGATAAGGTGGCGGGCATCACCTTGGACGGGAAGAGGCTCGGGGGGTTGGCGGTGGTTAAGAGGTCGTTGATGAGGGACTATATACTCGTGAGGGTGCTGCCGGAATCAAGGTTCAAGTGAGGTATCCAAATTGCTTCTGAGAGCAGAGTCGATAAGTAAGAGGTACCGTGAGACCAACATCACCGCGTTGAAAGAGGTAAGCCTCAGTCTTGAAGAGGGGGAGATAGTCGGGATCATCGGAGAGAGCGGGGCTGGGAAGAGCACGCTCCTCCGGATCCTCAGGGGCGTCGAGCCCTTCGACAGCGGCAAGATTTACTTCGAGAGCTTGGAGATCGAACCAACATCCCCCATCGGGTCGGTTTTAGAGTACCAGAGGAGGGTTGCGATACAGCTGCAGAGGAGCTTCGGACTCTGGCCGGACAGCGCCGTGGATAATGTCGTCCGGGCACTGAGGTACAGCACGATGGGAGAGGAGACGCTTACCGAGGACGAGGGGGAGTACAAGGGGTACAGGAGGAGGGCCCTTGAGATCCTTAGGGTCGCGGGGCTGGAGGCGAGGGCAGATCTATGGTCGCAGGTACTCAGCGGCGGAGAGAAGCAGAGGCTCATCGTGGCGAGGCAGATAGCGAGGAGGCCGAAGCTGCTCCTGTTGGACGAGCCAGGGACCATGACCGACCCGGCAACGAGGGAGGAGCTGGTGGAGACGCTGAAGAGGGTAAGGGACGAGTTAAATATCGGCATAATCTTCGCGTCCCACAACCCGCAGATCCACCGTTCGTTGGCAGATAGGGTGTTGCTACTCGAGGAAGGAAGGATTACAGATGACGGGGAACCGGAAAGGATTTTAAGGAAGTTCCTCTCGAGGCTGGAGGCGCCCCTAAAGAAGGTGGAGGTGGAGGGCCCCAGCGTTCTGAGGATGGAGGGGGTAACCAAGCTTTACAAGATCTTCTCCTACGGCAAGGTATTCGAGCTGACGGACACGAGCTTGGAGTTCCGACGGGGCGAGATAACCGGCATAGTCGGTCCATCCGGCGCCGGCAAGACCGTGATCCTAAGGATGCTAGCAGGACTAGAACTCGCTGACGGCGGTGAGGTGAAGCTATTGCACAAGGGCGAGTGGGTCACCCTGGGGAAGTTCGGCAGGAAGAGCCTGCACGCGAGGACGCACATCGGCATGCTGCACCAAGAGTTCGACCTGCCCTACTGGGCAAGGGTTCTGGACCTATTTGCGGCGCGCCTAGGGATAAAGGACTACAAGATGATGGAGGACGCCCTGAAGAGGGCGCAGAGGGCGGGGATAAGCGAGGGGGTGGTGGACGCGCTCAGCCGGGTGGCCGAGCTACCCGAGGGGGAGATGGAGACAAGGCTCAGGGAGGCGGGGCTGGACCGCGAGCTGCTTAGGGAGCTCTTCAGGAGCAAGGACCCTGAGAAGGCAAAGGACGTCGGACTCGCCGTACTGCGGGAGGTCGGACTCGCCCCCAGCATCTTGGAGAGGAACATTTATGAACTTTCCGGCGGCGAGAAGATCCGCATTGCCCTTGCGCTCTCGCTGGTGTTCAACCCAAAGGTTCTGATACTGGACGAACCCTTCGGTGATCTCGATCCCCTGACGCTGCGGAGGGTGGCAAACGCCCTTAAGAGGGTCAAGTCTTCGTTCAGGCCGGCCATCGTACTGGTCAGCCACCAGCTTGACTTTGTGGAGGAGGTGGCGGACAGGTGCGTCCTGTTAAAAGACGGAAAAGTTATAATGGATGGCGATCCATCAGAGGTTATCAGTCGTTTCATGGGGGATGCAGAAGTTGAAGTATGAGGTCAAGTTTCTTCCCGAGGGCAAGAGGAGCACCGTTGCGGAAGAGTTGCCCCTGATGGCGGCTGCGCTAAAAGGCGGCGTGGATCTGGCAAACATATGCAGCGGCAAGGGGTACTGTGGCAAGTGCGTTGTAGAGGTTATCGAGGGGCAGCTATCGCCCCTGACGGACTGGGAGAGGAAGAGGATCCCTCCTGAGAGGCTGGCCAGGGGCTACAGGCTCGCATGCCAGGCCTTGGTTCGCGGGCACGTTGTGGTGAGGGTCCCCGACCAGAGCCGGGTGGGCAGGCAGCGGCTCGTGATAATGGGAAAGGAGCCGCCAGTCGCGCTGAAGGAGAACGTGGAGAAGGTCTACTTGGAGCTTAATGCGCCAACCCTGCACGACCCCAGGGCGGACGATGAGCGCATCCTCCAGGTGCTGTCCGCTAAGGGTTACAGAAACCTGAAGGTGGACTATCTCGTCGGTAAGGCTCTCCCCAAGGTGGCGAGGGCGGGAGGATGGAAGATCACGGTCACGATACTGGGCAAGAGAGAGATCATTAATGTCCAAGCAGGGGACACAACAAAGCAGTCGTTCGGCGTGGCTGTGGACATAGGGACCACGAAACTCGCCGTCTTCATAGTGGACCTTCTTGACGGGAACTTGGTCTTTGCGGACGGGATCATGAACCCGCAGATAAGGTTCGGCGAGGACGTCATATCAAGGCTCCACTTTGCCGCCCAGGGCGAGGATAACCTGAAGGAGATACAGCGTACGATAGTCGGCGGGATAAACGAGCTCGTGAATAAGGGGGTGGCGGACACCGGAATAAAGAGGGAGGAACTCTACGAGCTGGTCGCCGTTGGAAATACCGCCATGCACCACCTCTTCGCAGGCATAGAGTCGAGGAGCCTCGGCCTATGTCCGTACCCCGCAGGGCTCGGCAGACCGCACGACGTGAAGGCAAGGGACATGGGGCTGGATATCAACCCATCCGGCAATGTGCACCTGCTGCCGAACGTCGCAGGGTTCGTGGGGGCGGACGCCATAGCGGACATTCTCGCCTCAAGGCTTCACGAGAGGGAGAGGCTAACGCTCCTGATGGACGTTGGAACGAACACAGAGGTCATGTTGGGGAACAGGGATCGGATATGGTCCTGCTCCACGGCCTCCGGCCCGGCATTCGAGGGGGCGCACATAAAGTGCGGGATGAGGGCGGCCACCGGCGCGGTGGAGAAGATAAGGATCGGTCCAGATTTTGAGGTCACCTACAAGACCATAGACGACGAGAAGGCGAGGGGGATCTGCGGATCCGGGATAATCGACGGGGTGGCGGAGATGCTGAAGAGCGGAGTGATAGATACGTCGGGCAGGATGATACTGGATAACCACAAGAGGATAAGGGACAGGAATCCTGGGAAGGAGTTCATTCTGATCTTCAAGGAGGAGACCGCCAGCGGGAAGGAGGACGTAGTGATAACGCAGGACGACGTCAGGGAGATCCAGAAGGCGAAGGCCGCGATGTACGGCGGATACATGACCCTGATGAGGAAGAGCAGGTTTAAGAAGGAGAACCTGTCGGAGATCGTGATCGCCGGCGCCTTCGGGAACTACATCGATCCTGAGAGTGCTAGGACCCTGGGGATGATACCCGAGATGCCGCTGGACAGGATATCCTTCCTGGGCAATACCGCGGGCTCCGGTGCGAGGATGTGCCTCAAGTCCCTTGACGCGAGGAGCGAGGCATGGAGGATCGCGGAGGGAATAAAGTACATAGAGCTTGCGGTTGAGGCCATCTTTGAGGAGGAGTACATCAACGCCATGTACATGCCGAACAGCCGGCTCGAGGAGTACCCCGAGACGGTGGCGGTGATAAGGGCTCCAAAGGTGGTGAGGCGATACGTCAAAAGATAAGGTTGTAGAAACCCTCGGCCGAATTAAGGGCATAATAAAAGTGGCACCGTTGAGCCACGAAGAGGTTGCAGAGGTTCTGAGGCTGGAGGGGGAGGCGGAGAAGAAGGTTATGATGGGGCTCTGCAAGGGGATAAACCTGGGCCTGAGGGAGGCGCTGAAGAGAAGGTATGTCTTTGCGTGCGCAACCGACCTTAATCTGACATGGCCTGAGTGCTCCTATATCAAGCTGGTATGCGACGGCGAGGTCGTCGGGGAGGACCTTTACGACAAGGCCACGTTGGAGAACCTGAAGAAGAAGGGAAACGTTGTTGCAGGCAACCTGGTGCTATACAAGGATAAGACGAAGGCCCTCAAGGAGAGGAGGGACGAAATGAGGGTTCATATGCTCCCCATGGAGATACCGGAGCTCACCATCTGCGGAGCGGTGGTTGGAGTCCCGTCCCCGCCGACCGACATTTATCTGAAGACGAGACTGGAGATAGACACGGAAGACAACCGGCTGGGCACGGTGGTTGTCGGCGTCGACTAGAGTCGGGCCGACGGCTGTCTGACTTTTTCAAGTGGGAGGCTTTACGCCTTCTGCCTGTAAATACAGAATGATAAGATGTATGGGTTTCCTCACCACGCATCTTCCGTTTTTCATAATATACAAAGTATTATTTTGTATCACATTTATTGATTTCGCAAGTCAAAAAACGTATGCTTTTTAAATAACATATACTCATTCGTATTAACAAGGGGGGTGAATGATGACTCTATTAGCAGTACTCGCGTGGCCTTTGATGGTATTCGTCTTTGGGTTCTTACCAGTTGCTCTGGCGTTGATGGGCAAGGCTGACGTTCCGGCGGCGCTTAAGGCGGGAATAATCCCCGGCATAATCGGAACGATTATGGCGTTCTACTTCTTTACTGCGGCAGCACCGAATTATGTCGTGGCTTTGATCCTGGGCATGGCAGGAATGGCGTTCCTAGCCGTTGGCTTTTCGGGCTTTGTCTTTAAGCCAGAGGGTTTGCCAACAGTGGCGAACTTAGTCAACTTCGTAGGCGTAATCCTAGTCATACTCGGGGTGTACGTCATATACCTCTTCATGGCCTTGACCGAAGGCATGGTTGCGGGTCTAGCAGTGCTCCTGTTCGGTGTCGCAGCCTTAGCGTCAGGCTACTCCGTACTGGGCAAGTTCAAAGGCGGCACTACAATCCTAGCGGTAGTCGTGATAAACTTCATACTGGCACTCTACCTGCTCATGGCATAAAATCGCCACGCCGTGAGTCAAAACAATTTTTTTTGTTTTTTTTAACTTTCATTAATGGCGCGAGGGTTTTAGTAGAGGTGTCTCCCTCACTTTAACGCTGGGTAGTAAAAATTTGGCGGTCAGCCGTTGGTCAAAAACGGGATTTTTATTTCTTGCGAACCTTGAATTTGAAGGGCAATTTGAGGCCGACCTTTTTCTTACTTGGAGCTTGACTGGAGGAGGTCTCTTCAGGAGCCTCCCTCTTTGGGGGAGGGGGACCCTCAATCTTGATGGTCTTTATTGGTTTTTCGGGAAGTAGACCCTCCGGCTTGTAAAGGAGGATGAACACCAGCGCGGCCCCCAGTAAGAGCATGTCAAGCCATACGACATCGAAGGGAATGAATGGGCCGAAGATGTCTTTATAGAAGATTATCAACTTTCGGACGGCCACGAATATGAATGTGCCACATACGACCCCCAGGTTATTCGCGGCACCCCCTAGCATCACCATCACCCACGGCCAGAACGTCCAGCTCACTCTCGAATAGGCTGTGGATATCACGTTCGCAGTGTAGAATGCGTAGAGGGCTCCGCCTATGGCGGCTATGGCTGAGGCAAAGATTATTACCTTTAGTCTGTTACTGGTCACGTCCTTCCCGAGCGCCAGAGCAGAATTTTCGTCATCCCTTATGGCTCTAAGGACCCTTCCCAGTGGCGAGTGCGTCAGTTTCTGGGCGTAGAGGAATATTATGATGGCCGTGATGGCCATGAACAGCGTAACAGTAACGTTTCTCATCTCACCAGGGCTAAGACCCAGAACGCTAAAGGTTGAGGCCCATCCAAACGGGTCTGGCACGCCTATGCCCAGTGTTCCACCTACCAAGGGCGGATAGTTGTTGCCGATGACCAAGATCACCTCTCCGGCAGCAAGGAAGGTCATGGCCAAGTAATCGGCTCTGAGCCTAACCACAGGAACGGTCACGAGAAGGCCAAGGAATGCGCCGAACAAGATGACTGCGACGAGCGTGATCAATAATATTCCCAAGGAGAGAGGAACGTTGAAGACCAAGCGGTTGTTTATCTCGGTGATTATCTGGGCGTTCTGCGCCACATAGTCCATCCCCTGACCGACCCCCATTATGCCAGCCAGTATTCGACCCGGGAGATAGCCAACCATGAACGCCCCTCCGGCTACTGCGAGGGTCTTGCCGAAGTTGGGAACCCCTCCGAAACCGTATTCCAAGTTCAGGCTTAGGGTAATGATCATGTAAGGTGCAAAGGTGGCTACAAGGTCCAACATGAATAGAGATTCGCCGCTAAGCATTCCGATTCCTCCTGAACATGCTCCTCAGCCGCTTCACGTCTATCCCGGTTATTCCGCGGGGAGCCAGCATGAGCGTTATGACCATGGCGAGGAGCGGGATCACCGGCCTGTAGGGGATTATCCAAGCGCCGAACGGGTCGGACAGTGATGCTAGATACCTGATGAGGAATATCTCTGCGAAACCCACTGTGTAACCGCCGATTATGGCACCGTAGATGTTGTAGAGGCCTCCGGTCACGGCCGCGGCAAAGATGCTTATGAGTATGAAAGTTCCCGTATCCGGGTTCCCGATGAACCAGAGGGGCAAAAGACAGCCTGCCAGTCCGGCAAGACCCCCCGCGACGAACCAGGACACTATGTAGACCAGGTCCGCGTTTATGCCCACCGTCCCCGCCAGTGGCGGGTTCTCGATGGTTGCCCTCATGGCTACCCCGAATTTGGTCCTCGTCAGCAGGAGGTAGAGGGCGATGGTTATGGCTATCACGAGGATGGGGGATATGAGGAGGACGCCCCTCTCCCCCATTAAGAAGAAGTCGAAGCCCTTCAACAGGAAGTACCTGGAGATGATGAGGAAGCTCTTGGAGAGGTAGTCTGCAAGAATGTTCAGACCTGACAAGAGCAGAAAATCGAAGGCAATTGTTGCCACCATCATTGTCGTTATTGAGGCGTTCCTCTTGGAGAGAGGCCTGAGTATGACAATGTACTGGAGGATCGCCACGACCCCTCCGGCGAAGAATGAGGGCAACAGGCCCAAGTAGATGTTGAGACCCAACAGCTTGGTCGTAATGAGGGCAAAGTAAATGCCGACAGTGGCGATGCTTCCATGGGCAAAGTTGGGCACCTTTGTCGTGAGATAGGTCAGGGTCATGCCGATAGTCAACAGGGTGAGGAGGCTCGAGAAGACTATCGCGTCCTTGAACGCGCTTATGATGTCCAGCACCATGGAAACACGACCGCGGAAGGATATAGTTATGAAAACCTATATATACTTAAACTTTACCTTATAGTTCTATCGTTCTTCTATATAGAAGACTAAAGAAATGGTGATAGTATTGAGCCAAAAACGAGGAATTTCTACCACTATAGCAGGAGTAGCCATTGTCGTAGCGCTGATCATCGGTGCAACCGGAGGCTATTTCCTTGCCCCGCCAAAGACAGAAGATGCCACAACACCCGCCTTAAGCGGCGAGATACCCATCGGTGTACCCATACCACTTACAGGCAGCCTTGGCACATATGGTGAGAACGGTAAGGTTGCCCTAGAATTGGCGGTATCAGAGATCAACACGTTGCTCAACACCACGGGAGCTGGCTACTGGCTCAGGTTGTACTTTGAGGACACCGAGACGAAGCCGGACATCTGTCTGCAGAAGGTCCAGTCCCTGGCTGCGAAGGGATGCAAGGTCATGATCGGCTTCTACTCGAGTGCTGAGGTGAGGAATTGCAAGACCTACGCCGACACCAACAAGATCCTCCTGATCTCGCCCTCCTCCACAGCACCTGACCTGGCAATAGCCGGCGACTACATCTTTAGGTTCTGCCCCGCCGACGACAAACAGGGACCAGCCATTGCAAAGGCTTTGATAAGTATGGGCATCGAATACATCATTCCCATCTGGAGAGGCGATACCTATGGAGACGGCCTGGTCAATGCCACCCAGGTGAGGTTCGCGGCCCTTGGAGGGTCCTACGACGCCGCGGGTATACGGTACGACCAGAATGCCAGGGAGTTCTCGACCGAGATAGCCCTGCTCGCCCAGAAGGTCCAGCAGGCAGTGGACACCTACGGGGCTGACAAGGTCGCTGTCTACACCATCACCTTTGAGGAGATAGTCGCCATGATGGTCAAGGCAAATGAGTACCCGATCCTATCAAGCGTAACGTGGTTTGGCTGCGACGGATCGGCGCTCTCAGCCCAGCTATCAGCAGACCCGGTCGCTGCAGCCTTTGCGGTTCAAACCATATTCCCGGCCTCCTACTTCGCACCTGCCGAGTCTGCGAATCTCATTAAGGTGAGGGAATACATACAGACCAGGCTCGGGAGGACCCCTGACCCCTATGCATACAACCTCTACGACACACTCTGGATCGTCTGGAAGTGCATAGGCGCGGCTGGCAAGTACGACGGTGAGGCCGTCAAGACCTTGATGATCCCGATGGCGGGCAACACCTTCGGTGCCAGCGGATGGTGCCAGCTCAGCCTGGCCGGTGACAGAACCATAGCGGACTACGAGTTCTGGGGCGTATACCAGGTGAACGCCACAGCATTCGACTGGAAGAAGGTCGGATTCTACTCTGCACCCTCGGACTCCGTGACATGGACTTGGTAATGCAAGTCCTTTCCCTTTTTTATTTTATAAGCCAAACCATAGAAAAATTAATATTTCTCCAACTTGTTTGTTGCGTTAAAGAGGGGTTGGATTGTCTCAGCCCGTTTTAAATACAGTAAACATAAGGAAGACCTTCGGAGGGGTCGTGGCTTTAGACAGCGTTGACATAAACGTTGATAAGGGAAGCATGACCATGCTTATCGGCCCCAATGGGAGCGGCAAGACGACCCTGATAAACGTCATCTCCGGGTTCTACAAGCCGGACCGCGGTCAGGTGACCTTTGAGGGCAGGGACATCACAGGTCAGCCCCCGAACAAGGTATCCGCGTACGGCCTTGTCAGGACCTTCCAGATCCCCTCGCCCTTCGTGAAGCTTTCCGTCTTGGAGAACCTTCTCATCGCCAGCAAGGGCAACCCAGGGGAGTCGTTCCTCAAGGCACCACTGAAGATGACGTGGCACAAGAAGGAGTCGGAGATATACGATAGGGCCTTCAGGGTGCTGGACCTTCTGAACCTCAAGCTGTGGGATCAGCCCGCCGGAGTTTTGAGCGGCGGGCAGCTGAAGCTGCTGGAGATCGGGCGCGCCCTGATGACGGGCGCAAAGATGATCATGATGGACGAGCCCGCGGCCGGGCTCAACCCGGTGCTGGCGCACAAGGTCTTCGCCCACATATGCGACATAAAGCAGAGGCTGGGCATCACCTTCCTGATAATCGAGCACAGGCTCGATATAGCTCTGCAGTACGTGGACTACGTCTATGCCATGGCGCTGGGGACGGTCATCTCGCACGGTACTGGAGAGGAAGTTATGAACGATCCCAAAGTAATCGAAGGGTATCTGGGGGGGACGTGCGCCTGATCAGGATCGAGGGGCTCAACGCTGGCTACGGCAAGTTTCAGGTCCTCTTTGATATAAGCACGAACATAGACTCGAAGAAGATGACGGTGATTGTCGGACCGAACGGCAGCGGTAAGAGTACGATCCTCAAGAGCATCTTCGGCCTGACCAACATCTACTCGGGTGGAATCTTCCTGAACGGCGAGCAGATAACGAGGATGTCGCCGCACCAGATAGCAAGGAGGGGCATAGCCTACGTCCCGCAGGTGGGCAACATCTTCTCGAATCTGACGGTCCGCGAGAATCTGATGATGTCGGGATACACCCTCAAGAGGGAGGAGGTACGGGCCAAGATTCCGGAGGTCCTGGAGTACTACCCTGTGCTGAAGGAGTGCTACAACAGGAGGCCCAGCACGATGAGCGGCGGAGAGAGGCAGATGCTGGCGATGTCTATGGCGCTCATGCGGAAGCCCCACGTGATGCTCTTCGACGAGCCCAGCGCAAGCCTCTCGCCCAAGATTTCCGCGCAGGTGCTTGATGAGATAAAGAAGCTGAGGGACGACATGGGGATCACGGTTGTCTTGGTTGAGCAGAACGCCATCGACTCCCTGAAGTGCGGGGACAGGGCGGTCCTGCTCGTAAGCGGTAGGGTCGCCTTCGACGGACCCGCGCAGGAGCTGCTCGGCTCCCCCGAGCTGGGCTCGATGTACCTCGGCATTAAGGCGGCATAAGACAGGACGGAAGAGAGCCCTGCATAACAAGCTTTTTAATCAGTTCCTCTTTAGAACCCTCCAACAGGTTGGTTCTATGAACAGCCGCTGGCACGGAAGCATCCTTGTCCTTTTATCGGCGGTCTGCTACGGTTTCCTACCCATCTTCGCGCGCCTCGCCTACGCCGGAGGTGCAGAGGTGCAGGAGCTCCTCTTCGTAAGGTTCGTGATCTCCTTCATTATAATAGGCGCCTTCCTCATCTTCGTCAGGAGGATGCACCTTCCCTCCCGCAGGCAGCTTGTGATCCTGATAGGTCTTGGGGCGGTAGGCTACTTCCTTCAGTCAAGCTTCTACTTCCTGTCCCTGTTGTACGTGCCTGTGGCTGTCACCGCACTTGTGCTTTATACCTACCCGGCCTTCGTTACCACGGCCTCCTTCGCGCTGGGTTTCGAGAGGGCGTCCCTTCGCGTTGTGGCCTCACTTGCACTTGCGCTCATAGGTTTAGCACTCGTTGCCAACCCTGCGCTCGACCTCGATGGCAGGGGAGTGATCTTCGCCTTTGCCGCCGCAATAACCTACACCTGCTTCATACTGATAAGCTCCAGAGAACTCAAGGACGTTAAGGGCGAACTCTCCACGTTCTACATAATGGGCGGCTCGGCGGTCAGCTTCGGCATCTACGGCTCCGCGACGGGCGGGCTTGGGATCGGATGGGGGACGGATGTCTGGCTCTGGGTCGTTATGATCTCCGTCGTAAGTACGTGCCTGGCGCTGACGCTCTTCTTCCGCGGTCTGAGGATCATCGGACCGTCGCGGACCTCCATACTCAGCACCATGGAGCTGATAACCTCGGTCGTTGTCGCTGCCATAGTATTTAGAGAACTTTTAACCTTCATGCAGCTCGTCGGAGGGGGAATGATACTGACAGCCGCCATACTGGCAGCCCTCGGAGAGGGCAGGACTTAATGGGAGGGGCGGCGGGCATGGATGTGAGCTTTCTGCTCAGGGGCCTGCTCATAGGCTTCGCCATCGCAGCACCGGTGGGACCGATAGGCATACTCTGCATACAGCGGACGCTGGCAAAGGGACGGATCTACGGATTTGCCTCTGGACTAGGGGCTGCCACGGCCGATGCCATATACGGCGCGGTTGCGGGCTTCGGGCTCACCTTCATCTCTGATGTGCTGATAAACCAGCAGCTCTGGCTCCGGCTACTGGGCGGCGCATTCCTGCTCTACTTGGGAACGAGGACGATACTCTCGAAGCCCTCCAAGGAGACGCCTCAGACAGCAAACAAGGGGCTTGCCGCGGACTACACCTCGACCTTCCTCCTGACCCTGACGAACCCCATGACCATACTCTCCTTTATCGCGGTATTCGCGGGACTGGGACTCGGTAGCGCGG
>VGLU01000022.1 GCA_016882195.1 Thermoproteota archaeon
GATAATTAACGACAACTTCTGCGCCGGAGTCCTTGAGCTCCTCGGCCACGTCCACTGGCTCGGCCTCACTCTCCTTCACGTACCCCTTGAGGTACTTTCCCAGACCGTCCATCACCGGTCCCTTCTGCACCTCCACCCCCAACCTGGGCACCTCGGAGAACTTTATGGTGTTGTTGGGGTATGCGAATATCGCCTCTGAGAGGTCCCTTCCCACCTTCGTCGTGTCCACATCAAACGCCGCGACGAACTCCAAGTCCCTCGGGTGGTACCCACCCATGTTGACATGGAGCAGTCCTGGTACATCCTCGTCCTCGGAGGCATTCCTGTAGTAGTAGGTCCCCTGAACGAGGGCGGACGAACAGTTTCCCACGCCCACAATGGCGACCTTGATGGTCATAAACATCACCCATAGTATTTTATATGTATAAAATATTCTGCTTTTTTAACTTTGCCTAAAAAAAGTAGCCGTTTGGTGTCGATGGGCAGGCAGTGGGGCGAGGACAGTCAGATTTATTAAAAGACGACGTGAAATGATAGTGGGCTATGAAGAATGCTGGTATTACGGATTACTAAAGATGAAGTGTGACATCAGAACAGAGCCCTAAACACTCTTAAAATAAAGAAAAGGACGAAAGAAGGAAGCGGATGGCTTTTAGCCCTTTACAATATGCGTTCCAGTCTTACCTTCCAGCGCATCAACGGCCTTGTCCAGCGAGGTGATTATGGCCTCTTTCCCGCCCCACTCCAGAAACCTTATGCACGCCTTCACCTTGGGTCCCATGCTGCCCGGCAGGAAGTGCCCCTCCGCGAGGTACCTCTTCGCCTCCGCGACCGTCATCCTGTCCAGTGCCTTCTCGTTCGGCTTGCCGTAGTTGAGCTTTGCCTTCTCCACGTCCGTGAGTATGAGGAAGGTGTCTGCCTCAACGACCTCGGCCAGCCTCTCGCCGGCCAGGTCCTTGTCTATCACCGCCTCGACGCCCACCAGCTTGCCGTTCTCCTTCACCACTGGTATTCCGCCGCCGCCTGAGGCTACGACCACCGCACCTGCGTTGACCAGGATCTTTATGGCCTCGGCCTCCACGTTGGCTATTGGGTCTGGGGAAGGAACCGTCCTCCTCCAGGGCTTTGGGGCGTTTGGCTTCACCTTCTTCACGATCCAGCCCTTCTCGGCCTTGAGCCTCATGGCCTCCTCTTCCGTCAGGAAGTTCCCGACCGGCTTGGAGGCGTTCTCGCCGACGAACTCTGGGTCGTTCCTGTCCACCAGAACTTGGTTCACGACCGAAATCACTGGAACCTTGACTCCCTTAGCCGTCATTATGTTCTGAAGGCAGTTCTGAAACATGTAGCCGATCTGTCCCTGGGTCATGGCCCCCACGACGTCCAGGGGCTGGGGCGGGATCTGTTCCTTCGCGATGTCCTGCTGGAGTGCCAGGTTGCCGGACTGCGGGCCGTTACCGTGGGTTATTATCAGCCTGTCGTCCTTCCCGAGGTGCTGGATCATATTCACGATGTGTATCGCCGTTGTGTTGACATTCTTGAACTGCTCCTCGGCTGTCCCCCTCTCCTCCGCCTGTTTGATAGCGTTGCCGCCAAGAGCCACTAGAATTCTATTGCCATTTTTTGCCATAGTGGTTCACCAAAACAATAATCCAGAATAACTTACTGTCATTTTTATACCTTTCTTTTTAACCATCGTTCTTTAGATTCCCTCAAAAGGGGTCATTTTTACAGCGTTCGCGCCTCTCATGGAACGGTAACCCCCATCCATCACTCCTCATGCCAAACTCGACAAAATATATGAGATCGAAGCCCTCCACTTAGATGTGAAGGTAAGTCAAAAACAAAAGACTGGGGATAAAGATGTCGCGCGTTAAATTTGGTATTCCGATGATCGACTCCCTTCTGCCTGAAAACTTCCCCCGGAACAGCTTCGTGCTCCTCTTCGGCGAGGGCGGGACGGGAAAGTCGGTGACTCTGATCCAAGCTGCCGGAGCGAAATTCTCCGCGGGCGAGCCTTGCGTCTTCATAACGTTTGACGACAGCTCATACTCAATTATCGAGAACTTCAAGGGGCTTGGTTTCGACTGCCAGCTGGCTATGGAGACGGGGCTGCTCCGCATAATAGACTGCTTCTCCTTCAGGACTAGGATGCCGCCTAAACCAAACGATGTCATAAAGGTGGTTCAGAATCCGAAGGATCATCACGCGCTGACGGGGATAATCCTCTCCACGGCCGAGGGCCTAGAGGGCAGGGGCTCTGTCTTCATCGACTCCCTAACCGAGTTCTTTACCCTGAGCGCACCCACCTCGACCCTGGAGACCGTCAAGAACTGGAGGGCAGAGCTCTGCAAGACCATGGGCATAACGGTCTATGCTTCGTACCACGTGGGGGTCAAGTCCATAGACGAGTTCGCGGGCATGCTCGACTACCTTGTGGACGGAATGATCGACTTCCGCTTCGACCCAATGCTCGCCCAGCAGGGTCTCCTGGCGAGGCAACTTAGGATCAGGAAGATGAAGGGCGCCTCGCACGACACGGTCTGGCACTACTTTACGATAGAGAAGACGGGTCTCGTCCTCCTCAAGGGTCACGGGCGCGAGCCCGCCGCCGAGCCCTCCCATAGGTAATCAAAGTACGTCCTCGCGACCTGCACGAGCCCGGCGTGGTTGGACCATATGGCAAGGTTGACCGCGGTGCCGCTACTTCCTATGAAGAGCAAAGCCTCGTCGTTGTCAACAATTATCCCCCCGCCGAACATCTTGTCCCTGAGCTTCACGTTCGCCAGGTCCGATAGCTTTCTCAGCTCATCCCTAGGGAAGTCGTGCGTGAGGAGTAGCCTCAGCAATATCTTCTCCGACTTGAGCCTCATCAGGACCGGCGTCAGCGCCGCCACCACCCAGTCCGGCGCCACCGGCAGAGCGAGCTTCACCTCCTTCTCGGCGTTGTTCAGCGTCTCGTAGGTCCTCCTGAGGATGTCCTCCTGATTCTTTATTATCCATATATCAGACTTCTCCGAGTCCCTCGCCGTCTCCAGATCTGCCAGCGCCTCCTCCGCGCCCCTCAGCCTTGCCTCCAGATCCGCCACCACCGAGCGCTTGTAGTCCAACAGCCCCTCCGAGGGCCTCTTGGTGGCGTAGACGGACGGCCTGCCGCCGCGATCCTCCACCAGGGACTTGCGGATCAGCCTCGACAGGACTGTATGGATCTTGGAGTAGGGAACGCCCGACTGCTCGCTCAGCCTCTTCGCGTCAGCCTCCTCCTTGAGCAGCGTGACGTACACCCTCGCCTCGGTGCTTGTCAGGCCGATCTCCATCAGCCTCGCCATGACCGAGTCTTCAGTCAACCAATTCACCGTATGAACTATATGAAAACATTCAAATATAAATAAATGCTGATTATGGCGGTCGTGGGATTATGCAGACGATCAAGACCACACAGAGTCTCTGTCCTGAGTGTATGAACGTCATCGACGCTGAGATCTACGAGGACGGGGGCGTGGTCTACATAGGAAAGACCTGCCCCACGCACGGCAGGTTTGAGGATGTCTACTGGAGCGATTACGAGCTCTTCAAGAGGGCAGAGGAGTACGAGTGCATAGGCGAGGGGGTCAAGAATCCCCGGACCCAGACCTCCAAGGGGTGCCCCTACGACTGTGGCATATGCCCTGGGCACAAGTCGCATACGATCCTCTCCATTATCGATGTAACCAACAGGTGCAACCTCAAATGCCCGATATGCTTCGCCAACGCGGCCACCGCGGGCTACCTCTACGAGCCGACACAGGACGAGATCTGGTCGATGCTCAAGAACCTACAGAGCAACCTCCCTGTCGCGCCGAACTCCATACAGTTCTCTGGCGGCGAGCCGACCGTAAGGGACGACCTCCCAGAGCTGGTGGCTATGGCGAGGAAGGCGGGATTCGATCACATAGAGGTCAACACCAACGGCATCAGGATATCCAAGGACCCCGCCTTCCTGAAGCGGCTCCTCGACGCGGGCCTCAGTACCCTCTACCTCCAGTTCGACGGGACGAAGCCGGGTCCCTACATAGCGGCGAGGGGGTTAGACCTCTTAGATACGAAGCTGAAGGCTCTGGAGAACTGCAGGGCGGCGGGGCTCGACAGCGTGGTCCTCGTGCCCACCGTGGTGAGGGGCGTCAACGACGACCAGATCGGCTCCATAATCAGGTTCGCGGCGAAGAACTGCGACGTGATAAGGGGCGTGAACTTCCAGCCCGTGTCCATGGCAGGAAGGATTGACAAGAAGAAGCTAATAGAGATGAGGATAACCGTACCCGACGTCGTCAGGCTGGCGGAGGCCCAGACCGGAGGCGAGATAAGTGCCAGCGACTTCTACCCCATTCCGGTCATCCTCCCCATATCCAGGGCGGTCGGCGCGCTGAGGGGCAGGCGCTACCAAGAGTTCACCAACCACCAGGAGTGCGGCATGGCCACCATGATTATGCCGGAGGGGGACAAGCTCGTTCCAATCACCAAGTACGCCAATGTCGAGAAGTTCATGTCGGCAATGGAGAAGGTCTACGAGGACGCCTCGAAGGGCTCGACAACGAGGGCAAGAATGCGCCTGCTTGGCGCCGCGCGGCACGTGAGGCTGGGTCTGCTTGGCAGCCTTGTCTCCTCTGTCCTGCTCCACGGCGACTACAGCTCTCTGGGGGAGTTCATGCGGAAGGTCGTCCTAATAGGCATCATGCACTTCATGGATCCCTACAACTTCGACCTCGAGAGGGTGAGGCGTTGCACCATCCACTATGCCCTGCCCGACGGCAAGATCATACCCTTCTGCACCATGAACTCGATACACAGATCCCGGCTGGAGAGGAGCTTCAGCAGGTCCGTCTAAACCAAAACCTTTTTATTTCAACCGCATTTTAGCTTTTTGTCACAGGTGTGAGTTATGGGCGGAGCAAAGAAGACGGCACCCAAACTGTCAAAGGCGCTGAAGGAGGCCGAGGAGAGGAAGAAGGAGGCCGAGAAGAAGAAGGAGATCACGAAGTCGACCACCGCCTCGGTCGTCGATCCAAAGGTCCTCGACCAGATCAAGAAGGAGGTTCCGAAGATGAAGTTCGTGACCCCCTACCAGCTCTACTCGAAGTACAACCTGAAGTACAGCGTCTCAAAGGACATCCTGGAGTCCATGGCCAAGCAGGGAGCCCTGAAGCTCATGAAGAGCGGGCGTCGCGTCGACATCTACGTCCCCGCCGCATAGCGGTGTCGGAAGATGCCACTGCTTGAAAAGGCAACCCTCCGAATCTCTTTTCAGAGCGTAGAAGCGAGGGGCGAACTCGTCAGGATCCTCGCTCCGAGAACCGCAGAGAGGCTCCTCGAGGCTATGCCGTTCACATCCAAGTCCTTTCTGTGGAAGGAGGAAATATACTTCGAGACGCCCGTCTCATTGTGTCCCGAGAAGCCCAAGCCGACCGTTCATACTGGGGACATGGCCTACTGGCCCCCTGGCAAGGCCTTCTGCATATTCTTCGGCAGGTCCCAGCCCTACAGCCCGGTAAACGTCATCGGCAGGATAACGTCAGATCTGGAGGCGTTGAGAAAGGTCAGGCAGGGCGAGCGGGTGAAGGTGAGCCTGGCGGACTAAACCTCGACGAACTCCGGCTTTCCCTTGAGGTTTATTATTGGGACCGCTATCCAGCCCGGTTTTACGCCGTCCCCGAACGTGATCTCCTCCCTCTCGTCCATCTTCACGAGGACGTATCTGCCGTTGCACGGCTTCTCGGTGGCGTGGTAGTAGAAGAGCGGCAGACCCTGCTTCTCGTAATAATGGTTGTAGACGCCCAGCACGCCGTAGAAGTGCCTCCCTTTATGCTGGAAGTGTATAACGTAAATCGGCTGCCCCATGGAGACGGTCGAGGCCACGAGCCTTGCCAGATCCTTCACGTCTTCGACCTCAATATTCTTCGAGAGCTCCAACCTCGTCAACCTCGAATACTACTCGCCTCTTCCTGTATTTCTGCCTTACCTGTTGGGTCGCCTCGGAGCCCTCCCAGCGTCTCGTCCTCTTCGAGCCGTCCGTCAACACTATATTCAAATACCTGCTCCAATTTCATTATATCAGTTGATGATACATCGGTTTTAGGTGTGGTGCCTTAAAGTGGACCTCCGTGAATTCCTAAAGTCGCTGAGAGACGGAAAGATCGGAGTAGACGAGGCCGTAGCAAGGCTCAGACTTTTGGCTGTAAGGGAGGTCGAAGGCGCGTGCCTTGACGTCTCCCGCGAGGCGAGGAAGGACGTCCCGGAGATGGTATTGGCTGAAGGGAAATCGCTGGAGGACCTTCTCAGGATAACGAAGGCCTTCTACGCAGAGACCGGCCGCATAATTATCACAAGGATAAGCGATGCCCAAGCCTCCGAGATAAAAAAGGCCTTCCGTGGCAAGGCAAGCATCCTACACAGCAAGAAGGGCAGGGTAATGGTCGTAAAGAGCGCCTCCAGAGCCAAAGAAGACACAGAGAAGGCAGGGGCGGTTGCTTTGCTGACGGCAGGGACAGCGGACATAGGTGTTGCGGAGGAGGCTAGGGTAGTCATGGAGGAGATGGGGTGCCGCGTTCTGACCTTTTACGACATAGGCATAGCGGGGATGCACAGACTCTTCCCGGCAATCAAGAAGAGCCTCGAGGCGGAGGTCGACGCGATAGTGGTCGTCGCGGGCATGGAGGGTGCCCTCCCGTCAATAGTTAGTAGCCTTGTGGCGGTGCCGGTTATAGGTGTGCCCTCCTCGGCGGGGTATGGTGTTGGTGGAAAGGGCGAGGGTGCCCTCATATCTATGCTTCAGTCCTGCAGCGCGGGCTTGGTGGTGGTCAATATTGACAACGGCGTCGGGGCCGCTGTGGCCGCCGCGCTGATCTCGAAGAGGGTCAGGAACTTGAGAAAATAGTCTGCACCTATAAAATTACGGAAAGAAAAACAAAGAGAAGAGAAGAGAAAAAAGGAAACGGACGCCGCTTCTACTGGTTCTTGATGAGCCACCTCAGCGGGATGTCCTGGTGCCTCCCGTCGGGCAGCTTCCGCCTTATCGTCATGGGCAGCACGCCCTCCTTGAGTTCCTGGTCCGCTATCTCGATGGGCGTGGACACGGTAATCTCGATCAGCGGCGGGGCTCCCATGGAGATCTGGAGCGCCCGTGCTCCAAGAACCCGTGCTCTCTCGAACCTAGTCGTCACTGACGGACCGAGTATGCGCTTGCTCTCCTTCTGGGCTTCCCCGCTCACTTTACATGCCGCCCATGCCGCCCATGCCGCCCATTCCCGGCGGCATGCCTTCCGGACCGCCCTCTGGCGGCGCCATTCCCCTCTTGGGCGCACTGGCTGCAATGACATCATCTATCTTTAGGAGGGTTATGGCCGCTTCGGTGGCCGACTTTATAGCCTGCTTCTTGACGCTTGCCGACTCGACGATGCTTACCGCGATCATGTCGGTGACCCTTCCGGTACCTACGTCGACACCAAACTCCTTCTTGCCCTTTGCGTGGGCTGACCTCAGCTCGACCAGTATGTCCACCGGGTCAAGGCCAGAGTTCTCTGCCAAGGTGAGTGGTATCTCCTCCATAGCCTCGGCGAACTTGAAGACCGCCAGCTGTTCCCTGCCGCTGAAGGACTTTCCAAACTCCCTCAGCCTCGAGGCTACCTCCTCCTCGGAGGCTCCGCCGCCTGGGACCAGCCACGGCTCCTGCACGACGTTCCTCACCACGCACTTCGCATCGTGTAACGAGCGCTCCACCTCGTCAACCATCCTGTCTGTTCCGCCCCGCACGAGTATGGTGACCGCCCTCGGGTTCTTGCAACCCTCCACGAATACCATTATGTCCTTGCCGACCCTCCTCTCCTCGACGAGCTTGGAGAAACCCAGATCCTTTGCTGAGAGGTCCTCGAGCGTTGTTACTATCCTAGCACCGCATGCCTTCGCAAGGTTCTCTATGTCAGACCTCTTCGCCCTCCTGATCGCGGCGATCCCCCTCTTGGCCAGGTAGTGCTGTGCGATGTCATCTATTCCCTTCTGCACGACCACGACGTTGGCCCCCGATTCCGCGACCTTGTCCACGAGCGACTTCAGCATGGCCGACTCCTCGTCCAGGAAGCTCTTCATCTGCTCGGGGGTGGTTATATTGATCTTTGCCGTTATCTCGGTCTTCTCTATCTCAAGCGCGCAGTCCAGTATGGCTATCTTTGCGTCCTCGATCCTCTTGGGCATCCCTGGGTGGACCATCTCCTTGTCAAGCACTACGCCGCTTATCAGCTGCGTCGCGTCGAGGGACTCTCCCTTCTTCTTCTCGAGCTTTATGTTGTCAAGGTCGATCTTGTACTTGTCTCCAACCTTCTCCGCCACCTGTTTCACCGCATCCACGACAAGCTCCGCGAGCCTCTCGTAGTGGCCTGTCACGACGCTCTTTCCGCTCAGCGTGGTTATGGCCACCTCCATCAGCCTCTTCTTGTCCAGCGGGTCTACCTTGATGGCGACCTTGTCCACCGTCTCCAGCGCCTTCTCCATGGACTTCTTGTAACCCTCGATAATGACCGTCGGGTGAACGTCCTGATCGAGCAGGTCCTCGGCCTTCTTTAGGAGTGCGCCTGCGAGGATCATGGCAGAGGTTGTCCCGTCGCCCACCTCCGCGTCCTGGGTCTTTGCGACCTCGACCAGCATCTTTGCGGCTGGGTGCTGCACATCCATCTCCTTGACGATGGTCGCGCCGTCATTGCTTATGGTGACGTCGCCGAAGCTGGTGACGAGCATTTTGTCCATCCCCTTTGGACCCAATGAAGACCTTATGGTCTCAGCAAGGGTCACGGCCGCCATTATATTAGCCCTCTGGGCGTCCCTTCCAGTTGTCCTAGATGCGCCCTCCTTCAATACTAGGACTGGTAAACTCTGTTGCGCCATGGTATAAATCCTCCTGATCCAAAACTAATTATCTTGAAAAAGACAAGAAGCACTTCTATATATTGTTTTCTCTGAGCTTTTTTCCCGCCCTGTGAGCTCTCAAACCGGGCATACTTTTATATCCCCTTTGGGGAGTTTGAGCTTATGGCAGGCGGCGACTCCCGAAGCGTTGCAATCGCGGCAATACTGCTGGCAGTAGCGGACGCGTTTCTGATCTACCAAAGGCTCACGGGGAACCCCATATTCAAGGAGATCTTCGAGGTCTTGGTCTTCTACTTCCCGCTGGCGCTCTTGGTGCTCTACTGGATCTATCTGAGAACCAAGCAGCCGAAGCCCTAGAAAGATCATAAGACTAATTGGACGCAGAGCCCGGCGCGCTCAGGCCAGATAAGTCCGCCACCATCATGTAGGCGTTCTCACCGTCCCTGTAGTACCCCTCAGCGATCTTAGCCGCCTTGAACCCGAGCCTCCTGTACAGCTCTATGGCCGGATTGTTGCTGACCCTTACCTCAAGGTACAGCTCGGTGGCTCCGTTCTCCTTGATCCTCTGCATCCCGACCTCCATGAGCCTGCGCCCTATTCCCATCCCCCTGTAGTCCTGCAGGACCGCTATGGAGATCACGTGCCCCTTCCTGGCAAAGGCCGTCCTCAGGTTCGACATACCGAACTCTATCCTGCACATGTTGTAGCCCACCACCTTCCCGTCCGCCTCTGCCACCAGGAAGATCCTGGGATCCTCGTAGTGGTGCTCCAGAAAGAAGGTCGGCGAGTAGTTCTCGGGGAGGCATACCTTGTTTATGTTGACAACGTCCTCCAGATCCTCGGGTCTGAACTCTCTGATGGTGTACTTCCCCTGCAAGAACCCTTCCTTCTGCCCTTTTTTTAAATTCTTATTTTGCCCTTGGGTTTTTATCTTTTCCTCACGGGATGATCCTGCCCTGCTCCCAGTAGTGCAGCCAGTGGAGGACGAACCTCTGCGCCTCCTCCGGGCTGTTGGTGGCCAAGATCGCCTCAGTCTCCTTAAGTGGGCGGTCCTCCGTCTCCGCGACACCGAAGTACCTCTCCCCGGACTTCCACGCAACCGCGCAGATCTCCCTTCCAGATACCACCTTGAGGCCGAACGCCCCTGACTTCAGCGCTTCCATCGTGCGGGAGAGGTTCTTCTTCGCAAAGCCCAGCCTGGACTCGAGCCTCTTTATCCCCGTCTCGAGCTTCTGCCTCTTGGACTGGTCGCCCTCCTCCTTGGAGAGCGCCCTCAGCCCCTCGATCGCCTCCTTTATGGAGAAGTCAGACTCCAGCGCTATGAAGACCAGCGGACCCTCACGCCCCACCTCCGTTGCCATGGGAACGTTGCGTATGACCGAAAAATTCAGGCAGCCCGCGTGGTCGGAGATCCACGACCCCTTCCCCCGCTCGTAGACTATCTCCACCTCCTTGCTGCAGAGGGGGCAGATGAGGACCAATTTCGGCTCGAATCCCACCTGAACCAAAGGCAATCCCCATTAGATTGGTTCGTCTTGGATATTATTAATACTATCCTCTGGCAGCCGGTAGACTCCTCCCCACTTATCAGTAGGAGGCCTTCGATTTTAGGAGGTGCATCTCCTCAATTCTCCGGATGCCCTCCCTAACGAGGAGTTCCCCGAGCGTTCTTCGAAAGAAATGCTCTACCTTTACCCCCTTCTCCTCCAGCTCCCTGCTTATCCTCTCCGCCATCTCTTTCCCCTCCTCGTCGAGGTCAAGGAGCACGAGAACGGTAAGCCCCTTGTAGTTCTTCACTATCTCTTCCACAAAGGCGAATACCGGCAGGCCTGATTTACCGAATCCCATGACGGGCGTCCTCAGGCCAACCTTCCTCAGCGCCGCCTCGTCATGGCTGCCCTCAACTATCACCAGCGAGACCCCGTAGTTGATCTTCTCTATAATCGAGTTTAGCTTTGCCTCAAGCTCAAGGTAGTGTTTTATGCCCTTCTTTGGTCTTGAGACCAACTGTTTCACCGTGGTTTTCAGTATGACCTGACGCTGTTATTATGCCTGATGGAAAAGGCTTCAGAAAATTGGAGAGCCCAAAATAGAGACCGCAGTTGTGACCGATTTTGAGGAGAGGGCCTGAATTTCGAATCCCCCCATGGTGGGGGTTCTCCTTCCTGACCTCCCATGCATCGATTTTCCGCGGTCGCGGCGTCCGATTTTATCCTGACGCCCTGGATCGTCCCATCCTGCATCCTGTCCGTTGTACCTCTGCAGTCTCTTTGGACTTCCCTTCCCTGTGAAGAGTTGGTCCGTCCGCCGGTTCTGTTTTGGTGCCGCTACAGGCTCGCCTCGGTCTCAACTGCGGCGTATCTATTATCGCCAAGGCTCCTTTTAACCTTCCATCCACCCGCTCAAATCAACCTGCCATGTTGCCGTTGGTGATGGAACTTGATGTAAGCGGAGAAAGCAGACTTTTTGGTCGTGTAATCTGCTGAAATTCGCCCAACAGATTTTTTATCTACGCGTATCAATTTTCCATGTTGCGCTGTAGGTGCCAAAAAATGTTGTGAAGAAGGAATTTTCAGCGTCCTCTTTTTTAGCGTCGGGACGTCCTCATCTCTCTTGGATGCCTATGGCAGAGATCACGTCGAGCGCGGATACTATGCTGTCCTCCATGCTCCTGGCGGTCGTCCTGTCGTCGAGGACCCTGTCTCCCTTGCCGTAGATCCTTCCCGTCACAGCCAGCACCGCGCCAGCCCTGTACCCCCTCAGGCTCCCTATAGCAAATATCACTGAGCACTCCATCTCGAAGCTGAGCACTCCCTTGGAGGACCACTTCTTCGCATCCTTCTCCTCCTCGAGATAGAACGTATCGCTTGTGCAGACCGGCCCTACGTGGTGCCTTAACCCCTCCCTCTCCAGCCTCTTTCTGATCGCGTCCACGATATCCACGTCAGCCTTTGGCACCCCTCCCTCCCTCATGTACGCCTTGGTGGCGCCGTCAAGGGGTATGGCCTCCGTTGGCACTATAATGTCCCCCAGCAGTACTTCCTTCCTTATTCCTCCGGTGGTTCCGACTCTGATCACCGCCTTTGCACCCAGCATCGCGAGCTCCTCCAGAACTATGGCTGCCGAGGGTGCCCCCATGCCAGTGGTGGACACGGTGACCCTCTCCCCGTTGTAGGTTCCGGTATAGGTCAGGAGCCCCCTGTGGCTGTTCACAAGCTTGGTGCCTTCCAAATAGCCGGCGATCTTCGTCGCCCTGCCTGGGTCCCCGCAGACCAGAGCCCTCTGCGCCACGTCCTTCTTGGAGCAACTGAGGTGGTACATCGCCAGCACCTAGGTCGTTACCCTCGCCAGCAGCCCCTTCTCAGAGGCAGTCCTTATCTCCCTGGCGATCCTCCTCCCCATGCTCATGGGCTCGTGGTAGAGCAGGTCGCTGTAGGGGGACCCGCCCACAAACAAGTTTGTTCCCGCAACGATCCTGCCGGAGAACTCGAAGGTGTAGAGCCTTCCCTCCTCGTCGCAGATCATCTCAAGGCAGAACGGACCGATCATCCCGGGCGGAACGAGCTTCTTGGCGGCAGAGACGAATCCATCCCCCGCCTCGAATATGTCCGTGAGCAGCGACTCCCTGAGGACGATGGGGATGTTCCCCATGACCCTGAATGTCGGGATGAGGTCGAGGTCGAGCTGATCCCTCGCGCCTATCCTGCCCAGCCCGTCTATACTGGTCTCGTACCTCCTGTCGCACCCAAGAAGCTCCACCCTCTTCGAGATGGGCGAGTAGAAGTAGTGCGGGTAGAGCGTGGCGCCCACGACATATTCCTGGATGAAGGCCTTCTCCGCCTCACCCTCCTTGATCAGACCCTTCTCCGAGACTCTCTTCATCTTCCGCTCGAAGTCCTTCGCATCCTTCGCGATAAAATAGCCCCTGCCCCCCTCTGCGCCGGGGAGCTTTACTATGACAGGTCGATCGATATCAGCGTGGGACCTGAAACTCTTCGGGATTCTGACCCCCGCCTCCTTGAGCAGCTTATCCTTCAGATCCCTGTCGTACTCCCACCTGAGGATGTGCCTGTTGCCAAAGACCGGCGGCTTGAAGTCCCTCTCAAACTCGTCCAGCCTCCCTCCTGATATCAGAGTCCCGTGCGGCACCAGCACCGCATTCTCATCCAGCAGCCTCTTCTGGACACCTTTCTCGAGGAGATCCTCCACCGCGTCCATCTTGATGATCGTGTCCGCAAGCCTGAACCTGCTGTAAAGATCCTCCCTGCCCTTCAGGCAGAGCAGCGCCGTCCTCAACCCCTCATCCTTAGCCCCCCTCAGTATCTGGAGTGCCGAGTGGGAGCTGATGGTCGCCACCGTGGACCTCATGTCACTATCTCCCTCAGCCTCTCAGCCTCCGCCGCCTCCCTCACCTCACGGGCGATCCTCCTGCCGACGCTCATGGGTATCCCGTAGGTGTACCTGGTGTAGGGGCTCGTGGTGCCGATCACCGGGCTCCCTGGAACGCGGGGCGAGACGTCGAATATCACTATCTCCTGATCCTTCGTAATCGCACCCTGTAGGGCGAACGGTCCTATTATCCCAGGCGGGTACTCCCTCTTCGTTGCGTGGGCGAACTTGATCCCTATCTCGAATACCTGCTCCAGCATGGACTCCCTAACCGTCGCCCCCATGTGGCCGATCTCAATGTTCTGAAGCACAATGTCGGCCTCAAGCTGCTGCTTGGCGGGGAGGGAGACGAAGTCGTGCAGGTTCGTCTGGAGCCTCCTGTCTATCCCCATGAACTCCACATCGCCGCTCAGGGGCGAGTAGAAGTAATTGAAGTTGAAGTACGTCCCGACGACGAACTCCTCTATGACAGCTCTCTTGAGATCCTCCTTACTTATCAGACCCTTGGAGATCCTCTCCTTGGCCTTCTTGTTAAAGTCGGTCTTGCTGGTTGCCGTGAAGAAGGCCCTCTCTATCTTCCTCCTCGCCTCCTGGACCTTCACTATCACCAGCCTGTCGATCTCCGACGGCGAGCCGAACTTCTTTGGCTGCCTGATCCCCGCCTTCTCCAGGAGGTAGTACTGGTTCTTCTCGGCCGTCCTTTCCTCTGATCTGAGGATATGCCTGTTCCCGAACATGGGGATCAGAAACTTGTTCTCAATCTCGTCGTATGGCACGTAGGTGGAGAAGGCCCTGTGGGGGACGAAGATGGTGCTCCTGTCCCTCAGCTGATCCTGCACGCCGTCGCCTGTTATCTGGGCGAACCTGTCCAGGACTATGGTCTCGTCCACCACCCTCCTGTATATCTTGTACGGAAGCTCCCTGCCCTGCTGGCAGACCACCACCGTCCTGAACCCCTCGTCCTTGGCACCGTCCGCGATGTCCAGCGCGGAGTGGCTCCCGAGTGTCCCTATCGTCAGGCTCCTTGCATCGTAATCCCCCAGAACCCGCCAAACGCCCTCTCGAGTTATCATCTTCGGTCACTGAATTCTGATAGGTTTATAGAGTTTTAAATACGTATTCGTATTGAGGTTGCGTTATGGAGACGAAGATCCATCATCCATTATTGAAGACCTACTCTTACCAAGTGCCGACGAGGATAGTCTTCGGCCTGGGCTCCTTTGAAAGGCTCAAGGACGAGCTCAAGCGCTTCGAGTTCAAGAGGGCGCTCCTCATCACCGGCAAGACCGTCTGCAAGACCGACGCCTGTGCGTGGGTGCGCGAGGTGCTATCCTCTATCGGGGGACTCGCAGAGTTCAACGAGGTCCCCCCAGAGCCGGACGCGCCCGTACTGGCCGTCCTCACAAAGATCGTGAGAAGGAATCCACCGGATCTAATAGTTGGTCTCGGCGGAGGGAGCAGCCTGGACATGGCAAAGATGGCGTCGCTCCTGACCGTGAACGAGAAGGATCCCATTGCGTACTTCAAGGGCGAGCCTGTCGCGAAGAAGGGTCCGCCCATAGTCACCGTACCCACGATCGCGGGTACAGGTTCCGAGGTGACCCCCATCTCCGTGGTCGTGGACAGGGGCCTGAAGCTCGCCCTACACAACCACCACCTCTACCCCGCCCTAACCGTAATAGACCCTGCGCTCTCCGTTACAGCCTCGCCACAAGCCACGGCCTCGGCTGGCATCGACGCCCTATGCCACGCGGTGGAGTCCATAATGTCCGTGGACTCGAACCCCATAACCGCGTCGCTGGCCTTCGAGGCGACCAGCCTCGTGGACGACTACTTGGAGAGGGCCTACTGCAACGGGGAGGACGTAGAGGCAAGAAACGGGCTTGCCCTTGCCTCTGCGATGGCGGGAATGGCGTTTGCCAACACGGGGCTCAGCCTCGCCCACGGCATAGCGTACACATACGCCACGAGGTGCAAGCTACCCCACGGCGCCTCGGTCGGTGTGGCGGAACCCTACGTGATCGAGTTCAACTCGCCCTCGATCCCGGACAAGGCTGAAGTGATCGCTGCCGGTTTGGGTCTCGACACTCAGGGCCTTTCAACGAGCGGGGTCGGCTACGCTATAGCCCTTCGCATGATAGACATAATGGAGACTGTGGGGTTGCCTCTGAGCCTAGAGGACCTCGGCCTGGAGGAGAGCGATCTCGAGCCGATGGTGGGCAGCCTCCTCAAGAACTACCTGCGGTTCATTGTGAAGAACCCGAGGAAGCCGTCGAGGGAGGAGCTCCTGAAGTTGTACCGGACGATGCTCGAAGGCTACTAGGTGACACAGTTGCTGGTTACCTATGGATCGTCAAGCGAGGTTCTGGCAAGGTCCATAGCCAAGACGGTCGGCCTTGCCCTCGTCGAGATCAACATAAGGCGCTTCCCGGACGGCGAGCAGTACGTCAAAGTGCTGGGCAACGTCTCTGGGGAGGATGTGGCGGTCGTCCAGTCGCTGGGCATGAACCCCGACGCCCTATTCATCGAGTACTCTTTGCTGGTAGATGCCCTGAAAGGGGCAGGGTGCAGGTCCGTGACCGCCGTCATACCCTACCTCGCGTACGCCCGCCAAGATTCGCGCTTTCACAGGGGGGAGCCACTCAGCATCAAGGTCATAGCAAAGTTCATCGAAAGTGCGGGGACCGATCGCCTGATCACCGTGGACATGCACCTGCACCGCTACAAGGAGATCAGGGAGGTCTTCAGTATCCCGGCGGTGAACCTGTCTGCGATGCCCCTGCTTGCAGAGTACTACAGGGAGAACTTCGGTTCTCAGAGGACGGTGGTCATCGGTCCTGACATGGAATCCGAGCAGTGGGCAAAGGTGGTAGCCGAAAAACTATCGGCAAAGTACATGATCCTCGAGAAGGAGCGGCTGGGCGACAGGGATGTTAAGGTCTCTGGCGAGCTATCCACAAAGGGCAGCAAAGTTGTGCTCGTGGACGACATTATAAGCACCGGGAAGACGCTCATCGAGGTCATCTCCAGGCTGAAGGCGCAAGGGGTCAAGCGGGTGGACGCCCTGGTGACCCACGCCCTGCTGGTAGAGGGTGCCCTCACCAAGCTAAGACGGGCTGGGCTCTCCGAGCTGATATCCACCGACACCATACCCGGACCGCAAGCCAAGGTCTCGGTGGCACCGCTCATCGCGGAGGCCCTGAAACGCTAACTTTTTTAACCATCCCATAGAGGTCTATTCAGATGCTTGATTCTAGAGGATGATATGATGCCGTCGTTCTCAAAGGAGATAACCAAACTCGCGGACGACATAAAGACCATGCACATAAGGGGGGCAGCCGAGATAGGGCGCGTCGCCGTGGATGGTCTTTCCATCTTCGCCTCGCAGTCCAAGGCAAGGAGTCCCCAGGCATACAGGGATCAATTTGAGGGCGCCTACCAGTTCCTACTTGCCACCCGACCCACCGCCGTTTCCCTCCCCAACGCCCTGCGCTACGTGAGGCACAGGGTGGACACTGCCTTCAAGAAGGGTATGGATGTGGGCGAGCTGAGGGCACTGACCATAAGGGCGGCGGAGGACTTCAAAAGGTCGTCGCTGGAGGCTGTGAAGAAGATAGGCGAGATAGGCTCAAAGCGGATAAAGAACGGTGATCTTGTCATGACCCACTGCAACAGCTCCGTCGCCATCGCCACACTGATACAGGCAAAGCGGGAGGGCAAGGACTTCAGCGTAATAGTAACGGAGACCCGACCCAGGTTCCAAGGGAGGCTCACTGCGAAGGCACTCGCGGATAAGGGGATCCCGGTCACCCTAATCATCGACTCCGCCGCCAGGTACTTCATGCCCAAGGTAGACAAGGTCATCGTGGGCGCGGACGTCGTCACGGCGAACGGGGCGATCGTCAACAAGATAGGGACATCGCAGATAGCCCTCATAGCCAAGGAGGCTAGGGTGAGGGTCTTCGTGGGTGCAGAGACCTACAAGTTCAGCCCCAGCACCGTTCTAGGGGAGCTGGTGGAGATCGAGGAACGCCCCGCCGATGAGGTCATCCCGAAGAAGGAGCTGAAAAACCTCAAGGGTGTGAGAGTTGTGAACCCGTCCTTCGACATCACTCCCCCTGACCTCATAGACGTAATAATCACCGAGAGAGGGGTGATACCGCCGCAGGCGGCGATCCTCATACTGATGGAGGAGTTCGGCTGGTCCATCGGCGAGGAGCAGGTGGGCAAGACGCTGGTCGAGGAGGAAGACTGGTGAAGGGTAAGGGAAGCACGAAGATGAGGGTGCACATCGATAGGCTCTTTACGGCAAGGCCCGAGGCCATCGACCCTGATAAGTACATCACCGCGAAGTACTACGTGGAGAGCCCTCTGGGACTGAAGTCCGCCGGAATCGCGATAGCCACCGAGGAGTCGATAGGCACCTGGACCGAGATTACCACAACAAACGAGTGGATCAAGAGCAGGCTCCCCGCCAGGCTCTTCAGAACCGAGGGGAAGGGCACCTCCGGGCTCGTGCACATCGCCTACCCCATGGATCTCTTCGACGTGGAGACAAGCGGGATCGCCAACATCCTCAGCATGGTCGCAGGCAACCTCTTCGGGCTCACCGCCATAACGAACGTCCGCCTCGTCGACGTTGAGTTTCCGAGGTCTGTTGTGAAGCAGTACCCGGGACCCCGTTTCGGCATCGAGGGCGTTCGGAAGCTGGTGGGGACAGACAAACACCCGAGGCCGCACCTCGGCACTATTGTGAAGCCCAAGGTCGGGCTGAACCCTGAGCAGACGGCGAAGGTCGCATACGAGGCGGCGGTGGGGGGCGTGGACTTCATAAAGGACGACGAGACCCTCATGAACCAGAAGTTCTGCCCGCTCGAGGATCGCGTTTCAAAGGTGATGGGTGCCCTGGACAGGGCTAAGTCCGAGACCGGCAGGACCGTCCTCTTCGCGGTGAACGTCACAGGCGCGCCGGACAAGATGGTCAAGCTCGCGGAGACCGCCATGGACAATGGCGCCAACACCATAATGCTGGACATAGTGATCCTGGGTCTGCCCACGGTGGAGTGGTTCTTAAAGGGGTACGACTTCAATGTCCCGATACACATGCACAGGGCGATGCACGCCGCCTTCACGAGGAACCCGAGGCACGGCATATCCTTCCTTCCGATAGCGAAGATCGCGAGGATGCTTGGCGGTGACCAGCTGCACACGGGCTCC
>VGLU01000023.1 GCA_016882195.1 Thermoproteota archaeon
CCCAGTCGGTCAGGCAATCACGCTGACCGAGACGGACGTCAACACCGGCATCTTCGAGGGCAATGTGCAGGTCTCAAGCTCCATCGCCACAGGCAAGGTCTACGCAGCAGTCGGCGACACCCTGACAGCGACCTTCACAGACAAGCTGCCTGCCGACTATGCAACGACAGGGAAGTCCAAGGACTTCACAGGAACAGCCATAGTCGGAGTCCCGGTCGCGAGACCGGTTCCAGCCAGCGCCCAAGCCTTCGTTGACCCCAACACAGGAGCCACGGTGACCAGCGGAACGGTCGGCATAGCGGTCGGTCTACAAGCAACCATAGAGAACGTCGACGCTGTAAACAAGACGTTCACAGCCATCTTCCAGGTGAAGGACTCTGCGGGTGTTGTGATCTTCATCAGCTGGGTATCCGGCACGCTTACGCCGGGTCTGGCGCTGACCCAGGCCGTGAGCTGGACGCCCACTGTTGCTGGCGACTACACCGTAGAGGTTCTGGTTGTGAAGACACTCGCTGAACCCACACCATACTCTGACAAATTGTCTGCGACTCTGACCGTAGCGTGAGGGTGATGTACGATGCGATCCAGAACACTCACCCTTACCTTTTTCCTTAGCGTATTCGCTATACTATTGATTGCACCAGTGAGCATGGCTGCCAACCTTACCGTGACAACCGACAAGGCTTCGTACGCACCGGGTGAAACCATCAGCGTCTCGGGCACCGCGGTCAGCAGCACCGATGTAACGGTGCAGTTGCTGAACCCGAACAACCAGCTCGTCGCCATAGACTACGTGACCTCGGCGGTGGACGGAACGTGGTCCATGACATTCGCCACGCCGGCAGGAATGCCGACAGGGCAGTGGATACTTGGCACGTACACCGTGAAGGCATTCATGGGTGTTACGACAGTAAGCACCACGGTCACAATCCAGCAGGTGGTAGTCGTTACCGGCACGGTCGTTGACGCGGCTGGCGCGGCAGTGTCCGGCGCCACCGTCACCGTCGGTACGGCATCTGTTGCGACATCAGCCACGGGCGCATTCACCGTCTCCCTAGCCACCCCAGGCGACTACACGCTGAGGGTTTCAAAGGCAAACTACTACAGCTACACCGCAACGGTTACCGCCGCGATTGGTACAACCAACGTCGGCACGATAACCCTTGCGAGCCTTGAGGACAAGATCGCCGATCTGCAGAGCCAGATCAACACGCTGAACACACAAATTACCAGCATGAACACTACGATAGCATCGCTCCAGACCAGTCTCAACTCGCTGACAACTACGGTAACTCAGCTGCAGGCCATAACTACAACGGTGACTACATTACAGACTACCGCAAGCAGTCTCCAGACAAGCGTTACCGCACTACAGACAAGCGTTACCGCACTACAGGCAACAGTTGCACAACTACCAGCGTTCTACGCGCTAGCATTCGTTGGCATAATAATCGCAGTAATCGCTGTCATCCTGGTCTACAGGAAGATAGCGAAATAAACACCCTTTCCTTTTTTTCTTTTTTATTTTTGTTAAGTTTTAACTTAGTCGGCGGGAAGCCCCCATCCTTCAGGCTGGGGATGAAAGCCGTAACTTTTTATCCACCCCAGCCCAAAAGTTGATCAAGTAGGGAAAGGGCTACCCCGAATATATGCCCGTGGAGATCAGGACCTCCGTAACCTACTCCTCGGAGCGGGGATCGAGTCTGGCCGGTGAGGCAGGAACCGAAAATTCCACGAAACGCCCTCCGAGCAGAGGCCGTGAGGGGGCAACCGGCAGGAAAAGTGGAGGCCCCAGCCCTCAGGCTGTGGGAGGAGGTCACTCAATCCTACGTTTCGTTAGGATTTTCTCTCGCGGAGAAAGGTAGCGAGATCTTTTAACGTGGGCAGCCCCGTCCTTGCCCCCTTGCTCCGTATCTTGAGCGCGGCAACACCGTTCCCCCATAATAGACAATCATTTCCGCTCCTTCCACTGCAGAGTGCCGCGACGAACCCTGCGTTGAAGGCATCTCCTGCCCCGGTCGTGTCCACCACTTTTACCGGGAATGCCTCCTGATAGGCGCTCTCCTCACCCTCCCTCATGAATGCACCCCTGCTGCCAAGCTTCACGACCACCGTACCCACATGCTCTGAAAGGATCTCGGATCCCCTCTCATAATCCGCGTTGGTCAGGTTCCTGCACTCCAACTCATTCACGAAGAGAAGATCCACGCCCCTCAGGTCCTCGATCCTAAAATCCTTGGATCCTCCGCCGGGGTCCAGTATAACCTTATCCTCCCCCTTCCTCATCAGCACCGCTCCAAGGACCTCTCTGCTGACGTTGCAGAGCTGGACGAACTTGGCCTGGGGGATCTCCCTCCTCACAAGGAGCCTGAGCTCCTCGTTCGCGCCCCTGTAGGCTATCATCCTCCTTACCCCACCCTCCTCCACGAGGACGCACACCGTTCCCGTACGCCTCCTCTTGGAAACCCTCACGGAGTCCGTCAAGACATTCTCCTTCCTCAAGAGCCTGAGCGCCTCTCTGCCCAAAGGGTCTGCGCCGACGCACCCGAGGATGCCCGTCCTCAGCCCCAGCCTGGCAACACCCACGGCGAAGTTTGCTGCCGAACCGCCTTGGAAAACGGCAAAGTCCCTTGCAAACGTCTCGTCATCCGGCTCCGGCATGCCCTCCATAAAGAACGACATGTCCACGTTTATGTTCCCCACCGCCAGAACGTCCAGCCTCAGACCCAAACCGTTGCACCTACTTCAGTATTACCCTCGCATCAACTATCCTGCAGCCCTTCTCGTAGACTATCGTCGGGTTCAGGTCCAGCTCCCTTATCTCCACCACGTCCATCATCATGGAGGAGACCTTCAGCAGCGAGTCCACAATGCCCTCGGTGTCCGACGGCCCTCTCCCCCTTACCCCCTTGAGGATGGGGTACGCCCTCAGCTCCGTGATCATGTCCATGGCGCCCTCCCTCGTTATCGGGGCGACCCTGAAGGAGACGTCCTTGAAGACCTCCACGAATATGCCCCCCAGACCGAAGAGGATAACCGGACCGAACTGGGGGTCCCTCTTTGCCCCTATTATCGTCTCCGTCCCCTGCGGCGCCATCCTCTCCATCAGGGCACCCTCAAGCCTGCACCCCATCCTCCTCCTGATCCCCCCCATCTTCCTGAAGGCGTCCTCCGCCTCGGACCCGGTCTTTATGTTGAGTATTACGCCGCCCACGTCCGACTTGTGAATGACGTCAGGGGAGACTATCTTCATGACGAGGGGGTACCCAATCTCCTTGCCTGCGGCCCTCGCCTCCTCCACCGTCTTGACCACCCTCCACTCTCCCACCGGGAGTCCGTAGGCCCTGCAGAGCTCCTTCGCCTCCGGCTCAAGGAGCCACCCCCTCTCCATGCCCCTCTGCACGATCTCCCTTGCCATAGCGACCATCATTTATGATACGGGCGATGACATTAAAAACCTTTGTCTGGCATCTCCTTTTTAACGATGGAACACGCAAATCATATTCGCGTTAACTATTCCGGCGGGAAGCCCCGGACCTCAGGCTGGGGAGGATGTCACCTACGTCGGAGCTGAAGCAACGCAAGGCCAAAACCCCCTACCCAACAAACTTTAATATCGATCCGCCTTTCTAATTACGATATTATCTGAGGTGCTATCCATGACCCATCCCATAGCCAAGGGGCTTCCTGGCGAGCGCGTCCTCCTCCTAGGAAACGAGGCCATAGCGAGGGGTGCCGTGGAGTCCAACATCGAGGTGGTCGCCTCCTACCCGGGCACTCCTGCCTCGGAGATCGTCGATACACTGGCACTCGTGGCCGACGAGGTGGGGATGCACGTCCAGTGGTCGACGAACGAGATGGTGGCCTTTGAGGTTGCCATAGGCGGGGCGCTCTTCGGGAAGAGGAGCCTGGCGTCCATGAAGCACATCGGCGGAAACTGGATAGTGGACCCGCTGATGCACGCCGTCTACCACGGGTTCAATGCAGGTCTCCTCCTCGTGTCTGCAGACGACCCGTCTGGGCACAGCTCTGCCAACGAGCAGGACAACAGGTACCTGGCGCTTATGGCTGAAATTCCAGCACTCGAGCCATCCGACGTCCAGGAGGCAAAGGATTACGTCTGCCTGGCTCTGGAGATCTCCGAGGAGATCCGCCTGCCCGTGATGCTCCGCCTCGTGACGAGGATCTGCCACTCGAGGGGGGATGTCGTTCTGGGAAAGGTCGAGAGGCACCCGACTGAGCCGAAGTTCCACGACGACTACTACTCAAACTTCGTTCTTGGGGACGGGATAGTGGGTCCGAAGGTAATCCCAGAGATGCACGCCATCCTTCACGAGAAGCTGAGGAGGGTGGAGGAGGTCGCGGTGAGGAAGGGGCTATTTTTAGTGGAGAGGTGCTCCAAACGCGCCAAAAAGGTAGGGATAATCACGTCCTCTGCCCCGGCCAACTACGTCCTCGACTACCTGAAGAGGAGAGGCCTCAGGGGCAAGGTAGCGTTGCTAAAACTCGGTCTCACGAACCCCTTCCCAGAGAGGACAGTCTCGGACTTTGCCAAGGACTTCAAGGAGATAGTCGTGGTGGAGGAGGGGGAGCCGTTCATAGAGCGGCACCTGACCGCACTGGCTAAGGACCTGAGGCCGTCCCTCAAGATATACGGCAAGCTCACCGGTCACCTTCCACGAACCGGGGAGCTCAATTACTCCACCGTGGATAAGTTCCTATCCGGCATGCTGAAGCTCGATCCCGAAACCGTTCCGCCAGAGAAGGCGGAGGTCATGGATGCTACGTCAAGGCTTCTCACGCCGAGGATCCTCACCATGTGCGCCGGCTGCCCCCACAGGGCCGCGTACTACGCCGCAAAGAAGGCCACCCGGACCGTCGCGAACGCCAGGTACATAGCCATGGGTGACATCGGCTGCTACACGCTGGGTATGTACCCTCCGCTCAAGTTCATGCAGGATGTCTTCTGCATGGGCGGAAGCATAGGAGTCGCCAACGGCATAGCTGATGCTGGTTTCAAGGATCCTGTGCTAGCCACCATAGGGGACTCCACCTTCTACCACGCAGGGATACCCGCCCTCATCAACGCCACGTTCAACCAGGCCAACATTAAGGTCATGGTGCTGGACAACGAGGTGACGGCAATGACCGGGTACCAGCCCCACCCCGGCTGCGGAGAGACAGCGACCCACAAGCCTACGAAGAGGGTCTCCATAGAGGAGATCTCAAAGGCCTGCGGTATCGAGTTCATCAGAATAGTGGACCCGTACGACATGAAGAGCAGCGTGGCAGCCATGGAGGACGCCCTGCGGTTCAACGGGCCTGCCGTGGTGATATTCAGGAGGCTCTGCTCCCAGGAGTACCTCAGAAAGTTGAGGAGGACCGGACAGGAGATTGTGCCCTGCGTCGTGGATGAGGAGAAGTGCATCGGGTGCAGGACCTGCGTGGCTGCCTTCGGTTGCCCTGCCATGGGCTTCGATAGGGAGAGGAAGAGGTCCTTCATCGATCCGCTCGCGTGCATGGACTGCGGCGTCTGCATTGACGTCTGCCCTCAGGGTGCAATAGCCAGGGGGCAGGTTAAGGGAGGGGACAGGAGTTGAATGACATGAAGGACGGTGAGGAACTGAACATCATCCTCGCCGGCGTTGGGGGACAGGGAAACGTCAGGGGCGCCCTGATCCTCGGCACGGCCGCAGTGAAGGCCGGCTACAGGGCGAGGGTCTCGGACGTCTACGGCATCGCCCAGAGGGGCGGACCAGTCCTCAGCCACGTAAGGATCGGGAGGGAGATCTACGGGAGCATGGTCGAGGAGCACAGGTCCGACATCGTTGTGGGGCTGGAGCCCATGGAGGCGCTCAGGGCGACCTCGAGGTTCCTCAGACCCAGCGGGACCGTCATACTCAGCACGAGGCCGATCTATCCCGTCGAGGTAAACACGGGCAAGGCACAGTACCCAAGGCTTGAGGAGATCCTTGCGGTGATAGGCAAGGCCTCGAGGAAGATCGTTACGCTTGACGCCACGAAGGTCGCGGAGGAGGCCGGGATCCCCATAGCCGCCAACATTGTGGTCCTCGGCGTTCTTGCCGGGCTGGGAATCCTTCCCTTCTCGGAATTGGCGCTGAAGGATGCGATAAGGGAGAACATACCGAGGGCGCTGGAGCAGAACCTGAGGGCCTTCGAGGCAGGTGTCACCATAGGAAAGAGCTACGCCGGCGAGGGCTAGCAAAACTGCGGCCTTCCCCTTTACTCAATCCCGTCCGGTCCGCCATGGCTTTTTGGCATGTAGTCAACCAAAATTATAATTATTTATAAGTTTGGTTAATCTAATATTAGGGAGGGGGTAAAAATACAGGAAAGGCGAGTTCCGCTACACTGGAGAATGAGAAGAGAAGAGCACAAGAAGATCGCGAGGCTACAGGACATCATCGTGGAAACCTTATACAGGGTCTTCTCCCGCGCCGTCATCCACGGCGGAACCTCGATATGGCGGTGCTACTCCGGAAACAGATTTTCTGAGGATGTGGACGCGTACATTGAAAGGGATCCTGCAAGAACCGAGAGGTTCTTCGAGGAGTTGAAGAGAGCTGGTTTCGAGACTGTCAAAAGGAGGACGACGAAGAATTCCCTTTACTCCGTGCTGAGCCTCGGCGGGGTTGAGGTAAGGTTCGAGGCCCTGTTCAAATGTGTAGAGGGCGTGGTGAAAGAGTACGAAACCTATGAAGGAATCTTACTCAACGTCTTCACCTTGCTGCCAGAGGAGATGGTCGCCGAGAAGATCGAGGCCTACCTCAAGAGGAGGAAGGTCCGGGACCTCTACGACATCTTCTTCATGCTGAGACACGTGCAGGTCGCCGAGGGAGTGAAGCCGGTGCTCGCAAGACTCCTGCAGAACTTTAGTGATCCGGTGGACGAGGGAGAACTCAAAGCCCTCATCATGTTTGGCGCAATCCCGTCCAAGGAGGACATTGTCGAATACCTGCGGAGGTGGGCAGCGTGAGAGGTAAGTACGTGAGTAAAATTAGGGAGTACCTCGGGAGGACCCCGGTCGCGAGCATAGGCTCGATCTCGGCGCTCGCCCCCAATAAAAACTACGCCCATGTAATCGTGAACCACCTCCTGAGGAGGGGGGAGGTACGCAGGATAACCAGGGGCTATTACACGGCGCACGAAGACCCCTCCTTGGCGGTCTACTGCCTGAGGCCCGCATACATCGGCCTGCAGGATGCCATGAGCTTCCACAACCTCTGGGAACAAGAGACGAACCCAATAGTCATAACGACACGAAAACTACGGCCGGGTGTAAGAGAGGTTCTGGGACAAAACGTGTGGGTCAGGAGGATCTCCCCAAAGCACTTCTTCGGCTACGAATATGTTGCAAGCGGCGGTTTCCTCCTTCCGGTGAGCGATGTTGAAAAGACGCTGATAGACATGGTGTACTTTCGAGAGATGAGGGATGATATGTCAGAGGGTTTCAAAGAACGAATAGATAAAAAGAAGTTAGGGGAGTACCTCAAGAGATACCCCATCAGGTTTAGGGAAAAGGTTGCCAAAGACTTTCTGACTCCACTGCAGCATAGTCCTCGGCATGCTCGCCGGGCTGGGAATCCTTCCCTTCTCGGAATTGGCGCTGAAGGATGCGATAAGGGAGAACATACCGAGGGCGCTGGAGCAGAACCTGAGGGCGTTTGATGCAGGATTCTCTAGAGGAAAGAGCCACCGCAAATGACTAGGTTAACCTTTCTACGGCGGTCTACTGCCCGCCCTTTCTCATCTTCATTATCCTTTCCCTGACGGCATTGTTTACCATCTGTGGATCGCCCTTCCCCCTAGTCTTTCTCATCACCTGGCCTATCAGGAAGTTCACTGCGTTGTCGTCCTCCAGGGCGTCCTCGACAGCCTCACTGTCCTCGTTGAAGACCTCCGTTACCACGGCGTCGAGGTAGTCCCTGTCCGCGATCCTCTCCATCCCCTTCTCCTTGACCACCTCCCTCGGACCCTTCCCGGAGGTCACCAGCTCCGGCAGTATGATCTTGCCGATCTTTCCGCTTATCTCGCCCTCCTTTATCATCCTCAGCATCTCTGCGAAGGAGTCCGGTGTGATCCTCGCCTCCACAAGCTCCAGATCCTTGTCGTGTAGCACTCCCAAGAGGTCTCCCATCACCCAGTTGCTGACGGTCTTGGCGTCGCCGTATTCCCTTGCGCAGGTCTCAAAGAAGTCCGCCAGCGCCTTCTCGCCCGTCAGGACCTGCGCGTCGTAGCGGGGGATGCCGTACTCGCGGACGAACCTCTCCGCCCTCGCGTCCGGCAACTCGGGCATCCTCACCCTCACGTGATCTATCTGCTCCTTGCTTATGGCGATGGGGACTATGTCCGGCTCTGGGAAATACCTGTAGTCATGCTCCTCCTCCTTCTCCCTGAGGGAGATGGTGACCTTCCTTATCTCGTCCCAGTGGCGGGTCTCCCTCACAACCCTCCCCCCCTTCTGGAGTATCCCCCTCTGCCTCGAGACCTCGAAGTTGAGCGCCTTCTCCACCTCCTTGAACGAGGATATGTTCTTTATCTCGACCCGGGTGCTCCCCTTTATGGAGATGTTGGCGTCGCACCTCATGGCACCCTCCAGCCCCCCGTCGAAGGCCCCTATGTGCTCGAGTATGGACCTGAGCCTCTGCAGGAAGAGCCTAGCCTCCTTGGGCGAGGACATGCCCGGCTCCGTCACGATCTCGAGAAGGGCCATCCCAGCCCTGTTATAATCAACAAGCGTGTAAGGGGAGAGGTCGATGGGCCCTATGTGCACCAGACGCGCGGGATCCTCCTCCAGTTGCATCCTTGTGATCCTGATCTTCTTCCTCTGGGGACCCACATTTATCTCGAGCTGCCCTCCGGTGCATATCGTGGCAGCCCCGCCGGTCTCGTACATGGATATCTGAAAGTTCTTGCTCATGTCCACGTAGAAGTAGTTCTTCCTGTAGAAGGACGTCCTCGGGCTTATGTTGCTCCCCAGGGCGAGGCCGGTCATTATAGCATACTCGACAGCCATCCTGTTGGGCTTCGGGAGCGAGCCGGGGTGCCCCAGGCATATTACGCACGTGTTGGCATTCGGCTTCTTCCCCCTGTAGTCCGAGCTGCAGCCGCAGAAGAGCTTCGTCTTCAGTTTGGTCAGCTGGCAGTGAACCTCGATCCCTATCACGACGTCGCTCTCTTCTGCCGTCATCGCGATCCCTCCAGCGGCGGCTTAAGGTCGAGCCCAAGCTCCTCCTCCACCCTCTTCGCTACCGTGAATATCCTCCCTTCGCCCAGGGGCGGCGCCATTATCTGCAGCCCCACGGGTAGCCCTCCCGCGAAGCCGCAGGGCAGCGAGAGCGCGGGTATGCCCGCGAGGTTTATGGTAACCGTGTCGATGTCCGTCATGTACATGGCAAGCGGGTCGTCGACCCTCTCCCCGATCTTGAACGCCGGGGTCGGAACGGTGGGTCCAACCAGCACATCGAACTGCTTGAAGAGCCTCTCGAAGTCCCTCCTCATCAGCGTCCTCACCTTGAGCGCCTTGAGGTAGTACCCCTCGTAGTAGCCGGCGGATAGCGCGAATGTTCCGAGGATTATCCTCCTCTTCACCTCGCTACCGAATCCCGCGCCCCTCGTCTTCGAGTATGACGCGGACCAGTCCATCCCCTCATCCTCCGCCCTCACCCCGTACCTTATCCCGTCGTACCGTGCTAGGTTCGAGCTCGCCTCGGACATGGCAGTGAGGTAGTAGGTGGGCAGGGCGTACTTGAGCGTTGGCAGCTCCGCCTCCTCCCACGTGGCGCCCATTCCCTCCAGTATGTGGACGCAGTCCCAGACCTCCTCCCTCACGGTCTCGTCGGTCCCCTCACCGAAGAACTCCCTCGGCACCCCGACCCTCATGCCCCTCACGTCCTTCTCAAGATAGGACATGTAGTCCTCCTTGGCAACCTCGAGGGAGGTGCCATCCATCTCGTCGTAACCCGCAATGACGTTCATTATGAGCGCGCAGTCCCTCACATCCCTGGTGAGCGGACCTATCTGCTCTAGGCTGTTGGCGAAGGCCACCAGCCCGTACCTGCTCATGAGCCCGTAGGTCGTCTTCAGCCCGACCGTGCCACAGAAGCTGGCGGGGCATCTGACGGACCCGCCCGTGTCAGACCCGAGGGCAGCCACCGCCATCCGCGCCGCCACAGCCACGGCGCTCCCTCCAGAGGACCCGCCGGGCACCGCAGTAGGGTCCCACGGGTTCCTCGAGGGGAAGAACCCGCTGTTCTCCGTGGAGGAGCCCATGGCGAACTCGTCCATATTGGTCTTTCCTATTATGACCGAGCCCGCCTCCTTCAGCCGCGATACCACGGTCGCGTCGTAGGGCGGGACATAGCTTGCCAATATCTTGGAGGCGCACGTCGTCCTCAGCCCCTTGGTGCAGATGCAGTCCTTTATCGCAACAGGCGCGCCCTCCAGCCTCCCCCCGGAGGGTATCTCCGGGTTCTCGTTGGGGGTAATAAAAGCCTTCAGCCTTCCGTTGTGCCTCTTTATCTGCGCCCTGTACTCCTCTAGGACCTTCTCCTTCTCCAGCTCGCCACTCTTGATTGCCTCGACCAGCTCGAACAGAGTGAGATCGATAAGACCCATTTCCCCGCTCCCCTCAGACAATCTTCGGAGCCACGAAGAAGCCGTCCTTCACCTTCGAGGCGTTCTTGAGGGCCTCCTTCTGGCCTATAATGGGTCTCTCAACGTTCTCCCGCATCTTGTTGGTAACGTCAACCACGAGGTATGTGGGCTCGACGTCTTCGAGGTCGAGTTCGTCCAGAACCTTGAATGCCTCCAGGATCCTGTTCAGCTGGACCGTCAGCTCCTCCCTCTCCTTCTCGGTGAGCTCTATCTTAGCCAGCCACGCAAGTCTCTCGATCCTCTCCTTGGAGACAATCTTCAAGCTCTCCATTGTGACCCCCTCATTATATCTGAAGGTCAGCATTATAAATATGGGTGCCCAGAAGACCCACGGTTTTAACCGGTGGAGGACGTCACAAGAATACCCAAACCCCAGTAACCGCTCCCCACCCTCTCAACCGTTTGTCCTGATATATCGCAGTAAAATATATATCTGTCCGTTATAATAAATGTGGGGCAGGTGTTCAAGATGACAAAGGATAATATTGAACTTAAGGTAGCCGAGGCAAGGGCACAGCGGGATGTTGGGCGCAGCCTAGCCAGGGTAAGCCGCGACGTCATGGCCCGTCTAGGCCTGAGACCGGGCGACTTCGTGTCGATCGAGGGCAAACGCTCCACCGTGGCCCAAGTCTGGCCGGCCTACGAGGAGGACGAGGGTCTGGATATCATCAGGATGGATGGCATACTCAGGTACAACACCGGAACCTCCACGGGCGAGACCGTGACCATCTCTGAGGCCGAGGTCAAGCCCGCATCAAAGGTCACTCTTGCCCCCGCAGAGGCGATACGGTTCAGCTCCGACTTCGGGGACTACGTCCTGCAGGTGCTCGAGGACAAACCGGTAAGCAAGGGCGACATAATCCTGATACCCGTTCTGGGGGAGGCGTTGAAGCTCGTAGTAGTATCTATCCAGCCATCCTCGTCTGGTTACGTCACCGGGGATACCGAGATAATTGTAAGGGCGGAGCCTGTCAAGGAGACCGAGGTCTCTGTGCCACAAGTGACGTACGAGGACATTGGCGGACTGGACGACGCCAAGGCTAAGATAAGGGAGATGATAGAGCTACCCATGAAGCACCCGGAGCTCTTCAAGCACCTGGGGATCGAGCCGCCCAAGGGCGTAATGCTTTACGGTCCACCTGGGTGCGGGAAGACGCTGTTGGCGAAGGCGGTCGCCAACGAGTCCGGTGCCAACTTCGTCTCCATAAACGGTCCGGAGATAATGAGCAAGTACTACGGCGAGTCGGAGGGCAAACTCAGGGAGCTCTTTGACAACGCCGAGAAGAACGCCCCGAGCATAATATTCATTGATGAGATAGACTCCATAGCGCCGAAGAGGGAGGAGGTCACGGGGGAGGTGGAGAGGCGTGTCGTCGCCCAGCTCCTCACCCTCATGGACGGTCTAAAGTCTAGGGGTCAGGTGATAGTGATCGCAGCCACCAACAGGCCAGAGGCGGTCGACCCTGCGCTCAGGAGACCAGGAAGGTTCGACAGGGAGATCGTCATCCCCATGCCGGACAAGAAGGGGAGGCGCGAGATCCTCCAGGTTCACGTGAGGGGGATGCCCCTAGACGAGGACGTAAACATAGAAGAGATAGCCGATACAACCCATGGATTCAGCGGTGCGGATCTCGCCGCCCTTGGCAGAGAGTCGGCAATGAGGGCACTGAGGCGCTTCCTACCGAAGCTCGATCTGAACAAACAGGTGATACCTGCCAACGTCCTGAAGTCCCTCAGAGTAAACAAGTCAGACTTCTATGATGCCATGAAAGAGATTACACCGTCCGCCTTACGGGAAGTCTATGTTGAGGTGCCGGAGGTGCACTGGAGTGACGTAGGCGGGCTTGAGGATGTAAAGAAACAGCTGCAGGAGATGGTGGAGCTCCCCATGAAGCACCCCGAGCTCTTCGAGCAGATGGGAATAACGCCGCCAAAGGGTATACTGCTGTACGGTCCGCCAGGTACTGGTAAGACGCTGCTCGCGAAGGCTGTGGCCACGGAGAGCTCCGCCAACTTCATCAGCGTCAAGGGACCGGAGGTTCTCAGCAAGTGGGTCGGGGAGTCTGAGAAGGCGATAAGGGAGATCTTCAAGAAGGCGAGGCAGGCCGCCCCGTGCGTCGTCTTCTTCGACGAGGTAGACTCCATCGCCCCGCAGAGGGGCGCGCACTACGATTCTGGCGTGACCGAGCGGATGGTGAACCAGCTTCTCTCGGAGATGGACGGGCTCGTCTCGCTCAAGAACGTGGTCGTCATAGCCGCCACCAACAGGCCTGACATGCTTGACCTTGCGCTACTGAGGCCGGGGAGGTTCGACAGGAACGTCTACATCCCTCTGCCCGACAAGAGGGCGCGCGAGGAGATCTTCAAGGTACACACCAAGAAGATGCCCATCGCAGAGGACATCCAGTTCCCCATACTCGCAGAGAAGACCGAGGGCTACACAGGCGCCGACATAGAGGCCATCTGCCGCGAGGCCGCCCTCAACGCGCTGAGGGAGGAGATGAAGCCGAAGAAGGTCCAGATGAAGCACTTCGAGGCCGCAATCAAGACAATACCCATGAGCCTCTCCTCACAGGACATGAAGAGGTATGAGGATCTGAGGAAAAGCATCGGCAGTATGTTCAGTTGATCCAGCACGATTAAGAGCTGAAGATAAGGGGGACCCTGCGAGGGGTCCTACATTTTTGTTTATTTTGCTTACTTTACCTTCTCTTGGAGTATATTCTGTTCAGGCTTTCCATTAGGGCGTTCACGGATGCCATTACTATATCGCCGCCGATGGCCAGCCCGGTTGCCGTCTTGCCGTTCCTGTCCTCGACGGTAACCTCCACTGAGCAGAGGGAGTCCGTCCCGCCCGATATAGCCTCAAGTTTGTAGTTCAGAAGCTTTATCTCCTCGCCCAATGCAGACTGTATGGCCCTGGCCACCGCGTCGACGGGGCCCGTTCCCACGCCCGCCGCCACCCTCTTCGATTTATCGAAGGTGAGCTGCACCGACGCGGTCGGTGTTATCTTATTGCCCGTCATGATCAGCACCTCGTCAAGCTCAGCCGCCCTCTCCGACTCAGGCACGCTCCCGAGAACGCCCTCGACTATTGCCACGACGTCGCCCTCGACTATCTTCTTCTTGCTCACGGTGAGGTTCCTTACCCTCTCCACGACCGCCCTTATCTGTTCGTCGCTGAGGTTGTACTTCTCCCTCACAAAAGAGGCCACCGCGTGCTTCCCAGTGTGCTTCCCCATCACTATCCTCCTCTTCTGCCCGACCATCTCCGGCGCGAACGGCTCGTAACATTCTGCCTTGGCCAGTACGCCGTGGACGTGTATCCCCGCCTCGTGGGCGAAGGCGTTGTCCCCGACTATCGGGTAGTTCGGGGTTAGCTTGATCATGCTGAACCTCTCCACGAGCTTTGAGACCTCCTTCAGTAGCCCGAGCTTGATGCCCGTCTTCACGCGGTACATCGCGGTCAGCGCCGCCACCGCCTGCTCCAAGCTGGCGTTGCCCCCCCTCTCGCCGAGGCCGTTCACCGTCGTGTGTATCTGGGAGGCCCCTGCCTTGACGCCCGCGAGCGTGTTTGCCACCGCCAATCCGAAGTCGTTGTGGCAGTGCATGGAGATGGGCTTCTTTAGCTCCATCTTCAGCGTGGATATGAGGCTGAACATGGCCTCAGGCTCCATAACTCCCACCGTGTCAGGGACGTTGTGGGTATCAGCCCCGTGCTCCTCCACGCCCCTGTAGAACTTCAGCAGCCTCTTGAGGGGAGTTCTGGTGGCGTCCTCGCAGGAGAACTCGCACTCCAGACCATGCGCCTTGACGTAGTCCGTTGCGGCGATGGCCTGCTCCAGCGCCCTAGCCTCGTCGATCCTCAGCTTGTACTTGAGGTGCACGTCCGACGTGGCTATGAATATGTGTACCCTGTCCACGTCTGCCTTGAGGCAGGCGTCCACATCAGCGGTGACACACCTGGCGAGGCCGCATATCTTGGCCTTGAGCCCCAGACCCTTGATCCTCTTTATGGTCTCGGTCTCCTCCTCGGAGTTGACCGGGAAGCCGCCCTCTATCACGTCCACCCCAAGCTCGTCCAGCTTTCTCGCTATCTCCATCTTCTCCTCGAGGGTGAAGCAGACGCCGGGGGTCTGCTCCCCGTCCCTCAGCGTTGTGTCAAACACGTAGACCCGCTTGGGGAACTTTGCCCTCTCCCTCACGGGCTGGATGAGATCGCTTACGAATACCCCTTCCATATGGCAACACCATTACTCTGGACTATATAGTAAGACCCGCATTTCGTATATAAGAGTGAGTAAAGATTTATGCCGCCTCCAACACATTATCATCTGGTGGTTTTAATGCCCAAAGCCCTAACTGATAAGTTTAAGAGGAAGATGGGATTCGCTCCCACAATTATGAGTATCGCGGCCGAGATGGACCCGAGGCTGGTGGACTTCTACGAGTTCTGCGACTCCACGATACAGGACGACAGCGCCCTCCCGTCAAAGGTAAAGATGCTGATAATAATGGCCATGGGCGCCCAGCGGCACTGCAAGGAGTGCGTTGTCTCCGCCATGCGGGGCGCCTACAAGAAGGGTGCTACCAAGGCCGAGATCCTTGACGCCGTGAGGTGCGTGGCTGTAGCTGGCGGTGCGCCGGCAATAGCCGCCTGCAGGGATGCGCTGGAGATGCTGAAGGAGAAGAAATTTGAGGAGACCTGCTGAGCCGCTCTACTCCTCGTAGAGGACCCCCAGATCCTTCAGCTTCTGGTGGATCTTCTCCACCGCAACCTTTACCTCGTCCTCGTGCTTTGCACCGGTGCAGACCATCTTCCCAGAGGAGAATATAAGGAGAACCACCTTGGGCTCGTTCATCCTATAGATGAGGCCAGGAAACTGTTCCGGTTCGTACATAACGTTGTCGAGCAGGAATGCCGCCTTCTCCAGGTTGACCTCAGCATTAAGGTTGGCGGAGGCCACTATGTTCTGTATCTGTATCTCCGGCGTCCCTATGATCACTATGTTCCTGTCCTTAAGGTTCTTTATTATCTTCTTTACGGCGTTGTGGACCTCCTTCTCAGACTTTGCACCGGTGCAGACCATCTTCCCAGAGGAGAAGATCAGCGTCGCGGTGCGCGGCTTGGATAGCCTGTAGACCAGTCCGGGGAACTGCTCCGGGTTGTACTCCACACCCGGGACGTTCCCCGATATGGCATCGAGATCTATGCTTTGGTTCATGGTGACTGAGGCGACGACGTTTTCAATTCTTACAGAAGGTTTTATCACAAACATTCACTCCGAAAAATGAATTTGTGTTTTAAAAAACTTTAAGGTGCTTTATAAGACTAACGGCAAAAACTTCATCAATCTCACCTAAATCGCTAATAAATCTTAGCAACCACCCGCCGAGAAACCCCTTTCTTTTAGCGATGGGATGAAAGGCCGACCTACTTATATACGCCTCCTTGGTACAGGAGGGGGGCGTAATGCTGAAGGCCTACCGGTACCGCATCTATCCCACGAAACAGCAGGACGTCCAGATGCGCTCCCACCTGTGTCTCTCAAAACAGCTGTGGAATGAGATGCTCGTCCATACGAGAACGATGTATAGGGAATACGGCCGCTTCGCCACAAAGCAGTCGCTGAGAGAGATGGTGAAACGCCAAGG
>VGLU01000024.1 GCA_016882195.1 Thermoproteota archaeon
GAATCCCTTCTGCCGAGGAACAATATACATTTTTCGGCTTTCATCCCCACCATAAAGGATGGGGGCTTCCAGCCGATCAATTTAAAAAATGAAAATAAAAAAAGAAAAAGAAAAAGGGAGGGTTTTATTCCTTGAAGACCCTGTCTAGTAACACCTTGACAATGAGGGATATCACTACCGCAAAGTACCACATCACGCCACCAGGCCACGGAATTCCACCGAACCACGCGAGCTGACCGGTTGGCACCGCGATGAGGTAGCAGAGTATCCATGTAATTAGCAACGTAAGGTACGAGGATGCACTCCATCCGCCCTTGTACCAGTTTCCGTTCGGACCGAACGTGTATAGCTTTTGTAGGTCATAGTTCCGCTTGCGCGTGACCCAATAGTTTCCGATCATTATGCCTGCTATGGGACCCAGAAGTATGCCGTAGTTTGATGCCCAAGAGGTCATGTAGTTGACATAGTCCGCGGCTGCGCCAACGGCCCACCACGGGGCTGCGAAGAAGGCGATGACGCCGGCTACGACCACTGCGGTCTTCCACCTGAGTTTGAGTGTTGCCATGAGTATGTCGATGAGCGGCGGGGCGTTTGCGACGATGTCAGTGGACCAAGGAGCCAAGAAGGCGAATATGAGGCCCACGATGATGGCAACGCCACCAGGGGCGTACTTCAGGATGATGTCTTGTGGCAGTATCGTTCCTGTCAGTCCCACGGCCGCGTATCCCAGCGCGGTACCTACGATCTGGCAGATCACTATGCCGATGAAGAGACCTGTGAAGAAGGCTCTAGGCTTCTTCGGGTTGATGCCGCGGGAGAGGTCGGAGATGTTCAGGGCCACGGTCGCCCACCAGTTTGTCTGTACGGCGAGGTAGATTAGGAAGTTGAGGCTGAAGTACGAGGCGGTGCTTATGAACAAATTCGGTATGTTGGGCCCGAACTCTGGGGTACTCGCAAGGAACCAGACGAGCCAGATGAAGTAGAGGAGCATCAGCGGACCTCCCCAGTCTGCCACCTTGCCTATGCCCTTGAGCCCGAGTCTCATAACGAGGATGAAGGTTGCGACGTAGAAGATCAAGGCAACTATGAGCCATGTGAAGGTTGCATCGATTGCCTGCGTTGTAGACATTCCGATGCCGAACAAGACGATCAAGGTCAGCGCATAAGAACCCGCCCACGCCTCTATGCCGAACCACATGGTTCCGGCGAATCCTCTCAGGAGAACTGGGATGTGTAATCCTCGGAATCCGAAGGACTCCCTGAGCTGCACAGGGAAGGGTATGCCGTATTTCACACCCACTGAACCGTTAAGGTACATGGCTATTACGGCCGCAAGGTTCCCTATGAAAGCGCCAACGATCGCCTGCCAGAGGTCCATTCCTAGGCCTGCACCGATGGGACCGAGGAAGAACATGGGTATGCAGGTGTTCATGCTGAACATCATGAGCGTGAAGGTCAGCGCGTTGTATCCCTTTGCTCTCTGTGCGGCTGGCACCGGTAGAAGGTCTGGGTTTTCTTTGTAGCCTTGTGGAGTTATTTCTTTTTCCTCTGCCAAAAATTTTCCTCCTAATGCTTTAACCGCTAATAATATCAATTCGTACCGTATATAAGCGTTCCCAAAAAGCCTCATTTTGTGATGTTAAGCCATTCCTTCATTCTATTTTAACAGAGATGTTTGTTACATTGATACCTTATCTTATTTTGGTTCATCATTTTTTAATTCTAAACGCCGACCCATTGTGGTATAGTAATCGGATCCAAGGTGAAGAAGGGGGGAGGGGGAGATCCAGACATCTCTAAATCCCTTTGCGTATGCTGCCACGACATTTCCGAATACCACGGAGTGATCCCCCATCTCTAGGATTCTATTCAGGGTGCACTCGATGCAGCCCAGGGCATTCTTTATGACGGGGGTCCTCACCCTGAGACCGGAGGCGTATCTGAAGAGCCTTGATTTGTCATAGCTTGCGCCAGACCTGGACCCCGCGATCCTTACCTCCTTGATGAGCGAGGCGTCGGGAACGTTCACCGTGAACTCGCCGGCACTCTGGATGAGCCTGCGCGTCAGCCTTCCGGGCGCGATGGATACCGCAAGTATCGGAGGTTTGATGGAGACGGGGGTGTGCCACGCGGCGACCATGGCGTTCGGGAGACCGTTCTCGCGGAGGGTGACTATGAGCGCGGCGACTCTGGGTGAGAGGAGGCGGTGGTAGAGGTCCAAAAGACCTCTTCTTTCTCCTTGCATAACATAATTAAGAACAGAGGGGCAGAAATATTTATGGTGCAATACTTGGAGCTCTTCAAGACCATAAGGAGAAGGAGGAGCATCAGGGCGTTCAAGGGCGAGCCCGTAAAGAGGGAGGATCTAACGCGGGTCCTCAAAGCCGCAGTCCTGGCCCCCTCTGCAGGGGACATACAGCCTTGGGAGTTCATAGTCACGACGGACGCGGAGGTCAGGAGGGATCTAGCCGTAGCAGCGGTCGGGCAGTATTGGATGGAGGAGGCGCCATTAATAATCACGGTATGCGCCAAGGAGGAGGCCTCTGCCCTGCACTACGGGGAGAGGGGGAGCAGGCTCTATTGCATACAGGACACCGCGGCCGCCATCCAGAATATTCTCTTGGCCTCCACCGCCCTGGGATACGGCTCATGCTGGGTTGGGGCATTCGATGAGGGCGAGGTCAGGAGGGTGCTCAAGATACCTAATGGCGTCAGACCCGTTGCCATGATTCCCATAGGGGGTCCCGGGGAGAGGCCGGAGGCGAGATCGAGGAGGAGCCTCAAGAGGGTTGTACACTCTGAGGTCTACGGCGGACAAAGGTTCTGATGGATATAGCCAGCAGTGTGAGGAGTGCTATCAGGGAGAGGTATGGAGCCAGACTCTCGGGCGCTGGGGGAAGAGGCTCGTCCTCTGTTGGAACCATGGCATGATTCTCGAGCCACATGACGTCCGAGTTCATGATGTTCCTCCTCATGGTGACGGTCTCTCCGACATAATCGATGGATTTGACCGACATGTATTCGGCCGCGCCCCAGTACGCGAAGGCGGAGCCGTTTATGTGATTGATGGGATCGCTGCTCCTGATGCGGTTATCCTGAAAGGTTGCGCCGTAAAAGAACATGAGATCCACCGGGAACCACTCTCCTCCGCCCTTTGTGGGCAGGAAGACCATTGCCCAACCGTGCCAAGCCACGTTCGTGAGGTTGAACCTCAGGTTATTGTCTGTCTGCAAGTCCACGCCCGGAAGGTATACAGGCCCCAGCGAGGTGTATGCAGGTATGCCCAGAATCCTGCAGAGGAGGACAAAGAGGTTTGCCTGGTCATCGCAGTCACCGCTGCGCGTCGCAAAGGTCTGCCATACGTCCTGCGGATCGGCCAGGTTTGAGGAGTAGACCATGTTATCCTCGAACCACCTGAGCATCTTCAGCACGACAAGAAGGGCGTTCTCTTCGTCCCCCTTGATCGCCGTCGCGGTGGCTATGACCTCGGAGGAGTTCGCCATCTTGGACAGGTGCCATATCCCAGTGAGGGGGTACTCGCGCACTATGTGACTCGGTATCTCGGAGATGTTGCCCACGTCAGAGAGGTCGAGGGTCGCCTCGCTGAGATATATTTTAAAAGACAACTCCACTGTGGCATTCTTCCCGGCCTCGAGAGGTTCGTCGGCAAGTATTTTGATCACGGGGTTGCCGTCATCGTCCGAGGAGGGTTGCCATCCGACAGGCGCCCCGTCCAGAGTTACAGATTTGAGGAACACCGTCTGCAATGTGCTGTTCTTGAATATGTTTTGATTTAGGAGATAGTAGTATGGACTGGAGGAGTTGTCCGGCGTCATCGTGTTCTGCCCGTTCACCACAGTGATGGTAAGGGTGTAGTTGTAGACGGGACCCCCCAGTGACCCCCCGCCTACAAGCATCAGAATCAGGAGAGGAAGCAGAGTCATTGAGTGCACCGTTTTTGAATTATCGTGATTATGGCATGAATAAACCAACGCCCTCTAAAAAACGTGTCCTATCCCAAGCCCCGGCAGATTAGAGGTTCGGTTGTAACAGTGACCCTATGCAAAAGATTATTAACAATTTATGGTATAAAAAATAACGGAATTTTGGGGGTTTTAAAGTGAGTTTCTCGGCGTACATATTAGGTGTCTGTCAGATAGGCAGAGAGAAGGAAGTGCTTGAGGAGTGCCTCAAGGTGAAGGACGTTGCTGAGGGGACCGTGGTCTTCGGCGAGTATGACGTCATCGTCAAGGTCGTCACCGACGATGTGAAGGAGCTGAGCAGAAGGGTGGAGGAGATCAGAAGGATCGACGGGCTGCTGAGGACAACGACCCTCATCTCAATGCAGTAAACCGCCCAATAACCTATTTTTACTTCAGTAGGAGACGTGGAGTGTGTCGCATACGGTCTTGTAGATGGATTCTACCGCATTGAACCGCGCCGCATACCTCTGGGCATCACCCACCTTTGACGCGAAGCGCGAGGACTCCATCATGCTGTTAACGGCCGTTAGGAGGGTGTCCTTCGAGAGGGTGTCCTGTTGGAGGGCAAGGGCAAGGTTCATCCTGACCAGAGACTCGGCGATGCCCTGGTGTTCCGAGTGTGCCGGTGTGGGTATGACGACCATTGGCTTCCCGTAGTAGATGGCCTCTGCCACCGTGTTGTGACCGCCTCTGGTTAGGAGGAGGTCGCAGGCCTTCAGGTAGAGGTACCTATCATCGACCCAGTTGTACACCCTCAGCTTCTTGTTAGAGGGAGTGTTATTGCCCAACCCGTTAGTTATCCCGACATCTGAGAGACCCCTTGTGAGGACTATATTATAGCGGTCAGGGAACTCCTTGAAGAACTCGGTCAGCCGCCCCGCTATGAGCCTCTTCTCGGCCAGGGTCCCGCTCATTGCGGCAAATATTAGAGGGCGGTCGTCGAACCCGAGTTCCCTCTTTATCTCCTCGGCTGGGGGCAGCTCGCCGGGGTACTTGGGGATGATCGGCCCCACCAGTTTTAGTTTCTTTATGTACTGATAGGACGGCACGACGTTGGCCTTGGCGATGGTGTAGGGAGGAGGGAAGTCCGGGACGATTATGACCTTACTCAACTTCCATAGGCTTCCCAGGATCTCAAGACCGAGCCTCTCCACATGTCCCTTGATGTCCTGCTTGTACTTCTCGGTAATGGGCTTCTTGTGTGGTATCATCACCTTGAGTTGATGCAACATGAGGATGGGGATTATCCTCCTCATCCTGGCGGCGAGGATCGTGGAGAGCCGGCTGTCGGATATCACCAGGTCCGGTTTGAAGTGCTCGATCAGATTGAGTTCGGCGCCGGTCTGGCGGGCGAATATGAGTAGGCTTCTAGGTCCGATGGATAGCGTCCTGCGAAAGTTGAACGTGCCGTCCTCCTTCTCGAAGACCTTGATCGGTGGAACGCCCTCGACCGGAAAGCCCGCCTTCTTTACGAACTCCACAGCCTCTCCGTATGTGGAGAAGAAGACGCTGTGCCCCCGTTTCCTGAAGGACTTGGCTAGGGGGATGCACCTCCCTGCGTGTCCGAGCGCTATGCCGCATGGGGCAAAGTAGATCCTCATCTGAAGGTCTCCATGAGATCATTACAGCTTCTTGGGCACCACTTCCCCGCCAGGGCGATCCTCGGTGAAGACCTCGGCGCTGAAGGCGTAAACCTTCACCTCCCGTGAGAGCCAGCTGTCGGGAGGCAGACCTGCCTTCATGCAGCACTCCGAGAGGAAGGTCTCCTCATCCCATCCGTACTCAACTGGGACCTGGGGCAAGAGTAGCCCTTTGTAGTAGCCCCTCTCAATGATGAGCCCGTCCCTTCCAACCTTAATTAGCTTTGGGTATTCCTTCGGATCCTTGGTCTGGAGTAGGACGGGTGGCGTGAGCACGCTCACCTCAAAGACCACCTCCGAGAGCTCCTCGGGTTGGAGGGGCTCGAAGCGCGGGTCGTTAACCGCCGCGCTTATGGCGGAGTCGATGGTGGCCTCGACCAGGGGCATATACGGCAGAGGGTACCCGATGCACCCCCGCAACATCCTCTCGCCCTTGTGGATCCTCTCTATCGTCACGAAGACGCCAGACTTCTCGTTCATTTGCTCTGAGGGAGGGGTAGGGGAAGATATTCTTACAGACTCCTTGATATGCTTGGTCACTGCGCTCCTAGCGAGCCTCACCAGAAAGGCGCCTTCCTCGATCGAGAACAAAGGCATCACCCATGACGCAGAACCGAGAGGGTCCTGTTTATGCCCTCCCAGTGACCACCGTGCCAATAAATCTTTCCACAACTCGGGCACAGCCACAGCGGGCTTACCTTCGGAACCTTTTCATCGGAGATGATGGATCTCTCCACCTCGATGAGGGGGGTATTGCAGAGGGTGCACCTTGAACCAGCAGACGCCTCCTTGAGGGCAGGGGACATCTCGACCAACTCCTCTGGGAGGGCATGTGAGTTGATGAGGAGAGATGCCGCTCCTTCTTTAGCCGCCCTTCTGAAGAGGTTGGCGTCTCTCGTAACGAGCGTCCGCCCCTCCCTCTTTGCCATGCTGATCAGGGCCTCATCGTCCAAGGATGGGTCGTAAACCGTGTCATGCCCAATTATCCTGAGCCACCTTGCAAGCTTACCCAGCATCGCATCCACGACGAAGGGCAAAGGGCCTACATCTCCTCCGGGAAGCTGCCGACGATGTACTCAAGCACCTCCTCCGGGGAGAGGATGCCCACGACCTTTGAGGGCTCGGTGATTATCAGCCCAGGCAGACGCTCCTTAATCATCCTGCGCGAGGCCTCACCGAGCGACAGGCCCCCCTCCACTGTCGGTATGCTGACCTTCATTGCGGTAGAGACTGAGAGCTGTCTTATTCTTGCCTTCTGATGCTTCTCGGGAACATACTTGTGGAATTCGATGAGCGAGTTGAGGATCTCCTTCTCTGTGACCACTCCTAACAGCCGCCCGTCCTCATTAACGACGGGGATTATGGTGACGCCGCCCTCCAGCAGTAGCTTCCGGGCATTGATGACCCGCTCATGTGGCCGCAGCAGAGGGAAGTTTCTCCTTACTATTGAGGATGTATCCACCTGTGAGTCTTGAACGAGTCTGAGCATGTCGCTCCGGTAAACCAGACCCAAGAAGGTATCGCCGTAGAACATCGGAAGGGCCTGTGAGGAGAGCTCCAGCAGGAGCTTGGCTGCCCTTCTGACAGGGGTGTCGTTGGACAGAAGTGCCGGGAAGTCGCTCACAAAGCCAGAGATGTAGAGGGATTCTGGCGCCACGGCCCTGAGCCTCTGGGCACCTATCCTGAACAGGACATCCCTATAAGAGAGGGTGCCGACAATTTTCCCGTCATTGCTTATGCATATACTTTCGAGACCCTTTTTATTCAGCATGTCGAGTGCGTCCAAGAGGGGACGGTTTTTATTAAGAACGGGAACATCCTTGGCGAGTATATCCGTCAGCCTCATTTTCATTTAGGCCTCCTTTGCCAGAACTCTTACAAAATCAAACTTGGTGATCATCCCCGCAAGGTCACCCTTTTTGTTCACAACAGGCATTCCGCCTATGCCCTTGTCGATCAGCATTCTTGCGGCGATGCCCGCATCCTCAGATTCATTCACGATCGTAGGGTCCGGGGTCATAACGTCGGCCACCGTCGGTAGAAGGTATATCCTCGTGGGGGAGACTGCTTCGGCATCACTTCTGCGCCCCTTCCGGAAGGAACTCCCGCTCCTCTGCTGGCGTATGAGGGACAAATCTGTCTCGGTTATAATCCCGATGGGCCTACTGTCATCAACAACGATGACCCTGTCTGCTGACGTCTTTTCCATCAAGTTCATAGCGCGGAATACAGTGTGGCTGCTGTGGATGATGGGCAACCCCTTTCTGCCCTGTGAGATCTCCTTGACCTTGAACCTGCTCAGAAAGTTCTCCGAGAAGTACCTCGTGAGATCGGTCTTGGTCACTATGCCCACAAGCTCTCCCCTATCGTCGACCACCGGCAGACCTTTGACGTTGCCGGAGACCATCTTCTTGGCGACGTCGGTGATAGAATCTTCCTCATTTGCCGTGGTCACTGGAGACCGCATCACCTCGCTGACTATTATGGATTCGAAGTTCCTCCTGCGCATCCTGTAGTTGCAGAGGCTCCTGATTATGTCCCTTCTAGTGAGCGTGCCAACCGGGCGCTCCCCCTCCATCACGACAAGCCTACTCACCCTCTCCTTCAGCATGAGGTTTCTCGCATGGGCCACGGTGTCCACGCCTCTGACGACTATAACAGGGCTCTGCATCAGATCCCTTACTAACAAAACATTTTGCACCTCTCAAATTGGGCTCGGTAGTTGCTATTCAGAGTAACATGAAGAATGGTGGGTGCCGCCCCATCACACAGGCGAACGACGGGTTGATGTTCATGACACCGCATACTCACATATCCTCCACCGACCAATTTCCCCTTTCCAAGAAAGTTTTAAACGCCTGATTCCATCCTGCACTCTTCGCAGAGGAACTGCCCGTTGCTCTCCTTCAGGGTGTCGGACCACTCCTCGCAGTTGTCGCAGTACCCAGCCAGAAGTTCGCCTTTCCTCGATGGCATGAGTCTGTTACGGCTGGCCTCGGTCAGCACCTCGACGAGCTCAGGAGCGGTGGATAGGATGTCTCTGGAGGTAATAATCCCAGTCATCTCACCTCTCTCCACAACCACGAGCCGGCGAACCCGGAGCTTGGCCATCTTTCTTGCGGCCTCCATTACCTCTGCCTTTGGGTCTATAACGGAGACCGGCGAGGACATTATACTCCTTGCATGAGTGGACTCGGGTTTTAGCCCCCTCGCTATCACCCTCTCCACGAGGTCCCTCTCCGTAATTATGCCAACGGGATGGCCGTCCCGGGTGATTATCACCGATCCTACGTCATTTCCGCTCATTGCGATGGCAGCCTTCTTCGCGTTGGAGCTGTCAGGAAGGGTTATGAGGCTTTTTGTCATCACATCGCCCACAAGGACTCTTGCTCGGATGCCAACCATTTTAAGCCCCGATTAATATACGGTTTCGCAAATATATAACATGTTGTCAACTACCCCGGCCTGAAGGATAGGGACTCCCTCGATTTTTCAGTCGAAAGTCTTTATATGACGGAGCTGCCACCAGGCGGCAGATACGCGGCTATCTCGCTGTCGGGGACTGCACGGATGAGGCGAGCGTACCTCTCATCGGATCTCTGGATGAGGGGCTCCTTTATCTTTTTGATGAGTTCCACACCGCTGAGGGTGCCTGGAGTAAGTTTGACGTAAGAAACGGCGGTTCTTCTGACGAAAACCTCACCCCCCATAACAACCTTGAAGGCGTCACCCGAGATCTGGATGCCGAGCAGCAGAGAAAGCGGGACGTTCCGGACGTAGTTCCTCTCGCCGTATATCATGAAGGCACCCTTCCCCAGATACTCTCCGGTGGGGGGAGTCTTTGTGACCTGATCCGCCCTCACCCAGTACCCATCAGCCCCGCCGAGTCCAGCCCTCCATGCCTTGGAGTAGGCGACGGCGAAGGACACAGCCTCGTATGCCGTCTCCTCTGGGACGGCTCTTCCCTCTGACTTTATTATCACGACTGAGCCACCTGGCACATCAGAGTGGACGAAGATGTCCCCCGGCGCCATATGCTTCTTCACGAGAACCTCGTTCTGGGTGGCGTCCCTTCCGCCGACTATCAGGAAGTTCTGGGAGGAGAAGGTCCACCCGAAGCGCTCATACCACTCCTTCTTCATGGCCTTCAGGACGACGGGGGCGCTGATCTCGGTAATGCCCTTCTTCAGCCTCTCTATCTTCTTCTCGGTCTCGAGTATGGCATCGTGCAGACCTTCCAGCTTCCTGGATGCCTCCTTGGACTTTGCGAAGTAGGACTCCGCGTTCTTCGTTGCCGATACCTTGAAGTCTATCTGAATCTCCTGATCGTTGATCACGACCGTTAGGAGACCCTTTGAGGGATCGATCTTTCTCACCTTCATGTCGCTTACGGACCGTGTTATGGATTCCCAGTCAGCCCCGGCCCTCCGCGACCTCACCACCTGATCGATGAGCGACTGCAGGACGTGGAGGTTGGACATTATCGTCTTGCCCACCTCGTTCTGCCTCGTGCGCTGCTCCTCCAGCTCCTTTACGTGAGACCTCTGCCTGGAGAGTCTAGCCTCGAGATCCCTCAGCGCCTCCTCGGTGGGGGACCTCCTCTTTGTCTCGATCTTTTCGGTGCTTACCGATGCAAAGTATTCATCGACTGCATCGTTGAAGCTGTCGAGGTACCTCTTCGCGTATTTCAGCGACTGGAAGTTGATGGGCTGAACCGAGAACCCCTTACCCTCCCTCATCGCGATGTTGGGCCTGAGCGGACCTGCCTTCACCTCCTCCACGATCGATCTTGCGCTCTGCAGGAACGCCTCGACCGCCTCCGGACTGACCTCGGCGGACGGAGAGCTGGGGTCTAGGGAGGACCTCAGAAGTGCCTCCTCCACCACCTCGGAGGGCAGGTTGAAGACCCTTGTGAACGCCCTCGCGAGGTTGAATCTCTGCGAGCGGATCTCTTCGATAACTACGGGGGAGTAGATGTCATGGCCCCTCTGGGGCGGGGGCATGTACTCCATGCCGTACTTTATGGTGCGGTCCCTCATCGCCTTGTAGGAGAGGGCATACTTTATTCTGCCGGACTGGTCGGCTACGACCGCATTTCCATCGCCGAAGAGCTCAAAGTACACCCTGAGCTTTTCCTCCCGCCGGGAGGCGTCCATGTAGAGGATCCTGTCAAAGTCCACCTGACCGAAGGACTCGACCCTCGCAGATGAGAGGTATCGCCTGAGGGAGGCCGCGGGAGGCGAGGGCTTCTCCGGGATGGGGTACTTGAAGTTGGTGATGTTGAGGCGTCGCCCCAACTCCACGATAATATTGGCCTGTCCTGATCTCGTGTGAAGCCTTATCAGGAAGCTTCCATCCTCGAGCTGATATACATTCTCGATGCGAGCGCTTATAAGGGCGGAGTTAAGTTCTTTAACGATAGCAAGGAGGTCAAGGGATGTCAGGCCAAGCTTCACAGCAACCACCCTCGAAGCCGCAACCAATCTACAGGAGGATGTACTATATAAGAATCGCATTCGCGGTCATCGGCGGCATAATAACGGGGGCGCTCAACCTAAGGGATTATGCGGGACTGGGCCTCGGCATCGCCCTATTCCTGCTGACATACCTACTCTTTAGGTATGGGATCAAGAGCATCGCCAATGCGGTGAAGGAGACGAAGAAGTTCTACATGACCGGCATCTTCTCGTACTTCCTGCTCTGGTACGTCATGTGGGTAATATTGGTCAATCTGCTTTGGATGAGGCCTTAGCCCTCTTCCTGGGCGCTACCTCGAACTCTGCCTCCTCAACCCCCACCTTCTGGTTGGCGGGTTGCGGCTCATCCCTCAGTGGATAGTCGGGATAGTTCTCTTTAAGTTCGGCAAGAGTCTTGAGCGCGATCTCCCAGCAGATGAGAAATCCGCGTTCATAGTCGTCCACCGTTGACCTGTAGGCCTCCTTCTTGAACCTCTCAGAGGCCACGAGTATCTCCTTCGGGTCACCGTGGCGGTAGAGCTTTACGAAGAAGGAGGTGCCGTCCCGCTCCTTGGAGGCGGCGTATATCCCCCTAATCGCGTCGAAGAAGCCGCGACCCACCTCCCCCAGTGGGGTCAGTTTTGTCTTTATCGGCCCCAGATCCTGCTCTGCCCTTACCAAGCTGCGGAAGTAGACGTACCGGACTATCTGGGAGGTCTCGACCGAGAACTTATGGAGCTGATCGTACGTGGACAAGGCTACCACACGGCATTCTTATTTGCCCCCTCAGACTTATGAAATCTCCGATGTGGTTGCTAATGAAGGCTCACGAGGTAGCCGAGGCTCTTAGGGTATTGGAGACGGATCTTCCGCGCGACGTTGAGGAGGGGCTGCAGGGGTGCCTCCGGAGGGAGGGGGGCAACAGCAGAGAGGTAATGAAGGCGATAGTCGAGAACGTGAGGTACGCGAGGGAGAGGTCCATCCCCATGTGCCAGGACACCGGCACCCTTGTCTTCTTCGTCAGGTGCGCCGAGAGGCAAAGTGAGGTTGTGGATGTTATCCGGAAGGGTGTAGAGCTTGCCACCAAAGAGGTCCCGCTCAGGGCAAACACCGTCAACCCCTTCACGAGGAAGAATGAGGGCAGAAACCTGGGCAGGAACAATCCCATCGTGCACTTTGAGGGAGAGGCGTGCGAGAAGGGCAAAATCTCCATGGACATCTTGGCAAGGGGGGCAGGGTCTGAGAATGTCAGCGGCGCATTCATGCTCCAGCCTGATCTCGGCGCGGCCGGCATCAAGAACATCGTACTGGAAGCGGTCAGAATGGCGGGGGCAAGGCCCTGTCCTCCGATCATAGTTGGGGTCGGCGTAGGCGGCACTCTGGAGTGGTCGGCATATCTGGCTAAGAGGGCGCTGCTCAGACCACTGAATGAGAGGGCAGAGGATCCGCTCGCCGCAGAGCTTGAGGAGGGGCTTCTGTCAGAGGTGAACAGGCTTGGGATAGGTCCCATGGGTTTCGGGGGCAGAACCACCGCTCTGGGGGCGAGGGTGGAGTGGGCGCACTGCCACACGGCGAGCCTCCCAGTAGCGGTCAGCGTCCAGTGCTGGGCCCTAAGGAGGGTCTCTGCGGAGTGGGAAGGGAGCGAATTTAGGATTTTGAGGTGAATGGGCGTGGGCAAGGTGCACAGATTAGGAACCTCTCTGAAGGAGGGGGATGTTAGAAGGCTCAGGGTTGGGGACGTGGTCTACCTCTCCGGCGAGCTATACACCATGCGGGACATAGCCCATCTGAGGGCTATTGAGATCCTTCGGGGCAAGAAAAGACTGCCCTTCGACCTACGTGGCAAGGTGATATACCATTGCGGACCCATCGTGAGGGGAACAGAGGTCGTCTCCGCCGGTCCAACGACGAGCATGAGGATGGAGAGGACAGAGGCGGACCTCGTCCACCTCTCTGGTTTGAGGGCGATAGTTGGCAAGGGGGGAATGGGGAGGGGCACCCTTGAGGCGCTCAGGAAGTTCGGTGCGGTCTACCTCGAGTACCCGGGCGGAGTGGGCGCCCTCGCGGCGAGGTCTTCAAAGGGTGTCAAGAAATCATATTGGAGAGATTTAGGGGACCCCGAGGCAGTCTGGGTCATAGCAGTGGAGGATTTTGGGCCGTGCTTTGTGACGATGGACTCGCATGGAGAAACCCTAAGAAAGTCGGCCTAGTCAAGGAAACCTCAAGAAGAGGGTGGCGGAAAGGGAAAGGCTTGAACGGGAGGGTTACTTTGTTATTGACGTGGAGGAGATTGCGGCGCCGTTATGATAAATGGGATGTGGTTGATGCGCTTGCCGGTCGAGTTCGAGACGCACGCGGAGAGGGAGGTCAGGATGCCCCGCTTCACGGGTCACATTACCGGGTTCATGCTTTCCAGCGCGCATCTCTCCAATGAGATAAAGGGTTAACCTTGATAAATGAATGCAGCACTCGTCCTTACTCCTCCTGCCCCCATGGAGTTTGAAAGCAAAGCTTTTATATGTAATTTATGTAATCATTTATATGAAAAACATGATAAAGCTTTCCACAGATTCCATAGTGGGGAGGCTATTCGAGAACGGGCTTTACTACTTCACTGTGAAGGACCTCGCGGGCGTGCTAAAGGCGCCCATCAGAAGGGCGTACGCCGCCGTGGCACGGCTTGAAGGAAGGGGGCTCGTGAGATCAGTTGAGCGGGGGAAGTACCTCCTGCTCGGATTTGAGCCGGAGCGCGTCCTCTCAAACCCCTTCTTCATAGCCTCCCAGATCGTATACCCATCATACGTGAGCTTCTGGAGCGCCCTGAACTTCTACGGCTTCACGGAGCAGGTTCCGGTCGTGGTCTTTATTGCGTCGCTCCGGAGGAAGAGAGAGTTGGAGTTCGACGGCTTTAGGTTCAAATACGTCTTCATGAGACGCGACAGGTTCTTCGGCTACAGAAGAGAGAGGGCGGGGGAACTCGATTTCCTAATCGCCGAGGAGGAGAAGGCCATCGTCGACAGCTTATACCTTCCTGAGGATGCCGGAGGGATGGTCGAGGTGGCAAAGGCCGTCTACAACGCCAAGGGCAGGGTCGACCTTGACAAGCTCCTCGCGTACGCCTCAGAAATGAGGAGCAGGAGCCTCTGCTCGAGGCTGGGATACCTGCTGGAGCGGTTCGGCCTCGACGCCAGGGCGCTCCTGTCGCACTCGTCCCGCGAGTACGTGAGGCTCGATCAGAGGCGGGCGAAAGGCAGGGTGTGGGACAGGAGGTGGCACGTCAACGTCAACCTCAGCGAGGAGGAGCTCCTCGGGTGGAGGGAGACGTAGTGCTGACCAGGAGGCAGATCGAGAGGATAGCCCTTAAGAACAGGGTATCGCTTTTCGTGCAGGAGAGGGACTACGTCCAAGCGGCCTTTCTAAGCCTCCTCTACTCAAGGGCGGCTGCCTTCGTACTCAAGGGAGGCACATGCCTGAGAATAGCCTACGGCTCTCCAAGGTACTCCGAGGATCTGGACTTTAACTCGCAGCTGGGCGGGGATGAGGCATACAGGGCGCTGGAGGTTGCTGCGAAGGAGCTTGGATACTTCGGCATTGGGGCCACTGTGAGGGACAGGAGGGGGTCGAGGTCGGGCTTCGGTGTAACTCTGGGCTACGCAGGACCGCTCTATGACGGCAGGGATATCACCAAGGGCATGATAAGGATAGACGTGAGCCTGAGGGGAGAGAGAGTTGTGGAGGAGAGCGTAGCCGTGCGCACCGAGTACGATGATGTGAGGACGTTCGTCGTCAAAATATCAAGTCTTGGTGACGCCCTCGCCGAGAAGGTGCGGGCGCTGCTGGTGAGGGGGATGGCCAGGGACCTCTACGACATATGGTTCCTGTTGGAGAAGGGCGTCAAGCCCGATCTGGAGCTGATAAACGGCAAGCTCGCCCTCTACAACAGGAGGTACTCCCGGAAGGAGGTGGTTGAACGGATAGCGGGGCTTGAGAGGAGCTGGGTCTCGGACTTGAGGCCGCTTCTCGGTGCATTGGTCCCGTACGATGTTGCGGCGAGGGCCACGATCCAGGGGCTGAGGGCGCTCACGGAGTAAGAGAGAGCGGACTGTCGTTTCCGGCTCTTTTTAACTTCTTCGGCGGGAAGTCCCCCATCCGAAAGGGTGGGGATGAGAGCCGAAACTTTTTATCCACCCCAGCCCAAAAGTTGA
>VGLU01000025.1 GCA_016882195.1 Thermoproteota archaeon
GTCGTAGATCTCTTCGACTTTCACCAAGACTATCGCCTTTGCGGGAAGGTTGGGGTTCGCCGCCTTGACATCAGCCTTTATTTTCTCGTACAGCGGTCCAGAAGGCTCGATCCTTGCCTTGCCCTTGATCTGGTACCCCTCTTTGGTGACGAGCTTGCCCTCCTTCTCCTCCATGTCCCAGAATGAAACGGTAACCTGCGGGTTCTCCTCAAGGTTCTTTCTGGTCTTCAGAAAGAAGTTGTCGACTAGAATAATTGTCTCGTCGTCCAAGTAGCGAACGCTACCCATTGGAACGGCGTTCGGCACGCCTGCCTTTGAGGCGGTTCCGACAACAAACCTCCGGCTTTTGAGCGCCCCGTTTAGAGTCGCCTTAACATTATCCGGGATCTTCATCAAGACTCACCTGACTATCCTTATTGACCTGACTTGATTTAACCTTTGTTGAAATGTTCATATCGGAATTAGGCGACTCTCTTTGCTATTCTCAAGGCGAGGAGGGTAATCCATCTCGAGGGCTTCTCCTTTTGCCCAAAGTCGAAATCAGACCAAACCTCATGGATCGATTCGGGGGTAAACCTTCCTCCTTCGTCTCGCTTTGAGAGGAGCAGGTTGACCATCTCCGTTTCTCGAAGCCTCTTCTTGGCGCACTCAAATTGGGACAGAACGTCCAGAAACTTCAGGATTTTATAGTCGGTGAATGGGTATTTCAGCTTCTCCCAGCCGGTCTCGATCTGGCTGTCATGACCTGCATATTTTATCTTCCCCCTGTTCTCCCAGCATTGGAAGAGAAAATCAACTCCTTTTTTGGAGGTTTCACTATCCCGAAGTTTGGAGTTCTGGGCCAATGCCCCGAGCACGAACATTGTGGAGAAGGCACAGCTCGGCTCCCTCTCCCTCGGCCCGCCGATCTGCCCGGTGTCCTTACACCAGAACCCACCGTCGAGGCGCTGCCTTTTGATGAGCCATTCGTAGGCTCTTTGCACTCTAGGGTCCTGCAGAAGGCCCAATTTTGTCAAGGATTCGATTATGATGGAGCTGTGGCAGTCGCCGGGTTTTGTCGGGGGATCCCATCCGAAGCCGCCAGATGGAAGTTGGGCGCCGAGGACGTATTCGCAGGCCCTGGCGATCCTTCTGTCCTTGACGGTCAAACCAAAATCCGCCAGCACCGGGAGGATCCAGAAAGTGGTATTTTTCCTTGGCCACCACGTGTGAATGTCCTTTGGTCTGCCCCAGTAACCGTCCTCATTTAGACCGTCAAAGATCTTCTTTATGAGCGGGTGCTCGGGGACTGCCATTCTCGCTGCCACGACTGCCTTGTCTTTTTCATCCTTACCCAGAAGATCTGTCAGTGTGTGATATACTACCCATGGCTCGCCGGCGAGTAGCCATTCCGCCACTTCTTCATTTAGTAGCGTTCTCCAATTCAATGTTGGAAACCTTTTCGAAGAGGATTTAAGGCATCAAGGTAAGTTTGGTCAGAGGTTTAGATATTCTTTATCTTGAATATGCTGAGAAAATTCGTTTTGAAGGGTTCGGGGGTTGGAGGGGGAATGCTTGTAAGAGATATAACATTCGGGCCTAACATCCCGATAATCTCCTAGTCCTTAAGTTACGAATGACAAAAATGAAATATCGTAACGACCTCCCTTTACAATCAAGGCAATACTCAGAAGGGGGTCTTTAGAAAATATCTTGAGCGTTACAGTTGCCCCAGGCATAACAACTATCTTTTCGCTTGTTTTTTCTCCTCCAGCAACCTCGATATCCTCGCCAAATGGCGGTGCAAGTTGCCGTTTTTCAGAAATCAAAGTGAAATAGCTAGGTGGCTGTTTTTGAGCAGAAATTTCAATGATTTCGGTCTCTTCACTTAGATAGTTTCTCGCTGAGATCTGATAGATCCAAAGGTTATTCTTTGAATCGAAAGTCGCTGAGGCATTGATAGAATACACATTGAAAGGCGTGTTAGAGCCACTAAGACCAGTGGCAGAGCCCGGACGCACCCCAACCGACCGCGAAAGAGGCACCCCGAAAAGTGTCGCCAAAACTATAATCAGGATAAGAACACTAACCAATCCTCTCCTAGCCGATTTTACAAAGGTTTTTACGTGAGCAAGGATGTCACTAATGAGTAGAAAGATGGCAGACCCTAACATCAGAACGATGTTAAAAACACCAATAATAGAGATTTGTTGAAACAGATCAGACCAATCAGCAGCCAAGAGAACTCCCTTGAAATTAAATGCAACCCCGAGGAACAGCAACAGCCCAGGCAAAATCCAAAGGATATCCACAATGAGACGGTTTCTTTTGCTCCGCAACAAATAGATGCCTAGGGTTAAAGGAATGAGGGGTAGAATGATGGGCAGGGTCAACCCAAAAGACCCAAACGTAAAGAGCAGTAAAGCTGAGGACACGTAGCTTAATACAACACCCAGAATCTTACGGATTTGAAGCTCGGCAGGGGCAGGCTCCATCAGAATTCGAGACATTGTTGAAGCGAATGCGATTAAGATGCCCACTAAGATACCAACCGATAGAAAAAGTTGATTTTCATGCAGAACCGGAAAAGCGTACGGTGCATTCGGTGAGCCTGCTCGAAATGAATTTCCGGAAAATTGAAGAATGGAAGATGCCACGGCGATTAAAAATCCAAACTTGGCATATCTTCTCATCTTCTGGATTCGTGGTGTAGGCTCGGCTGTTTTTGTTACTTTTTGATCTTTGGGTGTCGTTGTGATCAAGAATACCGTTGAGACAATAGTCATGACGATGCCTATTAACAGTGTAGGAAGAAGACTGAGGATGAGAGACGGCGCTGAGATTCCTACTTCGGCTATCGCCATTTTTTTCCGCATATTTTCTAATCTTCCTGAGGTCTTCGAAAAACTTAACCTTTGCGGTTCTCATTTCTGAGGGTCTTTCCTAGCAAGCGCCATCTACCGCTGCTTAGGCGTCCCTCTTTGGGGCTACTTCGTTGGCTTGAGAGCGTTTATCTTCACGCTTGCTACGTGCCTTGAGAGCTTGGATCTGCCCATGACCTTCACGTCCGCGAACCCGGCGTCCCTTATCGTCTGGAGGTATGGTCCCTCTTCCATCGCCCCGCTAACGCACCCGGTGTACGCCTTGATCGACTCCCGCACCCTCTTAGAGAGCGCCCCCTCGAGCACCGTGTCCGAGACAAACATCCTGCCACCTGGTCTGAGCACCCGGTACGCCTCCCTGAATGCCTTCTGCTTGTCGGGGACGAGGTTCATGACGCAGTTGCTGATCACCACGTCCACGGACCCGTCATCTATTGGGACGTCCTCAAGGTCGCCGAGTCTGAACTCCACATTCTTGACCCCGAGTTTTTGGGCGTTAGCTTTTGCCTTTTCGATCATCTCGGGGGTCATGTCAACCCCTATGACCCTCCCCTCCGCACCAACCCTCTTGGCTGCCATGAAGACGTCCAGCCCTGCGCCGCTGCCGAGGTCTAGGACGGTCTCGCCCTCCCGTATGTCAGAGAGGTACAGCGGGTTGCCGCAGCCGTCGAAGAACCCCGTTACAGATTTGGGAAGGCCCTTTGTGTCGTAGCCGTATCTCTTGGCCCGATCGGCGCTCTTCCCCATGCGGGGCTCATCGCAGCAACTGGTGTTGCAACAGCACCTTTGGGCGGTGGCGACCTTGGCGTAGGCCTTCCTCACCGCCCCCTTTATCTCCTCTGGGGGCATCTCGCTGACCCCCTTTGATCTTGATCTCGCAACCACACGATGCACCCTCATGTTGGGCATACAATATGTTGGCAGAATATTTAAATGTATTGGGTGCCCAATATGTTTAATGTGAGGACTATGAGCAGTAGAGGAAAGTGTTGCCCTCCCGAGTGCTGCGACATGCGCGGTATGCTATCCTTCATGATACTCTGGCTGCTGACCAAGGAGCCCATGCACGGCCAGAGGATAGCGGAGGAGATAGCGAGGAGGAGGGGGGTGAAGCCGACGCCCGGTACCATATATCCCGCCTTGAAGGACCTGGCCGAGAAGGGGCTGATCAGGGGGGAGAGGGAGGGCAAGCTCACCGTCTACAGGCTGACCAGCAAGGGCAGGGCGGGAATAGAGGAGGCGTGTGAGTACTTCTGCAGGGTGTTCAGCGAAATATTCCGAGAGTGCGGGGCGAAGAGATGAGGGCTTTGCTATGGCAGAGTGCAATGGTGCGGGGAGTGGGATTCGAACCCACGAAGGCCTTCGCCACGAGGTCCTAAGCCTCGCGCCTTTGACCTGACTTGGCGATCCCCGCATGATCCAAACAATTCACTGTTGCCAGTTCTATTAACCTTTCTCAAAGTTACGGTTGATCTGCCATCGGAGGCGGTCTAATCGATAGGGATATTATTTCTAAGAGGCATAGAACAAAGGGATAAACTTGGCGCAGAACATCAAGAAGAAGGTGGCCAACTGGCTTAAAGAGGAGGGGTTCCCCTTCAAGGAGACGCCTGACCCCGATGCCAGCTTCAACTTCAGCGTTAAGGTGGCAGGATTCGCCATTGATGTGGTTCAGAATCTGCGGCGCGACGTTATATTGGTCAGGTCCACGCTTGTCTTCAACGACAAGCAGACGGCTCAGCTGAAGAGCATGGAGGAAAGGAGGAGGCAGGAATTCCTCTGGGATCTCCGGATGATGCTGCTCAACAACAACGAGGTAGGAACCTTCACCATCAAACCCGACTTGAAGAGGATGGAGGTCATGGTGCAGTCAAGGGGGATCTTCCACGATGCCCTCACGAAGGACAGGTTCATCCATGCGATCATAGTCGTCCACAAGGCCATCACCATGGTAATCTGGATGGTGAAGTGGTATTCCGGGGAGGGCAAGCCGACCCAGACCTCATTCTACATCTATTGAAAGCCCAACAGCCTCCTTAAACTGTCAAAGTTGGAAAAGTTAAAAAAGGCATAGTAGTTCAATAGACCCACGTGCTCCGGTCGTATAGTCCGGTCAAGTATACTGGCCTTTCGAGCCTAGGCGAAGACAGCCAGTAACCCGGGTTCAAATCCCGGCCGGAGCACTCACAGCTATGATGGATGCGTGTTGAGGTATATGAGCGTGCCAGAGAGGGCACACGCCCTGACCGTGGAGGAGACCGTGGAGGTTCTCAAGACCTCCTGCGAGGGCCTCAAGATGGAGGAGGCGGCGAGGAGGCTTGAGAGCTACGGAAGGAACCTGTTGGAAGAGGAGGAAACCCCCAAGTACAGGATATTCCTCCGGCAGTTCAAGAACATCCTCATATACGTGCTAATAGTAGCGGCAGGGATAACCGTCTTCGTCGGCGAGTGGAAGGAGTTCCTCGTCATTACCGCCCTCGTGTTAGCCAACAGCGTCATAGGCTTCTGGCAGGAGCTGAAGGCGGAGAGCTCCATAAAGGCCCTCAAGAAGCTCACGGAGAGCAGGGTAAAGGTGCTCAGGGAGGGGCAGGTCGCCCCGCTGCCGTCCTCCGAACTCGTGCCGGGGGACCTCGTCGTGGTCTCAGAGGGCGACATCGTTACCGCGGATGCCAGGCTTTACGACGACTCTGGGCTCATGGTGGACGAGGCGACCATCACAGGGGAGTCGGTGCCGGCCTCCAAGGACCACTCCGCCGTACTCCCCCCAGAGGCCATGCCCTACGAGCTGAAGAACATGCTCCTCTCCGGAACTACGGTGGTGAGGGGCTCGGGGAGGGGCTTCGTGGTGGCCACCGGGCGCAGGACGTACATAGCCTCCATAGCCGAGAAGGTCAAGGAGGCCTCGCCGGACAGCCCCCTGACCAAGGCAATCAAGTCCTTCGCCCAGAGGTACATAGTGCTGCTGATGGTCCTCTTCATTGCCGTCGGAGCCTCGGGGATACTGCAGGGAAGGACGTTAATCGACGTGGCTTACCTGCTGGTGGCCCAGATGGTATCGGCGGTGCCCGAGGGGCTTCCCCTAGTGGTGACCCTGGTCATGGTTGTGGGAGCCATCAACCTCAGCAGGAGGAGGACCCTGACGAGGCACCTCCCCGCGGTGGAGACGCTGGGCAGCGCAACGGTAATAGCCTCCGACAAGACCGGGACCATCACCGAGGGCAGGCTCGTGGTGAAGGAGGTCTTTGCCATGGACAGGGAGGCCCTTACCCTTGGGGCGACCCTGTGCAACGATGCTGAGGATGGCTCGGGGGACCCCATAGACGTGGCGCTGGCGAGGTGGGTGGAGGGCTACGCGGAGATAAGGGAGAGGCACCCGCGCGTCTGGGACTACCCCTTCGACACGAAGCTGAGGATAATGGCCACCGTCAACGACTTCTCTGGAGGCAGGAGGCTCTTCGTCAAAGGGGCCTACGAGGAGCTTAAGAAGATGGCGGTCAATACGGATGGGCTTGGGGAGCTTGAGGACGCGCTGAACAGGATGGCGGAGGAGGGCCTCAGGGTGCTTGCCTTCGCCACCGCGGAGTGGGACGGGGAGGAGGAGCCCAGCTCTTGGAGGGCCACCATAACCGGGCTCGTGGGGTTCCTCGATCCCCCCAAGGAGGGCGTCCGGGAGGCCGTGGAGATCTCGAGGAGGGCGGGGATAAGGGTCATAATGATCACCGGGGACCACCCCCTCACGGCGAGGGCCGTGGCCAAGTCCGTGGGGATATGGAGCGAGGGCGACGGCGTCCTAACTGGCAAGGACATCGCTGGTATGAGCGACGGGGAACTCCTGGAGGCGCTGAGGAGAACCACGGTTCTGGCTAGGATACTCCCGGAGAACAAGTACAGGGTGGTGAAGGTCCTTCAGGAGGGGGGCGAGATCGTCGCCGTGAGCGGGGACGGGGTGAACGATGTCCCCGCCCTCAAGGCGGCCGACCTGGGCATAGCCATGGGCTCCGGCACCGAGGCTGCCAAGGGCGTGGCCAAGATGGTCATCGTGGACAACAACCTCAAGGTGATAGTCAGCGCCATCGAGAACGGGAGGGTCATAGCCGACAATATAAGGAAGGTGATCTACTACCTCCTCTCCACCGGCCTCTACGAGATCTTCCTCCTCTCAAGCACCATATTCGCGGGTTTGCCGCTGCCCCTATTCCCGATTCAGATACTGTGGATCAACCTTGTTACCGACGGCGTTCAGGACAAGACGTTCCCCTTCGCTAAGGCTGAGGGGAGGGTGATGGAGAGGTGCCCCCGGAAGCCAGTAAAACAGTTTTTCGACCTGACCCAGATCGTAAGGGTGCTGGTCTTCGGTTCCATCATGGGACTCGCCTCCTTTGTCATGTTCAGGCACCTTCTCGGCATCCTCCCATACGAGGTGGCGGTCGCCATAGTCTTCACCTCGGTGGTCGCGTCGCAGTGGATCAACGGCATTGAGGCGCAGAAGGAGAGGGAGCCCTTCCTCAGGAACCTGCGGAGGAGTCTGACCATAAACCCCTACATATATGCGGGGGCTTTGCTTGGGCTCCTCCTCCAGCTCTTTGCTCTGTACGTGGTGCCCGACTGGTTCAACGCTGTGCCGCTGACCCTGGAGCAGTGGATATACCCGCTAGGAATGTGCCTGCTGGCCTTCGTCATAGTCGAGATCAGGAAGCTGGTGGAGCTGCACATGGAGAGGCGCCAGAGTATAAAGTGCGGGGCTTAGTCTCGCCCTACCAAGGGCTTAAGAGCTTCGAGCACAGTGCGGAAGTCCTCGAACTCCCTGTTGGGTATTCCCTGCTCCCTGCAGTGTTTAGAGGGCTTGAATCCCTTCACCACAAAGGCGATGTCGGTGTTCTTAACTGCGCAGAAGTCGGAGAGCCCGTCCCCCGTGTAGACCACCCTGTAGCCCCGGGCCTTCTGGTACCGGACCAGGTCCTCCTTGAAGTTGGCGGAGTCCCCGTAGTGCAACCGGGGGAAGGTGAACTTAATGCCATCGGGGGTGTGGATCGCCCTGCCGGCGTAGAGGTTCAAGCACCCCTCCCAGCCCTTCTCCCTCAGGAAGTGCCAGATCACGAAGTCCAGCCCGCCGCTGACGGCGGCGACGGGCATGCCGCGGGCGATGCAGTAGTCCACGAGGTCTCCGAGGTGGGGCGGAACCGCACCACCTTTTCCAGCTCATTTATTATGACCTCCTCGGGGACGTTTACCATGGAGAACTGCCTCTGGACGCACTCCTCGAGCGTGAGCTCGCCCCTCTCTAGTTGCTCGTCGAGGGCCTTCCAGTTTACCCTTGGCATACTTCCGCAGGATGAACTCCGACATCTCGACATCCACGATAGTACCATCAAAATCGCTCAGGACGACGAGTTGCATAGCACGATCGCTTCTCCTGCATCGAGGTATCATTTCGAGTCTGCCTGTTTCACTATCTCTGCAGATTCGTAGTTGAGCCCGCGCCATTTCACCTGATAGCCAAAATAATTCAACAGTGGGTAGGGATCCTTGATCCCTTCGGCCTCAAGCTTTGATGTCAGCGCGGATAGAAACCGCTCGCCGGCTATCAATTTTTCGAGCGCACCCAGCTTTTCTTTCTTTATCAGGCAGTCTCCTATAAGGACAAAGCCAGCAACAGGCCTCTCCAAGAGCGTCCTTCTGAGCGCCTCCTTCGAAATGCCGGAGCTCGCAGCCAGTTCTTCCAGCTCGGCGCACTCACCCTCGACCTTTATCTGTAACTTGGCGGCCTGCTCCATCTCAAACTTTAGATGAGCCTTTTCGGCGGCCTCCAGCCTCTCAAGAATCGGCTTCAGGGGAACCTCCTTCTCAAACGGTATCACGTCGCCGGGGATCTTCTTGGTGATCCCAAGGCTTTCGTCAACGGCAATTATCATCTCAACACCCCGAACCATCTGGAGCTTGTTGATCTTCTTGGCAAGGTAGTCGGGAGTCCAGAAGCCCACTATCTCCATATAGATCCGTTTACCCCCGAGCACGAAGGCGAAGTCCGGGATCATTATCGTTGCTCCAACGGGTAGGAGCTCGGGCTCCCTTAGAAGACTCCACCTGGTGCTGAGGGAGGCGAACCTCCTTGCGAAGTCCTCCTCCAGAGAGCTGTCGTAGAGCGCCTCTGGATCCATGGCGCGCATTGGTAGTAGAACCCCCTCGGACGAGCCCAGCTCGAAGTTCAGTAGGCGCCTGTCATCCCTCCAACGCGAGACTATCTGCGCCCTCACCGACCATTCGCCCCCCGCCACGATCTCCGGCAGGAGCTTTGCGACGTTCGTTCCGTACCTCTCGGTGAGCTTAATTATGGAGATGGGACCTTCTACGGAGACTGTGTAGCCGCCCTGATCCCTGTTTATGGAGTACATTAGACCAAGCCTCTTTATTCTCCGGAAGATCCGCTTCCAGTTCTCCCGAACCCTGAACTCCAGTACGGTGGACCTGAAGAGCAGGGTCTGCGTCAGGGAGAGGTTGTACGCCGCCAGGAGCTCCTCGGCTGCGATAGGCTCGAACCCACTCATCACCTGCTCATCCTCCAGGTCGCTCCACAGGTACTTCTCAACTTCCTCCGGGCAGATCTTGAGCTCCTCAGAGATCTCGCCGATTATTCGGCCCTTCTCCCCCTCGGATAAGACAAACCCTTGGGACCTGGAGAAGGCGGCCCTCCTCAGCTGGTAGGGGTCGATGGGGCTGTCCACCGCGAACGTAGAGCGCCTGTCCAGCAACGCGGCAAGACCCCTGATGAGCCGAAAGTTGAAGGGACCGTACTCGAGGTCCTTCAACTCGGAGTAGATCTGGTGGCGCTTCTTCCCTGTTCCCCTCCTGTATATCTCGATGAGGGACTCCGCCAGCTCGAGGAGTTCAGGCGCTGGTCGGACGTAGACGGGTCTTATCTGTCCCCTGAAGGTCTTGGCGACGAGCAGTTCGGCTGGGAGCACTAGAGGGCACCCCTCCTCCTGTAGCTGACCCTCGTCTCCGCCGTGGACCTTGATATTATCTCGATGAGCCTTGCCTCCTTCCCCTCCACCTTCCTGAGGAGGCGCCCAAGGCGCTGGACGAACTCCCTCTTGGAGCCGGTGCCGCTGAGGATTATCCCGAGGGAGGCATCGGGGACATCGATCCCCTCGTCAAGGACCTTCGAGGTGACGAGGACTTTATAGCGGCCCTCCCTGAAGGCGTTCAGGATCTCGGCGCGCTCCTCCTTCGGGGTCTTGTGGGTGATGGCGGGGATTAGGAACTCCTTGCTCAAACGGTAGACGAGCTGGTTGTGCTGGGTGAAGATGAGGGTCCTCTCGCCCAAGGTATCAGAGACGACCTCCCTGAGGGCGTCGATCTTCGAGGAGGAGTTGAGGGCTATCCCCATGGCCCTGTTGCGGGCGAGCAGAGCCTCCCTCGCCTCCGGGTCCCTGCCGCTCCTCATTATGAGGCGCTGGAAGTCCTCCGGGGATCTTAACGTTATCCCCCTCCTCGCCAGGTACTCCCTGAAGGTGGAGGTGTTCCTCCGATACTCCTCTTCCTCCTCCGGGGTGAGATCCACGTAAACCTTCTCTATGCTGAAGGGGGCGAGGTGGTCCCCAGCCATCTCCCCGACCCTCCTCTCATAGACCTTTCCCCCAACCAGACGCGGCAGCTCCCTGTGGAGCCCATCCTCCCGCTCGTAGGTCGCAGTCAATCCGAGTCGGTGGGGGGAGGCGAAGAGCTCGGCTATCTGGGAGTAGCCCGGCGAGGGCAGATGGTGAACCTCGTCAAATATGAGCAGGGGAAAGAGGTTCCCCAGCTCCTCGGCCCGCAGGTAGGCGGAGTCGTATGTCGCCACGGTCAGGGGGGCGATCCTGTTCTCACCGCCGCCGTACTCGCCCACATCGATTGAGAAGGAGGACGCGAGCCTCCTCCGCCACTGATCCATGAGATCGATGGTGGGAACCACTATGAGGGCGGGCTGGTTAACCTCCTCGATCGCTAGCATCCCGACATGGGTCTTCCCAGATCCGGTGGGCATGACCACTATCCCTCTCCTTCCTGCCTGTTCCCATGCGTCGAGCGCCTCGATCTGGTAACCTCTCGGGATAATATTGGCCCTGAGGAACGTGCATGGCGGCGGATCCATTACCTCGTCCTTGAACTGGATCGCGCTCACCTTAAGGTAGTCCAGGGCTTCGAGGTAGTAGAGACCAAGGGTCTTGTATGACCCGAGGGATCGATCCCAGACGGAGTGGGGGAGGTGGACGTCCCCGCTTAGCACTGTCCCCCTGTGGTACCTGAGGGTAAGCATTTTGGGAGATGCTCCACTGTTATTGAACGGCACACGGTCTTTAAGTTTTATTGCGTTTGGCAAGTTTTACCGGTATTAATACAACCAGAGCAGCCACGAGCGTCAGGATTGGCGCTATCATGAAGGCGTTCTGGTAGAGCCCGGTGACCTGGACGACTATACCCAATATGACAGGTCCGCTCAGGTTCCCGACGTCAAAGCCCATCAGATACACGCTGGCGAGGAAGCCCCTATTGCTGGGCGGGGACCTCGCCAAAGCGAGCGTCTGAGAGCCAGGAAGGAATATGCCGACGCCGAGCCCGAAGATGACCGACGCCACGTAGAGATACGGCGGAACCTGAATCATGTATACGGCAATGAAGGATACGGAGATGATCAATAGTCCAACGAAGGTCATGGTCTCGGGGTACCGGTCCGAGGCCCTGCCCGCCAATACCCTCAGCGCTAGGCTGGAGAGGGCCTGAATGCTAACGAAGAGGCCTATCTCGAGGTCGCCGTAGCCCAGCAGCTTCAGGTAGGCGGAGAGGAACGTCAGAAGGCCCATCCATGCCATGGCATAGATAATCATGCTGATGAGGGCAAGGAGAAAGTGCCTCTCCCTGAAGCCCTTGAAGGAGATGCCGGTGGTTGGCGGGTGCCTCTCAGCCCCCTTGAAAACGACGAGAGGGATTACCATGAGCAGCAAGACGGAGGTTATGCCGAAGGTCACCACGTAACCGAAGATCTCGGACAGGAAGCCACCGAGGGAGGGTCCGACGGTGAAGCCGATCCCGGTCATCATGGCACGCCATCCAAGTGCCTCGCCAATCTTGCCCTCTGGGGCGTGGTCCACCGCGCTTGCCATCGAGGAGGGTACGAATGAGGCGACGGCAAAGCCCTCTATTAGCCTTGCAACCATTATTGTGTATATGTCGCGCGAGAGGAAGAGGATGGCGTAGGCGATCGAGCCAAAGATCAGACCCATCATCATGAGGCGTGAGCGGGATCGCCTGTCGCTCAGCACCCCGAACAGGGGCCGGAAGAATATGGCTGTGATGGATATGCTCGAGACCGCGAGACCTATCATGAATGGCGATGCCCCGATGACGAGCGCGTATCTAGGTATGAGCGGCACCACAACCTGGATGAGCATGAAGAAGAAGAGCGCAGCCAGGTTCAGCCGCCACTGGGGGGATATCATATCGGGCACCGTTTAACGTTTAGAGATTTTGTTGCTCACAGATATATGGGTAGGGGCTGGACCTCTCGGCGCAGCACAGTGACTTTTATATGCTAATTAGACCCCAGTTTCTAATGCATCCTCTGGAGGGGGATTATGGGGAATTCACTGGATGACCTATTCAAGAGGGTACTGACCGCGAGGATCTTCGTGAATAGGGATATCCTCAGGCCGGACTATGTACCGGACGACCTGCCGCACAGGCAGTCCCAGATACTCAGGCTAGCGGAGATACTCGCCCCCGTGCTCCAGGGATCGAGGCCCTCCAACATATTCATATACGGCGTACCTGGGACCGGAAAGACGGCCGTCACCAAACACATCCTGAAGAAGATCGGTTCTGAGGGCAGGAACGTGGGGGTTTCCCTGAACATTGCATTCATCAACTGCAAGCACGATGACACGAACTACAGGGTCCTTGCAGACCTCTGCGAGGCTGTAGGGGAGAGGATCCCCTTCACGGGGCTCTCCACCTCTGAGGTGCTCAAGAGGTTCATAAACCTTGCAGACGCCTCTAACAGATCCATGTTCGTGGTGCTGGACGAGGTAGATTCGCTGGTGAAGAAGACCGGCGACAAGGTCCTGTACGACCTCACGAGGATAAACAACCAGCTCTCCAGGGCGAAGGTGTCGATAATAGGGATAACCAACGACCTTAAGTTCACGGAGTACCTGGACCCGAGGGTCAGGAGCAGCCTCGGAGAGGAGGAGCTCGTCTTCCCGCCGTACAACGCCTCCGAGCTGGAGGACATCCTGAAGAAGAGGTCTGAGGGGGCCTTCCACGGGGGGGTTCTTGGCGGCGAGGTGATAAAGCTCTGCGCCGCCCTTGCTGCTAAGGAGCACGGCGATGCCCGCAGGGCTCTGGACCTGCTGAGGGTGGCAGGCGAGGTTGCTGAGAGGGGCGGAGACATCAAGGTAACCGAGGAGCATGTCAGGAAGGCACAGAGGGAGGTGGAGAAGGACAGGGTTGTGGAGGTCATTAGAACAATGCCCCTCCACTCCAAGCTCCTGATTTTGAGCCTACACCTCCTTGAGAGGCGGAAGGGAGGGGGCGGGATAACGGGAGAGGTCTACGAGGTCTACACAAGCGTTACGAAGAGGTTCGGGGTCGAGGCCCTTACCCAGAGGCGGGTGAGCGACCTCATCAACGAGCTGGACATGCTGGGGATAGCCAACGCGAGGGTGGTGAGCAAGGGCAGGTACGGGCGGACAAAGATCGTGAGGCTCAGTATATCGGACAGGAACCTTAGGGATGCATTCCAAGAGGATCCGAGGATGGTCGCCTATTTGGGTAAGTGAGGGGGATGGCCGGTCGTAGAGTGTTGGCGGTGGAGGGGGGGAGCTTCTCCAAGGGCACCGACAGGACCGCGCCGGCAGCTTTCCTTTTGACGGAGGGCATCCAGCCGAGGAGGCTGATTATAAAGAGGGTTGAGGTGGACGGGCTCGACGCCACGGAGAGGCTTATGGAGACCGTCGAGGAGTTGGACCGCGAGGTCGACATTGTCATGTCGAACAGCATACCCATAGCGGGCTTCAATCTCTTGGATCCGAGGAGGGTACTTGATAGGTTCGGGATTCCCTCCATCTTCGTCCTGGGGGAGAGGCCAGATCAGGAGGCAGTAAGGGCGGCCCTCAAGAAGCACTTCAGGGACTGGAGGAAGAGGGTCACGGTGATCGAGGGAGCAGGAGGGTTTCATGAGCTATCCTTGGAGGGGGAGAACCCCGTATTGGTGGAGTGCGTGGGGGTTAAGCCGGCAGAGGCAATGAGGGTGGTCAGGCGGCTGACCATATTCGGGAGGGTTCCAGAGCCGTTGAGGATTGCGAGGATTGTTGCGCGAGCGGTCAGTTGCGCGAAGGCCGAGAGTTAGCAAACGCCCGCCGAGAAACCCTCTCTTTTTAAAGATGGGATGAAAGTCGGGCATATTTATATACGTCACCTTGGTACAGGAAGGGGACGTAATGCTGAAGGCCTACCGGTATCGCATCTATCCCACGAAACAGCAGGACGTCCAGATGCGCTCCCACATATGGCTCTCAAAACAGCTGTGGAATGAGATGCTCGTCCATACGAGAACGATGTATAGGGAATACGGCCGCTTCGCCACAAAGCAGTCGCTGAGAGAGATGGTGAAACGCCAAGGTCTGTACAGCCAGGTGGCTCAGGAGCTCGTTGACCGCCTCCTCGACGCAATAAACCGCTACTTTCGCTTGAAGGCCCTCGGAATAGATGCAGGCTTTCCACGCTTCAAGCCCTTCCACCGAATGAAGTCGCTGTGCTACCCGCAGTCAGGGTTCTCGTTGGAAGGCAAAAAACTGAATGTTTCCCCATTTGGCTCAATAAAGGTCAAGCTCCACCGGGCAGTTGAAGGCAGAATCAAGACTCTCTCGTTGAAGCTTGAGGCGTCAGGAAAGTGGTTCGCCATATTCGTAACCGAACAGCCACTAAAGACCTTCGTCCCAAACAACGGTCCGCCGGCCGGTCTCGACCTCGGCCTGAAGTCTTTCGCAGTGCTGTCGGACGGCACAAAGATAGCTAATCCCCATCATTTGAAACAGCGTGAGCGCAGGCTGTCTCGCCTTCAGCGCCGTCTCTCGAAGAGGCACAAGTGGTCGAGGAACTGGTTCAAATCCAAACAAATACTCGCCGCAGCCCACGAAAGAGTTGCCAACACCCGCAGGGACTTCCAT
>VGLU01000026.1 GCA_016882195.1 Thermoproteota archaeon
AGTCTGGTCGTGGAAGCAGGAACCTCGATGGAAAGCCTTCCGCAAAACGCTCCCCGAGCAGAGGCCGTGAGGGGGCAACCGGCAGGAAAAGCGGGGGCCCCGAACTTCAGGCTGGGGAGGATGTCACTTCCCGTTCTTCGTCTTCATGTAAGGCTCACGCTCAAGACCGTTGAATAATCTTTTTATCAACTTCAGCGCCTCTAGTAAGTGGTGCTCCCACTTGCTCCACATACGTTACCCCTTCGGCGAACTCGAGGTCACAGACGACCTGATGGTCTCTCTGAATGGAAGGGCCCTGGAGCCCGGCTCGAGGACTCTCAGTGCGATGTATGAGGTCCTCTGCAATCCCAAAGCCGTGGTGCTCCCTGGCGAGACGGTCCTCTACCGGATGTTCCGCAATGCGATTCAAGAGAAGCACGCAGAGATATTCCGGAGGAGGAGGATCCGTTTCGACATCACCGTTATGGCGCCCCTGCTTCTCGGCGAGGAGCTCAACAAGACCCTAGGGCATTACCACCCGAATGCCACAGAGGACCTGACCTACCCGGAGATCTATCAGGTCCTCCACGGGCAGGCCACCTACCTGCTCCAGAGGGCCTACGGCGGCATCATCACCGACTTTATCGTCCTCGAGGCCGCAGCCGGCGATGCCGTGCTGATCCCGCCAAACCACGGGCACGTCACCGTGAACTCCGGCGAGGAGCCGCTGGTCATGGCAAACTTGGTCTCCAGCACATTTTCCTCTCTCTACGAGGGCTACATAATCAAGGGCGGCGCGGCCTATTACCTGCTGAAGGGAGGCAGGATCATGCCAAACCCCAAGTACTGCCGATTGCCTGAGCCCAGATTCTCCAAGGAGAGGTTCACCGTCTCGAAGGATCTATACACAGACTTCATATACTGTCCTTCCTGCTTCTCCTATCTCAACGATCCCTCCGAACTCGAGAACCTGATCTGAGAACGCCGATCGCCTCAAACGAATGGAATAGATGCCCAATCTCAAGATTTTTAAATGCCCCTGACCTAGATTCACGCAGAGGCACTCTCAAATGACAAGTAAACCTCCTTTTTATACCATGGACAACTTTAATCTCGGGGGAAGGAAGGTTCTGCTCAGGGTGGACATCAACTCCCCCATTGACCCGAAGACCGGTCGGATAATCGACGACACTCGGATAAAGAGCCACGCTGAAACCATCAAAGAGCTACTGGAGATGGGCGCCTCGGTTACCGTCCTGGCGCACCAGGGCAGGCCAGGTGACAGCGACTTCACAACTCTAGCGGCCCACTCCCAGCTCCTCTCCAAGTACTTGAAGACCGACGTAAAGTACGTTGAGGACATCTTCGGTCCTTCTGCCAGATCCTCCATATCCTCCGCGCGGCCGGGCGATGTTGTGCTTCTGGAGAACGTAAGGTTCTACTCTGAGGAGAACATCGAGAAGGTCCCCGAGGCACAGGCGAAGACGTTTCTCATAAAATATCTGGCTCCCCTCTTCTCGGTCTACGTGAACGACGCCTTCGCCACGGCCCACAGGTCCCACCCGTCCCTGACCGGGTTCCCCATCGTCATGCCCTCCTGTGGCGGGCGGCTCCTCCAGAACGAGGTCGAGTTCCTCAGTAGCGTCTACAGCGCGACCTCCAAGCCCTGCGTCTTTGTCCTAGGCGGAGGGAAGGTCACTGACTCCGTCCAGCTGATGGAGACCCTTCTCCCGAAGGGGATCGCAGACAAGGTCATGCTCACAGGGCTCGTATCGCACCTCTTTCTGATAGCGGGCGGCAAGCACTTGGGCAAAGCCACGGTGAAGATAGTGGAGGGGAAGGGGCTTAACGCAATGCTGCCCCGGGCAGAGGCGCTCCTGAAGAGGTACAGTGACAGGATAATGGTGCCCGTGGACGTGGCCGTCCTGAAGTCTGAGGCTAGGCTTGAGAGTGGTGTCGATAATGTCGATGATGACGCCCCCATATACGACATAGGCGAGGAGACCATAAAGCTCTACAGCGAGACGATGAGCCGCGCAAAGATAATTATAATGAGGGGTCCTGCCGGCTATATAGAGGACCCGAGGTTCACAAAGGGCTCCGAGGAGCTATTGCGAACCCTCGTAAAAACGAACGCAAAGTCCCTTCTGGGCGGTGGCCACCTCAGGGCGATCTCGGGGAGGCTGGGCATAGCCAACAAGATAGGCTACTTCAGCACCGGCGGCGGTGCGTTCATCACCTTCCTCTCCGGGGAGAAGCTCCCGGCATTGGAAGTCTTAATTACCTCCGCGCAGAAGTTTAAGGCAGATAGGTGAGAATTGTAGGTGGTATGGATGACGGTAAAGGTCGCAATAAACGGGTATGGAACGATAGGAAAGAGGGTGGCTGACGCCGTCCTCAAGCAGAAGGATATGGAATTAGTTGGGGTGACGAAGACAAAGCCGAACTACGAGGCCAAGCTGGCCTCAGGAATGGGGATAAAGGTCTACGCCTCATTGGCAGAGAACATCAAGCTCTTCGATGCTGCCGGGATGAGGATTGCGGGGTCGCTTGAAGATCTTCTCAACCAAGCCGATATAGTGGTTGACTGCACCCCCGGCAAAGTGGGTGCGACTTACAAACCCCTCTACGAGAGGCACAGGTTAAAGGCCATCTTCCAGGGCGGGGAGAAACACGAGGTTGCAGGCTTCTCCTTCAACGCGGTCTGCAACTACAAGGGCGCCATAGGCAGGGACTTCGTGAGGGTTGTATCGTGCAACACCACCGGGCTATGCCGCTCCCTCTACGCCCTCGACAAGGCCTTCGGGATCAAAAAGGCTCGGGTGGTTCTTGTCAGGCGCGGGGCAGACCCGGCCGAGGACTCAAAGGGACCCATCAACAGCATAGTCCCAGACCCTGTGACCATCCCCTCGCACCACGGTCCGGATGTCCAGAAGGTCCTGCCCCACATCGACATCACGACAACAGCGCTTGCTGTCCCAGAGACACTGATGCACGTCCACATCCTGAACGTGGAGCTGCAAAAGGACGCGACCGAACAGGACATCATCGGAGCGTTCTCATCCTATCCGAGGATCAGACTGGTCGCCTCCGCAGACGGCATATCCTCCACCTCTGGGATAATCGAGTATGCGAGGGACTTGGGAAGGATAAGGTACGACCTCCCCGAACTCATCATCTGGAAGGAGTCGATAAGGTCCTTCGGTCGGGAGATATACCTCACCCAGGCCGTCCACCAGGAATCAATAGTGGTTCCGGAGGACATCGACGCCATAAGAGCCATGACAAAACTCACAGAGAGCCCAGAAGAGTCCATGAGATTGACCAATGAATCCCTAGGTCTTGGGAGGTGATCCTCTATTTTCAAGAACATACTGGTGCCGATAGACGGGTCACCCGTTTCGCTGAGGGCAGTGGACCTGGCCATTGAGTTCTCCATGAGGGACGGATCCAAGCTCACCCTCCTCCACGTCGTGGTCCCGCCAGCCATGGGCATCTCCCAGGCCGCCCTAGAAGAGATGCAGAAGGCCGGCGAGTCCGCCCTCGAGATGGGCGAGTCGAGGTGCCGCTCCTTTGGTCTTACCGCCAGAAAACTCCTCAAAACGGCGGAGGGCAACAGGAGCTCAACTGCCAACGAGATAGCCAGGGAGGTGATCGACGGGCGTTACGATCTCGTGATCCTCGGTTCGAGGGGCTATGCCGGCGAGCGTGGAATACTGATGGGGAGCGTAGCCGTCTCCCTAGCGATAAGCCTGCCCTGCACGACCATAATTGTGCGTTGAGACGCACCCAGCACCTTTTGTTAAATAGCTCACGATAATAATTAAGGGTGGTAAGGATCGTTCACGGGGACTCCGAATGAGTTCGCGAATACGTTTTGGGACCGACGGCTGGCGCTCAAGGGTCGACGCAGACTTCTCAGCGGACACTGTGAGGAGGGTTGCCAAGGCCATAACCGACTATCTGATATCCTCCAAACCTCCTGGGAGGGGCATATTCCTGGGGTACGATGGGAGGGGCGGCTCTAAGAACTTTGCAGGGGCATGCGCGGAGGTCCTTGCCACCAACGGCATAGAGTCTCTGATCCCTTCCCGACCGGTGCCCACGCCCGTAGCCGCCTTTACCGCAGTTAAACTCTCCCTTCAAGGTTCAATAATGATAACCGCCTCCCATAATCCGCCCGCCTACAACGGGATAAAGTTCATCCCCCACTACGGGGGTCCAGCGACCACGGACATCACCGAGTCCATAGAGCGGATGATCCCCGCGGAGGTGCCCCATTGCGAGGGATACGGCAAGCTTGAGAGGAAGGGTTTGATCTCGGTCCTCGATCCCGTCGAGGACTATTTAAGCCACATCCAGCGGCTGCTGTCCGTGAACGAACTGAAGATCAAGGTGACGGTAGACCCGATGCACGGGGCATCCTCGGGCGTAATCGACAGGATCCTGAGCCGGCTGAACGCAGAGGTTCGCGTGGTGAGGGGCAATATCGATCCCCTCTTTGGCGGTTCCATTCCGGATCCAGTCCCGTCCAACCTGAACGCGCTCAGGAGCGAGGTTCTTGGAGGTGGCTCCGCCCTTGGCTTGGCGCTTGACGGCGACGGGGACAGACTGGCCGCCGTCACCGAGAAGGGAACCTTTCTCATGGCGAATCAGCTACTGCCCCTGATATATCTGCACATGAACGCGAGGAGGTCGCTCGCCGGTGATGCTGCCAGGACCGTGGCCACCTCCCACCTTCTTGATGCAGTCGCCACCTCCCACGGCAGAAGGGTCATCGAGGTGCCGGTGGGCTTCAAGTACATCGGTGCCCTCCTCAGGGAGAGGAGGGTGGTGGTTGGGGGAGAGGAGAGCGGCGGCATAAGCCTCGTCACCCACATCCCTGAGAAGGACGGCATCGCCTCGGCCCTCCTGGTAATAGAGAGCGTTGTCCTCTCCGGGGAGTCGCTCCACTCTATCATGGAGAGGATCTACGGCAGGTACGGGCGGTTCGAGTCTGCCCGGTTAGACCTCAGGGTTGACAGGCTACCTGATGCCTCGCTCAGGGAGATCGAGGCAAAGATCGGAGACACAATCCTCAGAAAGAGGGTCTCGGGCATTAACAGGATGGACGGGCTTAAGGTCATGCTGAGCGACGGCTCCTGGCTGCTCTTCAGGAGGTCTGGCACAGAGAACGTGGTCAGGGTTTACGCGGAGTCCTCGAGGAGGGGCGATACCGATAACCTCCTCGACCTCGGAGGGCGCATCGTCCTGAGCGGACTGAAGGCAGGGCATTAGCTCCCATGCGCATTTTACCCCAATGAAAAGAAAAGTCCGTGCCCTGCCCTTTTAGGGGCGCCCAGTTCATGCCATGATTTTGAAATCTGTTTCATATGAAACACAAATCTTAATAAAATGTAAGCCAAACTAACCTCATGGCTTGGAGGCTCCAATATGCTGGACGATAAAGGTCTCACAAAGTTTCGTGCGGTATTGATCCTCGCCGTCCTAGTCCTATCCACTATTGGTGCCTCCTTTCTGGCGATCAGATCCACCCAGAGCGTTGCGTTGAACCCAACGACCCTTGTGGACATGGCGGGTAGAACCGTTCAGATCCCATCCTCCGTCGACCGGATCGTGGTTCTGAACTCCTACTGGACCGAGATCCTCTGTACCCTTGGTGCGGCTGACAAGATCGTTGGCATAGACAAATACTCGACCTCCTCCCATTACATCCCCTCAAAGGTCAGGAACCTCACCGTGGTGGGCGACCTCTTCAAGGGCATCAACATTGAGACGGTCATCGCCCTGAGCCCCGACGTGGTCATAATGGACTACGGCTACGGCAAGACCGGCGAGATAATATCCGCCCTTGAGGGTCTCGGCATCCCGGTGGTTGCCCTCGTATCCAGGAACTTCTCCGACCAGACGACTGCGATCAGGACCTTGGGCAAGGTGCTGAACGCTGAAAAGAGCGCCGGCGACCTCGCAGGCTTCATGGATAGCAGGCACTCATTTCTCCTCTCTACCGCCGCATGGATACCTGCATCTGAAAGGCCCAAGGTCCTGATCTGCAAGCTTGATGTCTGGCAGGAACGGCTCATCTACACCTACGCCAACAGCACCTACGGCACCCTGGCCGAGGACCTCGGTGGCATAAACGTCGCCCTCAGGGACTTCCCTGACCAGTCCTGGCCCAAGGTCAGCATGGAGAAGGTCCTCGCATGGAACCCCGACGTAATCATAGTTCTGGGCTACGACAACGCCAGCCTGGCCTCGCAGCTCGACACTGTCAGCAACAGTAGCTGGAACCAGCTCAAGGCGGTGAAGGAGGGGAAGGTCTACACCATCCTGATAGGCTCCAAGGTGGCTGGGGCATACCTCGACTGGGGCCCGAGGATGATACTGGGCGAGATGCAGCTCGCCAAGATGATCCAGCCGGAATACTACGCGAACCTGGACGTCTCGGGGGCTGCGCAGATGCTCTTCACCCAGTTCTACAACACCGGCGCCTTAAGTGGTTCCTAACCCTTTGCAGGACCGAGGGGTTCGACGTTGGGCTCTGGTGTAAAGTGGAAATCTGCACTCCTACTCCTGCTCCCTATACCTGCCCTCCTAGGGTCCCTCTTCATCGGCGCCTACCCCCTGCCGCCTGAGATCACCCTGCAGGTCATAATGGCTAAGATCGCCTCCCCCTTTGCCCAGTCGCCTTGGCCACAGGTCTACGAGACGGTCCTCTTCGAGATCCGCCTCCCGAGGATCATCCTTGCCCTCATAGGAGGGGTTGCCCTCTCCGTCTCCGGCGCCTCCCTCCAGGGGGTCTTCAGGAACCCCCTCGTGGACTCGTACATACTGGGGGTCTCGGCGGGCGCCGGCCTGGGCGCTGCCATCGCCATCGCATTCCTCCCCAGCATCCCCGGGGTCACCCAGGTCTTGGCCTTCTCCTTCGGCTTCCTCGCCTTCCTCGTAACCTACTTCGTGGCGCGGGAGAGGGGCGAGACGCCGGTCGTCTCCCTTGTCCTGGCAGGCATAATCGTGACGGCCCTCTTCTCCGCCGCCCTCTCCATGATAAAGTTCTTTACGGAGGCCGAGAGGCTGGCAGGCGTGGTCTACTGGCTTATGGGAAGCCTCGCCATAGCCGGCTGGCGCGAGGTGGCGCAGACCCTCCCCGCGATAGGGGTCGCCTTTCTTATTATATTCTTCATGAGGTGGCGCCTCAACGTCCTCTCCATGGGCGACGAGGAGGCAAAGTCCCTCGGGGTCAATATCGAGAGGGACAGGCTCATCGTCCTATTTGCTACCACGCTCATGGCATCCTCCTTCGTCTCCGTTGCTGGGATAATCGGCTGGGTCGGACTCGTCGTCCCCCACATAATCAGGATGCTGATCGGCACACCCGACAACAGGGTCGTGATACCGCTCTCGGCGAGCGTGGGGGCCGTCTTCCTCATCCTCGCGGACGACCTCGCCCGGTCCGTGACGACCTTTGAGCTGCCGGTGGGCGTCCTCACTACGGTTATCGGGGCTCCCTTCTTCCTGTACCTGCTCAAGAGAAGGGGTGGTGGGACTTGGAAGTAGTCCGGGTTGACGGTCTATCCTTCTCCTACGGGCTCGAGTTCAGGCTAAAAGACATATCCCTAAGCGTCGACAGGGGGGAGGTCCTCGTCCTCCTTGGTCCGAACGGCTGCGGAAAGACGACACTGCTGAAGTGCATCAACGCACTGCTCAGACCGGAGAGGGGGAGCGTCCACATAGACGGCAGGGATGCCTTCAGAATGGAGAGGAACGAGCTGGCCCGATTGGTGGGCTACGTTCCTCAGGTGCACAGCCCCCCCTTCCCCTATACCGTCATGGATATCGTGCTCATGGGAAGGGTCTCCTGCCTCGGCATATTTCAACAGCCCTCCGGGAGGGACTACGCCAAGTCCGAGGAGGCGCTCGCGCTGGTGGGGATGGACCGCCTGAGGGACCGCCCCTACACGCAGATAAGCGGCGGGGAGAGGCAGCTCGTCCTCGTGGCCAGGGCCATCGCGCAGGAGCCGAAGGTCCTCCTCCTCGACGAGCCCACCGCCCATCTTGACTTCAAGAACCAGCTGATGATACTGAGGATGGTGAGGAGGGTTGCCAAGGACAAGGGGCTGGGGGTGGTCATGAGCCTCCACGACCCGAACCATGCCCTCCTCTTCTCAGACTCCGTGGCACTTATGGGTCACGGGGTGGTCACAGCCCTCGGCAGACCGGAAGAGGTCGTGACAGCGGCAAACATAAAGAACGTCTACGGCATGGAGATCGAGGTCGTCGATCACAAGAAGACGAAGTTTGTGGTTCCGTTACAGGATTTATGAACCTGTGTTCCGTAGTCCTCGCCGGATTCAAATACCCTATCTAATTGCTTGGGAGGGGAAGGCTCGCCTGTTCTCTGCCTTTAAACGATAAGGCGAAAGGCGGGGTAGTTGAAGCAATGATGGAAAATCCTCCTCCAATAAAGATGGAGGTAATCCCCCGGGGTCGATGCCCAAGTCAACTCGATGAAGAGTTAACAGGAGAACCAGTCTGAACCTATCTCCAAAGCCTCCAACTACTTTTTATGATGGCTTGTACACGCATGCCCGACTTAACTACATCAGCGGAAGATCCTCGCTCTTCAGGATGGGGGTGAGAGACGACATGTAGTTATTTTATATACCTCCACTATATGTCAGAGGGTAGGGAGGGGCAACCAGCAGGAGAAGCTGGAGGCCCCAGACTTCAGGCTGGGGAGGATGTCACAGATCCTGCCGGTAAAGCTTGACATCCCTCTAAGTGTGAGACTGAACGACTCATTGGAAGCCGTTGTTGAGGGTGTGGAGTCTGGCTAAATTAGAGGGTCAAGTAGACCTACTTAATGATTTAAGGCGCTTGAGGAAAAGCGGAGTAGCCCCCATTAAATTTACCCATAAGAAAAGCGCGGTCGAGCTCGTCAGAGAGGGGAGAGGAAATTAACAGCTTTTATGTTGACACTAATGAGATCGTTGCCCGGTACAAGCCCGACGATCAACTATGTGCCATGTCAGAGGCGTTCTTTGCCAAGGACTACCAGTTCCTAATCTCTCCGGTAACCTTCTTCGAGCCTCATGCTGTCGTGTCCAGAAATAAGCCTCATATAGGCCTGTCTGGAAATTTTAATGTAAGCACCGTCGTGAAATTCATACAAACGGTGAGAGGAGACCAGCCTTTAAAAAATATGGAGGAATCGCACCCTCCTCCGCAAAGGTTAAGTTCTTGAAACGGCACACGTGGTTGGAAGTATGCAACGCGCGATACTATTACAAACAGATGCCACTGCTTCAAAGAAGAAAATTTTGCAAGAGTTCAGCCTTAAAGCTGTTGAATTAGCAAACTTCTTACACACATACACGCAGAAAGCCCGCACCCTTTAGGGGTGGGATGAATGCGGGCAAATGAATTTAAGCATCCATCCTTATAATACTCGTTATGCTTAAAGTGTTCCGCTACAGGCTCTACCCGACCAAAGCACAGCAGACCCGCATCAATGCTACCTTAGAGTCCCTGCGCTGGGTATTCAACGAAACGCTGGCGGCAAGGAAAAATACTTGGGAAAAGGAAAAGAAGAACATTTCATTATTTCAGACAAACAAGCTCCTGACGCAGTGGAAGAAGGAACACCCAGAACTTAATCACGTGTACAGTCAGGTTTTGCAGGATGCTCAGGTTCGTGTGGATCTGGCATTTAAGGCATTCTTTCGCAGAGTTAAGGCAGGCGAAGAGAAGGTTGGATACCCACGCTTCAAGGGGCGCAACCGCTACGACTCCCTCACGTACACACAATTTGGCTTCAAACTCAAAGGTGATCGTTTAACGCTTGCAAAAATAGGCGATCTCAGAGTCAAGCTCCACCGCCCTTTGGAAGGCAGAATAAAATGCCTCGCGCTCCGCAGGACATCGACAGGCAAAATGTTCGTTTCATTCACAACCGAGGTACAGAACAAACCTGCAACCTTCAAGGACGGCTCGGTCGTGGGTGTTGATGTCGGCTTGGAGTCCTTCGCCACACTTTCAAACGGTGAGAAGATCGAGAACCCACGGTTCTTCAGGAACGAGGAGAAGGCACTAGCCAGATCCCAGAGGCGTCTGTCAAAAGAAAAAGAAGGCTCAATTAAATGGTACAAGCACCTGAAAGTCATCCGGCGGATTCATGAGCGCATCTCGAACAAGCGCCTGAACTTCATCCATCAGGAGAGCCGTAAGCTGGTCAACCGCTTCGGCATCATTGCCTTTGAGGACCTGAATGTGAAGGAGATGGAGCAAAACCACAGGTTGGCGAAGTCGATAGCGGATGCATCGTGGTCTATGTTCGTCAATGCTACCAAGAGCAAAGCGGAAGATGCTGGCTCTAAGGTGGTATTGGTGAACCCAGTGAACACGAGCCAGATATGTTCGAGGTGCGGTATGATAGTGGAAAAGGAGCTGTCGGATCGCACCCATACCTGCCAATGCGGTCTTTCCATTGATAGGGATCTAAACGCCTCAATAAATATATTGAGACTGGGGCTACAGTCTCTTGGTATGAAGGAAGCCATAGAAGCCCGCCCCCTTTAGGGGTGGGAGTAGTCACCAGCAGACAAGTCCCTGTAAACGGACTCTTGCGTTCCGATGAGGGGGTTGGTTCGTGTGATGTTGAACATCCTAGATCAACTCCTATGGAAAGCCATCATTTTTAAATGGTGGTAGTTTACGCTTGATGATTGCAGGCTAAATGTTGTCTCCAAGCCGCGTCTAACTATCCTGCAAGGCGTAAGCAAAGATGATCTGCTGTTGCCCCTCGAATACCTTGTCGCGATGCGTATGGCCGAGAAGCTCGGCCTCAGGGCACTCGACCTGTTGCATATAGCCTATGCGACCCTAATGAAAGAGGAGATTGACGCTTTCATAACAGGCGATGAGGAGATTCTTGAAGAGAGGGACGGGATAAAAAATATCTCTGGTGTTGAAATAGCCTCGGTTCAAGAAGTTGCTAAGATCTAGCTCAGAACTAATTTTGGCACCCCCATGATTAAAATCATGGGCTTTCTGCTACCGCTTATGTAAGAGGCACAATGGGTTATCTCTTCATAACCATGTTGAGCTGCTTTATTTGGACATACCTGTGGATGGTATTGCTATAGCGTGGGTTCTCTGAGCGATCGTCCCAAAATCAAAGCTTCTTCAAGAACTCGAGGATGGCGACCCCCCTCACAATGTCGCTCTTGACAGCCCTGTAACCCAGGGCATTCATCAGCCCCTCCAGATACTTTCCGGTCAGCTCCAGGAGATGCTGATCGGTGTTGGGCGCTATAATATTAACGTTCGTCGTGCCCCCCTCCCTCACCTCCACCTTGACCTCTGAGAGTTGCCATAAACAGGTCGAGAGGAGCGACGGCAGTACCTCCAAGGGCCTCTCGAACTTCGCTGTGAGGTACTTCCCGTACCACTCGCCGGCCATGAACCACTCTTTTTTGAGTTCATCGTTGTACTCGCACCTCTTTATGAGCTTCAGGAGGATCTCGGCTGGAACCATTACGGCGCCCGAGTCCATCTCGATCTTCATGAGTTTATAGAAGGTCGTGAGGTCGCCTACGTTCGCCCTTGCCTCGTTGGCCTTCAGCGCGTCCAGCAGGATCTCATTGATGGCCGCGAAGAGGGTCTTGTTCTCCTTCTTCGCCATCTCCGATATCCTCTCCAGGACGTCCGACCTGACCACGACAAGCTTCTTCTCGACCTTGTCTGGCAAGCTACTCCCCCTCCTGCTTGAAGGTAATGATTATGATCCCCTTAGAGACCTCTTTAGCCGTCACGGTCAAATTAAGGCTTTGAAGCAACCCCTCCAAGAAGGCGGACACAGCCTCGGTCTGCTTTACTCCCAGCCTCGGCGAGATGCAGACGAGTTTCTCCTTCGAGAACGCGACGTCCGGATTCCCGCCGATCACCTCCTTCAGGGCGGTCTCCACGCTCTCGGTGTCCTCATGGATCTCGTTCACATAAAGATACTTGCCGAAGACCGTCCCAGCCGACTTCCAGCCGTCGTATATCCTTGGGACAATGGCGCAGCTCTCGAGGAGGGAGTCGTAGGATGCCTCAGGCACAAGGATCATGCCGGCGTTCCTTGCCAGCTGTGCGTTCTTCCCCTCCTCGATGATAGAGAGAAGGGTTCTGCCCGCCTCCTTTGCGGCGATGAACGCAGAGAGCGCCTCGTTGACGATGCTGAAGACGGTCCTTCCGCTCTCTTTTGCGATCTCATTTACCTTGTCCGCCACGTTCTCCCTGGCCGCAAGGAACTTCCTCTTCAACTTGATCGCCTTTGTGAACAAATAATAACAGCTGAAATACTATTAAGACTATCGGGTGGGCGGACCTTCTCCTGCACCTAAGGCTGAATTAAATGGATGCCAATCGACTCTGAGTCGGCTGGAAAAGCGTTAAGTTACTGTAGTGCTTCACCGGGCCCTCTGCTCCCTAACGATATAACCCCAAACACCTAAAATTTAGGCAACGCATGCCACAGCGTAGCCAACTATAAGTCATAACCCTCCATTAGTTACAAGCCTTTAACGAAACCGCCTCCATGCCCATCATACCTCAACTTCCATCATCAAAAGATTACAAAAGTTTACAAATGAAAATAAAAGAAAACATTAGTAAAGGCAACCTATTTATAAGGTTTTGATGATACACCATCAACAGGCCTACCCAGTAGGCTAAAACATAGGAGAAAAAGAAAATGAAAAAAGTATTGAGTGCTATATTATTGGCAACTCTAGTGATATCGATGTTCGGCGCAATTACCCCGGCAGTACGTGCTGGGACCGCCGGAACACTAACGACCTCGGCTACCCAGTTCTGGGGGAATTCGTTGATCGAGATAAAGGTCGTCGACCCAGACCTGAACTTAAATTCTAGCGCTTACGACACTATGACAGTCAATTACGCAAAAACCGGTAACGCCACTAATGCGCTAACATTAAACGAGTCTTTGCCCAATAGCGGCGAGTTCATCGGATACATAAGAGCCTCCGGTTCAACGAAAACTCCCGCCAATCCTCCCTATGGCACCATTTACAATGTATACGACATTACCGGACTTGTTGCTGCTTCCACCTTTACCATAACTTACAGCGATCAGTCTCCAGTCCAGACCACCTCAATAACTATAACCTACGACGTGTACGAGGCAACAGCTAGCGACATAACATTCGACAGGTCAAACCTGCAGTATCCTATGAACGGATACATCAGAATAAACATACACGACCTTGATTGGAACTTTGATC
>VGLU01000027.1 GCA_016882195.1 Thermoproteota archaeon
CGCTGAAGCCGCTTTAATTTACACTCATGCTTTTTCAAATGACGGGGATTGGCTATCCTTGTTCCGTCCGACAGCACCGCGAAGGACCTCAGGCCGAGGTCGAGACCGGCCGGCGGACCGTTGTTTGGGACGAATGGTTTTAGCGGCTGTTCGGTTACGAATATGGCGAACCACCTTCCTGACGCCTCGAGCTTCAGTGACAGCGTCTTGATTCTGCCTTCAACTGCCCGGTGGAGCCTGACCTTTATCGGGCCGAAGGGCGTCACGGATAAGTTCCTGCCTTCCAGCTTGAAGCCCGATTGAGGATACTGCAGCGACTTCATTCGGTGGAAGGACTTGAAGCGGGGAAAGCCTATGACTATTCCGAGGGCCTTCAAATGGAAGTAGCGGTCTATTGCGTCGAGGAGGCGGTCAACGAGTTCCTGAGCCACTTGGCTGTACAGACCTTGGCGTTTCACCATTTCTCTTAGTGACCGCTTCGTGGCAAAGCGACCGTACTCCTTATACATCATCTTCGTATGGGCGAGCATCTCGTTCCACAGCTGTTTTGAGAGCCACAAGTGGGAGCGCATCTGGGCGTCCTGCTGTTTCGTGGGATAGATGCGGTACCGGTAGGCCTTCAGCATTACGTCCTCTTCCTGTACCAAGGTGACGCATATAAGTACGCCCGCCTTTCATCCCGCCCATCACGAAAATGGTGTGGGGTTTCTCGGCGGGCGGTTGCTAAAGTTCGAGTCGAAGTGAGTCAGGCCTTCCACCAGTTGAACATATAGTATAGGACCTTCTTTTGCACCTTATCTATTGTGGCGAGGACGAACTTCTTCCTCACGGTATGGGAGAGCCTGCCTGCCCTTACTATCTCTATCGGGTCGATGTCCGCAGAGTTCGGCAGGACGTGTATTATGAAAGGGGCGTGGTCGATGCCAGGTCCGTATTGATAGACGGCAAAGTCAGCGCCGAACTTCATGGCAGGCCGAACGACGTACCCCTTCCCCCGGAGATCCTTGTAGACGGCGTATAGCTCGTCGAAGAGCCTATAGTGCCCCCTAGAGAGCTTGAGAAACCTCTCCTTCGTCAGCCGGGACCTGCCCGACCTTACGCGGATAACGCCCTTCTCCAAGAGGTAGTTGGCCTCCAGGGGGGAGAGTTCCAGGTAGGCATTTAAATCAGACGCGTCCTTTGGCTTGTTTACATTCAGAGGCTTGCCGTAGAACCCCGATTTATAGAGCTTGGCGCCGTCCTCCTTCGACCAGACCAGCACCCTGGAGCCATAGAGGGACGCTTCAACAACATCGGTCTCGACCATCGTAATACCCCAAATTATAAAAGGGAATCCTTTTTTAAATAGAAGGCTACCTCATTCATAAAGCTTGTTCGAAAAAGGGACGAACTTTGAAGAAACTTCCAATCAGCCTGACCAGTGTGATGTTGATAGTCGGTGGCATAATCTTCATCGGCTACCTGTACCTCGTGGGCTTCTGGAACGTCGTCGAGGTCATCAGAGCGCTTGACCTCAGAATCGCTCTCAGCACGATCCTCATAGACCTGGTGTGCATCGGCCTCTTTGCATTTGGATGGAAGCTCCTTTTGAGGAACCCCGGGATGAAGTTCAAGCACTGCTTTGAGATAGTCTTGGTGAGCATATTCGGAGATCTTATGATACCCACCGGATCGATATCTGGCGAGATCTTTAGGGTCACCCTCACCACTAAGAGATCAAGCCTCCAGATCAGTGAGGCCACCGCCAGCGTTCTCCTTCACAGGCTCCTGCTGGGCATCACGTTTGGGGGGGTGCTGGGGGTCAGCCTCGTCCTAATCATAATGACGCAGGCGATACCGCTGGCAGGGCTTTACCTCTTCGTGGCCCTGGCCGTGATTGACCTGATCCTTGGGGTGATTGGGATCTATGCGGCTTTCAGGGCGCAGAGGTTCGAGAAGTTCGTTGAGCGGTTGGCGATAAAAACTGGGAACTTCATCAGAATCTTTCGGTCAAGGTATAATGTGGAGGATATGAGGGCACGTGTGATGGGAGGCTTCAACGCCTTCGGTAGGGCAATAGCTGGCGTAAAGAAGACCTCGATCCTTGCCTCGGCGATTGTTTTGACGGCCAGGTGGTTCCTGATAGCATCCATACCGTACCTGATGTTCATCTCCCTCGGATACCCTGTATCCTACTGGGTGGCTCTGAGCGTCTCCATATTCGCAAGCATGGTTCAGATGATACCCATCGGCATCCCAGGGCTCGTGGGAGTGATGGAGATCTCGATGACCGCCTTCTTCATGGTGTTCGGCATCCCCGCAGACATAGCGGCCTCGGGAACGATACTTACCAGGCTGGTGATCTTCTGGTTTGAGCTTTTAATAAGCGGTGCAGCCGCGTCCTTCCAAGGAATTAGGGGACTCCAAGGCATAAATAATAAAGGAAAGACTATGGGGGTTTAAGCCACCCTGTGTAAGGCCAGCACCCTCAAGTCGTCTGAGGCGTCCTCCATCAAGTCTGTCATGTGTTCGAGGAGTCCCAGAAGGTCCCTGTATACTAGCAGCCTCTCGATCTTCTTTACTTCCATGAGCGCCTTGAAGTCAAGATCGTGGTACATGTTATCGACCTTTGACTCCGCCTCGTGGACCTTGCCCACCAACTGGATTGCCCTCATCGGGTTCATCGATAGCGCCATTATTGCGTCGCGCAGCCGCTCAAAGGTCGTAAGAGCCTCAGCCGACATTGACTTGAGGCCGTCGCCAACGGACGCTTTGGGCACCCACTTGTTCTCTGCGAGCCTGAGGATCTGCCTGGATATCGACTGGGCGAGCTCCGCGATCTCGTCCACCTTGGTCACGAGTCTGATGAAGTCCTCCCTGTAAAGGAAGGTCGGAGCGACCTTTGTCAGCTGTTCTATTAGCTCCCTCTTTATCTCGTCCGCCTCCTCTTCCAGGACGGATATCTTTTGGTAGTCGCTATTTAGGTCAGCGGTCTTGGAGGAGAGGAAGTTGTCGAATGCGTTGACCAGCACCCTGACCGAGTCCTGCACCTTCCTAACGTGCTCTGAGAGTAGATCGATTGATCTTCGGTACACACCGTTTTCGATTTCGCGCATATCTTCTGCGGGTAGGCTCAACATTGCACACCTCGGCTTGCGTTCTAAAAAACAGATGCCTTTTATAAAGATTTGGAGGGAAGAGTTGCGATTTTCTCTAATTTTTACGTTGGTATCAGCCTTTTTTCATTTGTTAGATCCTGAAGTTGGTGGGCACGACATTGCTTCGCCTATGATCTCCCGCCCCCTCAGCCTTACATCGCTAAGAGCGGGGAGGCTGCTGGGTGGTTGATGGTCCGGACGAACTACCGAGCGTTCCTGACGGTTGCAATTGAGTTGTCCGATAGACCCTGAACCTTCATCTCGTCGGTGTTTATCCAGACCTCGTTCTCCGGCACGTCGGAGATGGAGGTTGCCTTCAGCTCCAGCTTTTTCTTTCCAGCCACGACCACCTCGATCCTACCGGCGATCTGCAGGAACTTGTAGGCCGTGGAGTTAAGTTTTGCCGTGCCCTTGTCGATCTCGTCCCTTCTTCTAAGGCGCAGTCTTTTTTCTGGAGGTCTTTGCGACACGAAACCACCACCTATGGTATCCATGTTCCCTTTTTTTAAGATTAACGGCGGTAGTACTCCCTCAGATACCCGGTAAGGTCCTTTACAGAGATCCTAGACTGTTCCCAGGTGTCCCGATCTCTCACGGTCACGGTTCCATCCTGGAGGGTTTGGTAGTCCACGGTTATTGCAAGGGGGGCACCGATCTCGTCGGATCTTGCGTACCTCCTCCCTATGGATCCAGCATCATCGAAGTCGGAGAGAAAGCCGTCTGCCCTGATCAGGTTCTGGATCTCAAGCGCATTCTCCCTTATCCCGTCCTTGTTCACCAGGGGGAAGACGGATACCTGAACCGGAGCCACGGATCTCGGAAGACGCAGAACGATCCTCTTCTCCTTCTCGGTGTAGGCGCACTCCATGGCAAGGTAGGTTAGCCGGTCGGCTCCGAAGGATGGCTCGGCGACGTGTGGCACGAAGCGCCTCCCCGCGATTGTCTGCTCCTCCTCGATGAACTCTACGTAACCTGGCCTTACGGTCACACCGTTTATAACGGTGGAGCCGGACCTCAGAAGCTCCATCAAGCCCTTGGCGCCCGACCCCTTTATGGCTGCGAGAACCCTTCCAGTATCGCTCTTGCACTCGGCGCTTATCACGCTCACCTTGGGGCGGGCTACGAGAGCCTTTTCCTTCTGAGGCTTCTCGAACTTCTTGAAGACGCTCAGGTCCTGAGCGCTGAACTGCTGATGCCTCGAGACATCATAGGCTGTCCGGTAGGCGTGGCCGGAGACCTCCACCCACCCCCACCTGTCGAGCTTTACCACCTGGTCGAAGGTCTGCGCGGAGTAGTGGGCCCTCTCGCTTGCGAGCTTGGCTACGAACATCTGGGAGTCGTGGGGGGCGCCAAGCCCAGAGACGAAGTCCGTGGAGAGGGCCATGAAGTAGGCCTGCCACTCGGAGAGGATCATCTTCTTTTTTACGGCCTCCTCGACGGTGACCTCCTTGGGATCGGTCTTGCCGGCAGCCACCAGATCCTCGGTTAAGAGGCGCAGCTTCTTGTCGCCGACCTCGCCTAAAAGTTCGCAGTTTGGGGACTCGGGATCGAAGAAGAACTCTATCTCCATGATTGTGAACTCCCTCAGCCTTATGGGACCCTGCCGCGGGGAGATCTCGTTCCTGAGCACCTTGCCTATCTGGGCGAGCCCCATGGGCAACCTCTCCCTCATGGTGGTGTATATATTCTTGAAGTTGACGAACATCCCCTGCGCCGCCTCGGGCCTCATGTACGCCACGTTCTCGGAGTAGGGACCTATGGAGGTCCTGAAGAGGAGGTTGAATGTGGTCACCTTCCCCAGCTTGCCGCCGCATTCCGAGCACCTTACGCCCTTCTCCTTTATTGTCGCGTCCAGCTGCTCAGTCGTCATTCCCTCTATGCCTTGGATGTCCCCGGCCTGCTCGAGTATGACGTGATCGGCCCTGAACCTCTTGTGGCAGGAGAGGCACTCGACCACAACATCTGTGAAGTGATCAACGTGACCGGAGGCCTCGAAGACCCTGGAGGGCATGACCACAGGTGTCTCCACCTCGTATACGAGACCGTGGTGCCTGTGGATGAACGCCTCCCTCCAACGCCTCTCGACGTTTCTCTTCAGGAGGGTTCCCATGGGACCGAAGTCGAGAAAACCGGCTACGCCCCCGTAAATCTCGGACGAGGGCCAGAAGAAGCCCCTTCTCTTGGCGAGATCGACAATCTTATCATACTTATCCATGATATTACACCAGTGGGATAGATTCAAGTAGAGGTTAATGAGATAGATATATCTTATTCTGGTGAGGCGGATGAAGGGGGCTTTCTACGTAGACGATCCATCGAGGGGGTTCGGGGGGTTCAAGAGGGACTTTTCAGAGGCAGATTTTGTTCTGTTCGGCGTCCCGTTCGACAGCACCTCCAGCTACAGGCCCGGCTCGAGGTTTGGCCCGACTGCACTGAGGGAGGTCTCCGCGAACCTTGAGACCTGGTCGTGGCGGACCGGGGTGGACTTCGAGGAGGTGAAGCTGCACGACATGGGGGATCTGGCGGTCGTCCACGGCGACTCTGCCGAGACCATTAGGAGGGTCGCCGAGACGGTGGAGGACATAGTCTCCTCGAGGAAGGTACCGGTGATGGTGGGCGGCGAGCACATGATGACCCTCGGCGCGGTAAAGGCTTTCAAGGATGTAACGGTGGTCTCCTTCGACGCGCACTTCGACATGAGGGACGAGTACCTGTCAAACAGGCTCTCGCACGCCTGCGTCATGAGGAGGATTGCAGAGGAGCTGGGGGCCGGGAAGGTCGTCCTGATGGGAGCAAGGGGGACCTACAGGGAGGAGATGGACTTCGTCAAGAAGAGCGGGATAAACTACCTCTCTTCGTTCGAGATCATGCGCTCCGTGGCGAAGGCGGCGTCCTCGTGGCTGCACGAGAGGTTGAGGGACTGTAAGAAGGTCTACATCTCCATCGACATAGACGTGCTGGATCCCGCCTACGCCCCAGGGGTAGGGAATTCGGAGCCGGAGGGGATCTCGCCTACCGTTCTTCTGGACGTGCTGAACGAGGTCGTGGATGACAGGGTGGTTGGGTTTGACCTTATGGAGGTCTCACCTCAGTATGACAACGGCAGCACGGCGACTGTTGCGTCAAAAATCATCTTCGAGATATGCTCGATGATAACTGCGTCAAGGCGCTAATGGGACTTTATCTCGTGGACGATCTGCGAACGCGCCTTGTATAGGATCCTGTGACCGCATGAGGGACACCTGATGCCAGGCAGACCCAACAACTCGTTACTGTCAATGACCTTGCCGCACTTCTCGCATAGGTAGTGAGCCATAAGCGTCACCGATGGACTACATCGATCACTGCTTTAAATATATTTTGTGTTTCTTGACAACTGGGAGAAGGTTCTACCACAAAGGTACAGTAACCGATGCCGAATGCCCTCAATGCTCTTCCTCGAGTTCTTCCAGTTTATCTGCTATGAAGTCTGCTAACCTTTCTACTTCGCTGTAGATTACTTTCCCAGATCCCAGAATATCAGCACCGCTATGGCCAATGCCAGCAGCGGTAGTGCTGTTGCGACATATATCCCGATTCCGGGCAGGCCACTTAGCGGGGGCAATATAACCGCGAATAGTATCAATATAGCAATCAGAAAGAGGAGATCAACGGCGTCAAAGTGAGGACCTTCACCCCAAAACCCATTCCCCGCGACGAGTGGCCAAAGGTTCGGGAAGCCATTGAAATACTCGACCGGACCGTGGTCACCGACTGGAACAAAGGAAGATTCAAAGCACTCCGTCTTCCGTGGAACGATGAAGAGCTAGAAGATTTTTTAGGCGACGTCCTCTCCTGACTGAGGTCAGGAGCTTCCCGCTTCCTCGCCCAGGGCTTGCCGCCTGGCGTGTGCTACACGGCTTACAGGCTGGCAGAGGCTCCAGACTCCCGGTGGGGCCATACGACCACGACACCTGCCATACGGCGCGGGCGGCCGTCCTTTCAACGTGCACCGTTGGAGTGGCTCCCAGAGGTGGCCCACCGTCCGTGGGTCCAGGGGCAGCCAGACCTTTGTCTCTGGCTATTTTTCCAGCAAAATATTTAAACCTAATCCCTCGACAGCCCAAAAGCATTAAGGTCCCATTCATCCCCAACTAAAGTTGGGGGTTTTCTGGGCACCCAGTTTATAAAGAAGATCCTTAGTAAGTACCTCTAAACCTCCAGTATACCAGACCGCCCAACTCTTTTTTTATAAACGAACAGAAAAATGATTGTTGAGCTGGCCAAACTTTACCCAAGAGGAGCGGCGATGCTGCAGGGAGGTGAGGAACTACCTAAAGCTCCTAAAGACCTTGAATGTTTAACCAAAATCTAATTTTTCGGGTTCTTTCCGTTTTTTGATGTCCCTCATCTATTTAGCTAGTTTTGCCCTTCACCTTATCCTCTCCGAGGAGCCTGACGGAGTCCGTCAGCTGCTTGAGGACATCCAATGCCTTTGGTTCCAGGACCAAGTAGGTCCTAGGGTACGCAATCTCTATACCATTGGCATCAAACTCCCTCTTAATCCCCTTAAGGAGGTCCCTTGCCATCCTAAACGCCGTCGGCTGATCTTTTGCTCTGCTCAGAAGACGGAGCTTTGTGCCAGAGTTCTCGAAGTCCATCACCACTACGTTAGGAAGGTCGCCTATGGGGAGACAGTCGGGGTGCCTCTTGGCTACATCAACCATTATCTTCATGGCTTTCTCCAGATCGGACTCGTAACTGATGGTTACGTAGACCGGAATAAGCATCGTGGGATCTTGCGCAGTATAGTTTATGACAACATCGGACTGTATTATGGAGTTGGGCACCATTAGCCGCCTATTGTCCCATGTGCGGAGGACGGTGTACATGAGCCGGATGTCCTCCACAAAGCAGAAATCGCCCTTGAACACGACGGCGTCGTTAAGCTTGAATGGCTGTGAAAGGGAGATGGTTACCCCTGCAATGAGATTGGAGAGGGTCGACTGTGCCGCCAAACCTATAACTATGGAGGCGAATCCAGCTGCAACAAACAGGGATGCGAGTGCCGTCCCCAGAAACGGAAACACGGCGAACGTTACCGACGAGACGCCTATTAGGATAATGGTGCCAAGTATAAGTCTCCTGAGGAATATGTAGGTCGTTTTGAGGCTGGGCGATCTCTCTATAACTTTGGACGCCCGCTTGCTAATGACAGTGTTGAGGATCCAGGCGAGTAAAAACACTAAGGCGAATCCTATGATCAGCGTCGTTATCTGCCAAAAGTGATTGGTCAATGGTTCGAGATCCAACATCTTCTCGCACGTTTTTTTAATGTTTTATACTTGAAAACCTTCTAATATATTTAACTGTAAAAGCATATATAAACACTTGAGTATATCCAATTTTCGGAGGGGGGTGCCTTACGAAGGCGGTCATGATTATTGATGAGCCGACCGTGGCCAAGCGCCTTATTGACCCGATGCGCAGGACCATAATAAACATCCTCGCTGACCAATCGATGACCGAGTCCCAGCTCGCAAAGAGCCTGGGTCTCACGGAGAGCGCCGTGGGGCACCATCTCAAATCGTTGGAGGCGGCGGGACTGGTTAGCATAGTCAAGAGAGAACCGGAGCGGCACGGAATAATCCAAAAATTTTACAGGGCGCGTGCTCTCTCGTTCGTCATCGACGCGAGGAACATGCCCCAGGATATCGCAAGGTACTTCTTCCCCACAAACATCGAGAGGATCAGGGGAGCGCTGAGTTGTTTGAGCCCAGCGGGCAAACGGCAGATTTCGACAGCTATTGTTGAGGACCTTTCAAAGAAGTTTGCGGACACAATTGCGGAGGTTGCCAGAGGACACGCGGAGGAAGAGGTATCCTCGGTGGATAGAGAAACCTTCACGATAGGGCTTTACAAGGAGGCCCTGCTGATGACCCTCAACGGTAGCGGAGTGATTCCGGATTCAAAAAACAAAGGCCAGCCTCTAGGGAGGAAGGCCCGGTGAGCCCTCATGTCCTTTATTCCTGCCGGCAATACCTGCGACGGTCTTTGCCTTTTACTGTTTGCAGAGGGGGGTGAAACAAGTTGCGTGTCATGAATTTCTCTTATCTCTTAGAGAAGGAGGGGAAGAAGAGGGCGCTTGCCCCATGGGCCGGGGACGCATTGGCATTATTGGCGGCGTTTGGCATCCTGGGGAGGAGATGGAGGAGCATGATTAAATTCTTCTCCGGAGAGGATCTGAAGAGGGTGGATTTCGTTTATAAGATGTATTATCCCGTATTCCTAGTGAAATGCGGGGAGTACGTGGTGCCTGTTGACGGGATGGCTCTCAGCAGGGTGAGGGTTGACGAATACTCTGAGACTGACGGAGGATACGAACTCTTTGGCGTGAAAGCCTTAGACTTGCCTTTGGTGAAAGAGGCAGAATTGAAGATCTCAGAGTGGATCGTGGCGACCACAAAGGAGGAGATAGAGGACGGGTATGCGGTGTCCCCGGTTTTGGAGGAGGCTGAGGCAAACAGAGTCGCCAAGGAGTTCGCCAGGATATATTACGCGACTGAGGGCTTCGCGGAGAGGGTAAAGTTGGCAATAAGCGCCGCGGAGGCGAGCTTCGAAGAGGGGGCAAAGCAAATTGTTGAGGAGTACAACAGCCTCTTGGCAGAATACGATGGAAGGGTAGCCCGAAAGAACGAGGAGATCGAGGGTCTTCTTACGGGGGCAGAGAAGAAGATGGTAGAGGAACTGGAGGCAGAGATCAAGAAGGATCTGGAGGCGCTCAGGGAGGAACGCAAGGATCTGAATCGGGCGCTCAAGGAGAGCCAAGAGGAGCTTCGGACCATCAACAGGAACCTTCAGGGGTGTGAGGGCAGGAGGTGGACGGCGGAGAGGGAGATTCAGATGGCGGAGAATAGACTCAGGGGGCTGATCTCTAAGAAGGGGAGGATCGGGGAGGGGAGGGAGGGCTTCGACGGTCTGAAGAATACGATCGGTGAGCTGAAGGGGACCGAGAGGGCACTTGAACGGCTGAGGAGGGATATCAACGGTTTGGTCGAGGAGGCTGCAAGACTTAAGGCGAGGCGGTCGGACCTCCAGAAAAAAATAGAGGCGTTGCAGGCTGAACTGGATAGAAATGCAGAGAAAGAGAGGCTAATGCCGTCAAGGGAAGACATGGAAAGGAGGAAGATCAACGAGTCTTTTGCAAAGAGGCGGGAGCTCCTGATGCAGGAGCTGAATGAGCTACTTTCGGAGAAGGACCGCAGGCTGCTCGAGATCAAGACGAGGGAGAACAAGCTGAGGAGGGAGAACGAGAGGTATAGGGGGCGCCTCAATGTGATATTTGAGACGTTGGAGGGGGAGCTGAAGAGGCTAAGGGAGTTACTTTGGAGGGACGGGGAGCTGCTGGAGGCTGAGGTAGAGATCCTATACATACCGTTCTACCTCGTATCCACAGACAAAAAACTGAGCGTGGTGGAGCCGCCCCTGCTGATCCGCGGTCATGGGGGGGCGGAGCGCAAAAAGAGGATAATAGGGATGGGGGGCGCCTTAGGTTTAATCGAGGGGGACTGGAACACCCTCTCCGTGCTCCTGTACGAGGCAAGGGAGACCTTCGATCTCCTGAACGAGAAGAACAGGGGGAGGATCCTTAGGGGAATAGAGGCGCTGAAGGAAATCAAAGCCCTGGGCAGGACGCAGGAGGCGATACTCCTCAAGGGGTGCATCTCTAAATGAAGATCCTGTACGTGAGCCAATCCTTCTTTCCCAGCACAGGGGGCGTATCGTACTACCTGATCTGGCTTGGTCGGAAGCTGAGGAGGCTGGGCCACGAGTCGGCATTTGTCAACCTGAAGGCGACAGGGAGGCCCCCAGAGGAGGTGGTGGAGGGGTTCAAGGTTTACAGGGTACCGCAGGAGGGCCTGATGGAGAAGGACGTCGTCCAAGGGTACACGAGGTTCAAGGAACTCGTACTCAAGGTGTTTCACAACAGAGACGTACCGCTCGATCGGCTCTACAACAAGCATCTATACGGGTTCAACGAGTATCTCAAGGTGAATAGGCTCTTCGAGGAGAGGATCAGGGAGGTGGCAGACATTGAGGGGCCGGACATAATACACGTTCACGACTTCCAGCTCCTCCCCTTGGGGACGCCCCTCAAGGACTTGGGCGTTCCGATCCCTTTCACGTGGCACATCCCCTTCACCGAGGAGGTCCATGAGAATTGGAGGCATTTCATTGTGAAATACCTGAACGAGTACTCAAACTCGGTCTTCTCCACAAAACCGTATGTTAATGCAGCCTTGAAGTCGGGGCTCCCGTGGAACAGAGTCACATGCATACCGCCCTTCATGGACGTGGAGGAGCCGAGGGTCAGCTTCAGGAGAAAGTTCGGGATCGGGGATGGTGACAGGCTGATAGTATGCGTAGCCAGACTGGATAGGCTGAAGGGCCAGAGTGTGCTGGTAAAGGCCGCCTCTAAGCTGAGGGGAAGGTTCAAGCTGGTTTTTATAGGGAATGGGTCATTCAGCAAGGAGATCCTGAAGGTAAGGGAGAAGGAGGAATACCACAAGGAGCTTCAGGAGATGGTCATGGCAGGCGGGCTTGAGGGGGAGGTATTTTTCGCTGGAGCCATCGAGAGGGAGATGCTCATGGCGGCATACAAGGAGTGCGACATGGTGGTGCTGCCGTCCATCCATGAGGGGTTCGGGCTCGCCATCGCGGAGGGGATGGCGTTCGGGAAGCCTGTCGTCGGAACCGCCGTGGGGGGGATACCCACTCAGATCTGGCCAGGTGTTAACGGCTTTCTGGTTCCTCCAAACGACCCGGAGTCCTTAGCCAACGCCATTGAGTACATCCTGAGCAATGATGAGGCAGCAAAGAGAATGGGCGAGAATAGTAGGAGGATCTACCAAGAAAGTTTTTCCACAGACAGAGGCGTCAGAGACCACCTCAGGCTTTACGAGAGCCTTTTGGGAAAGGGAGCGAAGGAAGCGATCACATGAAAGTCGGCAAACCCTTAAACAGCACACCTTCGATATGAAAGGTGTAAAGAATGGCGATGCGGGTGGTGGCTCATTGAAGATCAGTGTAGATGCGATAGTAATGGATTACGACAGAACGGTCGCTGATGAGGCTCTTGGCTTCAAGATCTCCGATGATGCGAAGAGGAAACTTAGGAACTTAAGGAAGTTAAGGAGATGCAAACTCATCCTAGCAACAGGAAGGAGGTTGTATGACATCCCGGACAAAGAGGCTGTAGAGATATTTCATGCAGTAATAACTGAAAATGGAACCATATGCAATACTGAAAAGGGAAGGGTAAGGAGGATACTCGTTGAGGATGGATGGTTCGACAAGAAGGAGAGGCTAAACAGATTATTTCTTAAAGGTGGCCTGAACTTCCACTCCGGAGAGGTGATATTGGCTGGTTATAGAGAGGATCTTGAGAGGTTTAAGAGGATGATCCATGATGCCCGCATGGATCAAGAGGTCTTGATAGAGTTCAATAAAGAGGGGTTGATGGTCCTTCCCGCTGGCTGGAATAAGGGAAGGGGGACCAAGATTGCGCTTGAGGCGCTTGGCGGTGGGCGTTTACTTGCCATAGGCGATGACTTCAACGACCTTTCGCTCTTTGAGGCCGCAGACATCAAGGTCGCGGTTAAGAATGCCGTGCCTGAGCTGAAGGCTAAAGCGGACATAGTCTGTGACAAGGAGGGGGGGGAAGGGGTGATAGAGATAATAACCAGTTTAATGGGGGGGTAAAACATGGCACCGGAATCTGGGTTGACCAAATTTTACAA
>VGLU01000028.1 GCA_016882195.1 Thermoproteota archaeon
CAACGGGAGAAGTGGCAGGCTCTGGGGGATAGAGCACTTCGGTGTTATCCCGGACGTCATTACCGTCTCAAAGGCGATAGCCAACGGGCTGCCCCTCGGTGTCACGCTCTACAAAGAGGATCTCGACTCTCACCTAAGACCTGGAGAGCACTACTCGACGCTGGGAGGGAATGCCCTCTCCTGCGCCGCCGCCATGGTCGTCTTGGATGAGTTGTTGAACGGCTTTATAGATAGAGCCAGAGAAACTGGGGAGTACTTCAAGAGATCGCTGGAGTCCCTTAAAGAGAGGCATGACCTAATCGGCGACGTGAGAGGTAAGGGCCTCTTCATAGGAATGGAGTTCGTAAAGGACAGGAGGACAAAGGAGCCCGCCAAGGAGGCTGCCGCAAAGTTCCTACAGGAGGTGTGGAGGAGGAAGGTCCTGGTGGGGCTCGGAGGGCTGGATGGCAACGTGGTGAGGATCGAGCCGCCTCTAGTCATAAAGAAAGAGAGCGTAGACCGAGCAGTCGAGGCCTTCGACGAGGCTTTAAAAATCATAGGTAATAGAAATAAAGAGGTTTTTGTTTAGTTATATGCGAAGGTGAGTATTTGCAACGACGAAAGGGTGAGGTAAAGCTTGACGATCTTGATCTTAAAATCGTGCATAGATTACAAAACAACTGCATGATCCATTGTGAGACGATTGCCTCGGAACTAAAAATTCCTGCGTCAACGCTTCGCTATAGGATAAAACAGTTAGAGAAGAACGGTATTATTGAGGGTTATTACGCAAAAGTAAATCCATTAAAGCTTGGTAAAGACTACCTAACTGTTGTGTTTATTCGTATTAAGTACGGTCGTAATTATAATGCCATTGGTAAGAGGCTCGCTTCGATCCCAGGAGTTTGGGCAGTCTACTTCGTTCTTGGCGAAATGGATTTCATCGTCCACCTGAGAGTACGCGATCGGGATGATTTTCTACGCATTCTTGATCAATTCCTCGACATGGAGGACATAGAAAGAATTTCAACACACGTTATCATTAAAGTGATGAAAGAAAACTCACGAGTCGAGATATGAGCGGAACTATGACCTTCAGACATGATCTTGTTAGGTGGGCTACCTAATTTGAAAGATTAAGCCATTAGAGCCGTGGGGCAAGAACCTGTTACCATCAGATTATCGACTGCTACACACTCATCACCCACCCGCACATTTCTACAACCACAACTGTAAATGACTGTGATTGGAGATACCACGAGAAAATTTACAGTATATTGAAAAAATAGCAAAAAATTTTGCTTTTTTAAAAGTAGATCCTAAAATTATATATACTAAAAACAAGGAAGTTCTGAGCGGGAATACACAATGACTGAACTAAAAAAGTGTTATGAACGAAAGGCGTTATCTCCAGAGTTTCCATACATGCCAAAAACGGAGTGGGAAGGACGCATAAAGAAAGCGAAGAAGATCATGGCTGACAAAGGCATCGACGCCCTCTTCCTGCTCAACAGGAAGAACTGGACCTACTACTTCGGCTGGGTAAAACCATACCCCTATGTATATCCAGCTGCTGGAATAGTGCCAAAGGACGGACCTGCAAGCTTCATAACCGAAGTTCTTGGCATCAACAGTCTCGAGCTAAAGGGCTACGCGGAAAGAGCCATAGGCTTCAGGGGGGATCCAAAGGCGCCAACACCAGTCGCTCCAGACCCTGTTGTTGCCATGGCGGACCTCATCAAGGATTTGGATCTAGATAACGGAACGATCGGCGTAGAACTTGGACCCTTCGGCTGGTGGACCGGCTTCACCCAAGCAGAATGGGAGAAGCTCAAGAAACAGCTTCCAAAGGTGAAGTGGGTGGACGCGCAGGAGAGCGTGGTCTGGCCCCAGAGAATGATAAAGACCCCATGGGAACAGGACACAATAAGGAAGATGTACCAGGCGGCATGCAGAGGCTACCTAAAGGCGATAGAGTTTGCGAGACCTGGCGTGAACGAAAAAGATGTATTCAAAGCGATGATGGAGGTATGGCTGAATGAGGGCATCATAGACTCCATATACCAGATGTACGTCCTACAGACATCCAGAAACATCGCAACAAGCTTCTATGAGGATCACATCCTGAAGCAGGGCGACTACATATTCCTCGATGGAGGACCCTCGTACAAGGAGTACGAGGTTGACTGCCAGAGGCAGATATGGATAGGCGACCCAGGGGACGAGGCGAGGAAGTGGGCATACTCCGCAGAAATAGCGCACATCGAGGTGGAGGACCTAATAAAGCCTGGAACAAAGATGGGTGCACTATGGCAGAAGGGACACGAGGTAATTGCGAGGTATCTGGGCAAATCCATCTGGCAAGACATCCGTTCTCCGCAGTGGATCGGCTGGGTGGGTCACTCTGTAGGCCTTGGGCTTCACGAGCCGCCCTACATAGTCGAGGGCGCACCTGAGGAATTACAGCCAGGAATGGTAATAAACCTCGAGTTTCCGGCGTTCAGCGTTAAGAAGAAAGTCTTCTACAACATGCCAGAGAACACGTACATAATAACTAAGAACGGCTTCGAGAACCTGACACTTGACCTCGGTCCGTACGGGATATACATAAAGACGTAGGTCGATATGGAATGATTACCACCTTAGATCTTGCGATTGTGTCGATCTTCGTCTTAGTGGTGCTGGCCGGTGGTTTCGTCGTACAGTACGTCAAGAAAGTGAAGACCCACCTGACGTTCATCGTAACGGCATCCCAGGCACCATGGTTCATAGTGATGGGCCTACTCGCCGCGGAGATGATCCATGGAGGGCAGACGGTTGGCTACATGGGCTGGGTCCAGCTCTTCGGAATATCGGCGCTGTGGTACCTCATAATCATCGCTCTCGGCTTCCTCTGGCAGATACCGTTAGCCGTCAAGATAAGGAAGGAGGAGCTAAAGACCATCCCTGAGATAATAGAGAAATACATGGACGCCAAATGTGCTATAATCGTCGGCCTAGTCAACATATTCTTCTACATAACTGTGCTGGGGGCTGTGTGCTACCTTTCCTTCGCCGCCTTCGCGGAGCCTCTCTTCGGCTGGCCGGCGTGGTTCTCCATGCTGCTTATCGCTGTCGTGTGCGTCGTCTACTCAGGCACCGCCGGGCTATGGTCCATCGGATGGCTCAACTTCATACAGTACTTGGTAATCATCGTAGGCGTATGCCTTGCTGGTTACTTTGGCGTGACGGCCGCTGGAGGCTGGGGACAAATGACTGCGGCTTTGCCTGCGGGCTTCTGGGACATGACCCCAGGACCGGTCGGCGTCGGCTTCATCACACTGATGATAATCTTCTTCTGGTTCTTCGGCTACATGATCTGGGCAGGAACAAACAGATCCCTCATGTCGGGCAAGACCCCGAAAGCCACCGCTACAGGTGCTATTGGGGCAACCTTGGGCTACATACCATTCCTCATCGGCATAACCGTCTGCGGAATAGCAGCATACGTCCTGCTGTGGCAACCGGGCTTGATAACGAATCCGGATATGGCGCTACCCGTTCTACTCAGAGACTACGTTCCCACAGGCGTGTCAGGACTTGCTATGGCGGCTGTGCTGGCCGCAATGATTACAACCGCCGCCAACTGCCTCTTCGCGTCCGGAACTACCATATCCTACGACTTCGTCCACAAGCACATCAAGAGGGATGCAAGTGATAGATACCTCATCTGGCTTGCGAGAGTATTCATGGCAGTTCTGGCATTTGCGTGGCTGGCGGTAACCCTGTGGTGGAGGCCCCTGGTACTTGAGGGCTTGATGTTCGCGTATGCAGTGGCTGCTGGCGGAATAATAATGCCCGCCTTCTTCACGCTCCTCGAGCATGCTTGGGGTCGAACACAAAAAACATTGCTCACGACAGGTGGCTTCTTCTGGGGAGTCCTTGTCGGCTTTGCGGTAGGCTTAGGTTACTACCTCTTCCTAAGAGATATAACATGGGCATGCCAGTACGGTGCCTTCGCCTCTGCTGTTGTATCGTTGGGCCTCAGCGCTGTTCAGAGAGCACAGGGTGGAGGAAGGAAGACGGACGAGCCTCCGAAGAGCACAGAGTGGGCGGTTAAACTAACTGCAATACTGACGGTGATCTTCCTATTTGCGCTAGTAGCATTACGCACATCAGGCATGATCTACTGAGCCACACCCTTCTTTTTCTTTTTTTTATATGAAAATATTCTATTTTTTGCCTGAATCGAAAAGACAGTAGTGGTTAAATTGATTTAAGATAAAAAAAGGGAAGTATAGGTAAAAGAGGGGATTGAAGTTTAAACGGCAAAATCGAAATTCGAGCGGTTACCTATTCCTTGCGCTATCTACCTTTGCCTTTGCGGCCGTTTCTTTAGGCTTCAATGGATATGCCGCTTTATCAAATTCCTTCATCTCTGAGATTAGCCTAACGTTCACCGACTCGGCTTGGATGATGTCATTCTTTGCGGTCGCCTATGCCACAATGCAGATCCCGGCCGGCTTTTTTAGCGATAAATTCGGCGGTAAGAGAATATTGGTCGTCGCGGTCATGGCCTTTACTATATCCTGCCTCCTCTTCCTCATCTCCAACAACTTTCAGACGGCTATACTCTCACGTCTATTAATGGGCGCTAGCGGTGGACTCGTCCTTCCGGCGGCGATCAGAACGCTTTTGCTGATGTTCCATCCTTCAGATCTCAGCAGAGCAACGGGAATTCTTGGAACTGGGTGGGGCTTGGGTCTGATCCTATCCTTTGTCGTGATCCCTTCGATCATATACGCTAGCTGGAGATCTGGTGTGCTCTTCATCACCATTTTTGCCTCGGTAATTGCTTTGGCAACCGTCTCCTTTTTGTTATTAAAAAAACCTGCTATTAGGGTCAGCGCTCAAATCCAATACCGGTTTAAGGAGGTATTTCAGAAGAGGATCTTCTATGCCATCTTGATCAATTTTACCCTTGTCGGGGTTTTGACGAACGTTACTACCTGGGCTCCCCTGTTCTTGACTACGGAATTGGGTATCCCTCTTGTTACAGGCGGGGTCATCTCTGCAACAATAGGTTTGGCAGGTATTATATCATCCTTTGCAGGGGGAGTTATGGCTAAAAGATTTGGAGACGAGATTATTATCGCGATATCCATGTTGATGTGCCTGTTCTTCCCGTTTCTGCTGGCCTTTTCATCCACATCTTTGCTGGCCTTTGCAATAATTTTTATGATAGGCTGGGCAACGTTTTTTTGCTATGGACCTATATTAGCCCTTGTGACCTTATCTGTGCGCGAAGAAAACTCAGGTGCAGCATTTGGATTCTTTAATTCATTGAGTTTCATAGGTGCCTTTGCGTATCCGCTGATAACAGGTCCAATTCTAGATATGTCTGGGCAATTGGCGCTGAGTTTCTATGCAACAGGGCTACTTGCCATTATTGGAGTGATGGCATCTATTCTGATCTCTAGGAATAAAAAAGTTATATCACCCTGACAAAGAAATAGATGTCAGTCCTCAATCATGTTGGCTGTTGAGACCCAGTCCCTGACAAAGCAGTTCGGAACGTGCGCAGCCGTGGATCATCTTAGCTTTGAGGTGGAGGAGGGGGAGGTCTTCGGACTTCTGGGTCCTAACGGTGCCGGCAAGACGACCACGATCCGCATGCTGGCCTGCATAGTCTCCCCCTCTGGGGGTTCGGCCAAGGTCGCCGGATACGACATTGCGAAGGAATCGGTGAAGGTGCGCAGATCCGTTGGGATCCTAACGGAGAACCCGAGCCTCTACGAGAGGCTATCCGCGGTCGAGAACCTAGAGTTCTTCGCCAGGGCTTATGGGATAACGAACAGGCATAAGGTCTCGGATAGGATCAAGGAGCTACTCGACCTCTTCCAGCTCTGGGACAGGAGGGATGAGAGGGTTGCGACCTTCTCCAAGGGCATGAAGCAGAAGCTCGCGATCGCACGTGCAATCGTGCACGACCCGCCCATCCTTTTATTGGACGAGCCCACCGCAGGTTTGGACCCCGAGGCGTCGAAGCTTATCCGGGACCTGATAGAGAGGCTCGGTAGCCTTGAGAGGCATACCGTCCTCCTCTGTACGCACAGGCTCGAGGATGCTGAGAGGCTCTGCGACAGGGTGATGATCATCAGTAGGGGCGCCAGCAAGGTCGTCGGAACCACGAAGGAACTCCGCAACCGTATGGGGGGCACCCCAAGCTGGAGGTCGCCCTCAGGGAGGTCGCACGGGAGATGGTGGATAAGGTCAGGGGCATCGAGTCTGTCGAGGGCGTGGAGGTGGACGAGGGATCCGCACGCCTCTTGGTGGCGGCCGACGACGTTCAGGCCGTAGCGCCATACGTGGTAAGGGCGTTGGTTGGCGCGGGTGCGATGGTAATGGGGGTCAAGGTGTTCCTGCCCTCGCTAGAGGAGGCATACCTGAAGCTGGTGAGGGAGACCTAAATGACGCTGGAAAACGCTATGCTCGTCTTCAATAAGGACTGGCGCGAGATGAGGAGAAACTGGCAGATAGTCGGGCCCCTAGTGGTCGTTCCGATGCTCATCACGGTGATGCTTCCGCTGATAATCATACTCGTCCCCGCCATGATGGCGATACCCGGAACTTCATTCAACATCCCTACAACCATGTTTGAGAACCTGCCCCTGGAGCTCAAGCTCGAGATCACCGGAATGAACGCCACGCAGCAGATGGTCTACATATTTGCGCTGTATTTCTTCGCCCCCTTCTTCCTAATAATACCCATTATGGCGTCGAGCGTGCTCGCCTCGGACAGCTTCGCGGGCGAGAAGGACCGGAAGACGATAGAGGCGCTCCTAGCCACCCCTCTAACGGACGGTGAGCTGCTGCTCGGAAAGATACTGGTATCCTTCATACCATCGATGCTCGTCACCTTCCTAGCCTTCGCGGCCTACAGCGCCATTGTTGACATAACCGCGTTTGCTCTCTTCGGAGGGAGGGTACTGCTTCCCAACCTTCTGTGGTTGGCACTCATATTCTGCGTGACCCCGGCCGTTGCGCTCGCGGGGATAGGCGTGACCGTCATCGTATCCGTCAGGGTGAAGGGGTTCAGGGAGGCACAGCAGCTCAGCGCACTCCTTGTTCTGCCCGTGATGCTCCTCATATTCTCAGAGGTTGGAGGGCTATTGATGTTCGGTCCCACGATGCTGGCCATGCTTATCGTAGGCTTCGTAGTTCTGGATCTGATCGTATTCAAGCTGGGAACGAGCCTATTCCGCCGCGAGGAGATCTTGGTGAAGGCGGTGTAACCAAGCGCCGTGAGCCCATATTCCAGAATGCCCGGACAGCATACGCTTTTAAATGACGATATTAAATAATCACCAGCGTCACGGGGTGCGAGGTATGGATTACAAGGTCAAAGATCTCAAATTGGCCGATAAGGGAGCAAACCTGCTGAGATGGGCAGAGGATCACATGTCCGTCCTTATGAGCATAAGGAAGCGCTTTGCCAAGGAGAGGCCTTTGAAGGGCGTTCAGATCGTTGCCTGCCTCCACGTCACAAAGGAGACTGGGGTGTTGGTGAGGACCCTGCTGGCCGGAGGGGCAAAGGTCGCCCTCACTGCGTCAAACCCGCTCTCCACGCAGGACGAGGTTGCGGCCACGCTCGTGAAGGAGGGCGCCAATGTCTTCGCATGGAAGGGGCAGACGAAGGAGGAGTACTACGGCTGCATACAGAGGGCGTTGAGCTTCAAGCCTGCGATAACTATGGACGACGGGGCAGACGTGGTAACAGAGCTCCACTCCGGCAGAGGTGACATATCTAGGGTTATAGGGGGGACTGAGGAGACGACGACAGGGGTCGTCAGGCTGACGGCTATGGCGGAGAAGGGCGTATTGAAGTACCCCATAATAGCGGTGAATAATGCTGAGACCAAGTGGGACTTTGACAACGTCTACGGGACAGGGCAGAGCACCATTGACGGCATCCTTAGGGCAACTAATGTACTCCTCGCGGGCAAGAGGTTTGTAATCGCGGGCTACGGGCACTGCGGCAGAGGTCTTGCCAACAGGGCAAGGGGCATGGGAGCACACGTCATAATCACGGAGGTGGACCCCATGAAGGCGCTGAAGGCGGTGATGGACGGCTTTGAGGTCATGCCCATGGAAGAGGCCGCGGAGGCTGGGGACATCTTCGTCACAGCCAGCGGCAACAAGAACGTGATAAGAGGGGAGCACTACAAGAGGATGAAGAGCGGAGCGGTCCTCGCGAATACCGGCCACTTCAACGTGGAGATAGACATCAAGGAACTCGAGGGGATGGCTAAGAGCAGGCTCAAGATTAGGGACTTTGTCGACGAGTATACGCTGAGGGACGGGAGGAAGATCTACCTTCTCGCCGACGGGAGACTCGTCAACCTCGCGGCCGCGGAGGGGCACCCCAGCGAGGTCATGGACATGAGCTTTGCCAACCAGGCGCTGGCGGCGGAGTACATCCTCAAGAACAGCAAGAGGCTTAAGGCAAAGGTCTACGACGTTCCAAAGGAGATAGACTCCGCCATCGCAAAACTGAAGCTCGACGTGATGGGGATCAAGGTAGACTCCATGACGAAGGAGCAGGAGAGGTACGTGAAGGGATGGGCTGAGGGCACCGAATAAGCCCCTTCTTTATCCTTATAGATGGTGGACGCAAGACTTTTATGCGATAGTATCATGTTACATAGAGATATACGGATGGTGAACTCTTTTGGAAGAGCCGTTGGTTTACATAAACGGTGAGTTCGTTCCGAAGTCCAAGGCTGCGATCTCTGTATTTGATCACGGGCTCCTATATGGGGACGGGGTCTTTGAGGGGATAAGGGCCTACAACGGGTACGTCTTCAGGCTCAACGAGCACCTGGACAGGCTCTACGCCTCTGCCCACAGCCTGATGATCAAGATCCCGTTGTCAATGGAGGGGATGAGGAGGGCGGTCATCGATACGCTCAAGGAGAATAAGATGAAGGACGCCTACATCAGGCTCGTGGTCACCAGGGGGGCAGGGGATCTGGGCGTTGACCCCCGGAAGTGCTCAAAGCCCACCGTCTTCATCATAGTGGGGAGCATATCGGTCATACCCAAAGAGGTCGCCGAGAGGGGGATAAGGACCATTATAACGTGGATCAGGAGGGACCCCGTCGACGGTACGTCCCACGAGATGAAGTCGCTCAACTACCTGAACAGCATACTCGCAAAGATCGAGGCGAACAACGCAGGAGTAGACGAGGCCATAATCCTCTCGACACAGGGCTACCTCTGCGAGGGCACAGCAGAGAACGTCTTTGTGGTGAGGGGCGGAGAGATCTGGACTCCACCGGCGTACACGGGCGCCCTGCCTGGGATCACACAGTCCACAGTCTTCGAGATAGCCAAGAAGATCGGGCTAAAGATAGAGGAGAGGCTGATCACCGCCCACGAACTCTTCAACGCTGACGAGGTCTTCTTCACAGGAACAGGGGCAGAGATTGTACCTGTGACGGAGGTCAACGGAAGGGCGATAGGCACGGGCAAGCCCGGTGCCATAACCGCCAGAATAAGCAAGGAGTTCCAGAGGTTCACATCCGATCCGGCAAACGGCGTACCGATTGCGTGACATGCTCCCACCCTTAAAAGGTGTGGGCTTCCTGCTTCCCGGTCGCCCTATCGTTGAGGGCAACTCCACAGGCTTGACTTTCCGTATGCCCTACGGTAGATAATGCTCGGTTTAGTATATTTATTGAGGCATTCAGGTCGCGGTCAATTGATAGACCACATGAACATGAATGCCGTCTATCTTTCAACGTCTTCGGCACGATCTTCCCACAATTCGAACATTCCTGCGTCGTGCCCCCCGGCTCTACCTTTATCACCCGGCAACCAGCACTTTCAGCCTTGTTGCAGAGCTTGATTACGAAGGATGACCAGCCGGCGTCGTGGATGGACTTGTTGAGGTGCCGGCACGGCTGTTCGATTAATTCTTTCAGTGAAAGGTCTTCAACGGCTATCAATGAATATTTACGGACGAAGCTGAACGACAGTTTATGATGGAAGTCCCTGCGGGTGTTGGCAACTCTTTCGTGGGCTGCGGCGAGTATTTGTTTTGATTTGAACCAGTTCCTCGACCACTTATGCCTCTTCGAGAGACGGCGCTGAAGCCGCTTTAATTTACACTCATGCTTTTTCAAATGACGGGGATTGGCTATCTTTGTTCCGTCCGACAGCACCGCGAAGGACCTCAGGCCGAGGTCAAGACCGGCCGGC
>VGLU01000029.1 GCA_016882195.1 Thermoproteota archaeon
CTTTTTTTAGGCAAAGTTAAAAAAGCAGAATATTTTATACATATAAAATACTATGGGTGATGTTTATGACCATCAAGGTCGCCATTGTGGGCGTGGGAAACTGTTCGTCCGCCCTCGTTCAGGGGACTAACTACTACAGGAATGCCTCCGAGGACGAGGATGTACCAGGACTGCTCCATGTCAACATGGGCGGGTACCACCCGAGGGACTTGGAGTTCGTCGCGGCGTTTGATGTGGACGCAACAAAGGTGGGAAGGGACCTCTCAGAGGCGATATTCGCATACCCCAACAACACCAGAAAGTTCTCCGAGGTGCCCAGGTTGGGGGTGGAGGTACAGAAGGGTCCGGTGATGGACGGTCTGGGAAAGTACCTCAAGGGGTACGTGAAGGAGAGTGAGGCCGAGCCAGTGGACGTGGCCGAGGAGCTCAAGGCATCCGGCGCAGAAGTTGTCGTTAATTATCTGCCGGTCGGCTCGGAGCAGGCGGTGCGGTGGTACGCCGAGCAGGCAATAAAGGCGAGGTGCGCCTTTGTCAACTGCATGCCCGTTTTCATCGCCTCCGATCCAGCGTGGCAGAAGAGGTTTGCAGAGAAGGGGCTGCCGGTCTCCGGGGACGACGTGATGAGCCAGATAGGGGCGACTGTTCTCCACAAGGCGCTTGCAAAGCTCATGGTGGACAGGGGCGTGAAGATCACCGAGAGCTACCAGCTCAACATTGGAGGGGACACGGACTTCCTGAACATGCTGGAGGAGGCGCGCCTCATCTCGAAGAGGATCAGCAAGACCTCGGCCGTCCAGGCAATGGTGCCGTACGATGTGCCGTTGAGGATAGGTCCCTCGGACTACGTTCCCTTCTTGGACAATAAGAAGATCTGCTACGTCTACCTGAAAGGGGAGTACTTCGGGGGGACGCCGGTCCAGATAGACGTGAAGCTGGACGTGTGGGACTCGCCTAACAGCGGCGGCGTCGTCATCGACGCCGTAAGGGCCTCCAAGATAGCCCTCGACAGGGGCGTCTCGGGACCGCTCATCAGCCCGTCCGCCTTCTGCTTCAAGCACCCGCCAGAGCAGATGCCATACGAGGTTGCGAAGAGGCGGTTCGAGGAGTTCGTTGAAGGAAGGAGAGAGAGGTAGTACATCGACGATAAGATGCTTTTTATGGATACTGGCATCTAGTACTATTTCTTTTAAAATTAAGTTCTGAGATAGGGAAAAATAAAAAGGGGAAGGTTATGGACGTGGTACGACAGATCTGCCCGAGATCTTTATTGCCTCGGCCGCGTTGTCAGGCTTTATCTCGAAGGCAAGTGGCCTCTCGCACCACCAGTGCTTCTGGGTCACATCCGCCTTGAAGTACGGGCAGAGGGGGCAGCACCTCGCCTCGATCTTCAGGAGGTACCACAGCGGTGGCGCTTCGTCTGAAGGAAAGTCCTTCTGCGGCCAAGGTTTCTCCTTGGAGACGTAGCCTGGGCACTTCGGGCTGACTCTTGGCTCTACGTTCAGCATGTTCTTATACTCTGGGCATAACAAACAACATGGCATGTTCCATTACCTCCTTATCTGCGTCCTCCCATTGTTAGCGCCATGATGCCCTTCTGGCCATGGAGCCTGTTCTCTGCCTCGTCCACGGAGACTGACCACCTGTTGGAGAAGATGACCTCCGGCTCCACCTCTACGCCCACATCGGCGGGGAGGCAGTGCATCCAGATGCTGTTCTTCCTCGTCCTGTCCATCCTCTCCGGGGTTGTCTTCCAAGCGGCCAGGTTGTGGGTCTTCTTGTACTCCTCGTGCAGCTTCTCGTCGTAGCCGCCCTGCTTCAGGATCTCCCAGCTGCACCATCCCTTGGGGTAGACTACGAGGGCGTCGTTGAAGGCCTCGTCCATGTCGTGCGTGATCTCGAACTTCGTGCCGTACTGGTCTGCGAGTTTCTTTGTGTATGCCTCAACGGCTGGGTCAAGGTTGAACTTCTCCGGGTATGCCAGGGTGACGTCCATCTCCAGCATCCTCGTGAAGAAGATGATGTTTGACTGCGGGACCGCGACCGGCTTCCATGCACCCGGGCTGTTGGCATAGGACATGACGAACTTCTTCCCTCTAAGGTTCCTTGTGTTGAACTTCTCCATGACGCACATTATGTCGGCAACGCTTTGGCACGGGTGCCACAGGTCGCACTCCATGTTTATGACCGGTACCGTGGAGGCCTTTGCGAACTCCCTCATGATGCGGTTGCCCTCGCCGTAGTAGACGCCCTTTACATACCTTCTGATGGCAATACCGTCGCACATCTGGCTCATGATGGCTGCGGTCTCGTAATTGGTCTCACGATGGGCGAGCTGCAACTTGCCCGGGTCAAGGTCGTAGGCAACGCCGCCGAGCTGGGTTATTCCGGTTATGAATGAGGATCGGGTCCTTGTGGACGGGTTGAAGAACAGGGTAAACAGGGATTTACCCTTGCAAATGTCGTCGTGCCTCTGTCCCCTTGCGTACTCTCTCTTTAGGTCGAAGGCAGTATCGATTACCGTCCAGAGCTCTTCGTCGTTCCATTCAATTTCTGGAGCAATCCAGTGCTTTCCATGCATTTGTGTTTTTACCAAATAGTTCCCTCCGAAATCTGTTGTGCCTTAATATTTGACGGCAGGTTTAATAATGCTTTCGAAAGGACGATCGTGTCGCAAGGATCGCTTTTAAAGGGCTTCAGAACTTTCGCACTCCATATTGAAGAATGCGATTCGTTTTGGGAAAGAAAATAAGAAAAAGTGAGGGACGGATAAGGAAAGAAAAAGGAAGGGAGGACCGCGGTCGCTCACTCGAGCGGCTGGTGCTTTGTTCTTGGAACGAACTTGCCCGAGCCCTTCTTCCCCACGAACTTCCTGTCGTATACGACCGGCTTCCCCCTCACGAAGGTGTAGGTGGGCATGCCCTTTACCTTGAACCCCTCGTATATCGAGTAGTCGATCTTCGAGTGGAGGTTCTTCACGCTGAGTTCCATCTCGAACTTCGGGTCAAAGATGACTATGTCGGCGTCGCTGCCTATGTTCAGCGTTCCCTTCCTTGGGTAGAGTCCGAAGAGCTTGGCGGGGTTGTACGAGGTGACCTCCACCATCTTGTTTATGGATATGCGTTTCTGCCCTACGCCCTGGCTGTAGAGCACGGGTATCATCGTCTCGGTGCCAGGAACGCCGTTGGGAACCTTGGTGAAGTTGTCCTTGCCCATATCCTTCTGCGCGTTCGTGAAGGTGCAGTGGTCCGTCGCAACGGTGCTCAGGGTGCCGTCCGCAAGTCCGCACCAGAGCGCCTCGTTGTCGTCCTTGCTCCTGAGCGGGGGGGACATTATGTACCGCCTGCCCTTGGGGGAGAGGTACTTCTCGTCGGTGAGGGTCAGGTAGTGCGGGCACGTCTCGCCGTAGACGTTGGCGCCCATGGCCTTCATGAGGGCGAGCTCCGCAAGACCCTCCTTTGTTGACATGTGAACGATGTAGAGGTTCCCGCCTGTGGCGGCCGCCAAGACCAGCCCTCTGTGGATGGCCTCGCCCTCCACGAAGTTGGGCCTGCTCTTGGCGTGGTACTCGGCGGAGAGCCTGCCTGCAGCCACGTTACGCTCTATTAGGAACTCGAGGACGGCGTTGTTCTCGGCGTGGAGCTGGACAAGGAACCCGAGCCTCCTGCTCTCCTCCAGCATACTGTAGATCCTGCCGTCGTCGCTCATCAGCCCCTCCTTCCTGTAAGGCATGAATAGCTTGAAGCTGCAGACGCCGGCGCTGAGAACCTTGGGGATCTCCTTGACCAGGTCCTCGGTCAGATTCGTCACCGCGAGGTGTATGCCGTAGTCGATGACGACCTTGGGATCGGCCTTGCCCCTCCACAGCTTTATGGTGTCCAGGAAGGTCTTGTCCTTGGGCTGTATCGCGAAGTCAAGTATTGTTGTTATCCCGCCGAAGGCTGCGGCTGTGGTCCCGTACTCGAAGTCGTCCACGGTTGTCGTGCCCATGAAGGGCATCTCCATGTGGGTGTGGGGATCGATCCCGCCCGGTAGCACGTACTTGCCCTTGGCGTCCACGACATCCTTGGCCTTCTTTGGAAGGTCGGATCCTATGGCGACGATCTTGCCGCCCTCGACGCCTATGTCTGCCTTGAAGGTGTCGGTTGGTGTGACTACGTTACCATTTTTAATTAACAAGTCCATTATAGGGCCTCCAGTTACTAAATAGAGGAAAAAAGGATAAAACGTTTCCCTATTTCTTTACGCGCTTCCATGTTGTGCAGTTCGGCACAGGGCAGATGAGCGTGCAGAGCGCGCAGGCGTCGCACTTCTCCTCATCGACCTCGGCGGCCTTGCCCTGCTCGAACTTTATGGCCTGGTACCCGCCGTCCCTGCAGGCGACGTAGCAGAGCCCGCACTTTATGCAGAGGTCCTTGTTGATGGTCGCGACGACCTCGTAGTCCTTGTTGAGCTTCCCCCACGCGGTCAGCTTCGGCAGGGTCTTGCCGGCTATGTCCTTCACCGAGGAGAAGCCCCTGTCGCTCAGGTAGTTGGTCAAACCATCGATCATGTCGGCGACTATGCGGTACCCGCGCCACATTACTGCCGTGCAGACCTGGACGTTGTTGGCGCCGACGAGGAGGTACTCCACGGCATCCCTCCATGTAGTTACTCCGCCTATGCCAGAGACGGGTATGTTGGTCGCCTGTGCTATCTGCGCAACGCACCTCTGTCCGATGGGCTTCACTCCGGGTCCGGACATGCCGCCGAAGGTGCTCTTGCCGTCCACCGTCGGCATCGGCTCGAAGGTGTCTATGTTTATTCCAATGAGACCCAGTACGGTGTTTATGGCGGAGATCGCATCCGCGCCCGCCTTCTCCGCTGACTGTGCCATCAGGGCGATGTCGGTTACGTTGGGCGTCAGCTTCACCATCACCGGAACCGAGGAGGTCCTCTTCGCAGCACGGGTCAGCCTGTCGATGAGGTCTGGCCTCTGTCCGCAGAAGGCGCCCATGCCCCGCTCCGGCATGCCGTGGGGGCATCCCAGGTTCAGCTCGAGCATGTCCACACCGGCCTCGCTTATTGTGCGCGCCAGCTCCTCCCAGTCCTCCTCCTTCGGCTCAGCCATAAGGCTGCCTATGAGGATCTTGTCCGGGAACTTCTTCTTTACCTCCTTGATCTCCTTTACCCAAGTGCCGACGGGCCTCTTTGTGACCTCCTCGATGTTCTCGAAGAGGATCATCTGCTTGTCCTCGAAGCCCATTATCCCGAAGCGGTTGTCGAGGTCGTAGACTGGAGTCTTGTCCGGCTTGATGGTCTTAGTCACCGCGCCAGCCCAGCCCTCCTCGAAGGCGCGCATTATCATCTCTCCCGTGCAGGTCGGTGGGGCCGAGGACAGAAGGAACGGGTTCTCTAACTCTAATTTGCAGAATTTTACGGTAATATCTGGTTTAGATACCATGTCTTTTCGCCTCCTATTTTCCCCCTCTGAGGTGTTTGTCGATCGCAGCGGCGGCTTTCTTCCCTTCTGCAACGGCCTCAACGACCGTCTCGCCACCATTTACCGCATCTCCTCCGGCGTACACGCCCTTTATGGACGTGGCAAAGTTGTCGTTGACCACGATCAGCCCCTTATCGACCTTCACGCCGAATGACCTAAGGACGTCCTCCTCAGGCCTCTGACCGACGGCGACTATCACCGCATCCACGTCAAGCAGGAACTCAGACCCCTTTATGGGCTTCACGCTCCTCCTGCCAGACTCGTCCGGCGCGCCGAGCTCCATCTTGACGCACACCAAGCTCGTCACCTTCTTATCGCCCTTTATTCGGACGGGGCTTGTCAGCAGCAGGAACTCCACGCCCTCCTCCTTCGCCTGCATCTTGCCGTAGGGCACGGCCGGCATCTCGGTCAGGGACCGCCTGTAAACGACGTACACCCTGTCAGCGCCAAGCCTTACCGATGTGCAAGCGGCATCTATCGCGGTGTCACCGCCTCCTATGACCGCCACCCTCTTTCCCTTCAGGTTGGGGGCCTTCCCCTCGCCCTTAAGGTACTTTGCAACGCTGAATAGGAAGTCCTGAGCAAGGTACACGCCTGGCAGTTCCTCGCCTGGAATGCCCATGCGAGACGACTCCGTTGTGCCCGTCCCGATGAAGACGGCATCATAGTCCTTCAGGAGAGCCTTGACATCCGTGATCTTCTTCTTGGTCACAACCTTCACGCCGTAGCTCTTTATGTAATCTATCTCAGATTCGGCGACGCTCCACGCAGCCTTCCAGGGAAGTATCCCGTAAATCATGAGACCACCTGGTCTCGGGTTGGAGTCGCAGACCGTGACGCCGTATCCCATGCGGGCGAGTTCGTAGGCCGCGGAGAGGCTTGCCGGTCCAGCGCCGATGATGGCGACCTTCTTCTTGTTTGATGGCGCGCACTTGAATTTGACCAGCCCCTTTGGTTTTTCCTTCTCGTACGCGAACCGCTGCAACAGGGATATTGCAACCGGTTCCTCGTTGAGGTTGTTCCTTACACATTTGGATTCGCATAGCCTCTCGACCGGGCAGACATAGCCGCACTCCCCGCCGAATACATTGCTCTCGCGGATGACCTTCGCAGAGCCATAGTGGTTGCCTGTCTTTATCCGGTATATGAACTCGGGTATGTTGATACCCGTTGGGCAGGCACTCTTGCATGGAGGATCGTAGCACATGAGACACCTGGCGGCCTCGTACAAAGCCATTCTTTCGTCAAGGTTGGAGACGTAAGGCTCGAATCCCTTTATTCGATCCTGTGAAGAAACAGTCTTTGGATGCATCCTTCCTGACATAAAAATCACTCCTAAGAGGATTAAAATATCCACAGCATTTCATTTAAGGTTTTCCTTGGTGGTATGAAGCTTTTAAATAAAGCCTGTCAGTATCATCTGCCGGGGAAGGACGCCTTGATAAGGGGAGCCATCTTCGACTTGGACGGCACGCTGGTGGACTCCACGGAGACCATATGGAGGACTTCAGACCACACCCTCAAGATGAACGGGTTCAGGGGGATCGACAGGAAAACGGTGGAGAAGGTCATGGGGCTGACGATCTTCGACCTCTTCCTTCAGGTGGAGCCGGACCTGAACGAGGCTCAGAAGAGGAGGCTCTTTGAGGATTACAAGAAGAGCTACATGAATTTTATCAGGCACACCAAGGTTTTGCCGAATGCGTGCGAGGCGCTTGAGGACGCAAGATCGAGGGGTCTCAAGATGGCACTGGTGACCACCAAGAGCAGGGAGAATGCGGAGATGATCTCAAAGTTCTTTGGGATGCGGAAGTTCTTCGACGTGGTGCTAGGCTTCGAGGATACCACGGAGCACAAGCCGTCGCCAGAGCCCATATCCAAGGCGGCCTTCCTGCTGGACCTGAAGCCTGAGGCGGTGGTGGTAGTGGGTGACACGGAGATGGATGTGAGGGCCGGAAGGCGCGCGGGCTCCGCCACCGTTGCGGTGACGACCGGCGTGACGCCCTTGGAAAGGCTATTGAGGGAGAAGCCAGACTATTTAATCAACAGCCTATCGGAGATGCCAGAGATCTTTAGAGATCTAGCGGAGCCCCAGGGCAGATGAAGGCAGAGATGTTATAGAGAGAAGGGCTTGGCTCACTGTTTTATGGCTTTCAGCGCCTCGTCGAAGACCTCAACCGATTGTTCTATGTGCTCTTTGGTCAGGATTAGAGGAGGCTCTATCCTCACCACGTTGCTGTCCAGCCCTCCGAGTCCCACTAGTACCTTCCTTTTCCATACCTCCTGCAGGAACTTGGCGGCGGCCTCCTTGGCGGGCTCCTTTGTCCTCCTGTCCTTCACCAGCTCCATTCCGAGGAAGAACCCCTCTCCCCTGACGTCGCCAACGAGCTCGTGCCTGTCCTTGAGCGGTTCGAGCAGTCGCTTGAAGTATGCTCCATTCTTCCTCGCCTTTTCAATGAGGCCGCCCGTGAGTTCATCCAAGACGACCATGGCAGCTGTGCATGAGAGGGCGTTTCCCCCCAGCGTTGAGTAGTGCTCTCCGGGTTTGAGCGGAGAGTCTAGGCGTTCGCTGTAGAGCGTGACACCGAGGGGCAGCCCGTTGGCTATCGCCTTTGAGACGGTAATGACGTCCGGGATAACACCGAAGTGCTCTATCCCCCAGAGCCTGCCCGACCTGCCGTTGCCGGACTG
>VGLU01000030.1 GCA_016882195.1 Thermoproteota archaeon
AGTCTGGTCGTGGAAGCAGGAACCTCGATGGAAAGCCTTCCGCAAAACGCTCCCCGAGCAGAGGCCGTGAGGGGGCAACCGGCAGGAAAAGCGGGGGCCCCGAACTTCAGGCTGGGGAGGATGTCACCTTTAACCCTAGTAAATCTTAAATAGATTTAATTTTAATAGTGTTTATCATGAAATACATCGAGAGAGCCCTGCTTGGGGAGATCAGGAAGTGGATGGACAGGCGGGAGATAATCGCAATCAAGGGACCCCGGCAATCTGGCAAGACCACCCTGCTCGATATGCTGAGGGAATGGCTGAAGGAAAATGGCACTGACGATGAGAGAGTGACGTACCTGAGCTTCGAGGACCGCGAACTCTTGGCGAAGTTTGCAAAGGATCCAAGGGAGTTCATCAGAAGCTACCTGCTCGGGGGGGACGGCGTGCACTACTTCCTGATAGACGAGGCGCAGTATTGCCCAGATCTAGGACAGAAGCTGAAGCTCCTCTATGACACGTACCGGAATGCGAAGTTTGTGATAACCGGCTCATCCTCGCTGGAGCTGACAAGTTCTACCGCGAAGTACCTTGTGGGCAGGCTGCTCTCGTTTGAGCTCTATCCCTTCAGCTTCCTCGAGTACCTCAACGCAAAGGACAGGAGGATTGCCAAGATCTTCTCAGAGACGAACCTGGCGATAAGCGGTCTGACACTTGGCAAAACCTTCGAGGTGAAGGGGGAGGACATATTCACTGGAGACCTCCTCAAGCACCTCGAGGAATACGCACTCTTCGGTGGTTATCCAGAGGTGGTGAAGGCGGGAGGCAGAGCGGAGAAGGCACTCCTGTTGAAGAACATCTTCAGCACATACCTCGAGAGGGACATAGTTGCATACCTCAGGATAGAGGACACCGAGAAGTTCAGAAGGCTCGTCTCGATCCTGGCCTTCAACGATGGAAACCTTCTCTCGTATGAGGGTATAATCGCATCCGTTGGTACCTACTTCAAGGATCTGATCAACCTGCTGGATGTGCTACAGCAGACCTACGTGATAAGGCTGCTCCGACCATTCCACCGGAATCTGGTGACCGAACTCAGGAAGGCTCCGAAGGTCTACTTCATCGATACGGGTCTGAGGAACCATGCCATCAACAACTTCAACGAGATGGGGCTGAGGGGGGATGCGGGGGCTCTTGCTGAGAACTTTGCGCTGAACGAATTGATCCGGCTCGGCGTCCATGAGCGAAACGTGAACTTCTGGAGGACGACCGCGAAGGCGGAGGTGGACTTTGTCATCAGCGACAGCAGGAGTCCCGTGCCAGTTGAGGTCAAATTCCAGCCTCTCAGGGGCCTCAAGGTCACGAAGAGTCTGGCGAGTTTCGTTAAGGCCTACAGGCCCCCCCTGGCGGTGGTGCTGACCAAGGAGACCTGGGGGAAGAGAAAGATGGACGGCACGACTGTCGAGTTTGTGCCCTTGGCTTACATCTGAAATATTGTGCGGCAAAGGCGCATAATGGGGTTTTCGACTCAACCAAATTTGGGTCGAGGAGGATGCTCGAGGCACTGCGGCTTGATTTTTGGAGACGTATCAAAAAGGGAGAATTAACGCCTCTGGCTACTTGGCTCGCGGGAAGCGAAAAATTCCTTGATGAACTCCTCGCCTTCAAGTAACCCGAGAACCCCTTTCCTGCATCTTTCCTCGTCAAACTTCCCGACGGATCCTCCCTTGACTTTGGGGTTGTAGATCAGGAAGGGAATGGGCTCAGATGAGTGCGTCCTCTTTACACATAGCGTGTAATGATCAGGCAGGATACCGCGTTTATCTGTCGGCAGCCCCGAAGAGGCCCGTGAGGACCACGAGCGTAGAGAGGGCTGCCGAGAAGGCCCTCGGGTGCCCGAGTGCAACGCGCCTGCCCGGAAGTCCCCACGAGGCCGACAAAGACCATGCCGAGCACAATCACCGAGATGGCGCGACGTTGTAGGTAAAGATCACACAACGGCCAAGGGCCTGTCGATTAGGATCCCCATCACGTACTCAAAAACCTGCCCTCGAGGTTCAACAGCAGAAGGGAAGTAACGAATGCAAGGCCGAGCCGCGTCACCTTCGTCCTCTCCCCCGTGTCCACAGAACGACTGGCGCCGCGCATGAGCTACTACCTCATCTACTCCTTCTGCCTCCTTTTTAAATGCCCGAAAAAAGAAGCAAGCTGTTGGAGGGGGGTTTAACTACAGGGAAGGGGCAGGCGCAGAAGGGGCGAACGCTGAGAAGACGTGGATTATAGCGCCGAAGGGAAGGAAGCCGCTCAACTTACGGTAGCAAAGTCAAGGGTGCATATCCTGCAACGAGCGTCAGGAATATTAGTAAGATTTTTCTTACCACTATTGTGGTGTTGGGCTTTGGAAGCATCAATAACAAAGGTCTCCTCCAAGGGGCAGGTCGTAATCCCCATCAAGGTGAGGGAGGCGGCTAATATAAAAGAGGGAGAAAAGCTCCTCACAATCGCCCTAGGCGACACGATAATACTGAAGAAGATATCTGATAAAACCTTTGAGGAAACGGTAAAATCGGTCTGGTCCAGAGTACGGCAGATCGGCCTGACAGAGGAGGACGTGAATGTCATCATCCAAGAGGCGAGGACTAAAGGCAGTCCTTGACACCAACGTCTGGATCTCAGCCATGATATGGGGCGGCTCGCCCGCCAGGATCGTCAAGGCCGCAGAGGAGGGTAGAATCAGCATTGCGATATCGGAGGAGATCCTCGAGGAGATCAGCAGGGTACTTGCCTACAAGCGGCTCAGAGAGATCTACGAGGGTGCAGGAGTCTCTCGGGAAGAATTTTTAGAGATAATGTTACGGGTAGGGAAGATCCATAAAGTGAAGACAGGACTCGAGATCGTTAAAGAAGACGCATCCGACAACAAGTTCATAGAATGCGCTGTTGAAAGTGGCTCCAAATATATAGTAAGTGGCGATGAACACTTGCTCAAAATGAGGCGATACCAAAAGATAAAGATCGTTTCGGTGGGAGAATTCATAAAAATTTTGGGCGAACCTCAGAATTCACATTGACTCTCTCCACGACAAAAGTTGGGGCCCTCTGGGCGGTCGTTTTGTAACGGCACCCTTAACCCTCGCATAATGGGGTTTTCGACTTCTAGTTAGAGATTGAGCAAGAAACCCAACATGCTTCAGCGGTTGGACGAATTGCATACCGGCCTTTAGGCTCTATGGGAGCGTTCGCTGATTTATATTAATGTTCGTTGTTAGAGAACAGAACTTACATTCTTTAGAAAGGCACTCACCCTTAAGTAAACATCGGAGTTAATGTTTGCCCCAACGAATCGTGAAACAGCAAAAGCGCCATATGAATCCATTAACTTGAAGGTTTGATTTATTCTGCTCATGCTAGATTGTATAATACCTTTCTCTCTTGCTGTTAGTTTTGCTTTTTTAACACGATTTACGTAGCTCTCTGAGGCTTTATCGGGACTACCGTCATAGAATCCACTTATTGCGTAGACGTCATAGCTGTCTTTATCAATTAAGCGTGGTAGAGCCAAACCCTTCATGGTCAGGGCTCCAACAATGTCTGCTACGTTAATTGTTGCTACGATTTTGCCGTTATCTGGCAATGTCCCCTCGATTTTTGCTTCGTAATAAAACTTGAAGACGATGCTGGATCCTTCAATCAAACACGCTGTTAGATCTTCTTGAACTTTTACGAGTGGAAACACCTTCCTCGCAACTTTAGGCTCTGTTAGAAAATCGACGCCGATGCGATATTCTTTCTCGTCAAGAGGCGAAACAACCTTTTTCTCGAATCGGAAGGGATTAGGCGTTTCTTGATAGCCTAGCCTTTCCACGGTTTTTCTAATGCTTTCATACTTCACCATTATTGAGGGCCTTAGCACGAGATCTATGTCTTTTGAACCGCAATGGTCGAAATAGTCTCTAGTGAGGAAATATGGCGCCCATCCCCCGGCTAAAACGAAGTCGCCTCTATAGGCGTTAAGAGCAGAACATAGCTCAACAAGTGCAGACCGAGAAGCTTCTGTAAGATTTCTGTCGTACATATTAGCTACCGACCAAGACTTTTCCCCATTTCTCAACTATCCTCTCATACAGGTGCTCCGCAGCTTCCAAACCCCTAGCGGGATAGTTGTATAAATCAACGAAAAGCTGGATATTAGAAACTACATTTACTCCACTTTCCGCTTGATCTGAAGTACTGATGTTGAGCCTTTGTTGGCCATAAAAAACTCCCTCGTCGTATGGAATTACAAACTTGACGTTGCCCCCTCTTGGAATAGGTTGAATGCCGAGCGTCTTAGCAATTGCTGTCGCATCTTCTTTGCCGTGGACATACATGTGGATGTCAACTGGTCTGACATGGGGAGCGATGAGAAACGCACCTGCCAGAGAGGTCAAGGCGTATGATGTGTTATCAACGGCAGATAGTTGATGGATGAACCGATCGATTTCACGTTCGAAAGTATAGTATTCGAGAAAAGTGTTAACCTTATCATATTGATTATAGGCCGCCCACCTTCTAAGCAGAACAGTTGGATTGACCATTTTAATTTTATAGGTTTCATTGCGAACCACATATCCGAGGTCTATAAGCGTAGAAACAACAGCGTGAGCGTAGCCCACAGAAATCCTTACTTCTTCTGCTAGCCCTCTAATCGTCCAATTATGCTGTGGATCAGTAAGCAAAGCCCTCAGAACTCGCGTTGCTTTCGGCTCGAAAATGTTGCTTACCTTTCTCATGCTTGAATTGGATGTTCGCTAAAATATATAAATGTTCGCTATGAGCGAACGCCGTATCAATAGCCACAACTGATTGAGATACGCCAGCTATTCCTCTGTGTGTACTTATTAGCGCTTGCTATCGCAATCTTCGCAGACAATATGCACTATCTCCAGCGCAATGGAGCCTGCTACAATTATAATAGAGGTCTCCGACTTCAATGGGGCGTGGCTACCGCTTCCTGCAGTGGCTCACCTTTCAATCCCCGCATAATGGGGTTTTCGATTCAACCGAGGAAGATGAAGAAGCATGCTGGGATGAGTTTGACTTTCAATCCCCGTGGCGGATTTGGAGGCGATAAGACGGGTCGAAAAAAGTCAAATAAATAGATGGAACGAATATAAGAATAATGCAACACACGAGTGGTTTGTATGGGCCCTCTGGTTCTGGGCACTGAACAAATGGAGCCACTGCTCAGGACAAAGGCCCTTCTTGAGGAGCTGATAGAGACGATGGACATAATGTCTGACCGTAATATGATGGAATCCATCCGCAGAGGGGAGGATGACCTTAAAGCCGGAAGGACGAGAGACTATGGAGAGTTTATCGAGGGGGGCGACTGTTTGATCTGTTTGGTTGCAAGTCAAAACCCCCATTCTGTGAGGATCGAAAGATCTTGTCCTCGTGGCACTGCACCTCCGGATACGCAGCATCCACGACGCCGGAAAAGGTGATGAGAAAATTTCATAAGCTTTGAGAGCCTTTTTATGAGGCAAGTTTGGTGGGATCGTGAGTAAGAAGCCTTCATGTGTAAAGGCTGCTCTGAGCGTTGCTGATTTTGTTTCTTCCTTAGAGAAGGACTCGCATTTTCGCCATATCCTTGATAAGGCGTTGGATGTTTTGAAGGGGAATATGTTTGCTGGGCAAAGGATCGAGCGAAGCAAGTTTCCCAAGTTTTATGTTCAGAAATATGGCATTAATAACCTTTATAAGTATAATTTGGACAGAGCCAATCGGCTCATTTACACGCTTGTCGCGGATGGAACAGGTGTGGCAGTTGTTCTGTTAGACGTTTTGAGCCATAAGGAGTATGAGGAGAGGTTCGGTTACAAGTAGCCTTTAGGGATCATCTGAGTTTAACGCTGCTCTCCAAGAGCTCCATCAGCTTTGGGTTATCCGGGAAGACCCAGACTATTCTGCGTCCGTCGAACACAATTTTGTTTGAGCCCTCAAGGTATTGGAGTATGCGGTTAAAGGTCTGATATTGGATCTGCTTGGGCAGGTTTTTCCACAGCTCTTTTTTTGTAGGGTAGGATTTGGCTTCTCTGATAGCCTTTTCAATCATTAATATGGTATCAAGCTGTGGTTCATGAAGAATCTGCACTATCTCACCTCTTCTTAGCAGGAGATTATTTGTTTTTCTGTTATATAAACTTATACAATTTTAAAGGTACTTAAGGCTCCTCTTCTTTCAAAGCTCCGGCGTTTACAGTTTTCGCGAAGGGCGTGCCACCAATAGCAAGCGATAGGAAGCTTGTTTAAAACATAGCGGAGCAGTCAGTATCCGGTTGCTGGGTAAATGGGAGCCAACGGAAAGTACATGCGGTTCATTGTTTTTGAATGCGATGATTTCGTAGCCTCTGCTAACATATTGAGGCGCTATGACCATCCCCCGAGATTTGGTCATGTACCTAATCGGCGTTACAGCGATTTTTATTTCCACAACCTCGGCGCTATGCTGTTGGGGGTCATTGCCATCAAGGGTGGAAGGTAGAGATTTATGCGACGACATCCTAATAGGAGACCGACGGATCATATCGAAAATCAGAAACCTGAAGCTCTCCGTGATATTGAGGGAAGAGGAGGAGGGAGGCTATCCGTTCAGTGCCTTGACCTGCCAGGATGCATAAGCGAGGGTGAGACGAAGGAAGAGGCACTCAGGAATATACGCGAGGCAATCGAAGGGTATATGGAGGCCTTCCCCCAGGAGCTCGAGCTTCTCAAGCGAAAGAGAGAGCTGGTGAAGCTCACTGTCTAGGCTCCCCCATCTTTCGTGGCGAAGTCATCAAATCGTTGCATAGGGCAGGCTTCCAGGTCGCAGGTCAGAGGGGCAGCCACATATACTTGACCGATGGGAGACACAAGTTAACGGTTCCGCGCCACGACCAGATAAAGAGGGGCACCCTCCACTCCATCATCCTTCAGGCGGGATTGACCAGCGAAGAATTTCTGCGGCTTTTGAAGAGATAAGCGCCGGACTAATGTGCCATTGTCGCCCTTTGGCCGCCTTCGCAAAAACTTTCAAAATTATGAACTCAATGCATTTTACTGTAAAAACAATTACGAAGCGTCCAAACTCGAACTATTGCTACCTTCCCTCTATTCGCGCCTTCGTAACCCCGAAACCTTCTGTTCTATTTTTACCAACATTAGAATACTCCGCCAATCTTGCTAAACATGCTGTCCGTTTCTTCCACCTTTCTTTGTTCCCAAGCCGGTAAGCAACCCAACCAGTAAAGCCTATGCCGTTCCCCTTCCTAGTTGGCTCCCGCCTCGTTTCCAGACAGTAACCTGACACGCCAGCCTCCTTGCCCAGCCACCTTAGGTACTCCTCCCTCTCCGATCCCTTCGTCTTTTCGATGTCAGAGTACTTGTTCCAAAGGTCAAGCAAATTCCCAAATACCCTCTTTGGCTCCGGGAAGAGGCAGTAGTACCTCCTCCCAAGCGCCGCGAAGCATGTGGGCGTCTGGAAGTAGAGCCTGAACACCTCCACGGGCTTTGCCTCGTCCCATAGTTCCCTATAGCTCTTTGATTTCACCTTGACTGTGACTATGCTGAATGGTGTGTCGTATATCAGGAAGCTCTGCTTCTCTTCAAAGCATTTCAGCAACAGCTTCGCGTACTCGTCCGCAAGGAACCTGACCCCCATCAGGCAGGGGTGCGTTGGGTCCAACAAGTATCCGTCCAGCAACCTCGCCCTGCTCCGGAACCTCAGCGGCGTGACTGCGTATGCCTTCCTAATGTTCGGCTCGTGGAGGACCTGCGACGCTGCTGGATCCACCCGCCCTATCGCCTGCAGCAGTATCCCCCTGGCAAGGTAGCCCGTGAACAGGGGCATCCTCACCTCCCTCTCCCCGTACATCTCGAACTCGACCGGCA
>VGLU01000031.1 GCA_016882195.1 Thermoproteota archaeon
CCACACATCTCGGCAAGCCTAGTGGTTGAAACAGGAAGCCACCCGATTTCTCAATCGGTGGTAGCTCACCGCGGCACAATCCTCTGGTATTCGGGGTATAATCTGGTTATGTATAATTATATAAGCCGAAAATCCGATTATGGAGGCGGTGCCTCGACATGAAAGTGATCACCCCGGTGGACGAGAAGACCGTTACCACCGCGATCATTGAGAGGGGGGCAAAGGCCCTCCTAGACCTTGTAAAGAGCGATGTCATCATAGCTGGGGCTGGTCCTTCCGGACTCACCGCCGCCAGGTACCTCGCCAAGGGCGGGCTGAAGACCTTCGTCGTCGAGCGCAGGCTCAGCTTCGGAGGAGGGATAGGCGGGGGCGGCATGCTCATGCCAAGGATAGTCGTCCAGAGCCCGTCTCATGAGGTGCTCCAGGAGGTGGGGGTAAGGCTCGACCCGTACTCAAAGGGTGTCTGGGTCGTGGATGTCGCAGAGTCGATAGCGAAGCTGGCTACAGGAGCGATAGACGCCGGTGCCGGTATACTCCTCGGCGTCACCGTCGACGACCTCGTGGTCAAGAGGTCCCGCGTGTGCGGAGCCGTCCTCCAGTGGTCCGCCGTCAACATATCCGGGCTGCACGTGGATCCGCTGGCCGTGGAGAGCAGGGCGGTCGTTGACTGCACAGGGCACGATGCCGAGGTCATCGCCATCGCCTCCAGGAAGAACCCCGACCTTAAAATCTCGGTGCCGGGGGAGCGCTCCATGGACGCTGTGACCGCCGAGAGGAGGACCGTGAAGTGCACCGGCGAGGTCGCCCCAGGTCTCTGGGTCGCTGGCATGGCAGCCGCAGCCGTCGGTCAGGGTCCGCGGATGGGTCCCATCTTCGGGGGCATGCTCCTCTCGGGCAGGAAGGTCGCAGAGGAGATAATAAAGAGCCTCCACCGGTGACCACAACGGCACCCAAGATGTGCGAGAGGTGCAGAATCAGGGTTGCCTCCGTAAGGTGCAGGCGGTGCCAGCGCCTCTTCTGCCACCGGTGTATGCACTCTCACGGGCTCTGCCAGAACTGCGCCGCGGTGCTTCGACCCTCTTCCATCTAATACACAGTCTCAGACGCTCAGCGACGGGTCGTACTTGTGCCTCTTCAGTATGAGCGAGGAGGAGACATGAGTTATCCCCCTCGTCTTGTAAAGACTGTCCTCAATGAAACTCTCCATCTCCGCCAGATCCTTGAAGAGGGCGTGCACGATCAGCTGGGAGCTCCCCGCCTTCTCAAAGATCCTTGTGACGTGCTCGCTCTTGTAGATCTCCGAGGCAACTCCCTGCAGGTCGTTCGGGTTTGTCGTGATATCGAACAGTACAGAGACCCCCCTGCCGATCATCGTCGAATCCACGAGCGCGAAGTACCCCTTTATGTAGCCCTCCCTGATGAGCTTGTTTATTCTGTCCCTCACCGCCACGTTGGAGATCCCCACCCTGCTCGCGATGCTCCTGTAGGAGGACCTCCCCTCCCTCCTCAGCAGGTCTATTATCTTCACGTCGAGTTCGTCAAGTGTCTTCATATCAACACCTTAACAAATTGAAGTTATCTACGGGGTAATATTTATCATTTATCCAAACTGCACCACAAAACACGCATGGGATTGAGGCAAAAGCCCATGCGCGCCGAACGGCCCTCGGTCGCCGAACGTTACGCCGGCGGACAGCAGCGCGTGAGATCTGTAAGGGCGTCACCAAAAGCATTTTATATCGTTAAAAGGTATCCTAAAATGCTTGGTGATGAAGATGGCAAAATCCACCAAATACGTCATTCTTTTTGATTCTCTTCGCAAGGATGATACTGCCCTTGTCGGTGGGAAGAATGCCAACCTTGGTGAAATGATCTCCTTCGGCATGCCAGTCCCGCCAGGCTTCGCCGTGACCGCCGAGGGCTACAGGCTCCACTTACAGAAGAACAAACTTGAGGACAAGATCGCAGACATCCTGTCGAGGATGGACGTCGCGGACAGCGCATCGCTGGAGGGCGCATCGGCAAAGATAAGATCCATCATAGACGCATCACCACTACCAAAGGAACTAGAGGCAGAGATAGTCGCTGCCTACAGGGAGTTGGGCGAGCGCCTAAAATCAAGGAATCCGACCGTGGCGGTGAGGAGCAGCGCGACCGCGGAGGACCTGCCTGGGGCGAGCTTTGCCGGGCAGCAGGACACCTACCTCTTCATAGAGGGCGAAAAGATGCTACTGAAGTACGTAAACAAGTGCTTCTCCTCGCTGTTCACCCAGAGGGCCATCGCCTACCGGAGGGCAAAGGGCTTCGAGGACGCAAAGGTCTACCTGAGCGTCGCCGTGCAGAAGATGGTCAACAGCAAGGCGGCAGGCGTCATCTTTACCCTTGATCCGGTAACGGGCAACAGGGACGTCGTTGTTATAGAGGGCACGTGGGGCATTGGCGAGACGATCGTACAGGGAAGGGTCAAGCCGGATCAGTTCGTGATCGATAAGAAGAGCCTCACGATAGTAAAGGAGGCGATCTCCAAGAAGATGCATATGACTATCAGGACACCATCCGAGGGAGGAGGCGGTTTTCTCAAAGAGATCCCCGTACCGGATGACCTGAGGGAGGCGCCCTGCATCACCGAGGATCAGGCGATAGCGCTCGGCAAGTACGCCCTCGAGATAGAGAGGCACTACGGTCAGCCCATGGACATCGAGTGGGCGCTGGACGGCGACGACAACCGCCTTTATATCGTCCAGGCCAGACCCGAGACCGTGTGGTCCCAGAAGGCTGCCAAAAGGGAGGAGGCGGCTCCCATGAGCGGCGAAAAGAAGCGCCTGCTCAGAGGGCTGCCGGCCTCTCCCGGGCTGGTGGCGGGCAAGGCGCACGTAATACTTGACGCCAAGAACATCGGTGAGTTCCAGAGCGGGGAGATCCTGATCACCGAGATGACCTCCCCAGACTGGGCGCCGGCTATGAGGAAGGCACGGGCGATCGTCACGAACAGCGGCGGCATCACCTGCCACGCCGCCATCGTAAGCCGTGAGCTCGGCATACCCTGCGTGGTGGGGGCAGGAAACGCGACCACCGTTATAAAGACCGGTCAGGTAGTGACGGTGGACGCCACCCACGGCGTGGTATACGAGGGTGACCTGCTGGGCCCCGAGGAGAGGAAGGAGGCCGCAGTACCGATGGCTGCCATCTCCACGGTTTCATACACCCCCACCGGGACAAAGATCTACATGAACCTGGGCGAGCCAGGGATGATCGAGAAGTACAAGGACCTGCCCTTCGACGGGATCGGACTGATGCGCGTGGAGTTCATAATAGCGGACGTCATCGGCGAGCACCCCCTCTACCTCATCGAGCACCATGAGGAGGAGAGGTTCATCGACAGGCTGGCAAGCGGCATCTCGAGGGTGGCAAGGGAGATCTACCCGAGGCCGCTGGTCGTGAGGTTCAGCGACTTCAAGACCAACGAGTACCGCCAGCTGAAGGGTGGCGACAAGTACGAGCCCCAGGAGAGCAACCCCATGATCGGCTGGAGGGGCGTCAGCAGGTACATCTCTCCCCTATACGCGCCCGGATTCAGGCTGGAGTGCAGGGCGATAAAGAGGGTCAGGGAGGAGTGGGGTCTCAAGAACGTGTACGTGATGCTCCCATTCGTGAGGACCACGTGGGAGGTGGAGAAGTGCCTCGCCATAATGAGGGAGGAGGGGATCGAGAGGGGCAGGGACTTCAAGATCTGGCTCATGGCAGAGATACCCTCGATAATATTCATGGCGGACGAGTTCTCCAAGCTCTGCGACGGCTTCAGCGTGGGCAGCAACGACCTTACCCAGCTGACCTTGGGCGTGGACAGGGACTCCCCCATACTTCCTGCTCAGGACCCGAGGTACTTCGATGAGAGGGACCCAGCGGTCTTGAGGTCCATCGCACACCTGATAAAGGTGGTGCACAGGAACGGCGCCACGGTCAGCATATGCGGTCAGGGGCCCAGCGTCTACCCCGAGCTGTCCGAGTTCCTCGTCAGGCACGGCATAGACAGCGTGAGCGTGAACCCGGACGCGGTCGCCTGGACAAGGAAGATCGTCGCCGGGGTGGAGCGCAAGGTGATAATGGAGCGGACCCTGAAGGATCAGAAGGAAGGGAAGCCCGAGCTGGAATTTGATTAACACGCTCCGGACACGATCCGCAAGGTGGGCAAGCGATGACCGGAAAATGGTACGAGGAGTTCTACAACGAGCTGGGGGAGAAGTACGACAACGAGCCCTACACGAGAGGGACGAAGGGCGAGGTCGACTTCATAGAGCATGAGCTGAACCACGACAGGTCCAAGAGGGTATTGGACGTCGGCTGCGGGACTGGCAGGCACTCGCTGGAGCTCGCGAGGAGGGGCTACACCGTCGTGGGCATCGATCTCTCCAGATCATTGCTGGAGAGGGCGCGGAGCCTGGCGCGGGAGGAGAAACTGGAGGGCGTTGAGTTCATCGAGGGCGACGCCCGTAAACTGAACTTCACGGACGAGTTCGACATGGTCATTTCCATCTGCGAGGGCGCCTTCTCACTGATGGAGACGGACGCCATGAACTACCAGATCCTGGAGGGGATTTATAATGCCCTGAAGGATGGCGGGAAGTTCATACTAACCACACTGCACGCCGCCTACGCCCTGACGCACGAGCTAACGGGCGATTTCGACATCGTCACCTCCAGGTCGAGGTTCACGATGGAGGCAAAGGACGAGACCGGCGACGCGAAGAAGTTCTTCTGCGAGGAGCGTTACTACACCTGCGCCGAGGTCAACTGGCTTCTCAAGAGCATCGGCTTCAGTAGGGTGGAGTTCTTCGGCTGCAAGCTGGGCGCCTTCAACCGTAACCTGAAGCCCTCAAAGAACGACTTCGAGATACTCGTGGTCGCCGAGAAATAGACGAGGGGAAAAAGATCGCCTCATAACTCTCCGCGACCTTCCTTCCGACCTATCCTGCGAGCCGTCGTCTGGCTTGCCGCCGTAGGGGGGGAGGGAGCCGGCGCAGACGCCGCAGCCACAGACGCTGCCCCTGCGGTATTGAACCTGCTGAAGGTACATTCAAAATAATTAGTCATTAGCAAAAAGTCTTTACCGCTCTTCCCTATCCTTCCTTATACTCGTCTCTATGAACCCTTTAGGCACCCTTCCCTTGCCGGTTTTAAGCGCCTTCCGTAGCTCAGCCGCCGCCTTCTTTGCAGGCTCCTGTCCGTCTCCGGGCACGCACATTCAAATACCCCGCCATAATATCTGAAAGCAACAACTTTTTTATCTATGTATTTACATTGTAAATACAGGGTGCCAAGCTTTGACCGATATGATGAGCGTCAGGGTCCCCAAGGAGTACCGGAAGAAGTTAAGGAAGTTCAAACAGATTAACTGGAGCGAGGTTGTGAGAAAGGCAATAGCCGCGAGGATCGACGAGGAGGAGAGGAAGATGGACATAAAAGAGGCAGTATCTTTCATGGACGGGATCAGGGAGCGGATCTTGAAGTCCCAAGGGTCCACGGACTACGACTCCAGCGAGGCGATAAGGCGTTGGCGGGAGACGCGCCGGTAGCAGTTGTGGACGCGAGCGTCGCCGTCAAGTGGTACCTTCCCGAGAGGTCGCACGAGAAGGCGATCAGGCTACGCGACCTGCACGTTAGGGGATCCATCAACCTGGCGGCGCCCACATTGATATACTACGAGGTCGCCAACGCCCTCCGCTACCACAGGATCTTCAAACTCTCTCCGCACGATGTGGCTACCGCCGTCAGGGCGCTCAAAGCCTTGCGCATAGCAAGGATGCCGGTAGAGGCTGTTTGGGCCCTCGCCTCCCGAATCTCATACGACCTCGACATCAGCATGTACGATGCCGTGTACGTCTCCATGGCGGCCTCAAGGCAGGCGCCATTTATAACAAGCGACGGGACGCTGGCGGAGAGAATGAAGATGACCGGCCGAAATGTTACCTTGCTTGACGACTGGAAACCCGATTGACCTTGTACCTATGAACGAAGTATTGAGGACAGAGGTAAACCGTGCCCTAAAGTTCCGAAGGAGAGATCAAGGTGTCCTTCAGCCGTCTACTCCTTACGAAGTTGCGCAGACCCTCATCAAGAGTAAGGAACCTGATGTTGAGGTGTACCGAGTCTGCGTAGAGCATGTTGTCTATCATGTCCCTGTGGCCCGCCCGGTGGAGCCTCAGCGCCTCGGCATACGCCTCCGGAGGCTCCGCAATCGGCTCATACCTCCCGCTCCTGGCGATGCTCCTGAGCCCCTCCTCAAAGCCCTCCTGCCTTACAGCCGCGGTCTTTGAGAGCCTTGCCACGATCCACAGGCACTCCAGAAGACTCAGGGGCGAGTAGCATATCTGTGCCCTCCGCTCGTCCAGCCTGGTCAGCGCCTGCAGAGCCTCCCTGCCGGTGTCGATGCCGAGCGTGGGGAGAAGGAAGGTGGTGTCAAGGAGCACCCTCATACTCCGCCTGCTCCCCCATGCTTATCCTCTCCGCCTCCTCGAAGGTAATCCTAGCAAACTTCTCCCCCTTCGTGGCCAGGCTGATGGGGTCCTTGACGACCTCGACCTCGAGCCTGTCCTTCCCCGCCTTGATGAGAATGCTGGTCCCCTCCCTAATCCCGCTCGCCTCTGCTACACGCCTCGGTATATAAATCGTGTTTTTCTTTCCGACTTTTGCCTTTATCACCTGACTCATTGGATTTTACCTGATAAAATGTATTCTGTCGGAAATTGATAAACTTTTCCTCAGGAAGTAAATGAAGCCCGCAGGCGAAGAGATTTAGACGAAGACAACGAAATAGAGTAGTGCTGAAAAGTTATGTTGAGATGACATCTGATGGCATCCATAACCGTCTATGCTTTCAAGAGTTCGCCAACCGTTATGACCTTGACCCCAGCCTGCTTCGCTCTCTCCCGAAGTTCCCCGTCCTCCGTAACAAGCGTGAGCCCCCTGCTCCTTGCAACATGCAGGTACGATGCGTCGTAGAATGTCAACCCGAGCGATGTGGCGAGCCTCATCGTCCCTCCGAAGTCCTCGCCCGACCTGATCTCCTCTCTGGCCATGCTCCCGATTATCCTCGCCATCCCTCTAGCCTTTTCCGCTGCCTCCTCTTGGTTTATCACGCCCTTCAGAGCGCACTCCTTCCAGATCAC
>VGLU01000032.1 GCA_016882195.1 Thermoproteota archaeon
GGGGCGGGCGTTACAACTGGCGAGGACGTTGCTACCGCCCTGAGGCTAGGCTCCGAGGGGATTCTTGTCGCCTCCGGGGTCGTGAAGGCTAAGGATCACGAGGCCGTTCTCAGGGAATTTGCCGGGCATATGCGGCGGTAGCAAACGGACCGTATCCCGAGGCTAGGGCTGCAAACTCCTTGCAAAGTCTTGGAGCTTCACCGTCCGGATCTCCTTCACGTCCTTCCACTCCTCCTCGTATTGACGGTCGCCTCCTGTGACGAGCGTCTCTGCACGGACATCCACCGCCGTAGCAAGGATCAGGGCGTCCGCCAAGGAAAACCGGTACTTGGTCTTGAATATACCCGCGCTCCTCGAGATCTCCTCGGTGGTCCCGTCTTTGACCAGAGGGGATCTCCTGAGATAGGCGTACTGTACGAGCGCTTCCCGCTCCCCGAACACCCTGCTTATGACGTTTACAAGCTTGGCTATCGTGATGTGGCTGATGTGTGCCTCCAGACGCCCCTTTGCGGCCTCGAGCACCTTGATGGCGCCGGGGCTCCCCTTGTACCGCTCCACCAGGACCCACGTGTCCAGGAAGACCCTCATCCTCTCCCGAACCCCTTGCCTGCAGATCTGTAGCGGTTCTCGTCCCTCTCCCTCTCCTCGGCAAGGGCCCTCTCCAGCCTCTCGGCTCCCGGCAGCTCCATTGCGCCCACTACATCGTCGGGGATAGGTATCAGCAGCACGGTGCCATCAGACATCGTCTCGACCTCGAAGCTCTGGCCCACCCTCAAGCCCATCCTCTCCCTTATCCGGAGCGGTATAACAACCTGCCCCTTGACAGACAGCCTCGTCTCGCTCATCTTACTTCCCAAGACTTAATTCTTACTCAAAAAATATAAATCTTACTATGACAGATATACGCCTACCTAAAGATCTAGCGGGGTCAAGACTGATCGATTTCACTTTCAATCCCCGTATAATGGGGTTTTCGACTTCAACAGGGATAGAACAGCTTTTGATGGGGCAACATTAAATTGTTTTTGATACTTGCACTTCTACAATTAAGAATCTATTCTTTAATCACTAACAGAATGGTAATATGGTTGGACGTTGAAGAACGAAGATAGAAAACGGCTGATATTAAATTGAGAGTTTAGACAAGCGTTCTATGATTCGTTCTTTTGTTTCTTCGTTAAACTCAGTTGTCATGAACATTCCCCTCAAAGAATGGAGGAATCTCTTATCCTTTAACACGGGTAGTACGAATTTCTTAAGCTTCTCTTCGAATACTTCTGGATACGGCAATATTTCTCTAATCCTCTCGGTCAGGCCTTCCGGTATCCCATTCTTCCATACTAAAGTTGCTATGTCTCTAACATCGCTTGGCCTCCCCGAGACCGTCTTCAATATAAAGAAGTCCGCACATCTTGGGACCCTTACACCGATTTCCTTATCAGCTATCTTGACCTTAGTCTTTAACGAGTTTGCAATGAAACTCTCATCAATTCTTACCTTATCCTGCCCGACTCTGCCAGTTACCTCTCCTTCCATGAAATCCAAGGAAACTCCTGCCTGCCTTCCACCAATCCTAATTAGCCTTACGCATCTCATGTAGCCCGAACTTTCCTTCTTTTCAAAGGCATCAATCGCGACCTCTTTTGTAAGCCACCTCTTTATTTCGTCCAAGCGCCAACCATTTTCTTTCTTGAGAGCAAAATCGCAATCCCTAGTTGATCTGACGAATGGGATAAAGGCTCTTAATCCATAACCGCCTATTAGAACAAGTTTAGGATCTTCAAAGCAATTTGATTTCTTGGAAAGTATTTCTACTAATCTAGCAATCTCTAACTCCCTGGCGGTCATAATCTCAACGTATCTAGCCAAGCTCAACCACCTTCTCAACAGCTTCCTCTATCTCACGTTTCAAGTATTCATCATCTAATTTTGCCATTCGGCAACCAAAAACCTCTCTGCCGGCTGATTCGTTGATTAAATTGCATCCATACTCTAAAGCCTGCCTGACCCTGACATTTGTTCCACGAATTCTCTTCCAATAACTTCGTTTTGATAAATCTTCTAACTTTATCCTTCCTCTGTTTGAGTATAAAGTCGCGAAAGCATCCATGAAAGCCCATCTGCTCATACACTCGATTATCGTCTCATCCATATCCTCAACCACCAACCCTCCTGCTTTCCTGTAGTTTGCTGGCTTGTCCACATATTCGACTTGAACCCTCCACCCTCTCCTCTTGGCAAATTCTTCCAGGGCCTTGCCGTAAGACCTGTCTGAAACTTTTAACGAGTAAGCATCCCTGTGAACGAAGTCCTGATTCCACAATGAAGCGGCAGTCTGGCAACAAACCATCTTGAAACCCTTATCCTTTTCAAAGAAGTCCAAGGGATCTCTTATCTTATCTGGAACCCAGTACCAGCCCCACCTTACCTTCTCGATCAAGCCAGCCTTAGCCAACTTGTTCAAGTACTCCTTGGCATTGGGCTCCATCGGCTTTATGTTCTCAACCTTAACCAAGGAGCCAGCATACTCTTTCCTCAATCGTTCGTAGAAGCGCTGCAAGTACTCGACCATGTCGTTCACCTTTAATCATTGTTTGGCAAAACCTATATTTAAAGTTCACTTTTTGATGTCTTTTGGCAAAACAGTTGGATGAAGAATAGAGCAGCTTTTGATGGAGCAACATTAGCTCCCTTAATCCCCGTATAATGGGGTTCTCAACGTGCCCCTTTTCTATGGTGCCCATTTAAGTCTCCCCTACAGATAAAGGCGGAGACTTCAAATCTGTTCTCGCTATGTTTTTATAGTTAAGGGGGTTAACTTAGTTAAGGGGGTTAACTTGACATGCTCTTCGATCTGCGTGCTAAGGAACGAAGGGACGAATTATACGGTAGGAAAGAAGAGGCTGATGAATTGATAAGACTGATAAATTCAGGTAGTTGGGTCGCGGTACTGGGACCGAGGATGATCGGCAAGACGAGCCTGATGAAAGTTGCTTTATCAGAGCTTAGCAACAAATATACGGGCGTCTATGCCAACCTCTTTGGCACAAAGGGATTAGGTTCGATGCTTGTTGCGCTGGTGAATGCTCTTAACTCCACCAGAGGCACTATTGACAAATTCAAGTCTTTTCTGGCAGGCATAGAGGAGTTCCATATAGGTCCGGATGGAATCTCTCTAAGATCTAGTTCCAAACCAGTAACTACTATGTTCGACCTATTCTCAGCCTTGGGAAGGACCGGCGACCATTTCGTGATAGCACTTGATGAGGTACAGGAACTTGCCGCCGTATCACCTCACCTACTCAAAATATTGGGCAACGTCTTCAACACTTACCGTAACATCCAGTTCGTCTTCTCCGGCTCCAACTTCGGTCTGATCAGGGTTCTCTTGGAGCCAGGGCCAGGGTCGCCGCTATACGGCAGGTCACCAACCAGGCTTGCCCTCAAACCTTTTACCAAGGATGTCTCCGTGGCCTTTTTGAAGAGCGGTCTTCATGAATGTGGAATGGAGTTCGGCGAAAAGAGGATCGATGCCGTGGTTGAGAGGCTTGATGGTCTAGTCGGGTGGCTCACCCTCTTCGGGCACAACCTAGCAGTCAAGAGGCTAGCATATGAAGTTGCACTTAGAGAAACTGTAGAGGAGGGGAAGGGGATTGTGAGGAGCGAATTGGATCACTTTTTGGAGGGGCGGGATAAGAGATTATACCTGGCAGTTTTGAGGGTTATTGCTATAAAGGAGCCCCTGGGTGCAAAATGGGGTGAGGTGAAGAGGGAGGTCGAGATGGAATTGAAACAAGTACTAAACCCCGCAAGTTTGTTGAACGTCATAGAGGGATTGAGGCGCGCCGGAATGGTTACGGAGGAGGACGGGGCATATAGAATAGTGGACCCCTTGCTGAGGGAGGTTGTTTCGAGCACTCCTTTTTGAAGCAGAAATAATCAACTCCTGAGGTGTGCGAAGAATTATCCCCGCATAATGGGGTTTTCGACTTCAACCGAGTCTCCGCTGTTGGCAGGCACTTTGCGAGCCTTCTGCCAGAGACCTAGAAGCCATAGCATGAAAGGTATATATTCCCTTATGCCTATATGGAGATAGGGGAAATTGATGTCGCTCAGGTTGCAGATCGATGAGAAGCTCGAGCGCACCTTCAGGGAGCTCGCCATGAAGAAGTTCGGCTTCATGAAGGGCTCACTGAGCCTGGCAGCGGAGGAGGCGATCCTGAACTGGATAGCCACCGTGGAGAAGGGACGCCTCGCCTTTGAGGGGGACCCGGTAGAGGCCATCGACGGGTTGCTGGCAGGGATAGGCGAGGGCTCCGTAGGGCTCCAGCACAAGATTGGCAAGGCATGGTCGAAGAGGGTGCTCGACGACGCTCCTGCTTGACACGAACATCTTCTTGGAGGTTCTCCTATCAGGACCGAGGAAGGGCGAGTGCAAGCGCCTCCTGGTTCTGCTGAGGGACGGCAGGGAGAGCGGGGCGATAACGGACTTTGCCCTCAATTCAATTATCGTCATAATGGAAAATGCCAACAGGCTGAAGGAGCTCCGGGTCTTCCTCTTGAGCCTCTCGGCGTACCGGGCTCTGCACATATACCACACGAGCCTAGCCGACTACGTCAGCGCCGCGGATGTGGTGCTGAATGAGGGGCTTGACATGGATGATGCGATCCAGTACGTGGCGGCGGTCTCTCTTGGCGTTGCCGCAGTTGTGTCCTTTGATAAGCATTTTGACAATCTCAAGGTTCCGAGAAAGACGCCTGCCCAAGTCACGGTCTGATCTCAGCCCTCTTGGCGGCCATCTCCCTCTCAGGTTCGGTTTGTTGAGCCTCTGGGAAGTCGCTTGCCGCGCTGAACCCGGACATGATCGCAGTAGAACCACCAGAGCTGATAGGCAGTGGCGTCTTGATATCCAAGGCAAAACCCCAGGTCATCACCAACTCTGTGCGGATGATAAAGGCCGTCAACCCAAAGATCCACGTCCTCTGCGGGGCGGGCGTTACAACTGGCGAGGACGTTGCTACCGCCCTGAGGCTAGG
>VGLU01000033.1 GCA_016882195.1 Thermoproteota archaeon
AGCTCAGTTCGGTAGAGCGGCGGGCTGTTAACCCGTAGTTCAGGAGACCTCTCCTGGACGGGGAATGGCCGAAGGTTCGAGTCCTTCCCGCGGCGCCACATTTACGATATTCAGCCAGGACTCCAATAGGGCTTATTGATGAATTAGAGGTGGTGTAGATTTGGCCATAACCCTTCAAATTAGGAGGGCGTTGGTTATAGTTTTATTCCTAAAATCTCTAAGAAGTCAGCTTGTTTGATGGTTTTGACGTAATTTTTTGCGTTGGACTCGATGAAGTGCCGGTTATAAGAGACCAGATAGTCAACCCGAGCGATTATCGCTGATGTCAGATGGGGCAGATCTTCATCGGGGACTATTCCTCTATACTTGTTTATCTCTTGTTTGATCATGTCTCTCGTGACTATCTCCAGGTTAGGTAGGCTCACGAGGAAATAGATTGCATTTATCGCGGACTCTCTACCATAAGTCCGTGCAAAGTATTCCCTCAACTCATTGAGTGTAAAATACGAGGTCACTGGAACGATCTTCCCTTCTTCTGCCAGGTCTAGAATTATGCTGGAGTCGGAGCCCGGTCTTTCTATTCCGAAGATGAAGACGTTTGTGTCCAAGTATGCCCTTATCTTCTTAAGGCTCAAAGTACTCCCTCTCCTTACGCCAAAGCTCCTTCCTTATTTTTCTGACTCGCTCGATTGCTTCTTCTGGGCTAGCCAAGGGGATCTTTGAGGAGAGGACGGCCTCTTCTGCCTGGAGTCGATAGTATCCGTAGGGTTCGAGTAGCAACCTCTTGGTCTCTATCAGACGCCTCACGGCATCTCTTAAGGCCTCGCTTCTGCTTTCGTACAGACCGGCCTTAACCAACAGGTCTATCTCCTGTAGTAGTTTTTTGGGCAGGCGTAAGGGCAATGCTACCGTTCCCATAGGGTTCTCCAGATATTGTATACTAAAGATACATATAAGTGTATACGAATTTTCTCGGGTTGCTAAAGGCATGATAGTCAACAAGGCGCGTTCTTTCCACCATTTTATGGTCAGAAAGCCCATCATGGCGCAAGTTGAATTGCTCATCTATAGAGCCGCGGTAGCTCAGTTCGGTAGAGCGACGGGCTGTTAACCCGTAGTTCAGGAGACCTCTCCTGGACGGGGAATGGCCGAAGGTTCGAGTCCTTCCCGCGGCGCCACATTTACGATATTCAGCGTAGTAGATTCCAAGGATAGTTATGGATGAACTGGGCGAGAGTTTAGGTTTTGGTTAGCTACCCACGGCTGAAGCGGTGGGCTTCCGCCCTCGAGTTTTGGTAAGTTTACTGATTAGGGGATATTTTCATACTTGGCCTTTAATTCTATAAGCAATCTGCTGCACAACCCATAAGTTTTATTGGCGTACTCGACAGCCCTTCTAGCCTCCTCGTTATTTACAATTTCGTCTGGGGAGAGGAAGGACGCCTCATTCCCGTACATGCTAGCCTCTCTTTTCTTTGCTAACTTTTTTGAGGCGTCGGCCAGGAAATTTATTTCGTTTTGAAACCAATCGGGGAATCTATATTTGGCATCAATTAGCGGGTCGGACATATCATGCCTCTTTGGATACTCTATGCCAACGAGCCTCAAAGCAGCCTTCAGAGACAACTCCGCGCACTCCTGCGACAGTCTTAATGCATACGGATTCAGTCCTTCCTTCAACGCCCCCTCTGCATCTTTCAAGCGCGCATGAGCCTGTTTGAGGTATGATTCAGAGATATGCATGACCTTCAAAGCTCTATTACCTCCCCAAACTTGTAGTCAGGTTTTAGATCCCAATACCACATATCATCATTGGCAAGGATGCGCCTGGCGCCGAGCTCAGCAAGTCGAGATTTTAATCTGGTTAAGGCCCTTTCAAGGAGGAGCGCCTGATCGTGTATGATGATGCCGTCCACAGTTAGATCAAGGAGTATCAACGGAGAGCGGAGGACCTCCTCCCTCCTGAGCGGATAAAAGCTTATTCCAGTATCTATACCATATTTTCGCAGGCGTTTTAATTCATCGGAAACTCTATCCTCGAGATCACAAAGTCTTTCAATTCTTGAGGTCAGGCTACCATCGAAATCATCCGAGACTATCAGAAGATCCACGTCGCTGTCCGGGCGTGCGGTTCCACGTGCGACGGACCCATAAATGCAAACAGAGGCTTTCCCGTAATTTTTTATCAGAAGTGAGGTTATATCGCAAATCAGTTGGAGGTAGCGCTCCTGTTTAATTTTGGCAAGGTCTTTAATTTCTCCTGTAGTTATTAAGGTGAGGGTCTCAGGTTTAATCAGCCTGTACAGTCTTGGTCTGGTCCTTGCGTGAACATATAGGGCTCTGAGAGAGTGGAGCCTGCTAAAGGCTACATTGAGCCAAATTTTATCTGACTTGAGCAGGCTTCTGGCCTCCTCGAACTTAAAGGGTTCTAAACCGAACTCGAAGTAAAGCTTGGAATAAGCCTCGCCGAGCCAGCGTGGAAGCCACATATACTCTCAGATTAACAATTAGTTTAGCTAAATAAATAGTTTATCTTAGGTGGCGCCATTCCTGCTTCATTTGAGACGGGAGGGGGGAGAGGGCAGGAAGCCCTAAGTTTATTAGTCTTTAGTAAGTAAACAACATAGGTTTTAGAAACTAAAGGGTGAGGAAAAATATGGCCAGATTGCCGAAGGAAGTGCCAACCACGATTCTGCTCACGGTTTATAGAGGCGGGAAACTAACCATGTCCGAGCTTCATGAGAGGACAAGGTTCAGCACCATAACCATACTCAACCACGTAAATGGGCTCATAAAGGCGGGACTTTTGGAGGAGGAGAGGGAGGGTGACTTCCCTAAGAGGAGGGTGATAAAGGTCAGCGGTGAGGGAAAACGGGTTGCGTCACTGCTGAATTTGGCAGACAGTTACGCCACGGGCATCTCAGAGCTTGTTGAGATGGGAGCTAAGGCCGGCAGGATGGCGTCGTACCGGGAGACCATTGCGACCCTCGGCAACCCGAATACGACCAGAGACTTCGCGCTGGCAGAGCTGCACATCAAGGAGCTGGAGGCATTATCCGGAGGGCTTCTACTCATAGGGAGGGGCCTACCCGACGAACAGAAGGAGGATGCGGAGGCACTCAAGGCATGGAGCGCCAAGTTAGAGGGATATTACAGAGAGGGGCGGAGGCTACTTGCCGCAAACGACGTCAGAGGGACTGCGGCGGCCGTGTCTAGGGCGCTTTCGGAGTTCGGCGGCAGCTCCGCGTTAATGAAGAAGGTTTTAGATTTTGTGAGAGAGAGAGGGCAGGAAGAGCTCGCTAAATACGTGGAGTTCCTGAGCCCCAAGTAGGGGTAGGGCAGCACCTACGGAAATGCTTATGGTCTTTCTCAGACCTTCTTCCAAAGTCACCCATAGTTTGAGCCCAAGCGCCTTGACCGGCCGAGACATCTCTGCTCTGCTGTGAAGTATGTCTCCTGCTCTCGGATCCTCATAGAGGGGCTCAAGATCTTTACCCCCCATCACCCTCAGAATGACATCCGCCAACCGATTTATGGTCACCGACTTCCCTGTGCCGACGTTGAATGTGCTACTTACCTCCTTTTCAATAGCCGCGGTTATGAAAGCCACTGCGTTGCGTCCGCGCTTCACAAGCGCCTCGACGGCGACTTCCTATGAAACCCGCGCGCGTATCTTCCGGCCTAGATTTATCCTGATCAGGTCAGCCACACCTTTGATCATCTCGACAAGCCTCTGGTTCATTATCTTTCCTTTAATCTTTACATAGCCCAAAGCAGCACTAAATAGTCCCCTCGGCATTGAATGAAGACAATGGATGGCACCGTTTCCAAAGCGATGGCATATTGGTGTAGCTGATAATTTCCAAATTTATTCGCCCAACAATTATTCACAGAAAAACCGTGGCATTTAGAGATCTCACCAAATTGGACGGTCGCACCATAATAATGGAAATACAGTCCAACAGCCCCATATTAATTGGGAGGGTCTCGTTAGTTCGCGGAACCGAAGATGTGAGGCCTTTGGTGATCGTTGTTCTTTCCATTCAATATTATCAACCGGACGGTTCGCTTCATTTAGATGACTTATAAATAAGGTATTACAGACTAAGGATAAAGTGGGCTAAATGAAGTATTTAGTGACTGGCGGTGCCGGTTTCATAGGCTGCAACATTGTACGGAGACTAGTAAAGGAAGGGCATAAGGCAGTGGTTCTTGACGATATGAGCTTGGGGAAGGAGGGCAACCTGGCAGACCTCCCGACCGAGGTTGAGGTGGTAAAGGGGGATGTAAGGGACATGCGAGTTGTGAAGGATCTGACAAAGAACGTTGATGGAGTATTTCACGAGGCAGCAAGAAGCTCGTCGCCTATGTTCTCGTCTGATCCGAGGGAGGGTATGGAGGTGAACGTACAGGGATTCTTGAATATCATGGAAACCGCCAGAAGGGGTGACTTCCCGGTGGTGTATGCATCCACGAGCAGCCTTTACAGCAGTTGCAAGCCGCCCCACAGGGAGGACATGGACGTGAAGCCTGGTAGCTTCTATGAGTACTCATTCTACGCCAGGGAGCACTTGGCTAGGCTGTACGCGGGCCTCTACGGGCTCAGGGCTGTCGGCCTGAGGTACTTCAGCATCTATGGCCCCCACGAAGAGTACAAGGGGGAGTACGCCAACAACATCTCCCAGTTCCTATGGGGGATGATGAAGGGAGAGAACCCGGTGATCTACGGCGACGGGACCCAGACGAGGGACTTTACCTTCGTCGAGGACGTGGTCGAG
>VGLU01000034.1 GCA_016882195.1 Thermoproteota archaeon
GTCCCTTATCGTCGGGTGGTCGTCATGCTTCAGCGCCTCGTGTATCGCCCTCGCAAGTAAACAGGTCTGCATGAATGACCTCACTCCCCCAATCTCATTGAACTTCCGCTCGCTCGCCCTGTCCCCCAGCGTCAGTATCTCGCGCTTCTCGTCGAATACGGTATTTGAGGCGGTCCTAAGCGGTATGCGCATCAGTGGGGGTTTCGCATCTACTATTTCGTCCGCCAATCCTACGAATATCTGTTTGAGCCTCTTCTCAGCGTCGTCGAATGACTCTAGCGGGCGTGCCTTTGCTTTTGAGTTATTGTTCTTCCTCATGGGTTCTCACCCTCATAATCATAATATCACCCGAAGAAAGCATCGAGGGTGTGCTGTCCCTTCTCGACCTTTTTTTGCGGGGGCGCTGCCACCGGCTTGGTCTCCACCACCGGCCTCGTTTCCACTCTGGTCTCCACCTTTGGTTCAACCTTCAACTCAACATTCTCCGTCGCCGTTATCTCCACCTTCGGCGGCTCGGGGGGCGCCACCTTCTTCGGCTTCTTGTGCTTCACGGACTCCAGCAGCCCATTCAGCAATAACTGCTCATCTTTTTCCGCCAGCACCGAGAGGTCCTTGGCAACCTCCTTCGCGTAGATCTGGAATATGCTCTGCCTGTGCTGCTCGTGCTCCTGCCGCTGCCTGTGCGAGATGTAACCGTAGATCATCCTCCCCAGCGTCTGCAGGGCGAGGCGGAGCTGCTCCCTTATCTCCTCGTGGTAGGCGACGGCAAACTTCCCAGGCACTATGTAGGGAACCTTCGTGGATATCAGCGACACCACGACGACCAGGGGTGCCGCCGGCGGGTTGCCCTCGTCCTGGGGGATCTTGTAATTCCTCCAGTTGATCTCCTTGACGACCTTGTAAAGCAGACAGTCCTTCGAGTCGTATATCAGTGGGCACTTATTTCCGAGCCTCACAATCTTCGACTTGAAGATCGTTTCCTTGGAGGTTGCGCAGTCGTTTGAGACGGACTGACCGCCGTACGCAGCCCCCACCTCTACCTGAAAGGGAACCCCCCGGTAGGACCATGGCTCCCTCGATGTGGAGGCGATGAACTCTGCATCCGGATAAATCCTTTTGAGGGAGTGCCTCAGTGCCTCCTCTCCTATTGGGCTCAGGACGTCGAGCGGCGGGCGCATTATGTCCCCCTCCCTCGCGGCCTTCAGCAGTGCCTCCACGTCTATGTCCTTGGGTGGCGCCTGCGGTGCGATCCTCGCCTTCTTCAGCAGATAGAGGGCCTTCCCGCCCGATATCCTCACGAAGTGCTTCACCAAAAACTGCTTGGCGGTCCTGCAGCATGCGTCGTTGGACTTCATCTCTAAAAGCGCGCCGGGCTCCATGGAGAGCAGGTGCGGTCTGATCTCCTTTGGCTGGGGCGGCAGTACGTCCGTTGCCCTCTTGAAGTGCAGGACCCTCTGATCCTGTCCTGTGGCGGCTTTAACCTTGAACCTCAGGTCGGCGTGCGGGTTTGCCAGCGACATCTCCTTTATGAAGGACTCGACCTTCTCGGTGTAGTCGCCGGCGACCATGAGATCGACGCGGGTGCCGTGGACCCTGTCGAAGGGGGCCTCCCCGCTCGAGATCACGACGGGAGCGTTCTTCTCGGTGTCGATCTTCAGTTCCACCTTGTAGCCCGCCGGGTCGGTCTCGGTCTTCGTTACTATGGTGGCGGGCTCGAGGGACGTAAGCTGGGCGTAGATAATGGCGGCGTGCACCCCCAACCCCTGCTGCCCCCTCGACTGCTTGAAGGAGAAGAACTTCGATCCGTACAGGACCTTGCCGAAGGCCTTGGCGACCTTGCTCCTTACGACGCCGCAGCCGTTGTCCTCCACCGAGACCCTAAAAATGGGGAAGGTGCGGACGCTCCCCTCCTTGGTCTTGTTGGTGATCACCTCGTACCGCTTCGCCGTCGCGGTTAATTTCACGGTTATCTCGGGCAGGACCCCCATTGCCTCTGTGGCGTCGAGGGAGTTGTCCGTCAGCTCCTTTATTGTCTGCACCAGTGCGTGTTCGGGGTCGCCGAAGCCCAATTGCCCTAGGTTCTGCCGGTAGTACTGGGCCGGGTTCACGGTACGCATCTTCTTGGCTTCTGCCTCGGCGACCGTGATCGGTTCCGGCAGAGGTTTGCTCGATCGCGTGCGGTGCCTCTTCCTTCGTGCCCTCGCCACCGTGGGCTTCGCCCTCGCCACCAGCACCCCTGTCTGCGGATCCGCCTTGCCCACGTCAGTCGCCATCTCGGTCAATAACAGAACCTCTAAGAGGGGCTTAAGTAAACGTGATCGCCCGTTTCTGTTTCCCCTTTAATCACAGAGGTTATTTATTCCTTCGCGGTCGTTTCGGAGCTGGAAACGGCGTTTGCACTGTGGAAACGGTTGTTGAGCTGTTGCTGTTGTAAAAAAGCTAGGACATGACCGGAACCGTTCAGAATCCCGGTAGCTCCTCTAGGAGCATCCCTTCTATCATGAAAGGCGGCTTCAGAGATGCCACGGACTGGGCCTCCCTCAGCCGCTGCTCCCTCTCGGCGAAGATCTCTATGACGGGGTCACCCTTCTTCACGGCGTAGCCCATCTTGGCGTACAACCGGACGCCCGCGCCCTTGTCCACGGGCGCCCCTGCGGCCTTGGCTATCGCGCTTATCGCGCTGTTGCTTATGACGCTCACGTACCCGTCGGTGGGTGCGGTTATCACGAACCGCTTGTCTCCCAGGCGTATGTCGTCCGGCTTTATCTTGGGGTCGCCGCCCTGGCGCTCTATGATCTCCTGCATCTTCGCGTGCGCCCTACCGCTCCGAAGTATGTCCTTGGCGATCGCCTGTCCGTTCCCCTTCACGGCCATTCCGTTCATCTCGAAGAGCATCCCCGCCAAGGACGTGGACTTCTCTATGAGGCTGTTGGGACCCTTGTCCATCAAAGTCTCCAGCGCCTCCTTCGCCTCGAGGGCAGGCCCCACGGTGTGCCCCACGGGCTGACCGCCGTATGTTATGCCGCACCTCACCTTTATTCCGAGGCGGCTCCCGAGATCGATGAACTCATTTCCGAGCCTCCGCGCGTCCTCGAAGTTCTCAACCTTGGCGCCCTTCCCGGTGGGTATGTCCAAGACGAGGGTGCTCGCCCCCACAGCCATCTTCTTCGCCATTATGGAGGCGAGCATCTGTGACTTGGGGTCGATGGAGAGGGGGTGCTCTATCCTTATGAAGAGGTCGTCCGCCGGCGCAAGGTTCAGGCTCCCTCCCCACGCTATGTACCCGCCCACCTTCTGGAGTAGCAGCTTAAGCTCGTCCACGCCGAACTCCACCGGCGCCAGAACCTCCATGGTATCCGCTGTGCCGGAGGGGCTGGTTATCGCCCTGCTGCTCGTCTTCGGTATCTTCAGGCCGGCGGCAGCGACGATGGGAACTATCAGCAACGTGACCTTATTCCCGGGAACCCCGCCGATGGAGTGCTTGTCTACCACGCTCTCCCCGAAGTCGATCACGTTGCCAGACTCGACCATGGCGCGGGTGAGATCCTCGATCTCGTCCATGTCCATGCCCACGTACTCCTCAGCCATGAGGAAGGCGGCTATCTCAAGTTCGCTGAGGGAGTGGGAGATGGTGTCCTTGACTATACGGGAGATCTCGGTCTTCGTGAGCTTCTCGCCCCTCATCTTCTTGCGTATGTAGTCCACCGAGGGCGGGGTCGGGGCGACCGTGAGCTCTATCTTCTCGCCCTCTGCCACGGGAAGGACGGGCCTCAGGTCGGCGTATATTCCCACCTCGCCTCCCCTAACCACGGTGTCTGAGATGTCCACCCTGGCAACGACCTTGCTGCTGCCCTTTGTCAGCATCACGCGGTCGTGCACCCTGAGCATGAGTCCCTTGGCATCTTGCTCGTTCATGATCACGCTCTTCTCGCCGGTATCGATATCGATCATCCTGACCTTGTAGGTTGGCATAATATCACACAATAAAATAAGGGGCGGGGACTAATAAAAATCTCTCCGCCGAGAATCAAAGTACAGGTTCTTTAGTCCTCGGAGAGCCTCTTCTCGCCCCAGTGCTTCATCGCCAGGTCCAGCTCCTTGTGGGTCCTCGCGTACTCGTCAAGTTCGATGCCTTTGGCGCAAGCCTCTATCGCCTGCATCATGGCGGTAGCGCCGGCCCTCGTCCCGAGCGGGTGGCCGTGTATGCCTCCGCCGGCGTTTATCACGCAGTCCACGCCCATCGCCTTGAAGTTCGCGGGCACGAAGCCAGGGTGTATCCCGCCCGATGCGACCGGGAAGGTCTTCCTCTTGCCGAACCAGTCGGCCTTCAGAAATGACAATATCTGACCCAGGTCGTGTGCCCGCTCCTCCTCGCTCCCCATCTTACCAGCGCCGGAGCCCGTGTGCAGCTGGTCACCGCCAAGCATCCTCGCGATCTTCGCTATCGGAAGGAAGGATATGCCGTGCCTCGGGTTCCTCGTGAAGGCGGCGTGCATCGCCCTGTGCATGTGTATCGGGACGTTGAAGTCGTACCCCTTTAAGAACCACTCCACCGTGGGCAGACCCAGGATCACTATGTCCAGCATTATGGTGTTGGCGCCATTGTCCATGGCGGTCTCCGCGAGCTTGACCATCTTGTCCG
>VGLU01000035.1 GCA_016882195.1 Thermoproteota archaeon
TTAGAACCTTGAGAGATGGTTTACAAAGGTTTCGACCATTTCTTGTCCAGAAAACGAGTTACTCGTGGGATGACCTTCGCTACAACGCGGCGCGTACGGCGCTCCTCATAAAGATGCTCAACAGCAGCATAACAGGCACTAAGGCAAGAAAAATCCTCAACGCCGGGGCTCCAACCACCAAAGAAGAGATCTTGCACCTAATAGGGCAGATCAGGAGGGTCCGCAAAGAAAAACGTTGGTTTATTATACCTGAGGAAATAGAGAACTTCCCGAAGATCCTTAAAGCATGGCACAATTTTTTCTTCTTCGAGGAGCTCGCATGAAACAAAACCCGACCTTTCATGGGACGTGGGAATATATGCCTTTTTACCGGTAAATTGGTGCCAAAATCCCATCCGGAGCACATTTTGGTCTCACACACAATAAAATGATACCTAACCAGACCAAAACTGGCAATGATATAACAAAAACTAAAGCTAACGATGACAAATCCATGCTTAATAGCATGTAAAGGAGACCTGTTAAGGATGAAGTGTTCATTTTGTTTATTTTTTGTTTGGAGTTAGTTGAGAGAGATAGAAAGAAAAGGAAAGGAGAAAGTGGGGTTTTTAGAGGATTCTTCCCCTAACAAGGAAGTGTGCGTGCGCGCACCAAAACCTCCTTTTCCTGAAGAACAGCATACAACCGTCAGATCTCAAACTTACCGATGATCTTCCTCTCCGTCTTCCCGGTTATCTCCGCGACGACATGGAAATAACCCTTCAGCCCCGAGTTCTCGATCCTGGGCTTGAGCAGCTCGTCTATCTGGAAGATGCCGGCGGAGTTGGACATCGTTATCCTAACCGTTACCGGCTTTTTATCGCCCTTCTCGATGCCCACCTTCTCGATCGAGAGGGCCGAGACGCTGTGTATATCTATATTCCCGGTATCGAACGGGATCCTAGCCCTCCCCTTTTCCATGTCCAGCGCGTCGGCGATCCTTACAATCCCCGCCTCAACGGTCAGCGGCCTGTTCGGCTCCTCGTGGGACACTACGGCATGCAGCACCTCGGAGCAGACCACCGCGCGCTCCTCCTCCGTGTAGATCGTCTGCAGGTACCTCTCAAGAAAGTCCTTGGCGAGCAGCACCCCGAACACCTCGTGGTTTGCCCTCCCGACCACCATGCCCAGATCGTGAAAGATCGCGCCCAAAACAACAACGACCTCCGCATCCTCATTTTTCATCCCGTAGTTCTTTACGACGCTAGGCGATATCCCGCTCTCCACGAGCACCCTAAGGAGCTTGAGCGCCAGGTTGGCAACTATCTTGACATGCGCCGGACCGTGGTCGGTGTAGCCCAGCCGCTCGATGGCCGTCACGTTCGAGCATTTCCAGTACGTGTTCAGCTTCTCGTCCTTCACGACCTGCTCAATTATGCTCTTCAGCTTCACGTTATCCTTGAACGGTATGTTGAAGGCGTATGACATCGGTTTTCCACCCTCTTACTCCTCTATTCTTATTATTCCTCTTCCTATTCCTCTTCCGCTTCTACTTCTCCCTCTACTTCTAGTTGTTCCGTGCAGGATTTAAATCATTACAATCAATTCAACCTTGGTGTTCCTTCATCGGCTCCGAGCTCTTCAAGGGAGCGCACCTTCAACTCCTGCCTCCGAGAAGGGATCGGTGGGGCGTGCCTCTTACCGGAGCATCGCCTCGGAGAGCCCCCACATATATGATAATCAACATTCCATCATGCTTTTTCCAAAAGTTCGAGGAACTTCTCCCTCTCGGTTCCAGTTTCCTTGATTATCGCCATGATTAATGCTGGCTTGACATCCCTTCCAGGATGCACAGGCACGACCGTCCTCACACCTTTTTCGTTCATGAGAAGGACGTGCGAACCTTTTTGTCTTACCGTTCGAAAGCCCAGCTTCAAAAGCACCTTCAGCAGCCTGTGCGGGTCGACCGGACGTACCCTATGCAATTGCCTTCACTCTTTGGATGCCCACAAACTTCAGCTTCAGGAACTCGGTCTTCTCCTCCTTGCTGAGGGTTTCCATGTACAGCTCTATCGCTTCCTTTGCGTTCCCCAGCGCCTCGCCGATGGTTTCCCCTTGGGTGTGGCAGCCCGGAAGGGTGGGCACGAAGACCACATAGCCGCCGCTCTTGTCCTCCACAACGACAGTATCGAATTCGTAGACCTTGTGCGGAGAGCCCATAAACTCACCACATACAACACTGTCCTGCTTGTATTTGTCATTTTTCACCCGCATTGGTAACACATCCCCTGAAAAAGTAAGGAACTTTTAAAGGCAGCAGGTGTAAGAAGCGTGCAGGATTTAAATCATATACGATCAATCAGCCCTAGGGCTCCTTCATGAACTCCACGAACTCTTCAAGGGATCGCCTCTTAAGGGTATAATTGCTCCGCCTCTCTGCCCCAATGGTCGAAAAGGGTCGCGGACCGTAGTCGTGCCCCGGGTAAACCTCCACACCGTTATCAAGCCTCATCAGCTTGTCGAACAGGCTGTCGTGCATGTCCTCCGCGCTGCTGTCAGAGAGATCGGTCCTTCCGCATTCGCCGACGAAGAGGGTGTCCCCGGTGAGGAGCTTTCCATCGACGAGGAGGCTAATGCCATCGCGGGTATGCCCCGGCGTGTGAATCACCCTGATGCACAGACCGCCCACTTCTAAGACGTCCCCGTCAGCGACCTCGATGTCCTTTTCGATGCTGGAAAGCCTGTGCGCCACAATCGCCGCGCCGGAAAATGCTTTTATCTTTTCATTGCCCGCCGTATGGTCCCCGTGGTGGTGGGTCGCAATAACATATTTTGCCTTCAATCCGTTATCCTTTAAAAACTGGATTATCCTGTCCACGTTGAAGCCCGGATCGACGACTGCAGCCTCCTTGGTGTTATCGTCTGCCACAACGTAGGAGAAGTTGTCGCCGCTGTGTTTGATCTGCTTGAAGAGCAATCCGGATCGACCGTTGAAGGAATTTGTCTCAATCCTGTAAAAAGGCGATTGGTTTGCAGGAAGCCTTCTTAGAACCCCCGTCCACCACGTGCGTCAGCGGGCTCGCCGGGCGCCCGGAGAGTAGAGCGGCTTCAAAACTCTGCGCAGCTCATCAACAACGCGCCCAAAATCCGGCAGGTCCCTTGTAAGCCTTGACAGTGCGACCTCCCAGTACCTCCCCGCCTCAGAGAGCCTGTCCCCGTCAAAGATCAGGTCAGGTCTGTACTCCACTCCGGTTATCCTGCACTTATCCACGAGCAGCCCCTTGATCCGATCGAGGTCAAAGGAGCCGCCTGAAAGCAGCCTCCAGACGTCGTAGTAGTCCCTTGCCTTCCCCCTCCGGATTATGCTCCGGATCTTCTCGATAAGGATCTCCTCAATTGCGTAAACGTAGACCTCGAAGGGCGGGATCTCGCCGTATTCCGGCTCAACTCTCCTCCTTACCGGCTCCAAAACCATCTTCTCCCTCAAGGAGATGTCGATGGCAATTCTGTTCTTGAACCCCAGGGGGCCCGTGTACTGCACATCGGCAAAGATGGCCTGCTGGCCGGGGCTGAAGCTCTTGAAGGCGAAGGCGATCTCCTTGACCCGGGAGAAGGCGTCCTCGAAGTCCTTCTTCACATCATCCGGATCGATCCCCCGGGCGATCGTGAAGTCGAGATCCTCGGAAAGCCTCCACTCGGGGAAGAAGATCTTTCTCAAGGCGGTTCCGCCCTTGAAGACGAGGTACCCCCTGAGCGGGGAGGAGTATGCGCCGCACAAGAGCCACGAGAAGGCGTAGTCCTTCTCAAGCATCGCCGTGTCGAATCCGGTGCTCCTCGCCATCCTCCTCAGGCCGTCGGCATCCACCTCAGCATCTCCTCCTTCGTCCTGTTCACCTTCAGTCCGTACTCCTTGGAATAATGTATCACCCTTTTAGGGCCGAGGGGGTCGAGCCATATGAAGCCCTTGAATGCCGGGAAGGGCAGCCCGGCGCGGACGTTCAGAAGATCCATTATGTAGCCCAGCCGCCTGAGGACGGCGGTCACCTCCACCTTCCTGGCGTACTCCAGCAGCCTGTTAAAGTCCAGCTCCTCCTTTGCCCTCCAGACGCCCTTGACCGCCTCCTCGATCCCTCCGCAGTATTGGGGCAGCATGAGGCAGTCGACTATGGTCTTCTCTCTTGTCGAGACGTTCACCCTTACGCCCGCAACCTCCTCCTCGGCATAGCCAAAGAACCTGCCCCTGGAGAGCGTGACGAACTCGTACCGGGCGTTCCCGTATTCGACGTCCCTCTTCCTCTTGACGGTGGCAACGAAGACCGTCCTCGGCGCCTGCTCGGTCATCCCCCAGTAGTTCAGGGCGGTCCAGAAGCCCACATAGTAGGCGTCGATGAGATGAGGGACCAG
>VGLU01000036.1 GCA_016882195.1 Thermoproteota archaeon
CCGGCAGAAAAAGTGGAGGCTCCAGCCCTCAGGCTGTGGGAGGAGGTCACAATTGTAATACGATTTAATCGCGCCCTCCCCACTGCTGGGCATAATTTTGCCAAGGATCTCGCCTCAGGATCGGTTGGGTCAAAGCTTAAATCACCCCTGAAAAATAGAGAAGGTTGCTCCCCCTAGGTTGACGGAATCTTTGGGGCAGCGTAGTCCAACAGTAATCCTAAAAAATTCTTGTTGGGTGATAATATTGTCTGAGAGTGAGACCAAGAACCTCGCAGAGCTGAAGAAGGATCTCGAGGAGCGGATCTCAAGAGCAGAGAGGGAGCTGAACCTCTTGAAGCTCTCGCTGAAGCTTGTGGACGGGGCTCTAACCGCGGTGAGCTTCCAGCCCGCCAGCAGGCTCATCGAGCGCCCCGAGCCCGAGGCACCTAAAGCTGTACCGGAACCAAAGGTGGCAGTGGCGCCAAAGGCTGTGGTCGAACCCAAACCCCTCAAGGAGGTTGCCGCGCCTCCTCCCACGCCAGCCGCCGAGCAGTCCTTCCCGATAAAATCAAAGACAGGGGAGGATCTGGGTGCCATGCACATCGGGAAGAACTACGTCCGGATAGTCCCAAGGTCCGACCTTATCTTCAGCGTGAGGACGCCCCCGTTCCAGTCCTTCTTTGTGGACCGCGTCATAGGCGAGATGCGCAGGAAGGACGAGATGGCGGCCGACGCCGGGGCGAAGGACCCCTCATCCATGATCGAGTACGACATTAAACTGGACGGGGACACCATCAAGGAGATAGCCGTGAGGAACATAGACGAGGACGCCAGGGTGAGGGAACTTAGGAGCTCAATAAGGTGGACTCTGGAGCGGATGCTTGAGAAGACCCTCAAGCCCTGAAACCCCTCAGTGTACCTAGCAGGCCGCGACGACCTCTGGCAGATCCAACAGATCATCTATCAAGAAGTCCGGGCTGTAGGGCTTCAGCTCGTCAGCCGTCCTTATTCCCGTCGTCACGGCAACGACCCTCACTCCCAGCTCCTTGCAGGGCTTTATATCCATCTCGGTGTCCCCCACGACAACAGCCTCATCCTTCGTAACGCCGAGCCTATTCAGGACGGCATCCAAATGGACCGGGTTGGGCTTCGGTCTGGTCACCATGTCCCTTGCAATCACAACATCAAAGAAACCCTCCAGCCTGTGCCTCCTCAGCGCTATGTGGGTTGCCTTGCTGTTGTTATAGGTGAATACCGCCAGCTTCAGCCCCATAGCCTTGAGCGCCATCAGGGTCTCCCTCGCGTTCGGTAGCAGTTCAGTAGCTGCCGCGGCCCTGATCTCGTACTCCATGGGTATCTCCTCAGCCTCCTTGATCAGCCCCTCTATCCAGGAAGGGTCCTTTCCGGCCATTGAGAAGTAGGTCCTTATGCCGTCTCTTATGGACGAGAAGGAACTGGTCGGGCTCAGCAAGCCCTCCTGCAGTCCGTTCTTAACGAGGTACTTGATGACATCCTCCTTTATCCTCCTGCTCTCTAGATTGAACTTCATCAGCACGCCGTCCAAGTCAAAGATTATGGCCTTGAGCACCGGCCTCACCCTGAGACAATACCCTATCACCATTCGGTAATAAATAAGTGGTGGGCGTTTGTATGCGCCCAGTTGAAGGGTAAACAATTAAGTATCAAAGTACAAATAAAAATTGATAATCCTAACTCTGTGGTGGGCGCTTGTACTACAAAGAGCTGGTCGAGGTATACGACAAGGTAAGCCAGACAACCAAGAGGTTAGAGATAACGGACATCCTTGTGGACTTTCTGAAGAGGTGCCCACCAGAGATCATAGATAAGGTCGTCTACCTCACGCAGGGGCGACTTTACCCCGAGTTCATCCCCATAGAACTGGGCGTCGCAGACCGGCTCATAATCCGGTCCATCTCGAAGGCCACCGCGACCAAGGAGTCAGAGGTTGAGGGGCTCTACAAGAACATCGGAGACCTGGGCAAGGTCACACAGGAACTGCTCTCAAAGAGCAGCAAGCAGGCCACCCTCGAGATCTTCTCCGAAGTAAAGAGAGCCGGTCAGATAACGGTAGAGCACGTCTACGAGAGCTTGGACAGGATAGCCAGGGCTACGGGCGAGGGCTCTCAGGAGGAGAAGCTCCGCCTCCTCTCAGACTTGCTGAGGGACTCCTCGCCTAGGGAGGCCATGTACATCGTCAGAACCGTCTCGGGAGCCCTCCGGCTGGGGGTCGCGGACATGACGATTCTGGACGCCATGGCGGTAGCCTTCACTGGCTCCAAGGAGGCCCGTTCCTCCATCGAGAGGGCGTACAACATGAGCAGCGATCTGGGTATGGTGGCAAAGACCCTTGTCCATAAGGGTCTGGAGGCCATAAAGACCTTCGGTCCATCCCCGGGCCGACCCATCTTCTCCATGCTCGCGGAGCGGCTCTCCTCGTCCTCAGAGATCTTAGAGAAGATGGGTGGAAGATGCGCCCTGGAGTACAAGTACGACGGGGAGCGGGTGCAGATCCACAGGAACACAGGGGATGCCGGAACAACCCTCTACTCCAGGCGGCTGGAGAACATCTCCCACCACTATCCCGACATAGTCCGGCTCTCCTCCGAGGGGATATCCTCCCAGTCCTACATCGTGGAGGGGGAGATAGTCGCCATAGACCCTAACACTGGTGATCTGCTTCCATTCCAGGAGCTGATGCACAGGAGGAGGAAGTACGGCGTGGAGGAGGCAATGGCCGCCTACCCCGCCTCGCTCAGGCTCTTCGACATCCTCTATGCCGATGGGAAGGACTATACGACCAAGACCTACCCCGAGAGGAGGTCCGCCCTCTCAAAGATCGTAAAGGAGAGCGATCGGCTTCGCCTCGCCGAGCAGAGGGCGGTGGACAACCCCGAGGCGCTGGAGACCTTCTTCGAGGAGGCCATCTCCAACGGCTGCGAGGGGCTGGTCGCAAAGTCCCTCGGCGAGGAGTCCGTCTACAAGGCGGGGGCGCGTGGCTGGCTCTGGATAAAGTACAAGAGGGAGTACAGGAGCGAGATGATGGATACAGTCGACCTGGTTGCCGTGGGCGGTTTCATGGGCACAGGCAAGAGGGCCGGGCACGTAGGGACGCTCCTGCTGGCCGCCTACGAGGAGTCAGAGGACGTCTTCAGGACAGTCTGCAGGTGCAGCACCGGCTTCACGGACGAGGACATAAGGAACATGCGCAAGCTTCTCGAGAAGGACATCATCCCCCACAGGCACGGGCGCGTGGACTCGAGGATAACCCCGGACATATGGGTCGTCCCGTCAAAGGTCCTCGAGGTGTTGGGGGCAGAGATTACGCTCTCGCCCATTCATACATGTGGACTGGATGCCATAAGGAAGGGGGCTGGTCTTGCCATCCGCTTTCCGCGGTTCACCGGGAACTGGAGGAGCGACAAGAGCCCGGAGGACGCCACCACCGTCAACGAGATCATAGAGATGTACAAGAAACAGCTGAAGAAGATAAGCGAGTAATCAAAGGAAAGTTAATAAGCAGATTTATTCAGAGAGGGCTTGGGCAGAAGTGAAGGAACTGACCCTAAATCAGGTCTTTTTACGGAAGCCCTAAAGCAAAGAAGGAGGGAAGAAAGTGGGATACTACCGTGAGGGTCAGCGAAGGTTTAGCGGTCCGAGACGTGGCCCAGCCAGCTTCGGTCCTAAGCCAGTGGAAGAGGGCAAGGAATACGAAGTGGACATCAAGGAGATCAGCAGGCGCGGAGAGGGCATAGCCAGAATAGAGGGCTTTGTAGTCTTCGTTCCGAACACAAAGGCTGGCGATCATGTTAAGGTAAAGGTAACCAAGGTTTCAAATCGGTTCGCTACCGCTGAGGTCGTTCAGTAAAGTGTGATAACTGTCAATTCTTGGCAGTTACACCACCTTCTATTTTTTGACCTGTTTTAACTATTTCGGCGGAAGTCCCTAGACTTCAGGCAGGGATGAAGGCCGAAAAGTTGGGTAGTTATATATCCCCACTATATGTCAGAGGGTAGGGAGGGGCAACCCCTAACCGCTGATACAAGAAG
>VGLU01000037.1 GCA_016882195.1 Thermoproteota archaeon
AACGAAGGTGGTGGGCGTTGGTTGAACACTCTCTCATTTTCGTCCCAAATCCAATGCCGGATAAAAAACTCTAGCGTTCCTACATGCCCGCGTACCTGCCGCCGGGCACCGTTGAGATAATCCTAACTCCTGGGGCTACAACCTCCACCTCAGGTCCTGTAGCCGAGCTCTTGGCCAGCTGGTCCTCCCTGTCCACGGAGCCCACGGCGATGACCGTCTCGTACCTTGCGGGGAAGGTGACCTTGCCGCCGGTGTTCCCCGCAGCCGCCACGAGCAGGATGCCCCTGCTGTACGCCTCGTCCAGCTCCCCCCTGAGGGCGGGATCGTTCGATTTCGGCATAGTTGTCACCGCCTGTGCTTGGGGAATATCGGAGACCATTTGGGCATAGGGCATACTCTGATTTTCATCTACGCATCCTCCTAATCCCAACCAATATAGCTACAATGGAAATCAGTGTTGCCACAATAAAGATTAGGGTGGCAACCAGATCTGGATCCATGTCATACCTCCTCCTGAAACAGAACCATCAGAAGCAAAAATGGCGCAGACGGATCTCCGTTCGTAAATGCATGCGGCGGCCGTAAGCGCCAGCAAGAGCCCCGGCTTCTCTTTTCTTGATAAACCGATCATCATCCTCCCAATCATTTCACCCTTCACAGGCCGGTCGATTCCATTTTTCCGTGTCACAGCCTCCCTTCAGCTCGGAGGAGGCTCGACCATTTTCTCACATTTTTGTAGTCATCATAAGTAAACCCCTCAAAGACCTCTTTAAATGGATATTTAGTGTGCGGAACATATTTATGTTTCCATGTCTTTTTTTATATCCATTTTATTGGGCTAAGTGACATCTATGCCTGAACTCAGAGTTGTTGTTGACGAGAAGTTCAATCGATTACTTGACAAGATAGTGGAGCGCGGGCTCTATGCCTCAAAGGCGGAGTTGTTGAGAAGTGCCACCATCTACTTCTTGATGCAAACGGGAATTCTCAAAGACTACATAGAAAAGGAAGCAGAGTAATCAACCCTCCTACAGGTTCGTTTTTACTTCAACTGGCACGTATGAGGGATCTTTCAATTCTTCAAGAAGCCTCTCTACAGCAGAGTGAAGCCCCTCCACAAGCTCGCTCAACGAAGTGGCGCATAGTTTCACGGTGATCAACATGCGGGGGTCTGAGACCTTCAACTCGACATCGGTGCGATCTCTAGCTGAGACCTCGAACACTATCTTATCCTTCAGGGATACCTTAACGCTTTTCAACTCTATTTTGCACCTCCATTTAAGGATGTAACCTTTTACACCTTTCAGGCAGGGGTTCTGGTCAACCTTGGAATGGCCAAAAATGGGTTGGTCAAATAGGGTTGTTGAGTGCCACGTCCTGAAGGTCTTTGTTTGGTTTGGATGATCGTCATAAATCGTTTGGTAGTAAAAACGAGCTATTTTTTACCTAAAACCGAACCGCGCTCCACCATAATTTGCCTTTTGGCATTCCCGGGTCTCTATTTTGCTCAAGCTTCTCCGTCGCCCTCTTCCCCTTCTCGGGAGGAGAAAAAACGCCTTAGTGATGGTTGCCTCTTCACGATTTTCTGATGGAGTGTACACTTTTGGCTAGGAATGTTTATATATTGATACTTATCTCCTATTCAGTCCAATGATTTGGTGAATTATATGGGTGACAGTCTTTGGTCCACTAAGGGTCGACCTTCCGGTCGATGAAATTCCGAAATTTTGGTACAACATAACTCCAGACATGCCCGAACCCTGTCCGCCTCCGCTGGATCCGGTAACAAAGGCTCCGGCAGGACCCGATGCACTTTGGTTCTTCCCAAAGAGCCTGATCATGCAGGAGGTCTCGACGGAGCGTTTCATACAGATCCCGGATGAGGTCCGCGACATCTACATCAGGATGGCGAGGCCCACCCCGATATTCAGGGCAAAGCATCTCGAGGAGCATCTTCAGACCCCCGCGGAGATCTACTACAAGTACGAGGGGATCTCGCCTCTGGGCAGCCACAAGGGGAACACCGCGGTAGCCCAGGCATACTACAACAGGGAGGAGGGCATTGAGCGGCTCTGCACCGAGACCGGTGCCGGTCAGTGGGGAACCGCGCTTTCTCTGGGCTGCGCCTTCTTCGACATGAAGTGCACGGTCTTCATGACGCGCGCCTCGCACGACCAGAAGCCCTACCGCCGGACGATCATGGAGCTCTACGGGGCACAGGTCTTCGCCTCGCCCAGCAAGGAGACCGAGTTCGGCAGGAGGTTGCTTAAGGAGCAGCCGGACCACCCTGGAAGCCTCGGGGTAGCCATCAGCGAGGCGATAGAGGCCGTCCGCAAGGACCCCAAGGCAAAGTACTCCATAGGATCCGTTGCGAACCTCGTCCTTATGCACCAGACAGTGGTCGGCCAGGAGGCGAAGAAGCAGATGGAGCTCATCGACAGGAAGCCCGACTACGTCATAGGGTGCGTGGGAGGCGGGAGCAACTACGCAGGCCTGTGTTATCCGTTCATCCACGACAAACTGAAGGGCAAACTGCAGGCAGAGTTCATATCGGTTGAGCCCAAGGCCATCCCGTCCTTCACGAGGGGCACCTACACCTACGACTTCGGCGACACCGCTGGGCTGACACCCCTGTTCCCGATGTACACCGTGGGGCACAACTTCGTGACGCCCCCCATACACGCCGGCGGCCTGCGCTACCACGGAAAGGCTCCCTCCATGAGCACGCTCGTCAAGTGCGGGGTGATAAAGCCCACGGCAGCCGGTCAGCAGGAGGTATTCGAGGCAGGCAAGACCTTCGCGAGGTTGGAGGGGATAGTCCCCGCTCCCGAGAGCGCCCACGCGCTGTTTATGGCAATGGAGGTCGCCAGGAGGTGCAAGGAGAGGAACGAGAAGAAGGTCATCCTCTTCAACATGAGCGGGCACGGTCTCCTCGATCTCGGTGGATACAGCGAGTACCTCTCAGGGAAGCTTCCAGGCAACTGGGAGCCCAAGCAGTTCGCGCTGGACGATCTGCCTTACAAGGGCAAGCTTTAGCGCGAATGTCCTCCCCGTCTCCTTCCCCTTTTCCTTTCCTTTCCTTTCTTCTCTTCTCTTCTCCCCTCCCTCTTGCCCACCTCATCGAGTCAGCTGAGCGAGACCTTCGTCACAGTGGGAATCGTTAACAGCTTTGATACCACCTCGCCCGGAACCTGCTTCTCGGTGATTATAAGGAGCTTGGGATCCGGGTTAAAGTCTGGGTCCTCGGCCAGGATCTGCCTTATGCTAACACCAGCATCGGCTATGTACGATGTCGCCTTCGCTATTACCCCCACGGCATCGGGGCGCGCCCTCACCTCGACCACACCGTAGCCCAAAGCCGGCGCCACGTCCCTCAGGAAGCTACCTGCTGGCTTTATCCCCAAAAAGATCTTCTTCATCCTTGAGTCGCCGAGAATGTCGAGAACGGTCTCCCTTACCACCCGCCTGTCCACGTTGGACACCTTGGCGATGCTTGAATCAGATATCTCCACCTCGCCGCAGACAACCCTTTTCTTCTCGTTTATGCTGAAGCCCAAGTCAACCATCAGCCTGGCAACCTTAAGCTTGGCGGGAGCGCCGCCGAAGAACTCTACGATTTCCTTCCACATCACGAGTCACCTTATGCATATTTTTGTTTATTTTTGCATATAAATGGTTATGCTCGGTGGAAGGCAGCCTAGAAGTTGAGCCCTATCAGACCAGCCAGAATAACCGCCGCAAAACCGATGATTACAACTCCCGAGAGGACATTTACTAGCCTCAGCCTTCCGGCGTTCAGCCTTGAGCGAAGGGCTCCCACGGTTCCGCTGAGTATCAGCCACCATAGGGTCGATCCCGCAAAGACCCCAACCACGAAGAGTGCTGCGAGTGCGTAGTCGCCCCCCGCGCTACCGAGTCCCAGTCCCGCGAATACCGCGATAAAGGAGAGTATGGTCATGGGGTTCGTCAGGGTCAGGAGGAAGGTCGAGGTGTAGTCCGCGGCAAGCCCCTTGTTTGCTGTCTGAGGCGCCTCCTTGGAGGGCTTCG
>VGLU01000038.1 GCA_016882195.1 Thermoproteota archaeon
CGGTATGCCCGGGACCTGGAAGTACGCCCAGTCGCCGGCGCCGATGAAGAGCACAGCCATGGGGACCCCTTCAGATCAGTATTGCCGGACGAGGGATAAAACTGTTGAGAGGGGCGGCGCCCTCATGCCGAGCGGAAGGATGCACAAGCACACAGCGAGGGCCCCCCCAGATACGGTTACGGTCATATTTGTGGAGGATGCATGATGGTGTATTCCTTGGCGCTACATGAAGGGCTCAATTAGCCTCGCTAGAGCGAGATGTTCAGGTCCCGTGCTCAGGGTTCCTGATCATTCAATTTAATAAAAACTGTTATTAGCTGTGAGCTATGAGAAATTCGGTCGAGGGGTGAATATTTGCCATTAGTTGAGATGTATTTCGGCAAGGGGGCTCTGACAGACCAGCAGAAGGCCGAACTGTCGAGAAAGATAACCGACGTGGTCGTCCAGGAGGCAAAGCAGCCTCAACACTATACGTGGGTAATCATTCACGAAGTGCCATCAGAGAACTGGATGGTCGACAGGCTCACGCTACCTGAGCTGAAGGCCAAGCTGGCGGCCGAGAAGAAATAGTTGCCCGCATCCTTCCATAAAAAAATGAAAAAAATAGGGCTCACTGCTCCACCTTCACCGACCTCAGCGCCTGCATCCTCGGCTTGACCACCTCCTCCAGCCGGACCTCTACCGGAGGTGTTCCTGCCTAACTTGGATGAATGCCAGATCTGCTTGAGGAGCGCCGAGGATAGGGCGAAGGACAGGGCGGACGATCATCCCCGCCGCGAAGGGGAGCTCGAAAAAAAGGTGGTGTTGAGCCCCAAGAAGCCAAATGCCCTCATCCACCTGCCTTTCCATGGGGGAATATCATTTCTTCGTAGGGTTCGCAAGGTTCGCCACCTTCAGCGCAATGGAGCCGGCCACCGTAGCTATGGTGAAGATCACGAAGGCGCCAGCCGCCGTCATCATGAGCAATGGCGATGCGCTAAACTCTGCTAAAAGTATCGCTGCTAGGCTTACAAACCATGGCACCATCAAGATCTTTATCCGGCACAACCTCGGCGCATGCCCGCGCCATCTGCTTATAGCGGTCAGGGCTATGGTTGTTATCGGTGCGACATAGACGAGTCCTATGAGCGCAGATGCGACCAAACCGGCCATGACTATGCCCAGTTCGCCATTGAAAGAGAAGAGAGAGAACGTTGCCGCAGCTACCTGAAGTATGTTGAGGAGCGGCTGGAGGATCACCCTCATCACCGCCTTAATCGTAGGGTCGGGCGCAATTGCTGATGCAACTGGAGGGCTCCACGAATAGTACCATGCGTTGAATAGGATCATGAAGCTGTTGCCGGCGAAGGTCTTCAGCGCAACATTGTCACGAAAGCCCCTGAGGAGCTGCACCTGCGGGGCGATTTCCGAGCCGTATGTTGCGGTGGCTATAACGCAACCGCTCTTCTTGGCACTGAACGAGATTGACTGACTAATTGCGCCCTGACGCTCCGGGTCTCCCTCCCACGAAGCCTGCACGTTCCAGGATCCAACATCATCAACCTTATACGAGTCGCTGTATGAGCCATCCGAACCAGTTGTAGCGGTTCTTGTGAGCGTTCCTCCATCCGGCTTCGTGTAGGTCAAAGTAACAATCTTTCCAGAGATCGCAGGACTGATCGAGCCCGTAATCGTGATGGTGTCGCCCACATTTATCTCCGACAACGAGGCTCTGCACGAGACGCTAGTTGGAATCTTGTTGATCGTGACTGATGCAACAGCGCTTGTGGCCTCATCATACGCAGCGTCCCCTGCCCATGAAGCTTTGAGCTGATAAGATCCGACAGACGCGGGCGTCCATGCATAGGAGTAGCTACCATCAGAAGAACTTGTGACTGTGGCAAGAATGCTCCACTGTCCATCACCACTATAGCTAATGGTGACAGCAACACCAGAGCGCACCGGGCTGATCGAACCCGAAACCGTTAGACTTGAGCCGACCGTCACTGTTGAGGGTGAAACTGAGATTGAAATTGAGCTTGGGCTTTTTGGTGACTGTTGTGCGGCATCCAAATAAAGCATGTGCAAGACATCCGTGACGTAGTTGACTGCTAGGTTGAGGGACTGCCCCGCACGGTTCTTGAACACCGGATCGCTCCAGTTGTAGTTGCTGTCCATCCAAACGCATGTTGAACTGCCACCTGCGCCAAATGTGGTGTTGTAGGCAAGCCGCAGAGCCGAATCGTATGCCGAGACATATTCTAGACTGCCATCGTAGTAGAGGTAGGCGTTAAACTCGGCGCTGTAGCCTGAGGTCCTCGCGTTCACGTATTCCTCGTAGTCAGAGTGGTGGGACTCGGCGCCCCAGCTTGTACCTGCCCCCATGACGTGGCCGAAGACCGCCATATCTGCAATATAGTGGCTCATGATCCCGGCAGTCTTCGCCGCATCTGCGTACCGACCAGCCTTGAGAAGGTTTAGCGCCTCGGTGTACTCCTCGGACGCCCTGATCGCCGATGCACCATCCTGGATGCTCCCATTCGACCAGTAGTAAACATGGTGCTTTACGGTGTCGCCTATTCCGTCAGGGGCACCTCCGTTATCCGGCAGCTCAGTCCCGTAAAGATAGAGGGGCAGGTTGTTTACGATGTACTGCTTTTCCTCAGCCGGCAGCCAGTCCAGCGCATGCTCCGCGATCCAATCGTGGGTCCCATATTTAGGATTGGATGAGGAATCAGAATAGCCGCCATTGCTCCAGCTAGCCACCGGCCCTACACTCAAAGAGATAATGACTGCGCAGATCACTGCCAGACTCGCAGACGCGATGACGCCTCGATCTTTGTATCCGCGCATACCATGAAACATTGGGGCTCAAATCCCTTATCCCTTTTGGTCGTTTCCTTCCAAATCGCAGGTTTAGTGTGCACGATTGAGAAATTTCATCTGTTGCCAAGACCATGGCGACCGATCAGAAGTGATAAATAACAATTATAACAAAAATAACAACGAATGTTATGTACAAGACATGTTCGGTTTGTGGTCGTAAGGTCTATCCGGGAACGGGGACTTACTACGGAGGACGGTTGGTTCATAGCACATGTCTGGGCATAGCCAAGATTCAAAGGTACTCCCTGTATAAGAGGAGGAGATGAGAAAATACGAGCAAAAATAACAGTTATAACAAAAATAACGCGCCACTTATCAACCCTTTCTCACCCCAATATCCCGCCGATCCGAAGTACTTTGTCAACAGAAGAGAGCATTTAGAATACTTCAGAAGCGCCATCGTTAGTTCTGCCAAGCTAAGACCTCCATCGCCTAGCAACTTCCTTATTCTTGGCAATTGGGGAATGGGAAAGACTTCGCTCCTCTGTAAGATGAATGATGTCGCATCGAAGGATTTGAAGGACAAAATCAAAGCGTTCTGCTTCTTCGTTTCGCTCAATCCGCAGTATTGCAAGGACTGGGACGAGTTCTGCATAAATTTTCTCACCCAGCTGAAGAAAGCAGCCGAGTCCTCGGCCGGCATTGAAACAAAATTGCGTAAAGAGTTGAAAAATTGGAAAATAACCTTCAGCTTTGGGCCGCTCACGGTCGAAAGAGGGGCAGACGATAAAGAAAAGGAAAAACCTAATCTTATAGAAAGCCTCGAGGAGTTCTGGAAAAGATACCTGGAGCCTTCCAAGGTAGAGATTGGTCTTCTCTTCCTTGACGATATCCACTATTTTCTTATGGGAGATTCCCCAGATGCCTATTTTACTCTAAGGAACAACTTTCAGGAGCTGGCAAGGAGAGGCTGCAACTTCTCACTAATTGTAACCGGACCAGAACTCTTAATCCAAAATACTGACTTAGCCGAACCCTTCGTGAGGTTTTTCCATTCCTTATACCTAGAGCCGTTCGATCTCAATGGCACAGAAGAGGCGTTAAAGCAGAGGATTGCCGTACACAAACTGGACCTGAACTTCACCAAGGATGTAACCCTGATTATCTACGAG
>VGLU01000039.1 GCA_016882195.1 Thermoproteota archaeon
TACTTCGGGCTCTATACCGCCCTAAAGTTTAACGGCGTTACCCACGAATTCTTCGACACGATCTTCGTCCTCAGCGACGGGATCTTCAGAGCAAAGGATGTAAATGTGGGAGGGGAGAAGGTCAGGTTCATAAAGTTGAGCCCGGACCTCTTCGGATTCGGCGTCATCGAAAGCAACTCTGTAAAGTTTTCTGATGTGGAGAAGACGATCCTGGACCTCATCTACCTCTCAAGGTACAGATCCGTCCCTGAAGGGAAAATAGCCTCAACGATAGAGGGGTACGCAGAGAAGGCAGAAAAAGAAAAGCTAAGGGAGTACATGAAGTCCTATCCGAAGACGGTGAGAAGGGTGGCCGAGAATGCCGGACTTGCCTGAGTTCATCGCCTTTGTTGCCGGGAAGTCCGGCGTCAGCAAGGGAAGTCTGATAGAGCGCGACATCCAGAACTCCTGAAGTAGCAAAAAAGAGAAGAGTGACAACCGACAAGCCTTTTTTGAGCGCAGACAAGATGTTTAGGGTCGTGTTAGCTCTAGCACTCTCGAAATCTCCTGTGTGCTGACTCCTATTGCGTTTGAGACTCTGGTGATATCCTCTTCTGTGAAACTTTCTATTGTTTTTCTTACCTGTTTCTCTGGATAGATCGAGAAAAGCTGTCTTTTAAGCCGGGGCAATGCGGTGTCAGAGTACCATAGGAGGGCGTAGATGTCGGCTATGTCTTTGATCCTTTTGTTTTCCCTGTCTCTCTTCGGCGCGGAGTTCAGTTTCATTGCCAGCAGTACGTGCGGTTTTGGCAGCATGACCCTTTTTCCGTACAGGGGCGTCATAGTGTACATTTTGCCTTGGAAGACCAGCGACAGGAGCGGCTCGTCAATCGGCACGAAGCCAACAAGGTCTTGCATTTTTGGATGGATATGGTCTACAACCGGGTCTATGTATAGTTGAAAGACTTGATATAGTGGGAGCTTGGCCGACTCCTCGGGCAACAACTCTTCCCCGGTGTCTAAATTGAAATCCTTGACTAGCCTGAAACCGACTGACCTGAAGCCCATCTTTTCGATTGTCTTTATTGCGGTTATGAACCCTGATTCTCCGAGCTGCGCCTCATTCCAATTCATGTCTATGTGGAAGCCGATGTCGATATCCCGTGAGCCGATGTATCTTCTTCCGCTGGCTCTTTCGAAATTGTTGTTTACGATGCAGTAGGTCGCCCACCCTCCCAGAAGGCATACTGTGCGGAGCTGCTTGAAGATTATCTGCAACTGGCTTTCTGAAGTCCTGATCTCACCGGGCTCGTACAGCATGCTGTTTCGCCTTCTCCAGCAGTTTTTCTGCGGCCTCTGCGCATACGCCGCCCTCTTCGAGCAGGTCAACGATTAGCTGTGGGATACATACAACAGTCAGGCCCTGGCGTTTGAATGAGCCGTAGAAGACGTGATGGTCTGCAATGAGCAGCCTCATGTTGCCCTTCCCGACCAGCCCTTCCTTTATTATCGCTTTGTGCCATTTCTCCGCGTCTTCCGGCATAACGTAGAGGTCCGTGCGCGACGGGAAGAGGTATTGTTGGACGAGGTTTTCTGCCTGATACGTCGTGAGTGCGTATGGCAACTTTGACTTTTTGATCAAGGCGACAGGATCTTTGTGCATGTATTCCTTTCTTTCCGGGGGGATCCTGACCTGGCGCCAGTATCTGAGTAGTCCTGCGTAGTTTGTGACTTCTGTTCCTTTTACGAACTCTAACTTTTCTAGTTTGCCCAGCAATTCATGGGTCCATGGGAACGAGCACTCCGCCTTCTTGGCTAACTGATATTTGGTGAGCGGACCCCCTGGCGCTGTCAGTAGAACCCTTATTACCCGTTCTCTGAGGATGCCCCTGCGCCTCACGTTTACCACCTGCGCATATCGGCAAGTCATGTTGATTTATAGAGATGCCGATATATCGGTAACTGAGGAGCTTTAAATATCTTACCGATACATCTGCCGCACCGTTTTCCAATTTTTTGAGATTTTTGAAACCCCCATTATACGTTACGTGGATTGGGTGGGGGTAAACGTAAACCCCGACGCCATCACCGAGCCCGTGCATGGGACCTTGGAGAGATGGTTTCGCTAGGCGCGGGCGTGGAGACAAGCACAACCGGCCATCTGCTAGCCTTTTACCGAGGTGAAGCCGAACGCCTTCGAGTATGCCCTCAGGGACGGGATGCCGGGGACCTGGAAGTACGCCCAACCGCCGGCGCCGATGAAGAGCACAGCCATGGGGACCCCTTCAGATCAGTATTGCCGGACGAGGGATAAAACTGTTGAGAAGGGCGGCGTTTCTGGGGGTACTGCAACGCATTCCTGCCTAGCCTGGACGAATGCCGGATCTGCTTGAGGTGCACCGGGAATGGGGCGCTGTGCAAGGCGGACTAGTACCCCCAGTCCGCAAGCGGCAACCTGAAGGCTGAAAGACTATTCCCTGCTGCCAAGGAGATATTCCGCGCCGTAAAGACCGCAAAGATAGCGACAGAAAACGCAGAGCTAAAGAGATGTTGGAGTTGCTGGAGCGCGCTTAGCAGTTGTTACAGCAGAGTCTCGTTTAAGCGAAGATGCTCAAACATGAGTCTTTGATTTTGCTCTCAAGGTCACGTCATGCCTTTTACTATCAGTGTGAAGGCTCCACTATTCAGGGCAATTTACGCGTTGAGCTTCTGAATTGGCTCTACACCAAACTTTTCAGCTTCTCGCCCTGCGATCTGTAGAGATGCACTTCTTACGATCTCGTCCAAGCACTTTACCATGGGGTTGTCCTTGTTTAACCTGTACATTGTGGCCCTGCCTATCTCTCTAGAAACTCTAACGATGCCCATTTTCTCCAAGTCCTTGAAGTTTTTGTAGAGCGTCTGTTTACTCATGCCCAGCTCCTTTACAAGCTCCTCCCTACTGAAATCAAAGAATTGATTCGTCAGGAAAATGTCTATAATCCTCAACTTTGGCGAGCGCCCCAATAGCTTGACTAGTAGAGAGTCGCCCACGTCTTTATACAAGACTTCTTTTTCCTCCTTCACCTTCTTTTCCTCCTATTTTTTGTTTTGGGTAACGGGGATATACCGTATACCCTATACCCCCCCTAACCCTACCTTACCCTAGTAAGGATTAAAGTTAAATATTTAACTCTTTCAAAGTGTTGTTAGAGTACTTATGCTGATGACAGACGACGAGCTACAGGCAGCTATTATGGACTTCCTTTTGAGAGAGGGTAGGTGGGGGGCTAACTACTTTCCGGTAGATACCCTAACTCGTTGGTTTGCGAAGAAAGCTGGGGATGGCAGAAGGGTTAGGAAATGCCTTAAAAAGCTAATCAATATGGGATATCTCTTGCCTCACAAGAAAGGTGACACGGTATCGCTAAACTCGTCAAGGCGCCAAGATATTGATAGGTTCATAAAAGGGCATATGCCAAAATAGCGATCGGTACCGTAATTTTACTATATCGTCAACATTTCATGGGATGGGTTAAGATAAAATTAGCTAATAGAATAGGTGGATTCCCCCTTCCATCCCGCCCCGCATCCACGGGCATCATCCTTCAGGGAGGAGTTCTTATGGTTTAACCACCAATTACCCATGATGGATACATAGCTTAAATCCTTTGCTATTCATGATATTATCAACAAATGCGGAATCGTTGCATTGAAGCGCTCCTCTGAAATA
>VGLU01000040.1 GCA_016882195.1 Thermoproteota archaeon
CTCTGGCTATTTTTCCAGCAAAATATTTAAACCTAATCCCTCGACAGCCCAAAAGCATTAAGGTCCCATTCATCCCCAACTAAAGTTGGGGGTTTTCTGGGCACCCAGTTTATAATTTGTGGACAGGAAAGGAGTGAGTTGGTTGACCCCCCACATCCGATATCTGAATAGCTTTAAAAGATAGTCTTTTTATATATCTATACGTGATAGCCTTGGTGGTTCAGGTAAACGTGAAGCTTGATGAAAGGATCCTCCGGGAGGTGGAGGAGCTGGTGGAGAAGGGCAGGGTAAGGACCAAGAGGGAGGCCTTTGAAAAGGCACTGCTCCTGCTCCTCAAGAGTTACAAGTCTCCCGAGCTAGCCGAGAGGATCGACAGCGTGAGGAAGGGTACGGAGCGGATGCGGGGCGCCACAGAAGCAGTGGTCGAGGCGCACGAGGAAGAGGACGAGCAGCTGTGAGGGCGCCAGTATGAAGAGTTATGCCATAGACTCCTCTGTAGCGGTCAAGTGGTTCAAGAGGGGTGAGCCTCTGGAGAGGGAGGCTTTGAAGCTACGGGGGGAGGTGCTGTCTTCGGCTGTAAAGGCATACGCCTGCGAGCTGATGCCCTTGGAGGTCTGCAGAGGGTTGCTGAAGGCGGGATACCCCCGGAAGAAGGTTGACGAGACGTACCAGATACTGAGAGAGATGTCCGACTTTGGCTTCCTGAGGCTAGTCCCGGTCGGGGAGCTTAGGGACAGGGCGGAGGAGCTTATCGCGAGCTTGAATCTGTACGTCGCCGATGCCGCGAGTCTGGCGGCGGCCTTCTCCAGCCACGCGGACATGGTGACCGAGGACAGGCACCTGCTTAAGCAGGATGTGAGGGCTGCCTTGGAGGGCGAGGGGCTGAGGACCATCAGGCTGGGCGAACTTTATGCGAACCGGAGGTAGCAGAGCTGCCCGTCGAGTTTGAGTTCGAGATGTACGCCGAGAAGGAGGTGAGGATGCCCCACTTCACGGGATACCTTGCCCGGGGGATACTGCTCCAGGCGATACGCCGAGTGGTTCCAGCCGCCTAGCAGATCCTCCACGAGCCGAACATCAGGGAGGCATGTGCGGTCACCCCGCTCAGGTTCCGCATGCTTATACAATTCGTATATTGGAGGACCCTAACATTTCGGACTACTGATGGCGAAGCGCCCGCCCCCTAGATCTGCAAGCTTTCCTTCCCGAACGAGCTTCTTGATCCTGCTCCTCAGCCTGTAGTCGGGGTAGTTGACCAGCTCCCTAATCTGCCTCAACGTAGCCACCTCAAGGCGCCTTACCGACTCAATGACCGCATAGTCGATGCAGTGGTTCACGAGCTTGTTGTAGAACGGAGCCCTTATGCCAGCCCTCCTCTCGACTGCCTCGACGCTGTTAAGAAGGTCCATGCAGAAGTGCCTTCCCGTCTCCCGCTCCTGGCCGTAGAGTTCGTCAAACACAATGCGCCAGTTGAAACCTTGGGCACTGGCCAATAAGATCATGTCGTAGATGTCGCCCTCCCTTCCGGTAACGGACTTCAGGAGAAAGATGTCCTCGTTGCTCATCAGGCAGAACTTCAGCTTCCCCTTTTCCTTAAGCTCACACCTGCCCTTCATGGACGACGACAGGCTAAAGGCGTTGCAGATGCTCCCAACGAAGAGGTCTACCCTCGGGAAGCCTTCCTTAACAAAGATGCCTGAGGGGGTGATCCTCTTGTCGGCCCTCGTGAACTCCTCCTCCCTCAGCGCCCTGTAGCTCATGGAGGCTAAAGCGGCCTTGAGCATAGTATACTTCTTGGCGTCCTCAACGACCATATCTACATCCTTGGTAGCCCTCTTGAGCCCCCTTATCCTCATGGCTTCTCCCCCGAGCACGTAAACACGCAACTCTCTCTCCACTCTTTTGGAGAGTTCATCCATAAGATCTGGAAAAGCCACAGGAGGTAACATGTCCTCGGGAGAGACTCCGTAGAGCTTGGACCTCTCCGCAAACTCGTCCCAAGGAAGGAACCGTTCTGACGCCGGAACCGTCAAGTTTCTGACGTAATCCTCCAAATTAGCCAAAGTATCCCCGACCCCGAACCTTCTGGCGATCTCCCGGACCCTCCCTATGTCCATCACATCCCTGTTCTTTGCGTAGAATACGGCACAGTCCGTCAGCTCCACGGGACCTTCAGAGAAGATCAGCGCGTGGATGAGGACCTCCTCAGCACCCAGCTCTCCCTCTGGTTGAACGTAGTATGCATAGACGGGACGCAGCTCGACCCCGTACTTGCTGAAGACTGAGAATGCAGTGAGGGATCCCTTTGCACTCTTTCCTTCAGGGACTCTCTTTAAGATAGTGCCGGGAGAGGCGTATACGACCTCTGCGTAGGGTTCGACGGTGCGCCTCTGCTTCTCCTCCTTCAAGACCGTGAGGAAGAGCTGTAGGCCCTGATTATCAACCACCGAGTATCGCCCTTCTGCCTCTCTCACCGCCCCCGTCTCCATCAATACAACCAAAGCCCTTCTGATTGTCCGGTACGACAGTCTGGACGACGATTGAAGGTCCTCAATCCTGCTGGGCTTCAGGAGGACTAGAAGGAGAACCTCTTCTCTTGAATCGCCAAGCAGCTTGACCGCATCCCACCTCTTTGAGACCTTTCTGAAGAGGGTTGCAAGAGCTGTTGACGCCAAGCCTACTCTTTCATCCTTTCTCTCCAGAAAGCCTTGTCGCAACAGCCCGTCGACTATCTCAGCGGTCCTCCTATAGCTCATCCCTACGGCCTTCGCTAAATCCCGAACACGCATCTGACCTTCCAGCAGCGTGTTGAGAACCCTTATAGCAGAGGTTATCATAATTAATTGACATTACACCGCACCTATTTATAAATATATGCGATTATATGTCAACTGGTTCCGCCAAACATCAGAAGGCGGAGGTATTAAAAACAACTAACCTAGAGGTGGAAGAAACTGGACCTGCCAAGCTTCACGCTCTGACTGGACTCCTTGGCGAACGCCTCGAGGAGCGTCCTGAACTTCTACGGCTTCACGGAGCGATATGCGGACGTTTCATGGCGCCAGATAGCGAGGATGAGGGGGTCATAATTCACGAGTACTTTGGAGTAGATCTTGATCTGGTCTTGACCGCCGTCAAGAAAGACCTCCCAGCCCTTAAGCAGAAAATAAACAATATAGTGAAATGAACGGACGATTCAAACATGGTGGATGGACTTGCCGGTCGAGTTTGAGTTCGAGATGTACGGGGAGAGGGAGGTGAGGATGCCCCTGTTCACGGGCTACCTTGCCAGGGGG
>VGLU01000041.1 GCA_016882195.1 Thermoproteota archaeon
TGGAGGAGGTACTTCAACGGCGCGGAGCTCCCCATAACCTTCTACTACACAAACGAGGAGGGGCGCGCCGGACTCGCCAAGCCCGGCTCCTTGCCCCGGTGCCTGATAGGGGCTCTGTCGCCGGTCAGGGAGGGCAACTCTCTCTGCCTCGGCGCGGAGTCCATCGCCTGCCTCGGCGGTAAAAAATACCTCGGCTTCAGCGAAACCCTCAGGCCCGACTTCGAGTACTTCCTTTCCTGCGGGATCCCGGGCAGGGTCAAGGGAGAGCGCCACAGGAAGTCCCCGGAGCTCGTCAGGGAGGTGCTCAGGCACTGGCCGGCATTCAGGGCGCCAGCCCGCCTCGCAGTCTTCAAGAGGTGGGACCTGCTGGAGGCCCCCGACGATCCCGAGGTCGTCATTTTCTTCGCCAAGCCCGACGTCCTCTCCGGCCTGTTCACGCTCGCAAACTTCGATGAGCCAGAGCCGAACGAGGTCTTCACGCCGAGCGGTGCCGGCTGCTCCTCCGTCGTCGCCTATCCCTACCTCGAGAGGAGTTCCAGGCGCCCAAGGTGCGTCCTCGGGATGTTCGACATCACCGCGCGGCCCTATGTTCCGGGGGACGTGCTCACCTTCTCGGTCCCCATGGAGAAGTTCGTGAGGATGGTAGAGAACATGGACGAGAGCTTCCTGACCACGGACACGTGGGGGGCGGTGCAGAAGAGGATACACTCGTGATGCCGTCCCTCTGGGTTCATACCATTAAATCAAAGGGCGTTGTGGGGAATATGAGTTGGTTTGTATACTTCTGACAACAAATCATATATATTGACAAAGGTATATTGACTATCATGGGACCAGAATTGGCTGTATCACAAAAAGTGATCGATTACGTTACAAAATATGAAACAATCTCGATAGAAGAAATCATGCAGGACCTTAATGTTTCACGAATAACTGCAAAAAACTATCTAAGCCGTCTCGCAAAAATGGACATCATCAAGAGGATAGGAAGGGGACTATACCAGGTAGGAAAAGGAGCCACGGTGGCAGTCAAACTCTCCCCCGAACTATCACAAATCGCCCAGAACATCAAAGAACGCTTTCCCATGGCAAAGTTCGTTATTTGGTCAATAAACATGTTAGCAGATTATGCCAACTACGCCATCAACAGGGACCTAATAGTCGTTGAAACAGGCAAAATTCTCTCCCCAAGCATAAGCGATGCCCTCGTAGAGCGAGGATATCACGCCATACCAAGTCCGGAAAAGAGGAATTTCCGGGAATATGCGTACTACAATGAGAAAGTGGTGCTGATCTTGGAAAGGAGTGAAAAATATGGGCTTTTCGAAGTGGAAGGTGTACTCATCCCTGCACCAGAACGAATATGGTTAGACATCTACTATTTTATCACCAGAAAGGAGCTAAGCTTCCCGGCTAACGAACTGGGAACCATCTTTGCAAATATGGTGCGCAGAGAAGGAATAAATTTCAACCGCCTCCTAAGATATGCGCAAAGGAGAAACCTCCGAGACGAAATGACAATATTCCTGTACGCTCTAAAACAATCCTCGCGGCTTTCCATACCCGACGCGATCTTGGTCGGAAGAAAAGAGGCCTTGAAGATCATAAACGAAATGGTGGAAGGAACAAAAGAATGATCGACACCAGTAAGACAATTGGAACAGAAGAGACATTTAAGCCAGAGAACATTCGCGGTCTGCTGTCAAAGGGGGTCATAATAAACATAACTAATCTGGAGAGGGCGATATTCTGTTTAGAATATGTTGGACAGCTACAGGCAGAAGGATTAGACCTAATATTCAAAGGCGGTTCGGCAGCTCAGATACTCTTAGGTGACAAGTGGACCCGCCTCAGCATCGATGTTGACGTATGCACAGACGCGTCGAATGAAGGGCTTGAAACCATTTTAGAGAAAATACACCGCAAATTCGACAGGAAATCCTTTTCATACACTCCGAGGGACAGAGAGATCAGTAGCCGCATACCTTTTTACCTTTACAGAATAGAAACACCCGCCATTTCGGAAAGAAGCAGAACGATATTGCTTGACGTGATTGGAATAAAACCAAGACTCGCCGTGCAGCAAACGCCTTTAAAGGCATTCTTTTTCGATTCATCAGCCAGTGTCACAACGCCCACCATAGGTGCACTTCTTGGAGACAAGCTCTCCACAATCGGTCCCACGACAATCGGCCGCCCTTTAAATGACAGCAGAAACGGTCTAGAATATGCAAAACATTTCTTTGACATAGGCTCACTTCAACAAACCGATTTTGAACTGGAACAATGCAAAACTGCATACAAAGAAGCCACAAAGGTTCAATCAATGGTCAGAGGTAAAGAATACGCTCCGGACGAATGTTTCAATGATATGTTATTTACCTGTCAAGTGGCGAGCCTATCACAACGGGTTGGAGAGGAAGCCATCAAAGAGCTATCGCCTTCTAAAGCCGCTAGGGCAAAATCAGAGCTTAGAATATTGAGAGATGGTTTACAAAGGTTTCGACCATTTCTTGTCCAGAAAACGAGTTACTCGTGGGATGACCTTCGTCATAACGCGGCGCGTACGGCGCTCCTCATAAAGATGCTCAACAGCAGCATAACAGGCACTAAGGCAAGAAAAATCCTCAACGCCGGGGCTCCAACCACCAAAGAAGAGATCTTGCACCTAATAGGGCAG